>JAJZQY010000001.1 GCA_021806605.1 Pseudomonadota bacterium
CCACCGCATACTGGATCAGCGGCTTGTCCACGATCGGCAGCATTTCCTTGGGGCTCGCCTTCGTCGCAGGCAGAAACCGTGTCCCCATCCCGGCAACCGGAAATACCGCTTTGGTGATTTTTTTCATTTTAACTCCAGATTGACTTGCGAAATGAGTTCCACAAAATCGGCCTCGCCCAGTATTTTGATTCCCAGCACCAATGCCTTCTCGTATTTGCTGCCAGGGTTTTCCCCTGCCACCACATAATCCGTTTTTGCGGATACGCTGCCCACCACTTTCCCCCCCAGAGATTCGATCTTTTCCTTTGCCTCTTCCCGTGTGCAGGAAAGCAGCGTTCCGGTCAGCACGAAAGTTTTGCCGGAGATACCGGCCCCCGAATCCTTTCTGAGTTCCCTGGCTTTCAGCCTGATGCCGCTCTTGAGCAACTCATTGATCACCAGATCATTGTGAGGCTCGCCCAGGAAGTCGATTATACTCTGCGCAACCACGGGGCCGATATCCGGCACTCCGGTCAGGTCATCGAAACTGGCCGCTTTCAGATTTTCCATGGACCTGAAATGGCGCGCCAGTTCATTTGCAGTGCTTTCACCCACATGACGAATGCCGAGCGCATAGATGAATCTGGACAATGTCCGGTCCTTGCTCGCTTCTATCGCTTCCAACAGGTTGCGGGCCGACTTCTCGCCCATCCGATCCAGCCCCGCCAATCCCGCCAGATCCAAGCGGTAAAGATCCGCCGCCGTATGCACCATCCCTTTTTCGACCAACTGCTCGACCAGCTTGTCTCCAAGCCCGTCTATGTCCATGGCGCGGCGTCCGGCAAAATGGAGCAATGCCTGCTTGCGCTGTGCTGCGCAAAACAGCCCGCCGGTGCAGCGGTGCTCGATGCTGCCTTTTTCCCGCACCACCTTGCTGCCGCAGACGGGACATTGCCTGGGCATGAAGAAGTTATGCCTGTAACCTGCAAAGGTATCCGGCACGCGCCCCACCACCTCGGGAATCACGTCGCCCGCACGCCGCACGATGACCGTGTCGCCGATGCGTACTTTCTTGCGGCGCAACTCGAACAGATTGTGCAGCGTGGCATTGCTGACTGTGGTGCCACCGACGAATACCGGCTCCAGTTTCGCGACCGGGGTAAGCTTGCCGGTGCGCCCGACCTGCACCTCTATGCCGTTGAGCCTTGTCATCTGCTCTTCCGCCGGGTACTTGTGCGCCACTGCCCAGCGCGGTTCGCGCGTCACGAAGCCCAGCTGCGACTGCAGGGCGAGGCTGTTGACCTTGTACACCACGCCATCGATATCGAAAGGCAAGCTGTCGCGCTTTTCCGCAATGCGGCGATAAAATGCCACCAGTCCCCGTGCGCCCTGCACCACCGCGCGCTCTTCGCTGACAGGCAACCCCAATTTTGCCAGCGCATCCAGAACCGCGCTGTGCGTCGCAGGCAACTCCCACCCGCTCACCTCGCCCAAGCCATAGGCAAAAAACGAAAGCGGCCGCCTTGCAGCAATCCCAGGATCCAGTTGGCGGATGCTGCCAGCCGCGCCGTTGCGCGGGTTCACCAGAGTGGGCAAACCCAGCGCGCGCTGCTTTTCGTTGTAGCGCTCGAAATCGCTGCGCGCCATGTACACCTCTCCGCGCACCTCCAGGACTTCAGAAAAACAGTCCTTGAGGTGCAGCGGGATGGCATGAATGGTGCGCACGTTCTGCGTCACATCCTCTCCGGTCTCGCCGTCACCCCGGGTGGCAGCCTGCACCAGCACGCCGTGCTCGTAGCGAAGATTGATCGCCAGACCGTCGAATTTCAGCTCGCAGGCATACTCGATCTGGTCATCGGGCTGACCCAGTTCGCGTCGTATCCGTGCATCGAAAGCGATCGCGCCTGAATCGCCGATATCGGTTTCGGTGCGGATGGAAAGCATGGGCACGGCGTGGCGCACCGGATCGAAAGCATCGAGCACCCTGCCGCCGACGCGTTGCGTGGGCGAATCGGGGGTGGCGTATTCAGGGTATTTGGCTTCGAGCTGCTGGAGCTCGCGGAACAGACGGTCGTATTCCGCATCCGGGATGCTCGGCGCGTCGAGCACATAATAGCGATAATTGTGCAAATCGATTTCATCGCGAAGGGCATTCAGCCTGTCGCGGATCGCATTGTCCTGCATCATCAGGAAAAGAGTCTCGAGGCGCGTTCGCCGCCCGGAGCGATCTGCCTGCTTTCCATCTTCAGCTTGATTTCCTGGAGCAGCCTTCTGATCTTGTCGAATCCCGTATCGTTCAACATCAGCCGCTTGTCATCCACCAGCACTCCCCCCAGCGTGGCGGAAAAACTTTTGGCAAGCGTGATCATCTGGTCGAAGGCCTGTCTGCCTTGGGCCACACGAGGCACATCCAGCAGGAAAGTGATGCCATGCGTGCTAAGATGCCTGATGCCATCCGGAAGAAACACTGCAGGCTCATGATTGCATAGTGAAAAAAGATGAGCACCATGCTCGTCGAAATACTTGAAAGTGCCATCCGACTCGAGCCTGAAACCGGCAGCTTCGGCGAGCCCGCGGATTTTCGTCCCCGCGAAAGTCTCCTCCCCTCGGCTCATCACATTGATGCCGATCAGCATGTCGACCTCGGCACAAAACTTGTCGAGCAGGATCGCCCTGGAATGAGCTTCATTGATTTCCGGGCAATGCTCCGTTGCGCCAAGATGCGCAGCCACCCCGACGATCATGTCCCGGAATTCGGACAGCTTCGCCAGGCTGATCACGCCGGAACGATCCACCAACTGGAGGCTGATCTTGAAATTCCTGTACTTCGGCCTGGCATGGGGTTCCTCCCAGCAGCCGCTGTCGATATTCAGGCCGTAGACGCCTACGCGTTTCCCGAAGTCATACTTCCTGCGAAATACCTCGGCCATCTCTTCGGCGCCGATCGCGACGTTTGTCTGAATTTCGGCAATGTAGTCGATTTCCGCATCTGCGAAATGCAGCGGAGATGCTGCTGGTCCAGACTCGATCTCTTCAGCGAAGTCATCGATGAGGACGGACTCTTCCAAAGGGTCTTCGTCGCCGATATCGACAAGTTTGTGCTCGACTCTTCCGCCCTCAATAGAAACGGGCTTGAAATCGTCCAGCAGCACGTCGTCATGTTTGGACTCAAACAGCGATTCGGTTCTACGCCGATGACTTCTCTGCTGCCACCAGTTGAACAGAACCATCCCGACCACGAACAGCGCGCCGATCAGGATCAAAGCGACTTGCAATTTGCTCATATCCACCTCATGAACGCCGGCCCCGCCAGCAATTTTTTGTCATTATACCGCCGTCTTTCTCGAAGCAGCCCCGACATCCACAGCCACGATGCGCGAAACGCCCTGTTCCTGCATGGTCACGCCGATGAGCTGATGCGCCATTTCCATGGTGATTTTGTTATGGCTGATGAACAAGAACTGGGTATGTTCCGCCATTTTCCTGACCATATCACAAAATCGACCGGTATTGCTGTCGTCAAGGGGAGCATCCACTTCATCCAGCAGGCAGAATGGCGCCGGATTGAGCTTGAACAGGGAAAATACCAGAGAAATCGCCGTCAGCGCCTTTTCCCCGCCGGAGAGAAGGCGTATCGAAGCATTTTTCTTGCCTGGCGGCTGCGCCTCAATTTCCATCCCGCTGTCGATGATCTGATCCCCGGTCAAAACCAGCCTTGCCTGTCCTCCTCCGAACAACTGGCAAAAGAGCTCGCCGAAGTTCCTGTTGACCTCATCGAAAGTCGCCATCAGGCGCTCCCTGGTTTCGCGGTCTATCCGGCGAATGGCGCTCTCCAGCGTCTCGACCGCTTCGCTCAGATCCTGAACCTGGGTGTCGATATAGCCCTTTCTTTCCTGCGCAGCCTGCAATTCCTCGAAAGCGGCCAAATTGACCGCCCCAAGGCTTTCGATCCTGCCGTTCAATTTCGAAATTTCGGCCTCAAGCCGTGCGCTATCCGGTGCCTTTTCGAGCATTCCGACAAGCTCTTCTTCCATCGCTCCGGCAGCTTTCAAGGACGCATCAAACTGCTCTTCGCTGATTCTGGCTTCCTGTTCCCTGAGGCGGATATCGCCGATCCTCTCCCGCAACGGGCCGAGTTTCAGTTCGGATCCCTGCCGCTGTCGGTCGAGTTCTTTCAGCCTGGAAGAGAGTTCCTCGCTCGCCTTGCGCACGGCAAGGAGCGCGTCCTCTCTCTCCTGCCGAGTGACGAGTGCCTGCTGCAACAGGATGTCGAGAGATGCGGGATCCTGCACCGAAATTTCCTCGCGAAGCGCATCCAGCGCCGCCCGCCCCTGCGCCATGTTCCGCGACAGCAGTTCAATCCTGCGCTCCAGCTCATCGAGTTTGACGCTGCAGGATTTTTCATGGAATTCCGCTTCACGGTTTTTTCCGACCGCCTGCTGCACCAGCCTGTTCTTTTCATCGAACAGGCTTCTCATTTGATCGAGCTCCTGCCTGGCTTGATTCTGGCGCTCGCGAAATAGGGCAATTTCTTCTCGCAGCGCCTCGATTTTTCTTACGATCTCGAGCTTCTTCTCCGATTCGACCGTCAACTGACCTTCGATTTCGCCCATTTCCGCAGCGATGCGCACCGACTGATCGCGAATCCGCTCGTTCGCCTCGGAAACGCTGATGCGCTGCAGTTGCAGATCATGCCTCTCCTTCTCCAGCAGAGAGAGCAAGATCGACTTCTCCTTCAATGCCGACTCCAGCCCGACTGCTTCCTCCTCGCGAGTCTGGAGAAGTTTTCTCGATGCTTCGAGCAGTATGGCTGCATCGTTTTCCGCGGAAAGCAGGCGTTCGATTTCCCGTTGCCGAACGAGCACCCCTTGAACGCCGGAATCGGTGCCGTAATAATGAATGCTGTGTCTTGTGACGATATGCCCTTGCGGCGTCACCAGCAATTCGTAAGCCTTGAGCATCGGGCGCAATGCGATTGCCTGTTCCATATCCTGCGCGATGTAGGTGGAAGAAAGCCAGTCACAAAGCGCACCGCCGACTGCCTGTTCGCGCAGGCTAATCAACCCCAGCAGGGGAACAAGCGACGGATTCCCGGAAAACTCGGGAGAAAGCGTCCCGTTTTGCACGAAAACCGCCTCCCCTGGCGGAGTTCCACTCCGGCAAGGCTCTGTGAGAATGGCATTGACGCGTTCGCGCAGCACGGATTCCAGCGCATTTTCCCATCCCGCTGAAATTCCGATCTTCGACCAAAGACGGGGCTGACGATCGATCCCGTTTTCGGCAAGCCATGCGCCAAGATCGGAGCCTTTTTCAAGCCCTTCCTGGATTTCGCGAAGTGCAGCAAGGCGAGCGCGGATTTCGGCGGTCCTACTTTCGCATGCCTGCAATTGCGCCAATGCGACCTGCCTCGCGGCCTGAGCGGTTTCGAGGCGCTGCGCGATTTCGCTGGATGCGCCCGCTTCAAGCGCTATTCTCGATTCCATACCTGCCAGATCCGCTTCGAGCATGGCCAGCCTTGTTTCTTCCAGCCCGGGAAGAAGGCGCTTCGCTTCATCCAGCTTTCCTCGCTTTCTAACAAGCTGATCCAGGGTGCTTTCGCAATGCCCCCAATGCGCCTGCTCGATTTTCTCCTGATGCTCGCCAGCCGCAAGTGCAAGTCTCGCTTCCTCGAAAAGCCCTTCCGCCCCCTTCAACTGCTCGTGGGTATCCGAGCATGCCGTCTTCAGCTTTTCCACTTCAAGCAGGCAATCCTCGCAATGCCGCCTTGCCTCTGCGGCCTCATGCTGCCATTGCCGCCTGTTGTCCAGGGCTTCGGCATACTGCAATTCGAGCGCATCGAGTTCCCTTTTTCCCGACTCGATCCGCGCTTCAGTCTTCAATCGATTGCTTTTGAGATGGTCGATCTGCTGCTGTAGCCTGGAGACCTCGGCATTGGCCTGATACATTGCGCCCTGCACATCCTGAAGCCTCTGCGACGTCGAGTCATGCTCGTCGCGAGTCCGGACCAACTGGTTTTCAAGACGCCTGAGATGCGCAGTTTCAGCTTCCATGGCAGTCTCCAGCGCGGATGCCTCCTCGACGAGCTTTCGACGAAGCTCCCGCGCCTTGGTTTTCCGCTTCAACCACAGCAGGTTCTGGGTCGTTTTCAGAGACGCCTGCAATTCATGGTAAATTTTCGCCACACGCGCCTGATCTTCCAGGTGCTCGATGCGCTCGCCAAGTTCCCTGGTGATATCCTCGACTCTCTGCAGGTTCCCCCGGGTTGCGGAAAGGCGAAGCTCGGTTTCGCGCCGCCTTTCCCGATACTTTGAAATTCCCGCCGCTTCTTCGAGAAAAATTTTCAAATCTTCCGGATCGGCTTCAATGATTCTCGAAATCATGCCCTGTTCGATGATGGCGTAGGCCTGCCCTCCCAGCCCGGTACCCAGGAAAACATCCGAGACATCTTTGCGCCTGACGCGCAGGTTGTTGATGAAATAGCTCGATTCCGAATCGCGCTGCAGGACGCGCTTCACGGCAATTTCCGCATAGTCCGACCATTGTCCGGCGACCCTGCCCTGGCTGTTGTCGAAAACCAGCTCCACGCTTGCGCGCGCAACCGGTTTTCTGTTTCCGGAGCCGTTGAAAATAACGTCCTGCATGGACTTTCCGCGCAGCGCGGAAGCCCTGGATTCGCCCAGAACCCAGCGCAATGCATCGATGATGTTGGATTTTCCGCAGCCGTTGGGGCCGACGATGCCGACGATCTGCCCGGGCGTGTGGATAGGGGTCGGATCGACGAAGGACTTGAAGCCTGCCAGCTTGATCTGAGAAAGTCGCAATTTAATCCATAAGGTAAAACGTTATAATGCGGTTATTCAGCTTAATCGAAAGGCATCAGCATGATTCTCGAAACCTTCCCCAATCCGAATCCGGAGCGCGATTACCACATCCACATGGAGATTCCCGAATTTACCTGCCTCTGTCCGAAAACCTCGCAACCCGATTTTGCGACACTCTATCTGGATTATATCCCCGACGAACTCTGTGTCGAACTCAAAAGCCTCAAATTATATATCGTCTCATACCGCAACAAGGGTGCTTTCCATGAAGCAGTCACCAACCAGATTCTGAACGATCTGCTTGCGGCAACCCGCCCCAGGTTCATGCGTTTGACTGCAAAATTCTACGTCCGTGGCGGCATTTTCACAAACGTCGTGGCAGAGCACAGCAAGAAGGGCTGGAAACCCAGGCCCCTGATCGCACTCAGCCAGTTCGAAGCGCAATCCAATACGCGCTAGCCCGCTTTCATTTTTCCCGAAAGAAGACTGGCCACAACGATCATTGCACCTCCTACCCATTCCTGGAAGCGCATGGCTTCCCCGGCCAGGAAGTAGGAAGAAGCCGCTGCGACGACCAGTTCGAAAAGCAGGATGACGATGGCGCGATTCGCAGGGGTATGGGTCAGGCCGTATTGCATCGCCATGTTGACTGCAAGAATGACCATGCCCATGATCGAAAGGAGTACCAGCGCATCAGGGGAAAACCTCGGCCAGCCGGACGGCTGAAAAAGCTCGAATACCAGTCCTGCGACCACCACGCCCGCCGACACACTGGCCGACCTTGCCTCGATGCTGCAATCCTGGCCGAGCTTTGCCAGGACATTGGACAAGGCGAACAGAAATCCTGCACCGAGCCCCAGCCATTCGGCATGGTTCTTCGGAAAAATGCCGCCGCCCCCGGGGCTCCAGAGCATCACCATTGCGCCAGCCAGTGAGCATAAAATCACCAGAAATCCTCTTGCGGTGAGGCGTTCTCTCAGCAGAAGCCTGGCCAGCAGGACGGTCCAGAAAGGGGCAAGATAGAACAGGAGCAGAACCCGCATCACCTCGCCACTGAGCATCGCCAGCACATAACCGATATTGCACAGCCCGGCAGAGAGGCCTATCCACACCAGCATCCAGGAAAACCCCGACGACAGAATGGTGCGTCGGAAAAAGGCCCACCCGAAAACGAGCGCCGCGCCATAGCTCAGGGTGAGCGAAATCCAGCCGGACATCCCGAGCATTGCGAGAACACGGTAGGGATACCAGAAAAGTCCCCATACCGTGGCCCCGGCAAGCAGGGAAATTGCAGGAATTTGTTTGGATAACATGCCCTGAAACATTATAATCAAGAATTTCGAGCGCAGGCCTGCATGAATCCCGATCTAGAGCGATTGCAACCCTACCCCTTTCAGCGCCTGGCTTCGCTTTGCCAGGGGGCCGAACCCAGTCCGGATTATTCCCCGATCAAGCTTTCCATCGGGGAACCGAAGCACGAAACGCCCCAGTTCATCTGCGATGCCCTTGCCCGGAATCTCGGCGGCCTTTCCCATTATCCCACAACCCAGGGCAGCGATGCGCTGAGGGAATCTATCGCAAAGTGGCTGCAAAGGCGCTACGATGCGGCGCTGGATGCAAGAACCCAGATTCTGCCTGTCAACGGCAGCCGGGAAGCCCTGTTTGCGTTTGCCCAGGCCGTCGTCGACCCGAACAAGCCTGCCGCGATAGTCTGCCCGAACCCCTTCTATCAGATTTACGAAGGCGCAGCCCTGCTGGCGGGCGCAACCCCGCATTTTCTCAACACCCTGCCCGAAAATCGCTTCGCGCTTGATTTTTCGCAGCTTTCCGAATCAACCTGGGCCAATACCCAACTGCTTTATCTTTGCTCGCCCGGCAACCCGACCGGCCGCATCCTGTCCATCGACGAATGGGCGGCGGTTTTCGCGCTCTCGGACCGATACGGCTTCATCATTGCATCCGACGAATGCTATTCCGAAATCTACTTCGACGAGGCGCATCCCCCGCTTGGGGCCCTGGAAGCGGCAAGGAAGCTGGGACGAAGCGATTTCAGGAATCTCGTCGTATTCAGCAGCCTATCCAAACGCTCCAACGTTCCCGGAATGCGCTCCGGATTCGTTGCGGGGGACGCTGCCATCTTGCAGAAATTCCTGCTCTATCGCACCTATCACGGCTGCGCCATGAGCCCTGCCGTGCAATCGGCAAGCATCGCCGCATGGCAGGACGAGGCACATGTGCAGCAGAACCGGAGACTGTACCGGGAAAAGTTCGACGCCGTCATCCCCCTGTTGAGAAATGCCCTGCAGACAGACATGCCCGACGCAGGCTTCTATCTCTGGGCAAGAACTCCGATCGATGATACTGAATTCGCTCGTCTGCTCTATCGAGATTATAATGTGCTGGTTCTGCCTGGAAGCTACCTCGCCAGGGAGTCCGGCGGACTCAACCCGGGCAGCGGGTTCATCCGCATCGCCCTGGTCGCGCCGCTTGCAGAGTGCATGGCGGCGGCAGAGCGAATCTGCAAACTGTGCGCCACCCTGGGCGACCAACATTAAGGACCAATAATAATGCATGAACTTCAACCCATCATTGACGAAGCTTTCGAAACCCGCGCCGACATTACGCCGCGCAATGTCGACCCGAAGCTCAAAGAGGCGATCCAGGAAGCCCTGAATCTGCTCGACACGGGCAAGCTCCGGGTGGCCGAAAAGATCGACGGCGACTGGGTGACCCACCAATGGCTCAAGAAGGCGGTGCTGCTGTCTTTCCGTATCGAAGACAACAGCTTCATCAAGGGCGGCTATACCAATTACTACGACAAGGTTCCCTCCAAGTTCGCCGACTACAATTCCAAGGATTTCCGCGACGGCGGCTTTCGCGTGGTTCCCCCTGCAGCCGTGAGAAAGGGCTCCTACATCGCGAAAAACGCGGTGCTGATGCCTTCCTATGTGAACATCGGCGCCTATGTGGACGAAGGCACCATGGTCGATACCTGGGCGACCGTAGGCTCCTGCGCGCAGATCGGGAAGAACGTGCACCTGTCAGGCGGCGTGGGCATAGGCGGGGTGCTGGAGCCTGTCCAGGCGAATCCCACCATCATCGAGGACAACTGCTTCATCGGCGCCAGATCAGAGATCGTGGAAGGCGTGATTGTGGGCGAAGGCGCCGTCATCTCGATGGGTGTCTATATCGGACAAAGCACCAAGATCTACAATAGGGAAACCGGCGAGGTCAGCTATGGACGCATTCCGGCAGGCGCCGTGGTCGTATCGGGGAACCTTCCCTCTAAAGATGGACAATACAGCCTCTACTGTGCGGTGATCGTCAAACAGGTCGATGCCAAGACGCGTGCCAAGACGAGCATCAACGAGCTTCTGAGAGGCATCTGATTCATTTAGCAGGAAACAGCATGGCACTGGCCCCCCTTTTCAAACTGATGGCGGAAAAACAGGCGTCCGATCTGTATTTTTCGCCGGGGGCGCCGATCCACATCAAGATCAACGGGATCACCCGCCCCGTCAATAATCAGGTGCTGGATTCGGCAAGAATCCGGGAGCTGGCTTATGGCCTGATGAGCGAACAGCAGATTCGCGATTACGAATCGGAATGGGAAATCAATTTCGCATTCAACCAGCCCGAAACCGGAACCTACAGGGTCAACGTGTTTTTCCAGCAGGGCAGCCCGGCCATGGTCGTCCGCTATATCAGGGAACATATTCAGGATCTCGATACGTTGATGCTTCCCCCTGTCCTCAAGGAGCTGATCATGGCCAAACGCGGCCTGGTCCTGGTGGTGGGCGCGGCTGGGCAGGGCAAATCGACGACGCTCGCATCGATGATCGATTACCGCAACCAGATCGCGACCGGGCATATCCTGACGATTGAAGATCCGATCGAATACCGCTTCACTCACAAAAAATCCATCATCAATCAGCGCGAAATCGGCACCGACACCCGATCCTATTCTGCAGCCCTCGTCAATGCAATGCGCGAGGCGCCCGATGTCGTCATGCTGGGCGAAATCGTCGATCAGGAATCGCTCAGGCACATGCTACTTTTCTCCCAGGCCGGCCACTTGTGCCTGTCCACCCTGCATGCCAATAACAGCTATCACGCGCTGAACCGGATCGTCACCTTCTTTCCTTACGAAGCGAGAGCGAGCCTGCTTTCCGATCTTTCCTCTAGCCTGAAGTGCATCATTTCCCAGAGGCTCGTCCCCGGAACCAATGGAAAACTGGTGCCCGCAGTCGAAATTCTGCCCAATACCAAGCATATCGCCGAACTCATCAAGCATGGCGAACTCGACCAGATCAAGGAAGCCATGGATCACAGCCTGGCTTCTGGCTGTCAGACTTTCGAGCAGTCGCTCTACAAACTCTACAAATCCGGCCAGATCAGCTATGAAGAAGCCATGGTTCACTCGGATTCCCCCAGCAATCTATCTTCGCTGATCGAATATGCCGAGCACGCAGGAGACAGCGAAACTCCCGAGGCGATCAGGACGGGGTCGTTCAAAAATTTTAAAATCGACATTTCGGAAAGCAAATCGTGAAGCTGTACGGCATCAGCAATTGCGACACTGTCAAAAAAGCCAGGACATGGCTTGCGGAACACGGTCAGGATATCCCCTTTCATGACTTCAAGAAGGCAGGCATCGACAGGGCATTGATTGCACGTTGGCTCAGGCAGGTGGGATGGCAGGATCTCATCAATCGGCGCGGAACGACGTGGCGCAGGCTGAGCGATACTGATCAGGCCTCAATTACCAGCGAAGCTTCCGCCATCAACCTGATGCTGGAAAAACCCAGCGTGATCAAGCGCCCCATCCTCGAAATGGAGCACTGCCTCCTTGTCGGCTTCGACGAGCAAACCTATTCGGAAAATTTCAGAAAATGAATACACTGGAACTTGCAAAAGCCCTCATCGCACGCCGCTCCATGACGCCGGACGACGCCGGATGCCAGGAAATACTGACCGATCGCCTGGAGAAGCTCGGCTTCCGCGTGGAGCGCATGCGTTTCGGCAATGTCGACAACTTTTGGGCAAGAAAGGGAGACACCTCCCCGGTAATTTGCTTCGCTGGCCATACCGATGTGGTGCCGAGCGGCCCTGTCGCAAGCTGGAAGAGCGACCCCTTCGTTCCGGAAATCCGCGACGGCATGCTGTTTGGGCGTGGCGCGGCAGACATGAAAACCTCTCTCGCAGCCTTCGTCACAGCGATCGAATCCTTCCTCGAACGTCACCCCGATCACGACGGCTCGATCGCCCTGCTCATCACTTCCGACGAGGAAGGCATCGCCGTGGACGGCACGGTCAGGGTCGTCGATGCACTCAAGGCACGCAACGAGTTGCTGGACTATTGCATCGTCGGCGAACCCACCTGCGCATCGAATTTCGGGGATACCCTCAAAAACGGCAGACGAGGATCTCTTTCCGGGACACTGACCGTCAAGGGAATACAGGGGCATATCGCCTACCCGCATCTGGCCAAGAATCCCATCCATCTCGCATCGCCAGCGATCGCAGAACTTGCCACGATTGAGTGGGACAAAGGCAACGAATATTTCCCACCCACTACCTGGCAAATATCCAACATCCATGGCGGAACGGGCGCAACGAACGTCATTCCCGGCACGGTGGAAATCCAGTTCAACTTCAGGTTCTCCACGGCAAGCAGCATGGAATCCCTGAAATCCAGGGTGCACGAAGTGCTGGATGCCCATGGGCTCGACTACGATCTGGAGTGGTCCTTCTCCGGCAAGCCCTATCTCACCCCCAGAGGCTCGCTGGTCGAGGCCATTTCCGATGCAATCAAATCGGTACAGGGTATCGATCCCGAGCTTTCCACCTCTGGCGGAACATCCGACGGCCGATTCATCGCCGACATCTGCCCGCAGGTCGTCGAGTTCGGTCCGATGAACGCAACCATACACAAGATCGACGAATGCGTCGCAATCGACGACATTGAGCCGCTGCGCGCCATTTACGAGAAAACCCTGAAGAACCTGCTGACCGGTCAATGACATGTACGAAGAAGAAGTAGAAACCAGCCTTCTTACGCTCAGGGACTTCCTGCGCTATGCGGTCAGCCGTTTCAACGGCGCCGAACTTACCTATGGACATGGCTGCACGAATGCATTCGATGAAGCAGCCTACCTCCTGCTTTCGGCGCTTCATCTGCCGCACGACAAGCTCGATCCCTTTCTGGATGCGAAGCTCCTTGCGCAGGAGAGGAACCTGATCCTGAACCTGATCGAACGGCGAGTCAGCGAAAGAATCCCGGTCGCCTATCTCACCCATGAAGCCTGGCTCGGCGATTTCAGCTTCTATGTCGACGAGCGTGTGATCATACCGCGCTCTTTCATTGCAGAACTCGTTCTGGAACAGCTTTATCCCTGGGTCGAGGAACCCGAAAGCATCGCCAGTGCGCTCGATCTGTGCACAGGCTCCGGATGCCTCGCGATCCTGATGGCGCATGCCTTTCCTGAAGCGACAATCGATGCTGCAGACATCTCGGGGGATGCGCTCGCGGTTGCGCAGCGCAATGTCGCCAGCTACCGACTGGAAGACAGAATCAATCTTGTCCGGTCCGACCTGTTCGGCTCCCTTTCCGGTAAATCCTTCGATCTCATCATCAGCAATCCTCCTTACGTCAATGCAGCTTCGATGGCCGGCTTGCCAGCCGAATATCTTCACGAACCGGATATCGCGCTCGCCTCAGGCGATGACGGACTGGATGCTGCGAGAAAAATCATTTTGGAGAGCGCCTCCCACCTCGAGCGCGACGGACTTCTCTTGGTCGAAATCGGGCATAACCGCGAAGCGCTCGAAGCGGCCTTTCCGGATATCGAGTTCACCTGGCTGGACACGCAAGGCGGATCGGGCCATGTTTTCCTCCTGAAACGAGAGCAGCTTCCAGGAGCCTAGTGCCTGTTAACACTTGTCCGATGGGTGCCGGACATGTGTTAACAGGCCCTGGCTTTACAGGGATCGGCTTCTCTGCTTTACTCGATCTAACGGAAAGGCGAAATCATGTTCAAACATATCCTGTTGCCTACAGACGGCTCGGAATTGTCCGAAGATTCGGTAAAAAAAGCCATTGAATTCGCAAAATCGGTCGGCGCGCAGGTTTCCGGACTGTATGTGCGCCAGGAATATTCTCCGGTTCTCGCCACCGAAGGCATCGGATACATCGATCCCCTGACGGTGGAGCAGTTCGAAAAGAGCGCCGAGAACTATGCCAGGAACTGCCTCGCGTTCGTCGAAAAAACGGCAAGCGCTGCAGAAGTGCCCTGCGATTGCAGCATCGAGACGGATTTCCATGTATACCAAGCCATCGTTCAGGCAGCCGAGGCAAAAGGCTGCGATCTGATCTGGATGGCCTCCCACGGCAGAAGGGGCGTCGCCGGGCTTCTGGTGGGAAGCGAAACCACCAAGGTGCTGACGCACAGCAAGATACCGGTGCTGGTCTACCGGTAACCGGATTCAAACGTAGGTTCTGATCCACCTCAAGAGATTGGCGTAATCCATTGCTCCGGCCTGCCTCGCAACTTCATGCCCTTCCCTGAAAATGGCGAATGTCGGGATGCTGCGTATGCCGTACCGGGCGGCAACTGCGGACTGGGCTTCGGTGTCTAGTTTTGCGAGCCTCACGGAAGGCTCCAGTTCCGTTGCCGCTCTCTCGAACAGGGGGGCCATCATCTTGCACGGACCGCACCATTCCGCCCAGAAGTCCACCACCACCGGTATGGTATTATGTCCGACATGCTTCACGAAGCTCGCGGAATCGAGCGGGACGGGATGCCCGGTGAACAGCGGTGATTTGCATTTTCCGCACTTGGGCGCTTCCGACATTTTGGAAAGCGGCACGCGGTTGATAGCTTCGCAGTTGGGGCAGACAATAAAATTGAATTCGCTCATGTTTCGCTCAACAGTCGATGCTTGAAATCTAGCAGAAATCGCACCCGATGGCCAGGCAACACGATGAAATCCGGGAAAAAGCTTTTACTCGCCCTCACGCTCGTCGCAGCAGCGAGCATGACGCTCGCGCTCATGAGCGGCAGCGTCAAGATCGGATGGCAGGCGATCGCAGGATCCGGCCTGGATCATGAACTGCTGCTTCACCTTCGCTTGCCGAGAGCTGTCAACGCCTTCACCACGGGAGCGCTGCTCGCCCTCGCCGGCACGCTGATGCAGGTTCTGCTGCGAAATCCGCTGGCAGATCCCTATGTGCTCGGCATATCCGGGGGGGCAGCCGTGGCTGCCTTGTGCGCCATGCTTCTGGGACTGGAGTCGACCGGCACTTCGATAGGCGCATTCCTGGGGGCCATGCTCTCCATGCTTCTGGTATTCGGTCTTTCCGGATTCGAGCGGTATTCCCGGCTCCTGCTCACCGGAATTGTCATCGCCTCGGGATGGGGCGCGCTCATCACGCTCATTCTCGCCGTAGCTCCTGAAGGGGAATTGCGCGGCATGCTCTTCTGGCTGATGGGAAACCTCGACAATTCATCCCCCCCCTATCCGGGATTGATTGCGCTCATCCTCGGACTCATGCTCAGCCTGCCCCTCTCCCGCGATCTCAACATTCTCGCAAGGGGAAACCTCGTGGCAAGCAGCCTGGGCGTTCCGGTGAATCGTCTGCAGTTCTCGATTTACCTGATATGCGCCCTCCTCACCTCGGTTGCGGTGATGACTGCGGGAAGTATCGGCTTCGTCGGCCTGATCGTGCCTCATGGCCTGCGCCGGCTAGGGGGGCATGATCACCGCATCCTGCTTCCCGGGGCGGCATTGCTGGGTGGTTCGCTGCTGCTGCTTGCCGATACGCTGGCGAGGACCGTCGTTGCGCCCCAGCAGTTGCCCGCCGGTGCGATCATGGCATTGATCGGCGTCCCCCTGTTCCTGTATCTGCTCCGGAGAAAACCATGACCCCGCTGCTGGAAGCGCATCGGCTTTCCGTTCTGGCGGGGGAAAAATGGGCCTGCAAGGAACTCAATCTTTCCATCTGCAAAGGGGAAAGATGGGGTATCCTGGGGGTCAACGGCATCGGCAAAACTTCCCTGCTGCACGCATTGTGCGGCATCCGCGAAATCCAGTCCGGGCAAATACGCCTGAAGGGCAGGCCGATTGCCGAAATGAAGCGGCGCGAGACGGCGCGCATTGCCGGTCTGTTGTTCCAGGACAGCGAGGATCATTTTCCCTCAACCGTACTGGAAACGGCACTGATCGGGCGCCACCCCCATATTCCGCCATGGCAGCGGGAAAGCCCGGTAGACGAGAAAATCGCGCTGGAAGCGCTGTCTGCCGTCGGGCTTGCCGGAACAGAGCAGCGTCTTGCCAATACCCTTTCCGGCGGCGAGCGCAGGCGGCTTGCGCTTGCCACACTGCTCGTTCAGGATCCCGAGCTTTATCTTCTGGACGAACCGACGAATCACCTCGATCTGCGCCATCAAATCGAAGTGCTGGATCTGCTTGCAAATCGCTCAGCCGAAAAGGCGCTGGTCATGGTCCTGCACGACCCGAATCTGGCAGAGCGGTATTGCGACAGAATTCTGATGCTCCTTGAGGCGGGTCAGACGATGCAGGGAGCAAAAGAGGACATCCTGAACGAATCCAGTCTGAGCCGGCTTTACGATTGCCCCATCGCTTCGATCCAGGGACCTCATGGCAGAATCTTTTTTGCGGATCAGACAGCTCCGGCCTCCGGCTTGAAAGCCGGATGCTTGTAGGTTGAAGATTCGAATCCCGCAGCGAGTATCCCTTTGTTCATCTTGGCAATCCTCTGGCACAGCGACTCGACGATCCGTCTGGAAAGCTTCGAGCTATAGCCCATCAATGACTCCAGCGTCTCCGGCGAAATGATGAAGAGAAAGCAGTCCGATTCGGCGATGACTGTCGCAGTCCTGCGCTCGCCGAGAAGATAGGCCATTTCGCCGAATATCTCGCCCGCTCTCAATCCTCCCATCCTAATTTCCTGGCCATGATTTTCCCGGTACAACCCGACCTGCCCCGAGTACAGAAAATAGATCGATCCGGTATCGTCGTTCTGCCTGATGATCATCTCCCCCTTGAGGCAATGCTTGCCGTACTTCTCGAAGATCCTGCCGGATCGATTGAAAAGGAAATGCTCAATCCGGAACTCCAGCTTGCTGCGATCTTCGCTGTCCAGAAAAATCTTCTCCAGGGCGACCACATCGATTTTCCCGGCCACATAAAGAAATTCCGCCCACATGAAAAAAAGGATGCAGGCCAAGTAGACCCAGATCAGCACGAAAATGATGTCGCCAAGCGCGCCGTAAAGGGTGATGTATTTGTCGATTTTCACGACATGGGTGAGCACCGCTTCCAGCGCGTACAGGGACAATGTGCACAACAGGCTGTAGAGCAGGGTCGGCAGAATTTCCGGCCTGATCAGGGGCATCTGGAAATAGAGCAGAAAAACGACCGACCATATTCCCATAAAGGGAGTGAACAAGCCTATCGACACGAAGAACAGCTTCAGCAACTGTCCGAGAATGGGCAGGTTCAGCGCAGCATAATCGAAATGATTGAGCAGATAGTCGCCGAGAACGGTGATCCCCAGCAGCAGGAAAATGAAAGGGATGGACATCAGCGAAATGAGGCTGGAAAGGATCAGGTTGCGTCTGCTCGAATCCGTGAAAATGACTGCGAACGCATTATGCACCGATTTCATCAACCCCTTGGAACTCCATAGCAGCAGCAGTATCCCCAGCCCATTGGTGATGCCCACCAGGCTGGAAACGGCACGGATTATCTGCTCCGGATTCTGACTGAAAATCTGGAGATGCGCACGCTCGACAAGCGTGCCGAATGCTTCACTGAGCTCAGGGTAATTCTGAAGGTAGGTATTGAGCAAGTAAACGAGCAGCACCATCAGGGGCGCAAGGGAAAGCAGCGCATAATAGGCTACCGCCGCAGCATGATTCGGCACCTTCGATTTGAAAAACAGATTCAATGTGACGTAGCTGACCTGGGCAAGCCAGTTGGCGCGATCACGTATCGTCTTGACCACGGTCATTTCCTAGAATAATGTGCCTGCGCCATCGAATCTTCTTGCGAAATAGCCTGAAGAAAGATTGCTGATCTTGATTTTCCCATCGGTTCCCGGTGCGTGGACAAATCTGCCGTTCCCAATATAGATCCCCACATGGGAATAGTGCCGATGCTGCGTATCGAAAAAAACCAGATCGCCTGGCTTGAGCGCTGCAGGTTCGATTTTTCTTGCCATCTTTTCGATCCTGGAAGCATTGTGCGGCAAGTCCATGCCCACCGCATTTTTATAGATATAACTGACCATGCCGCTGCAATCGAGGCCGCTCGAAGGGTTTTTTCCCCCGAAGCGGTAGTCCACCCCCATCAGTCCGAGTGCATAAAGTACTACCTCGTCGCGCATCCCCGTCTGCGGCGGGGCAGCTTCCTGTTTCCGAACCGGAGCCTCCCCGCATCCTGCGGCAAGCAGCACGATGAGCAAAATCAGGTACTTCATTAACCGACTTTTATCCTCGCTTCGCCTTCGACCAGGCGCCCTATCTTTCGGGCATGATCGAACCCGCTCGTCCTGAAAAGTTCGAGCACCTCGCTTTCTGCCTCAGGTGCGCAAGCCACCAGCAATCCGCCGCTCGTTTGAGGATCGCAGAGCATTTTCCTTTGCCATTCCTGAATCGCCCCATCGATGGCGACTTCTTCTCCGAAGCTCGCCCAGTTGCGTTCAACCGCCCCAGGTGCAATGCCTTGCATGCAGAGCTGCTTCGCCTCGGAAAAAACCGGAACCCGATCGAAATCAATGGCAGCGCCGAGGCTCGAGCCTCGGCAAATCTCCAGAAGATGACCGAGCAGACCGAATCCTGTGACATCGGTCAGGGCATGCACTCCCTCCAGCTCGGCAAGCTGCATCCCGGGCGTATTGAGCTGCGTTGTGCTTGCCAGCATGCTTCGATATCCTTCCTGGGTCAATTCCCCCTTCTTGAGGGCTGCGCTCAGTATGCCGATGCCCAGCGCCTTGCCAAGAATCAGAACGTCCCCTGCCTTGGCGCGGTCGTTCCTCTTGATTTTCTGCGGGTGCACGATGCCCATCACGGCGAGCCCATAAATGGGCTCGGGAGAATCGATCGAATGCCCGCCAGCCACGGGAATGCCGGCAAGCGCGCATACCGACTCTCCGCCATCCAGGATTTGTCTCATGGTTTCGGCGGGAAGCTTGTCTATGGGCATCCCGACAATGGCAAGCGCCATGACGGGCCTTGCACCCATCGCATAAATATCCGATATCGCATTGGTTGCCGCGATTCTCCCGAAATCCCTTGCATCGTCAACGATGGGCATGAAGAAATCGGTCGTTGCGACGATCGCCTGATCGTCGTTGATGCGATAAACTGCTGCATCGTCGCTCGAATCTTTCCCGACCAGCAGATCGGGGTAAAATGCGGAGGATTTCGAAAGGAGTTCGCGCAGCAGGGAAGGAGCGATTTTGCATCCGCATCCCCCTCCGTGAGAGAATTTCGTGAGTTTAATTTGCATTTCCGGATGGTTCTTTGAAAATTCTGAGCAGCCCAACCCTAGCACAATTATCCGAATTTGACGAGGTCATCGACGTGCGCTCGCCCGCCGAATTCGAGGCCGATCACATTCCCGGCGCAACCAGCCATCCTGTGCTGAACGACGAGGAAAGGGCCAGAGTCGGCACCCTTTATGTCCAGGAATCCCCTTTCCTGGCGAAGAAAATCGGCGCGGCGATCGTATCCCGCAACATTGCCCATCATCTCGAAAGCAGCTTCATCGACAAACCAAAATCATGGCGCCCTCTGGTGTATTGCTGGCGCGGCGGAAAACGCAGCGGCGCCATGGCGCACATCCTTTCCGAAATCGGCTGGCAAACCACAAGACTCGAAGGCGGATACAAGGCTTACCGCAAAATGGTGCTGGAAGCGCTCGAAGCTTTGCCCGGGCGCTTCGAGTTCAGGGTAATCTGCGGACCGACCGGCTGTGGCAAAAGCAGGCTTCTGGATGCACTCGCCAAACTGGGCGAACAGGTGCTGAACCTCGAAGAAATCGCGCGCCACAGAGGTTCCGTACTGGGGAGAATGCCGGGGCTGGAACAGCCGAGCCAGAAATATTTCGAAAGCTGCATCTGCTCGATGCTTTCAGGATTCGACCCGGCAAGGCCCGTTTACATCGAATCGGAAAGCAAGAAAATCGGGGGCTTGCGCGTACCCCAGGCGCTCATGGAAGCCATGTGGAAAGGCCGCTGCATCCGCCTGGACGCAGGCATCACGGTCAGAAATGCGATCCTCGCGGAAGATTATCGGCATTTTTTCAGCCAGCCGGAAGCCCTCCTCGAAAAACTGGATTGCCTCGCTCCGCTGCATGGGGGAAAAACGATCGAATCATGGCAAGCCATGATCGAACGCTGCGACTGGGACAATCTCGTCGCATCGCTTCTCGAAAGGCACTACGATCCGGCCTACCGGAAATCCATCGAGAAGCATTACGAGAACTATTCCGAGATATCCGTTATCGAAGTGCCCTCTCCCGAAGAATCGACATTCACGACCCTTGCAGGGAAGATTCGGGCTGATTAATGTCCCCCCGGATGGTATAATTTTGAAATTTGCCGCGAACACCCCGGAAAGCGAAGTCCGAGCCTGCCCATGCCCAACGCAATCAAACGTAACCACGTCTTCTGGATTTTCGCGCTGGTCGCACTGGTCTGGTTCAGCAACCTGGACTACCGCAAGCTTGTCAGACCCGACGAGGGACGCTATGCGGAGATATCGAGAGAAATGGTGGCTACAGGCGATTGGGTGACGCCGCGCCTCAATGGCATCAAATACTTCGAGAAGCCCGCATTGCAGTACTGGATGACAGCGGCAGCTTATGAACTCTTCGGCGAGCACCAATGGACGGCAAGGCTGTGGAGCGGCCTGACCGGTTTTCTCGGCATATTGCTGACCTATCTCACCGGCAGGCGCCTGTTCGGGGCCGAAGCCGGGTTCTATTCCGCGCTCGTCCTGGCGAGCAGCGTGCTTTATGCAGTGATAGGCCACATCAATACGCTGGACATGGGGGTCACATTCTTCATGAGCCTCAGCATGTCGGGCTTCCTGCTCGCCCAGGCCGCCCCCCTGCAGAGAAAATTCTGGATGCACGTCGCCTGGGCTGCAATGGGATTCTCCATCCTGAGCAAGGGATTGATCGGCATTGTCCTGCCCGGGGCGGTGCTCGTGCTCTACACGCTATGGCAGCGCGATTGGGGGATCTGGAAGCGGATCAGTCTGCCCACAGGGATCCTCCTGATGCTGTTGATCAGCGCACCCTGGTTCATCGCAGTCTGCAAGGCGAATCCCGAATTTTTCCATTTCTTTTTCATCCACGAACATTTCGAGCGCTTCCTGACCAAGGAACACGGGCGCTACCACCCCTGGTATTACTTTGTCCCGATTCTCCTGGCAGGCATGCTGCCGTGGATCGGCGCACTTCTCCCGTCTTTTTTCGGATCAATGAGGGCAATGGGAAATAGCCGGGAATTCCAGCCAGGGCGCTTCCTGTTCGTCTGGATTGCCTTCATTTATTTCTTTTTTTCCATATCCGACTCGAAGCTTCCCTCCTACATCCTGCCGATTTTTCCGGCTCTGGCGCTGCTCATCGGCAACCGGCTTTCCGAAATGGACGGACGCAGACTGCTCTGGCATTTCATTCCCATCGCGATGATTGGCGCAGCAGGACTCGCTCTTTCTCCAGAAGTCGTCCGCCTTGCCGACCCCATCGTGCCGGTTGCGCTCTACCGCAATTATGTGCCCTGGCTTGAGGGGGCTTCTGCGGTTGCCCTGATCGGCGCGCTTTATGCGGCATATCGGAGCCGCCTGGGTGCAAAAAGGCCTGCGATCATCGCCATGTCCCTGTCGATGCTGATTTGCAGTCAACTGATTCTGGCCGGGCACAACAGCCTTGCCCCTTCGAATTCGGCCTATTATCTCGCCCAGGAAATCAAGCCTTATCTGAAGGACGGTGCGCCTTTTTACAGCGTCGCCATGTACGAACAGACCCTCCCCTTCTACATCAAGCGCACCGTCACCCTGGTCGCCTACCAGGATGAAATGGCCTTCGGCATCGAGCAGGAGCCGAAGAAATGGATTCCGGACATCGAATCCTTCGAAGCCATCTGGAAAAAACAGCCCTATGCGCTTGCAATCATGTCGCCTCAACTGTACGCTCAGCTTGAAAATCAGCTGCCGATGCAGCTCATCGCACAGGACACGAGGCGCGTCGTAGTGAAAACCCCATGAATCCGACCAGCTTTCTACTGATACTCACCGGCGTTCTGCTCAATGCGGCAGCACAATTGCTGCTCAAGGCAGGAACCAATGCCGTGGGCACTTTCGCTTTCAGCAGGGGCAACATCCTGCCCATAGGCTGGCAGATCGCCACCCAGCCCCCGATCATCGGGGGGCTCGCCTGCTATGGCATATCCGTGATCGTGTGGATCATGGCATTGTCCAGGGTCGAGGTCAGCATCGCCTATCCGATGCTCTCCATCGGCTATGTGATCAATGCCTTCGCAGCCTGGTATCTTTTCGGCGAAAATCTTTCGATATCGCGGCTTTTAGGCATAGGGATCATCATCCTCGGCGTTTACATCGTGTCAAGAAGCTAATGTCGATTGACAGAATCGTTTTATAATAAACTGAAATTATGGACTATTTGCCATTCACAAAACCTTTTCTGGACGACGCGACGATACAGGGCGTTGCGGAGGTATTGCGCTCGGGTTGGCTCGCAACCGGGCCCAATGTCGCCGAATTCGAATCGAAGCTTTCCGAGTATCTGGGCGGGCGCATCGTGAAAAGCTTCACTTCCGCAACCGGCGCACTCGAAGTTGCGCTCGAGGTTTGCGGAATCGGCCCCGGAGACGAGGTCATCACGCCTGCCATGAGCTTCGCCGCCACACCCAATGTGATCATGCGGGTCGGCGCGAAGCCGATTTTCGTCGATGTCGACATCGTTACGCGCAATATCGACCTGGATCAGGTCGAGCGCGCCATCACTTCCAAAACCCGCGCCATCATGCCGGTGCATTTCGCGGGCCTCGCGGTCGACTGCGACAGGCTCTACGATATTGCCAGAAGGCATGGCCTCAGGGTGATCGAGGATGCCGCGCATGCGATCGGGACATCCTGGCAAGGCCGAAAAATCGGCAGTTTCGGCGATATCGTGTCGTTCAGCTTCCATCCCAACAAGAACATGACCACCATAGAGGGCGGCGCGCTGAGTCTTGCCGATCCAGCCGAGGCAAAAAAACTGGATCGGCTGCGTTTTCACGGGATCGCAAAAGACGAGGAAGGGAACCAGGATGTCGTGGTTCCCGGGGGGAAATACAACCTTTCCGATGTCGCCGCCAGAGTCGGCATTGGGCAACTCGCGCATCTGGATGCCTTCAACGAAAAGCGCAGGCTTCTCGCCGAGCATTATCTCGATCGCTGGGCTATCGAAGACTGTCTGCTGCCCGCAACAGGCGAAGGCCACAGCTGGCACATGTTCGCCCCGTTGATTCCTTTCGAACGCCTTAACCTTGACAGAAAAGCATTCATCGGAAAAATGCACGAACAGGCCATTGGCGTCGGCATCCATTATCCCGCCCTGCACCTCTTCAGCCTTTACCGGAAACAGGGATATAAGGAGGGCGACTTTCCCAACGCCGAGCGCATCGGACGCGAAACCGTGACCCTGCCGCTTTATCCCATGATGACGCCTGCCGATGTCGAGCGGGTGTGCTCCGCCGCCGCAAGGATACTGAAGTCATGATCGAACTGTCGGTCATCATCCCGGTCTACAACGAGGAACAGGGGCTCCAGTCCCTGTTCGACAGGCTCTACCCCGCCCTCGATGCGCTGGACAGACCCTATGAAATCATCTTCATCAACGATGGCAGCCGGGATCGCTCGGCAATGCTCCTCAAGAACCAGTTCGAAACGCGCAAGGATGTTACCCGCGTCATCCTGCTCAAGGGCAACTTCGGGCAGCATATGGCCATCATGGCTGGATTCGAGCAGGTGCGGGGGAAATATATCGTCACCCTGGATGCTGATCTGCAAAACCCCCCCGAGGAAATAGGCAAGCTTCTGGAGAAGATGGACGAAGGTCACGACTATGTCGGCTCGATCAGGAAAAATCGTCAGGATGATCTGTGGCGCAGCATTGCATCGCGCATGATGAACCGCCTGAGGGAGCGCATCACCAAAATCAAGATGACCGACCAGGGATGCATGCTGCGCGCCTACAGCCGCAGCATCATCGATGCGATCAATTCCGCACGCGAAATCAATACGTTCATTCCTGCGCTCGCCTATACCTTTGCGAGCAACCCGACCGAGATCGAGGTCGAGCACGAGGAGCGGACCGCAGGAGAGTCGAAATATTCGCTCTACAGCCTGATCCGACTCAATTTCGATCTCATGACAGGATTTTCGGTCGTCCCGCTCCAGGTGTTTTCCCTTTCCGGCATCCTGATATCCCTGCTTTCGACGCTGTTCGTCGTCTACCTTGCAATCCGGCGCCTTATCGTGGGCCCTGAAGTGGAAGGCGTGTTCACCCTCTTCGGCATCGTTTTCTTCTTCATCGGCATCATCCTGTTCGGAATCGGCATCCTGGGCGAATATGTCGGCAGGATCTATCAGGAAGTGCGGCACAGGCCAAGATACCTGATCGAGGCTATTCTGGAAGGAAAAGGGTGATGCGCGCAGTCGTTTTCGGCTATCACGACGTGGGGGTGCGCTGCCTTCAGGTGCTGCTCGCCCAAAATATCGACGTGGCCCTCGTCGTCACGCACGAAGACAATCCCGATGAATCGATCTGGTTCGAAAGCCTGGCAGAGCTCGCCGCACTCCACGACATCCCCGTCATCAAACCCTCCGACCCCAACACGCCCGAGGTGATCGACGCTGTCGCCGCCTTGCGCCCCGATTTCATATTCTCCTTCTACTACCGGCTGATGCTGAAGGCGGAACTGCTCGCCCTTCCCAAACACGGCGCCTACAACATGCACGGCTCGCTTCTTCCCAAATACCGAGGCAGAGTGCCGGTCAACTGGGCCATCATCAAAGGCGAAACGGAAACAGGCGCGACGCTGCACAGGATGACCGAAAAACCCGACAACGGAGACATTATCGACCAGAGTGCAGTTCCCATTCTGCCAAACGACACGGCAGCCGAGGTTTTCAAGAAAGTGACCTGCGCAGCGGAAATTACCCTGCACCGGGCTTTGCCGAAGCTCGTATCCGGCAATGCGGCATTTCATCAACAGAATCTCAGCCTGGGTGGCTATTTCGGCGGACGTCGTGCCGAGGATGGAAAAATAAGCTGGCTTGAATCCGCGCAGACCATCCACAATCTGGTGCGGGCGGTCGCGCCACCCTATCCCGGCGCGTTTTCTCATATCGGAGGCATGAAGCTGAGCCTTTTCAGAACACTCGTCGAAAGCCGTGCCCCTCGTTCTGCCCGCCCCTCCCTCTATTGCGAGAACGGACGCTGCTACGCCGACTGCGGCGGTGGCGGCGTATTGAGACTGGTGTCTTTCGAAATCGACGGCGAAACAGCGGATGCGGACATGCTGGCGAAAAAATTCGGAACCGCCTCCCTTTCCCTAATTTAAAAACCTCCAAGGATAATCATGAAAAAAATTCTGATACTCGGCGTGAACGGATTCATCGGTCACCATCTTTCCAAACGCATCATCGAAACCACAGAGTGGGAAGTGTACGGCATGGACATGCAGACCGACCGCATTGCCGATCTGCTCGACCATCCGCGCTTCCACTTCTTCGAGGGCGACATCACCATCAACCGCGAATGGATCGAATACCATGTCAAGAAATGCGACACCGTTCTGCCGCTTGTCGCCATCGCAACCCCTGCAACCTACGTCAAGGAACCCCTCAAGGTTTTCGAACTCGATTTCGAGGCGAATCTGCCCATCGTCCGGGCTTGCGTCAAGTACAAGAAGCGCGTGGTCTTTCCTTCGACCTCGGAAGTCTACGGCATGTGCAAGGATGGCGAGTTCGACCCCGACCATTCCGAGCTGATCCTGGGACCCATCAACAAGCCGAGATGGATCTATTCCTGCAGCAAGCAGCTCATGGATCGCGTGATCTGGGCCTATGCCATGCAGGACGGGCTCGATTTCACCCTGTTCAGGCCTTTCAACTGGATCGGCGAGGGACTCGACAGCATCTATACGCAAAAGGAAGGCAGTTCCCGCGTCATCACCCAGTTTCTCGGCCATATCGTTCGCGGAGAGAACATCAAGCTGGTCGACGGGGGTACGCAGAAACGCGCATTCACCTACATCGACGACGGCATTGACGCCCTGATGAAAATCATCGACAACAAGGACGGCGTCGCCTCCGGCCAGATCTACAATATCGGCAACCCCAAAAACAACTATTCGGTCAAGGAACTGGCGAAAATGATGCTGGACCTCGCCTACACCTATCCCGAATACGAGCCTTCCGCGAGAAAAGTTCAGGTGATCGAGACGACCTCGGCCGAATATTACGGAAAAGGCTATCAGGACGTGCAAAACCGCGTCCCGAAAATCGACAATACCTGCCGCGATCTGGGTTGGCAACCGAGCGTGACGATGCAGGATGCGCTCGTCAACATTTACGAAGCCTACCGGGGTCATGTCAACGAGGCCCGCAAACTCGTCGACGCATGAAGCTCGCCCTGAAAATCGATGTCGATACTTTCAGGGGAACCCGTGAAGGCATTCTGCCGCTTGTCTCTCTGCTGCAGAAAATGGAAGCGCAGGCCACCTTCTTGTTCAGCCTGGGGAAGGATCATACCGGATGGGCCATGAAACGGGTATTCAAGCCCGGGTTCATGAAAAAGGTATCCCGCACTTCCGTGCTGGAACATTACGGACTCAAGACCCTGCTTTACGGCACCCTGCTCCCCGGACCCGATATCGGCAGGCGCTGCGGCGAACTCATGCGGCAAGTCAGAAGCGAAGGATTCGAAGTCGGCATCCATACCTGGGACCATGTCAAATGGCAGAATAACGTTTTCGAACAGGATGCCGACTGGACGGAAAGAGAAATGCTGGCAGCCTGCAAGAGATTCGAGTCCGTTTTCGGCGAACCCGCGCACCTCCACGGCGCCGCAGGCTGGCAGATGAATCCGCATGCCTTCCGGCTCACCCAGAAGCTGGGCTTTCGCTATGCCTCTGACACCCGGGGAATTTCTCCTTTCATTCCCGTCCAGGATGCCGAAATCATCGCCTGTCCGCAGCTGCCGACCACCCTTCCCACCCTGGACGAAGTGATGGGGCTGGATGATGATGCTGCATCCCATCTGCTCAAACTGAGCGAAAATCCCCGCAAAACCGGCCATGTCTACACCCTGCACGCCGAGCTCGAAGGGATGAAACTGATCGGGACATTCGAAAAACTGCTTCTCGGATGGAAAAGCATGGGGTATGAACTCGTTTCGATGCAACAGTATTTCGAATCGCTGACGGACGAATCACTGCCCAGGCATGAAGTGGTATACGGGGAAATTCCGGGAAGAGCGGGAATGCTCGCGCTGCAGGGAAATGAATTTCTTGGCTAAGCCTTGAATTCTCGCGCGATCAGCACGGCATTGCTGCCGCCGAATGCGAAGGAATTCGACATGATCGTCCTGATGTCGACCTCTGCCCTGCCGACATTGGGCACGTAATCGAGATCGCATTCAGGGTCCGGCTCATCCAGGTGGGCTGTGGGCGGGATGCTCTTGTGCTTCATGGCGAGGAGCGCCGCTGCAAATTCGACAGCGCCTGTCGCCCCCATCATGTGGCCATGCATGGATTTGGTCGATGTCACCGGAATGCGGTGGGCATGCTGTCCGAAAACCTCCTTGATCGCAGCCGTCTCGACCGCATCCCCGATGGCCGTCGCAGTGCCATGGGCATTGATATGATCGATTTTCCGGGGATCGATTCCAGCTTCTTCGATGGCGAGCCGCATGGAGCGGACCTGTCCTTCCCGGGAGGGTTTGGTGATATGACAGGCATCGCTCGCCGAGCCGTAGCCGATCAGTTCTCCGTAAATCGGCGCCCCCCGAGCCATGGCGCGCCCGGCTTCTTCGAGAATCAGGACAGCCGATCCTTCGCCGAGCACGAGTCCGGTCCTGTTTTTCGAGAAAGGTTTGCAGGAAGTCGAAACGTCCCTCTCGTCAGGCAAGGCAAGCGTCCTGAGCGAAATCCAGGCATTGATCGTGCCGTAAGTCAGCAGGGCTTCGCTCCCTCCTGCCACCATGACATCGGCATAGCCTTGCCTGATCAGTCGGTATGCCTCTCCGATAGCGATCGACGAAGAAGAGCAGGCAGTCGAATAGGTCACGTTCGGCCCCTGCAATCCGTATTCCATGGATATCTGGGATGCTGCGGCATTGTTCATCGCCATCAGCACCGTGAGCGGCTTGATTCTCGGCACTTCCCTGGTATAGATCTCGACGTAGCCCTCTTCTATCGTCCCGACCCCGCCGATTCCGGTACCGAAATAGATGCCTGCGCGAGGCTTGTCTATTTCGGACAGCGCCAGCCCCGAATCGCCGAAGGCTTCCTTTGCGGCGACGAGAGCGAACTGGCTGAACCTGTCCAGGGAACCGAGCCTCATTCGGGAGAAATGACTGGAAGGGTCGAAATCGACCTCGGCAGCCACCCGAATGGAAAGCTTCTCGGAGAAATCTGAGGAGAGCGTTCTCACCCCAGATTTCCCGGCCATGAGATTGCCAAAAAAGTCGGCCTTGTTGCTGCCCACCGACGAAACCACGCCGAGGCCGCTGATGACCACTCTTCTCAATGCTTGGGCTCCGCAGCGTGCTGATCGGCCACGAGCCTATCCACAAGCGTCACGATGTCCTGAACCGTCTTGATTTCGACGCGCTCGTCGGACAATTTGATTTTGAATTCGTCCTCCAGGACGAACATGAATTCGATGACGGAAAGAGAATCGAGCCCCAGTGTTTCAAGGGATCTTTCTGGCTGAAGATCGGCTTCGCTCATTTCGAAATTTTCCGCCATGAGCTTTTGTATCGTTTGTAAGGTTGTCATATGCTTTGTTTCAGGCTACGCGTACTGTGTCGAATTCAACACTTGAGGAGGATTGGGCTTCACCCGCGATCACTTCGTTGAAGAAGCGGACGGTTTCTTCTGCGACGAGGTCCTTCTGGTTGTCCATCGTCACCATATGGTAGCAGTCGTCGAGGAAGATCTTGCGCACTTTCCTGCTGCCGATATGCTTTTCCACGAAGTCAGCGCTCCTGACGGTAGCGGTATCGTCCTCGATGGAATGGATGATGAGGGCAGGAGCCGTGGCTTTCGGAATGTTTCGCTTCACTTCGCCGATCAGCTTGTCGGTTTCGAAAATCCCGCTCATCGGTATCCTTGCAGAGCCCGCAGCCGAAGTCGATTTCTCGGTCATTTCACGGGCTATCCAGGCGCGCAACTGCTCGTTCTTGAGCCCGTAAGGCTCCCGCTCGCGATAGGAGTAGAAATACCGGAAAGGCGTGTAGTAGCCAAGAGGCAAAAGAAACCGGTACCAGGGGATGCTCCAGCCGTCGAAATAGAGCGTGGTGGCAAGAAGGGAAAGTCCGGCGACTTCATCCTTCTTCTCCGCGGCGAGATTCAGGGCCAGGACGGCGCCGATGCAAAGGCCGCAGACCGATACCGTCTTGTACTGCCGCTTCATGTCGTCGAAATGCGCGACAACTTCCTTGTGCCATTCCTGCCATTTTTTGGTGGCAGGGCGTTCGCCGTAGCCGTAACCGGAAAAATGGGGAGCCCTGACGGTGTAGCCTGCCTTGTAGAGCATCCTTGCCACATATTGCATTTCCAGTGGCGTTCCCGACAACCCATGAATCAGCAATACCGCATGCTCTCCCTTGACCAGATTGATATCCTTGGTAATTTCATTCAGTGCCACCATCCGTAGATCATCCTCTTCCAGAGCGCCCGTCAGCCCAACGAATCCAGATCTCGATTCAACCAAAACTGGCAAGCCAGGGTACGCAAATTATGTGGATTATAACAAAATTTGGTTCATCCAGGGGTTGAATTTTACTCGCAACGCCCGCCTCAAAGATGACAACCAAAACTGCTTTGACAAGCCTAATGCAGTTAAGTTATGGTTGCCTGAACAACTCTCACAGGAATCCATTCCGGCATCATGCAAACCGTACCTGATTTTGTATTGCCCTCCACCGGCGGAAAGAATTTCCAACTGTCTGCTTGCAGCGCAAAATTCATCCTCCTGTACTTCTATCCCAAGGACAACACGCCTGGTTGCACCACGGAAAGCCAGCAATTCCGGGATGCCCACGAAGACTTCGTGAGGCTCGGCTGCCAAGTGCTGGGCATCTCACGAGACAGCATCAAGTCCCACGAGAATTTCAAGTCTCAATACAACCTCCCTTTCGACCTGCTGAGCGACGGCGAAGAACTCGCCTGCAACCTGTTCGGGGTGCTCAAGCAGAAAATGATGTACGGCAAAGCCGTGCGCGGGATCGAGCGCAGTACTTTCCTGCTCGACTCCGAAAGAAGAATCCTCAAGGAATGGCGCGGCGTCAAGGCCGAAGGCCATGCCGAAGACGTTCTCAACCACCTCAAATCCATCGCCTGAACCATGACCAAGACCCAAACCAAGCTGTTCGTGCTCGATACCAATGTGCTGATGCATGACCCGACCAGCCTGTTCCGCTTCGAAGAACATGACATCTACCTGCCCATGGCCACGCTCGAGGAACTCGACAACAACAAGAAAGGCATGTCCGAAGTCGCGCGCAACGCTCGCCAGGCAAGCCGCTTCCTGGACGAAATCGTGAGCCGGGTCATGACGGACATCGATGAAGGAGTCGGCCTAGAAGCGCATGGCGCAAAGACCGCGACAGGGAGGCTATTCCTGCAAACCTCCGCCATCGAGGAATCCCTCCCCGCCTCCCTTCCGGGACTGAAGGCGGACAACCAGATTCTGGGCGTCGCCCTTCATCTGAAGAAGAAATTCAAGGCCCGCTCGGTCATCCTCGTGAGCAAAGACATCAACATGAGGATCAAGGCACGTGCGATCGGTGTCGAAGCTGAGGATTATTTCAACGACAAGGTTCTGGAAGACACCGACCTGCTCTACACCGGCTTGCGCGAACTGCCTCAGGATTTCTGGGAGGCTCACGGCGGCGAAATCGAATCCTGGAAAGATGCCGGGCGCACGCTCTATCGCATCAAGGGACCGTTGTGCGCCAGCCTTTATGCCAACGAATTCGTGTACCAGGAATCCTCGCAACCCTTTTACGCCCGGGTCAGGGAGCAGGAGGGACAGTCGGCGATTCTCGAGACGGTCAAGGACTACACCCATCAGAAAAACAACGTATGGGGCATCTCCGCGCGCAACAAGGAACAGAATTTCGCCCTGAACCTGCTGATGGATCCGGATATCGACTTCGTCACCTTGCTGGGACAGGCAGGAACCGGGAAAACGCTCCTGACCCTCGCCTCGGCCCTGATGCAGACGATCGAGCTCAAGATCTATTCCGAAATCATCATGACGCGCGTCACGATTCCCGTGGGAGAAGACATCGGCTTTCTGCCCGGCACGGAGGAAGAAAAAATGAGTCCCTGGATGGGCGCACTGGAAGACAATCTGGACGTGCTCAACAAGACCGACGAGGAAGGTGGGGATTGGGGGCGGATCGCCACCCATGACCTCATCCGCTCCAGGATCAAGGTGAAGTCGCTCAATTTCATGAGGGGAAGGACGTTCCTCAGCAAATTCCTGATCATCGACGAGGTGCAGAATCTTACGCCCAAGCAGATGAAAACACTGATCACCCGGGCAGGTCCAGGAACGAAAGTCGTCTGTCTGGGCAACATTTCCCAGATCGACACGCCCTATCTTACGGAAGGCAGCTCAGGCTTGACCTATGTGGTGGACCGGTTCAAGGGCTGGGCGCACGGGGGCCACGTCACCCTGCAGCGCGGCGAACGCTCCAGGCTTGCGGATTACGCTACGGAAAGGCTCTGACCCGGTTTCATTTGTCGGACGAGGAATCGTCCTCCTCGTCTTCCATCGGCGGATTGCCGTCATAGACTTCGCTGTTGCGATGCTGCAGGTAAGCATCCCTGACGAATGTGTAGGGATCCAGCGCAGCCTGCATCAGGATGTTTTCGGATTGCATCAGACCGGCCCGGGTATCCACCCCCTGGAGGGCAATCAGGCTGTTCCTGTTCGCCACGTCTGTCGTCCTGTAGAGCGGATAATATTGCCAATCGACGACAGTGCCCACGCCATCCCTGAAATCGCTTGGGCCCAGGAAAGGCAGAACCAGATAAGGCCCGGGCTTGACTCCCCAATAACCCAGTGTCTGCCCGAAGTCTTCGTTATGCTTGGGATATCCCGAAGGGCCTGCGACATCGACGAGGCCGGCAAAACCGATCGTGGAATTGATAAAAACCCGTCCCGCATCCGAAAATGCCTGCCTCCCCTTCAGTTGCAGCAAGTCGTTGATGGTGACCACCACGTCATTGAGGTTGGAGAAGAAATTGCCGATCATGATCCTGATGCCTTGCGGCACTACCGCATCGTAGCCCTTGGCAACGGGCTTCAGCACCGCCTTGTCGACCGTATCGTTGAACTTGTAGATCTTGCGGTTCAAGGGTTCCAGAGGATCCGTGCGGTTGTATGGGGTGGCGCAACCGGAAAGAACGACAAACAGCGTTATCAGGGCAACTATTCTCATTTAGCTTGTGCACCAATCGTGAATTGGCGTCAATTATACTTTCATTGCCCGGCGCGACAAATCATTTCAAGCCATTTCCACAATCTTGTTCAAGGTCGCCCTGGACGCATCGATGAGTTCTGATGCCGTCATTCCTATGGGACCCACTTCTGCCTGGGAAAGATCGTCTGCAGCAGCGCCGTGCAGGTATACGGCACACAGCAACGCATCTTCAAGAGGCAATCCCTGCGACAGGAATGCGCCGATCATTCCGGACAGCACATCGCCCATTCCAGCCTGGGCGAGGCCGGGATTGCCGGAAGCGTTGATCGCCCATTTCCCGTCCGGAAATGCGCAAATGCTGCCGGCACCCTTCAAAACCACGGGACAGCCGAATTTTCGAACCAGACCGGCCGCGGCAGCGATCCTGTTTCTCTGGATTTCCTGTATCGAACATCCCGCCAGTCGCGCAGCTTCCGCCGGGTGCGGCGTCAGGACGGCAAGGCCGCTCCTGCCGGTCAAGGCCTGCTGCAATTTCTGATCTTCCGCGATCAGGTTGAGCGCATCCGCGTCGATCACCAGCGCGCTTCCGGACAGAAGCGCGCGCCCGACAAGATGCCCGGCTGCTTCCGATTTTCCCAGCCCCGGCCCGATCACCAAGGTCGATGCTTCCGTCGATGCGTTGACATCCCGCACCATCATCTCGGGCTGAACGGGATCGACTCCAAAATTCTCGAGCGCACACAGAAACACCTTTCCGGAACCCAGCTTCAGCGCAGCTCTCGCAGCAAGCAGCGCAGCCCCCAGCATACCCTTCGCGCCGCCGATGACTGCAGTGCTGCCGAAAGTCCCCTTGTGGCTGTTTCGGGGCCTTTTCTTGAAGCAGGCTGCCACGATTTTCGAATTCGACACCCAACCCTGCGCTTGCCTCAAGGCAGGCACATCGAGCCCGAGCGTGTCGAGATGGACGCTCCCGCAATGATCGAGTCCATCGCACATCAGGAGACCGGGCTTCAATGCGATGAATGCCAGGGTATGCGTCGCCTTCACCGCAACCCCCAGAACCGCTCCGGTATCCGAATCCACACCGCTCGGCATGTCGAGCGAAAGAATGGGAATGCCGAGCGCATTGACAGACTCGACCATGATTTCCCAGCCATCTCCAAGCGGGCGCGTCAAGCCGGTGCCGAACAGCCCGTCGACAGCCAAATCCCATTTGCCCTGTCGGGGAATTGCCGAATGGCAGATTCCGCCGCAATCCAGCCAGGCTAGATAAGCCCGGGCGGCATCGACGGGGAGCTTCTGCGGATTTCCGGCAAAGACCAGGGTGACGTCGATCCACCAGGATTTGAGATGGCGGGCGGCGACAAAGGCATCCCCGCCGTTGTTTCCCGGCCCGGCAAGGACGAGCACCCTGCTCGCGGCAAGCCTGTCCCGCACGAATTGCGCCGCGGCAAGCCCGGCCCTTTCCATGAGCGGCGCATCGAGAAACTTCTCGATGGCCACGATTTCACGCCTCGAACAGACTGGCTCGAAAATTTCCGAAAGATCTCTCATGGGCAAAACAGCGCATTCATTTGAGATATAATACATGCAATTGCACAGCCAGAAACACTCTTGATCCGGGTCATCCATGTCTGAATTCATCATGTTGCGCGGACGCAGCGCACTTTCCGATTTCCGCCTGAACAAGCTTCTCGGATTGGTCCGCTCCTTCACCCCGGAAGTTTCGGCCATCCATGCAGAATTCTGGCACTTCGTCTCAGCTTCCAGGAAGCCGGAGCAGAGCGAATCGCAGATCCTGGAAAAACTCCTGGAATATGGCCCAGCAGGCGGCCATTGCGCAGAAGACGGCAGCATATTGCTCGTCCTGCCGCGCATCGGCACCATCTCTCCCTGGTCATCGAAAGCCACCGATATCGCCAAACATTGCGGCCTCGATTTCATCGAAAGGATAGAGCGCGGCATCCTCTACCGGATCGACGCGGCCCTTTCGCAAAGGGAAAGACTGCTCCCGCTGATCCACGACAGGATGACGGAGTGCGTCGTCCCCTCCCTTGCGGACGCAAAAGCGCTTTTCAGGAAATTCGATCCAACCCCCCTGTCCACGATCGACATTCTCTCGGGCGGAATCGAAGCGCTCGAAGCTGCCAACAGGCAAATGGGCCTTGCCCTTTCTCCTGACGAAACCAGCTACCTCGTCGAAAATTTCAATATGCTGGGGCGCAACCCTACCGACGTGGAACTCATGATGTTCGCCCAGGCCAATTCGGAGCATTGCCGCCACAAGATATTCAATGCGGACTGGATAATCGACGGGCAGACGCAGTCGCGCACGCTGTTTTCGATGATACGCCACACCCACGCCATGAACCCGCAGGGCACGGTGCTCGCCTACAGCGACAATTCAGCCATCATGGAAGGTAGCCCGACCTCCCGCTTCTTCCCGGGAAAGGATGGCGCCTACCGGCACGAAAATCAGCTGACCCATATCCTGATGAAGGTTGAAACGCACAATCATCCCACTGCCATTTCCCCCTATGCGGGCGCGGCAACGGGAGCAGGCGGCGAAATCCGGGACGAAGGCGCTACCGGATGCGGATCGAAACCCAAGGCCGGGCTGACCGGATTTTCGGTATCCAATCTCAACATCCCGGGATTCGTCCAGCCCTGGGAAGGCTCGAACTACGGCAGGCCCGGGCATATCGCCTCCCCAGTGCAGATCATGCTGGAAGGACCGATAGGGGGAGCCGCATTCAACAACGAATTCGGGCGACCCAATCTTTGCGGCTATTTCCGCACTTACGAGGAAGAAGTGGGCGGCGAAATGCGCGGCTACCACAAACCGATCATGCTGGCGGGGGGGCTCGGCAGCATTCTGGACAGCCAGTCTTTCAAGCGGGAAATCCCCACGGAAGCCGTTTTGATCCAGATCGGAGGCCCTGGCATGCTGATCGGGCTCGGAGGAGGCGCCGCATCGAGCATGAATACCGGAAGCAATGCCGAGCATCTGGATTTCGACTCGGTGCAGCGCGGCAACGCGGAAATGCAGCGCAGAGCGCAGGAAGTCATCGACCGCTGCTGGCAAATGGGAGAACAAAACCCCATCCTGTCCATTCATGACGTGGGCGCCGGAGGACTGTCCAATGCGGTGCCGGAACTCGTTCACGGGTCAGGCCGGGGCGGCAGGATCAATTTGCGCGACATCATGAGTGAAGAACCCGGCATGAGTCCGATGCAGATCTGGTGCAACGAAGCCCAGGAGCGCTATGTGCTGGCGATCAAGCCGGAAGACCTGGATCTTTTTACAGCCCTCTGCGAGCGGGAGCGCTGCCCCTTCTCGAAGATCGGCACGGCGACCCTCGACGAGCAACTGGAAATCCTGGACCCCGTATTCGATAGCCGTCCGGTCGATATGCCGCTCTCCGTCCTCTTGGGCAAACCGCCCAAGATGACCCGGAACGTGACCCGCATCGCCAAAAACCTGCCTGCCTTCAAGCCCGACTTGCTGGAATTGAAGGAAGCGGCCTACCGTGTGCTGCGAGCCCCTGCAGTTGCCGACAAGACCTTTTTGATCACCATCGGCGACCGAACCGTGGGAGGACTGACCGCGAGAGACCAGATGACGGGGCCCTGGCAGGTTCCCGTAGCCGATGTCGCCGTGACGCTGTCCGATTTCGAATCCATCAGGGGAGAAGCTTTCGCCATTGGCGAGCGTAGCCCGATTGCGCTGATTCATCCCGCAGCTTCCGGACGCATGGCGATCGGGGAAGCCGTCACGAACATTGCAGCGGCATGCATAGACGATATCGGCATGATCAAGCTTTCGGCGAACTGGATGGCGGCAAGCGGGCATCCCGGCGAAGACGCCGCGCTCTATGACACCGTTCAGGCGGTCGCCATGGAGCTCTGCCCGCATCTTGGAATCAGCATTCCGGTGGGCAAGGATTCGATGTCGATGAAAATGGCCTGGACCGATGCATCCGACGACAGGAAGTCGGTCGCAGCCCCGCTCTCCCTGATCGTTTCGGCCTTCGCACAGGTTCGGGACGTCGAACTCACCCTGACGCCGCAATTGCGATCCGACTGCGGAAAAACCTCGCTTATCCTGGTCGATCTGGGTGCTGGGAAAGGCCGACTCGGCGGCTCCATCCTCGCTCAGGTCTACAACAGGATCGGAAATCTTTGCCCGGACCTGGACGACGCCCTGAGATTGAAAGCCTTTTTCGCAGCGATCCAGAAATTGAATCGCGAGGGAAGAATTCTCGCCTACCACGACAGATCCGATGGCGGCCTGTTGGTCACGCTTTGCGAAATGAGCTTCGCGGGCCACCTCGGAGTCAGCATCGACCTGGAGCAGGTCTGCTTCGAAACGAAAATGGTCGGAGCAATCGAAATGCATTGCGAGGACAAGAGCAGCTGCATTTTCGAGGTCCTGTTCAACGAAGAACTGGGCGCTGTCTTGCAGGTCAGGGACGATGATCTTGCCGCAGTCCTTGAGACTTTCGCCGAGGCAGGCCTTGCAAAAATGGTGCATGTGATCGGCTCGCCCAATGCCGCAGACAGATTCATCGTCAAGAACGGCGACGCCCTGCTTCTCGACGAGAGCAGGATCGATCTCAACAGGGCATGGTCGGAGACGACCTATCACATGCAGAAGCTTCGCGACAATCCCGATTGCGCGAAGCAGGAATACGACAGGATACTCGATGCGCATGATCCCGGGCTTCATGCGAGGCTCGCTTTCGATCCTCTGGAGGACATCTCTGCCCCCTTCGTCCATCTGGAGAAACCCAAGGTCGCGATTCTGCGCGAACAGGGCGTCAACGGCCAGATCGAAATGGCTGCGGCATTCGACAGAGCCGGATTTCTGGCTGTCGACGTGCACATGAGCGACATCATTTCGGGGCGGGCGAGCCTCGAATCATTCCAGGGATTCGCCGCCTGCGGCGGATTTTCTTATGGAGACGTGCTGGGCGCAGGCGAAGGATGGGCGAAATCCATCCTGTTCAATTCAAGAGCGAGAGCGGAATTCGAAGCCTTCTTCCGAAGAGAGGATGTTTTCGCACTCGGCGTCTGCAACGGCTGCCAGATGATGAGCAATCTTCACGACATCATTCCGGGCGCCCACAACTGGCCGCATTTCGTCAGGAACCGCTCGGAACAGTTCGAAGCCCGCTTCGTCATGGTGGAAGTCGAGAAAAATCCCTCCCTCTTCCTCGACGGCATGGCGGGAAGCAGAATGCCCATCGTCGTATCCCATGGCGAAGGCTATGCGGAATTCGGCTCCGGCAGGACGAAGGAGCATGTGGCCTTGCGCTATGTGGACAATTACGGCATTGCGACCGAACGCTATCCCTTCAATCCCAACGGCTCTCCCGAAGGCATCGCGGGGCTCACCACCCCGGACGGGCGGTTCACCATCATGATGCCGCATCCCGAGCGAATTTTCAGGACGGCGCAGCATTCCTGGCACCCTGCGGGCTGGGGCAAGGACGGCCCGTGGATGAGGATGTTCAGGAACGCCCGAAAATGGGTGGGCTGAGGGGCTTCTCAGCCGGGGCTTTCCATTCCCCCTGCTCCCGCCGGGGAGCCTGTCTACCTGATATCAGGAACTGCCTCTCGTCGCATTTATAATGCGGCCCATCGGGTGGCTGCTCGACTTTGAAACCCGCCCTACCGCCTATGCGTACAAGTCGGCCATTGGCGTTGTGCTGATGAATGGCCGAATTACACAACTTTCCGGACATGCTCCACTCAGGGCATGCAAGAAGAAGGACACATGAAGAAGGTCGCTGACCAACGATTTTCGACATGCGCTTCCGAATGGCGGGCTGTCCCGATTTTCCCGGCGGCGAGTCTATAATTTCATGAAAACGCTATTTCAGGGGGCAAGATGAAATACAGACTGCTGGGGCGGATCGGAATGTACGTTTCCAGCTTTGCCTGGGGACGATGACTTTCGGCTCGGAGGGATTCAGGAAGGTGATGGGCGGGCTGCAGCAGGATGCGGTCAATTCGATGGTCGAATCCGCATTCGATGCGGTCAGGAACTGAGGGCGCGTTCGAGCTCCGGGATGATTTACGTTTGACGTAAAACATAAAGAAGTCTATATTGGAGCATGATAAAGTCTTTCCATTGTAAGGACACGGCTGCGCCATACAGCGGCAAGCGGGTCGGCAAATTCGAGTCTTGCCGTAGTCAGGCGGAAAAGAGGCTTGAAATCCTCGACAATGCAAAGAGCATTCAGGATCTGATGGGGTTGCCGAGCAACCGCTTCGAGGCTCTGGTCGGAGACCGCTCGGGGCAGTTCAGCATCAGGATCAACCAGCAATGGCGGCTTTGCTTCGCATGGAAAGACGGGGACGCTTACGACGTGGAAATCGTCGATTACCATTGAGGGATGAACATGAGCAACGGAATGCGCGCCATCCATCCGGGCGAAATACTGAGGGACGAACTCGATGAAATCGGCATTTCCGCGAATGCCCTTTCCAAGGCGCTCGCAGTGCCCGCGAACAGGATCACGGCGATCCTCAACGAGCAGCGAGGCATCACTGCGGACACCGCATTGCGTCTTGCCAGGTATTTCGGCACGACACCTGACTTCTGGATGAGCCTCCAGGCAAGCTTCGATGTCAAGAAGGCCAGGGAGGCTGCCGGGCTCGAAATCGAGAAGGCCGTAACGCCCAGGGAAAAAGCCGCTGCCTGATTCCGGCAGCCGCGGCCCGGCTTTTTGCGGGCGCGATATATTCCCGATATCCATCGGGCAAGATCCCGGTTTCCTCAGCTCATATCCGCTTTTCGGCCTATCCGGTCAGCGACCATTTGAACTTAAATGGCCGCAGCTAAAACTACAACGGCCATTGAAAAATGCAGAAGATTTGACCGGGGCCGTGATTCATGTATGACGCCATCGTGCCCATACCTGCCATCCGTCTGCACTATCCTTTTGTCAAACTCTGTTGCGGATTTAGCATTAGACTATCCATTTAAATAGGGAAATAAAGAGGTCTTCTCCATGCGACTTAGTCGAATCGTCATCAAGAATTTCCGCAATTTCAAGTTGCTAGACGTTCGCTTAGGCGAGCATGCTGTGATCCTTGGGGAAAACAAGGTTGGCAAGACGAATCTGCTTTTTGCACTGCGACTAATCCTTGATCCGACACTTCCCGACTCGGCGCGAAAGCTACGCCTCGATGATTTCTGGGACGGACTGGCGCGACCGCTGAACGCGGAAGACGTAATCGAGGTATCAGTCGAGTTTCAAGACTTTGAAGTCAATGAAAATCTGCTTGCAGTGTTGGCGGACCATCTTGTACAACCTGAGCCAATGGTGGCACGAATCACGTATCGCTACCAGCCTCTGCCGGGGCTTGAGCGCCCACCACGCAGCGAGGCGGACTACGAATTTATTCTGTTCGGGGGAGATCGCCCCGACAATGCTGTCGGCTACGATCTCAGACGCTGGATGCCGCTGGATCTGTTCCCGGCATTACGGGATGCCGAATCGGACCTGTCGCGCTGGGCACGCTCCCCGCTACGCCCCTTGCTGGACCGTGCCGCCAAGACGGTAGATGCGAGCGCGCTCAGTGCGATCGCCGGCGAGGTCCACCAAACCACCTCAAAAATTGCTGCTCTACCTGAACTCGCCGGTGTAGTTGACCAAGTCAATGAACAACTCACCGCTATGGTGGGATACAAGCACGCCATCGAAACTGCGCTGGGTTTTGCGCCGACGGAACCGGACCGCTTGCTGCGTGCACTGCAAATGATGATCGATGGCGGCAAGCGCGGCGTAGCCGAAGCTAGCCTCGGTTCCGCCAATGTGCTTTACCTCGCACTGAAGCATCTGGAGCATCAGTACCTAGTGGACGAGGGGGAGCGTCAACATACGTTTCTGGCGATAGAGGAGCCCGAAGCACATCTGCACCCTCATCTGCAGCGGCTCATCTATCGGAACTACCTTCAAACACGGGACGATGTGCAAGCCAGGCCCGGGCCGCGTAGTATTCTACTCACCACGCATTCGCCGAATGTGGCCAGCGTGGCGCCGCTCGCCAATATGGTTGTGCTTCGTCAAGTCGCTGCAGAAGGATATACCGTCGGGCGCTCTCTCACTGGCATCAAACTCAAAGCCTGTGATCGCGAGGATCTGGAGCGCTACATTGACGTTACGCGCGGCGAGCTATTTTTCTCGAAGGCCGTTATCCTGGTAGAGGGCGATGCCGAGAGGTTTCTCTTGCCAACGCTGGCCAAGCTATATGACGAAACTCTGGACTTTGATGCGATGGGTATCACCATCTGTTCTATTGCCGGTACCAACTTCGCTCCCTACGTGAAGCTACTAGGGCCGAAAGGACTCGATATTCCGTTCGTAGTGCTGACGGATTTTGACCCCAAGGATGAGGCGGTGAGCCAAGAGGATGCAGATCCGGATGACGCTGGAGTTACGGGCGGCTATGGAGAGAACCGGGTCGTCAATCAAATTATGCCGCATATCTTGGATGATGACGTTTGGGAACAAAATGACTTTGCAGAGGTGATGAAGTTAGCGCCGAAGCACGGCATATTTTTGAACGAATTTACGTTTGAGATTGACCTTTTCAGGGCTGGTGCTAAAGATCAGTTCCTGGAAGCAGTCAAGAAACTCTCCACCAATAAGAAAATGCATGCTCGCTTCAAAGCGCTTTCTGCTAAGCCTGATTCGCTTGATCCCTCGAAGTTCCTAAAAGACATTGACTCCATCGGTAAGGGACGTGTGGCACAACGCTTGGCTGCAGTGCTGATGGAAGAGACGGTCGACGTATGCCCTTTGTATATCAGGTCGGCGTTGAACTATTTGAAGGCGAAACTGGGATGACGGTCTCCAAACTACCGTACCTTGAGGCCGCAGAAGATTTACGCGGAAACAAAGACCAATGGCGCGCGTACAAATCGACCGGTAACTGCGTCATTCTGGCGGGTCCCGGAAGCGGTAAGACCAAGACCATTACTGTCAAGATTGCCCAGCTACTTGCCGAAGATGTGCCCCGTCCCCGCCGATTGGCATGTATCACCTATAGCAATTCCTGCGTCGGTGAATTGCGTTCACGATTGAGCAAGCTCAGGGTGGGTGACAGCGATCGCCTGTTGATCTCCACTGTGCACTCCTTTTGCCTAACGGAATTGGTGTTGCCCTACGCAACCTTGGCAGGTATTGATGTACCTGATCCGCTGATCGTGGCCTCAACCGCGCAAGCAAGAAAACTGTTTGCTGATGCTTACCGAGAAATTATTGGAGGTAATCCGTCTAGTTCGTTCCGCATGGCATGCGATAAACTGAGGCGAACCATTCCAGACAAAGATAGTGGCGAATGGCGAGCTTGGCCTGCCCGCGAAACAAAGGTGGTCGAAGCATACGAGGCGTTGCTTCTGCAAGACGGCTTGATCGACTTCGATGGACTGATCTTGTCCGGCCTGCAACTCGTTGAGAAGTACGAATGGGTCCGACGCGCCATCCGCGCTAAGTATCCGGTCATCGTAATCGACGAATATCAGGATCTTGGCTTATCCTTGCATCGTATCGTGCTGGCATTACTTCGGGCAGAAGTCCGTGTCATTGCCGTGGGAGATCCGGACCAGTCAATCTATGGTTTCACAGGTGCCAAGCCAAGCCTGTTGCGTGCATTGGCAGGTCTCCGCGATGTGGATTCGATCAAGCTAAAACTTAACTACCGTTGCGCTGACCGCATCATTGCGGCGTCTATGATGCTTTTGCCTGAACCTGGAGATTTTCGTTCTCATGATGGAAGGGCTGGTGAAATTCGCATTCACCGCCTAGAGTGCAGCATTCGGCAACAGGCGGACTATGCGTTGAGAACGCTGGTGCCTGAGCTACTCAAGACCAATCCGTCATGGACGCCGGGAGACATTGCGTTGCTGTACCGTACCCTTAATGAGGGGACGCCAATTGCACAGGCGGCAGATGCCCTCCACGTACGGTATTTCCGGCTTGATAACGGCTCGCCCATTAAGCGCACGCGCTTGACCGAATGGCTCACTGATGCAGCGCGTTGGTGCTCCGGAGGTTGGCAGACAGGAGCTATACCTCTTTCACAGCTACTCAAGGCTTGGCGACGGATGTATCGTTCCATCACGCGCGAGTCGGAGTTGTTGGCCGCACGAAAGCGCTTGATTGCGACTCTCTTCTCGCTACGGGATGGCGCGCTACCTTTGCATCAATGGCTTTCTGAACTGCGCCGCAGCGCGTTGGATGAGTTGTTACATCAAGAGCCGGGCCTTGCCGACGAAGAAGATATCTTGGACGAACTGTTCAGGTCCGCCACCACGGGCGGACCCTTGCAGGCGTTCACGGTCGAGATATTTGGGAATCAGGGTAAGAGTCCAGACCAGATTAATCTGATGACACTGCACAGTTCGAAAGGGTTGGAATTCCAGGCGGTCATCATGGTGGGAATGGAGAATGGTGCATTCCCCAGCGGCTATGACAAAACTGACGAGCAATTGGAAGAGGCGGCCCGCCTTTTCTATGTGGGAGTTACGCGCGCCAAAACGCAGATTCATCTGATTTACGACTCAGATGAATCGCCGTTGATCACGTCTATACGAGAAGTGGCCTAACTGCGAGCGCAGACTTCCTGTTTTAGATTTGACTGCGGCAGCTATGAGTCTGATAGTAGACATTCATATGCTAGAGCCGAGAGTCCGTTTTGGCCGAACTACAGAAACCCGTGTTTCAGGGCGAGCGTCCGCTCAACGCAATGATGCCTCCACGCGATGCCTCCAGCGGGAAATGACGGCAACAGGTCGCAAGCGCCCAATCAGCACCGGCTGCTTGCATGTCAGTCACCGACGCGCCAACTCGTCGTGCCTGCATATGGTCCTGGAAAGTTAGCCTTTGCCCAGCTTCTCCAGCCATTCGAAGCGGAGTCCAGAGACTTTGGGAATGCCGAATTTGGGGTCGACGGGAAAATCTTCGAAATGCCCGGTATGCACGTAGCCGCGTCTTTTGTAGTAGGCGATAAGCTCGGTCCTGAACGTCAGGACGGCCATTTTGATCTTTCTGGCACCAAAGGTTTTTACCGCGGCCCTCTCGGCCTCATCGAGAAGCCACTTGCCGAACCCGCTTCCCTGCCTGTCAGGCCTCACTGCAAGCATGCCGAGCTTGGCATCCTCCCCGCATTGCTCCAGATGGATGACGCCGACCAGGCTCCCCGCCTCGATGCAGAGCAGGAAACGCGAACCAGCGGATTCGATCAGCTTCGATACTTCCCCGGTGTCCGTCCTCTGACCGCCGAGATGGTCGGCTTCCGTCGTCCAGCCACATTTGCTGGATTCTCCACGGTAGGCGGAATTGACGAGAGCAGCTATTTCTTCGACATCCGCCTTCGCGCCATATCTAATTTCAGTGAGGCTTCCCATCCATGTCCAGCGCCTTGCCCTGGGCAAGGGAAGTCACATAGCTGATGAGATCGACGAGCTGCTCGCTGCCGTAGGCGGGAGAATTTCCCTGCAGTCCGCCATGCACGCAGGAATGGATCTGGTCTTCGAGGGTCACGATTTTCTTGGCCCTGGGATTGAATCTCGGAAAAATCGCCGCGGCATTTTCGAGACTCGGAATGCTTTTTCCGTCCGGCAATTTTCCAGGCCCAACACCGCCGTTTGCATGACAGGTTTCGCAGGTTCTGCCGTTTCCGCCGAAAGTCTCATGGGAATAGAGCCTTTTGCCGTCCTCGATGGCTTTCTGCAGCTCGGGGCCGGGAGCCGCCTGGGCAGCGGCCGAGAAGAACAGCAGCGTCATGGCGAGTGTCGATATCTTCATTGTTTGCTCCTTCAAAAAGAAAAAGCCCCCGGAATCGGGGGCCTTTCATCTGACAAATTACTCTTCAACCTTGGCTGCGGCGCGCAGATCGGAGATCAGCTTCTGGATATGCTCCTGCTGAACGCGCTGCTGCAGCTGCGGCTTGACCTGATCGAAGCTGGGCAGCTTCAGGGGCTTTTCGTCCTGCAGCTGTATCACATGCCAGCCGAACGGGGTTTGAACCGGCGCCGGGGTAATCTCGCCCTTCTTCAGCAAGCGCACCGCATCGGCGAAAGGCTGAACGAAATTCGAAGCGGGCGCCCAGTCGAGTTCGCCGCCATGGGTCTTGGAACCCGGATCTTCGCTCTTTTCGGCAGCAAGCTTGGAAAAGTTTGCGCCCTTCTTGAGATCAGCGATGATTTTCTTGGCTTCGGCTTCGGTCTTGACCAGGATATGGCGCACCTTGTATTCCTTGCTCCCCATGTGGGCCTTGATCTTGTCGAATTCCTGCTTCATTTCGGCATCTGTCACGGGATGGCTCTTGCTATAGTCATGCAGATAGGCATTGACCAGATTCTGTTCGCGGCTCAATTCCATCATGGTCTTGAAATCAGCCGTCTGGTCCAGCCCTTTCTTGGCTGCAGCCTGTGCGATGATCTCCTGATTGATCAGGGTTTCCTTGATGTTCTTGCGAAGCTCGGGGGAATCCGGCTCGCCGCGCTGCGCCATGTTCTGCTTCAGGATGAAATCGTAACGGGATGCCGGTATTCCGACGCCGTTGACAGTCGCGACCGGCTTGGTGAGGACGCTGGAATCTTGCGCATAGCAGACGGAAACGGCCAGCAGGCTCGATGCAGCGATCAGGGATTTCAATAAGGGCATGTTTTTTCCTTTAGGTTATGATTGCTTCGATTGATATTCTGAGGGAGTATAGGCCCGGATGGCAAGCGCATGAATGTCTTTCTTCATCAAGTCGGAAAGCATGCCGTAAACCAGCCTGTGGCGAGCCATGAGGCTCTGCCCGGAAAAACGATCCGACACGACGGTCATGCAGTAATGTCCGCCTCCGCCAGATCCGGCATGTCCGCGGTGCTTCTCGCTCTCGTCGACGATTTCGAGCTTCTCGGCATTGAGCTCTCCCAGCCTTTCGATGATGATTTCACTGACTTCCTTCAAGGCAGCACCTTCTTGAAAGGCTTCACTTCAACCTGCTCGAACACCCCTTCGACGACATAGGGGTCGGAATCGGCCCATGTCCGGGCAGCTTCGATCGAGTCGAATTCGGCGACGATCAAACTCCCGGAAAATACGCCCGGATCATTGCAATCGATCGCGGGGAATGGACCAGCCAGAATCAGCCTGCCCTCTTCCTGCAATGCTTCCAGCCTTTTCAAATGCGCGGGACGAGCCTTGAGTCGCTTCTCTCCGCTGCCCTCACGATCCTTTCCGATGATAGCATACAACATCAATTCCCCTTGTCTTCTGCATACTTGGAAAGCATCAGGCTCTGGGCGAACACGAAAATCAACATCAATCCGAGCGTTCCGAAGAGCTTGAATTTGACCCAGGCAGATTCCGAAAAGTTCATCGCAACATAAAGATTCACGAATCCCATCACGGCAAAAAAAGCCGCCCAGACCATATTGAGCCTGTCCCATACCCGGTCCGGCGCGCTCAACTGCGTCTCCAGCATCGTTCGAATCAGATTCTTGTCAAACCAGGTCGCGCTCACCAGCAAAACCGTCGCGAAGCACCAATACAGCACCGAAGGCTTCCACATGATGAAAGCCTTGTCGTGAAATAGCAGCGTCGCCCCACCGAAGACGAGCACGATCACAAAGCTCATCCACAGCATGTTGTCGATTTTCCTGTGCTTCAGATAAGTCCACACGATCTGGGCAAAGGTCGCAATGATGGCCACTGCCGTGGCATAGAACATGGCCTCTTCTTTCGGCCCGAAGTGGGGAAAAATCTGGTAAGTGCCGAAAAAAAGAACGACCGGGAAAAGGTCAAAAAGAAATTTCATGAGTCCGGATCCTGTACTGGGGGAAATTATGCGGTCTTAATGCTCCGCTGTCCATCAGAAACGGCAAAAATGCGGTAAAATCGCTATCCATCAATCAGATTGCGTTCCTGGCTGCAAAGTTCAATACCCTATGCTGAAATGGCTGGGAAAACATACTCCGTTCCCCCCTCTCGATACCGCGCTGCGCGAGCCTCGCGGGCTCCTGGCTGCGGGAGCGGATCTTTCCCCGGAGCGGCTGATCGATGCCTACAGCCAGGGCATTTTTCCCTGGTTCAGCGAGGAAGACCCCATCCTGTGGTGGAGTCCGGATCCCCGCCTCGTGCTGTTCCCTGAAAACCTGAAGCTGTCGCGTTCGCTCAAAAAGGCGCTCCGGAAGGACTACGAAATCAGGGTCGATACCGCTTTCGAAGAAGTCATGAGAAAATGCGCAGAACCGAGGAAGGACGGGGCTGGCACCTGGATTTCGGAACAGATGATCGAGGCCTATTGCAGGCTGCACCAGATGGGATTTGCCCACAGCGTCGAAACCTGGATGGAAGGACAGCTCTCCGGAGGGCTGTACGGCATCGCCCTGGGACAGGTATTCTTTGGGGAGTCGATGTTCTCGAGAAAGACGGATGCTTCCAAGATCGCTTTCGTCCACCTCGTGTTGCAGCTGAAGCGATGGGGCTGCCGCATGATAGACTGCCAGGTGAAAACGCCCCATCTCGTCTCTCTGGGCGCAACTGAAATCCCTCGAAGCGAATTTGCCCTAAAATTGAAGGCATGGGCGGCTGGCCCCGCGATGACAGCAAAATGGCATTTCGATCATGACCTCATTGAGTGATCCAAAACAATACTATTTGACTGCAGAATATCCGTGCAGCTACCTTGAGGGTCGGCTCGCCCGCTCCGAGGTTGCGCCCCCTCATCACGCCAATGTCGACGGCGCCTTCGATGATCTGATCCTTTCGGGATTCCGCCGCAGCGGCCTTTTCGTTTATCGCCCCCGCTGCAGAGCCTGCAAATCCTGCATTGCGGTGCGCGTCGATGTCGCGGCCTTCGAACCCAACCGGGCTCAAAAAAGAAGCCTGAAGCGGCACGAAAATCTGGAGGCGATTCCCCGCGAACTCGCGTTCGATCCGGAGCATTTCGAGCTTTACCGGCGCTATCAGAACGCAAGGCATCCGGGCGGCGGCATGGACGAAGACAACCCGGAACAATACTGCCAATCCCTGCTGCAAAGTCAGGTCTCGACCATGCTCTACGAATTCAGGGAAAACGGGAAACTCGCTATGGTCAGCATCGTCGACGCAATCGATGACGGATTGTCTTCGGTCTATACATTCTTCGATCCAGACATCTCCGGTGCGAGCTTCGGCACTTACAATATACTGTGGCAGATCGCGTTGTGCAGAAGCATGCAGCGCCCTCACCTTTACTTGGGATACTGGATAGAACGAAGCAGGAAAATGGCCTACAAAATCAGTTTCAAGCCTCTCGAAGGCTACATCGACGGACAATGGCAGGCGATCGGACAGACATGATCTATTCCCTGGCCCGCCCCCTGCTCTTCATGCTCGATGCCGAGCGCGCCCACCATCTCTCGCTCGGCATGCTCGAATCCTTGAACGATTTCGGATTGATGCCGAATCCGGCATCCCGTCCTACCAACCCGGTCGAAGTCATGGGACTGGAGTTTCGCAACCCTGTCGGACTTGCTGCCGGTCTCGACAAGAACGGCGACTACATCGATGCGCTCGCCAGCCTCGGATTCGGCTTCATCGAAATCGGCACGGTCACCCCCCGCCCGCAGCCGGGAAACCCGAAACCCAGGCTGTTCCGGCTGCCCGAATCCCGCGCGATCATCAACCGGATGGGATTCAACAACGCAGGCGTCGACACTCTGCTCAGGAACGTCAAAAATGCGCGCTACAAGGGCATTCTGGGAATCAATATCGGCAAGAACTTCGACACGCCGATCGAGTCCGCAGCGGAGGATTATCTCCATTGCCTGGAAAAGGTCTACCCCCACGCAAGCTATGTCGCCATCAACATTTCGTCGCCCAATACCCAAAACCTGCGCCAGCTCCAGCAGGCGGACGAATTGAACAAGCTGCTTGCCTCCCTCAAGTCGAAGCAGGGAGAACTCGCTGCCAGATTTCACAAAAAGGTTCCGCTCGCAGTGAAAATCTCCCCCGATCTTGCGGACGAAGCAATTGACGAAATCGCCTCCCTCCTGCTGCGCCATGAAATCGAAGCGGTGATCGCCACCAACACCACGCTCTCCAGGGAGGGTGTACAAGGGAATGAACATGCCCTGGAAGCCGGGGGCTTGAGCGGAGCGCCCTTGAAACAGGCCTCCACCCGCGTGATCGGGCGATTGTCTGCGAAGCTCCAAGGAAAAATCCCCATCATCGGCGCAGGCGGCATCATGAATGCAGCGGACGCGAAGGAAAAAATGGATGCAGGCGCTTCCCTGATCCAGCTCTATTCCGGCCTCGTCTATCGGGGGCCGGGCCTTGTCGGCGAAATCATCGATGCCCTGGGAGAAAAATCTTGAGAATCGGCGTGCCCAAGGAAATCAAGGATCACGAATTCAGGGTCAGCCTCACCCCCCACGGCGCCAGGGAACTCGTGAATGCCGGGCACCAGGTTCTCGTGGAAAAAGGGGCGGGAAGCGCGATCGGCTTTCCGGATTCGGAATACGAGAAGGCCGGCGCAATTGCGGTCGATTCGCCAGAGGAAGCCTTCGCGAGCGATCTGGTGCTGAAGGTGAAGGAACCCCAAGCGGCAGAATGCGCGATGATCAAGCCTGGAACCCTTCTTTTCGGCTACCTCCATCTCGCTTCCAGCCGCTCCCTCGCCGATGCGCTCACCAAAGGCAATGTCACTGCCCTGGGCTATGAAACCGTGACGGACCATGCCAACAGACTGCCGCTTCTCGCCCCGATGTCGCAGATTGCAGGCAGGCTCGCCATCCAGGAGGGCGCCCGCGGGCTCACCCTGCCCCACGGCGGATGCGGCATCCTGCTCTCGGGCGCAACCGGGGTGCCGCCCGCCAAAGTCATGGTGCTCGGCGCAGGAATGGTCGGCAGCAATGCTGCCAGGCTCGCCTCGGGCATGGGCGGGAACGTCACCGTTTTCGACATCCATTCCGATGCGCTCTCCCCGCTGGAGGCGATCGGAATCAAGACCTGCTACTCCAGCGCGGATGCAATCGACAACGCCTTGAAGGATGCGGACATCGTCGTCTGCGCCACATTGATTCCGGGAAAGCATGCGCCCAAGCTGCTCTCCCTCGAAATGGTGAAGCACATGAAGCAGGGTTCGGTCATCGTGGACGTCTCGATAGACCAGGGAGGAAGCTCGGAAACATCCAGACCCACCACCCACTCCGCGCCTTTCTATGTCGAGGAAGGCGTGGTGCACTATTGCGTGACCAACATGCCGGCGCTGGCATCGAGGACCGCGACCCTGGCGCTGACCCATGCCACGCTTCCCCATGTGCTGAAGATCGCGAACCTCGGACTCGATGCCGCACTCGAAGCCGATGCAGGCTTGAGAGGCGGGCTGCAAATCAGGGACGGGCGCATCGTTCACCCCGCGGTCGCAGAAGCCTGCAAGTTATAACCAGAATTCATATACATATCGCCCCAATATGGTTGATTGACGCAGATGAAACAGGGATAATCAGCCGGAAATCATAAGGTTTTGCACTATTTTCAAGGTTAAATGGAAAGTTATCTTCTCATTCTGATCAGCACGGTATTCGTGAACAATATCGTCCTCGTCAAGATTCTCGGCCTCTGCCCTTTCATGGGCGTATCCAAGAAGCTGGAGGCCGCGATCGGCATGGGGGCGGCGACGACTTTCGTGCTCACACTGGGAAGCGGAAGCAGCTATCTGATCGCCAAATACCTGCTCGGGCCCGATCTTGGCTACCTGACCACGATTTCATTCATCGTTGTCATCGCGGGCATCGTCCAGTTCACGGAAATGGTGGTGAAGAAGGTCAGCCCCGTCCTGTACCAGGTGCTGGGCATCTACCTTCCCCTCATCACGACGAATTGCGCCGTTCTCGGGATTCCCCTGCTGAATCTGCAGCAGAACCACAACTTCATGCAATCGCTTCTGTTCGGCATGGGTGGGGCGGTCGGCTTTTCGATGGTTCTGATTCTTTTTGCTGCAATGCGGGAAAGGCTGGAAGCCGCAGACATCCCCGCGCCTTTCAGGGGGTCGTCCATCGCGATGGTCACCGCCGGACTCATGAGCATGGCTTTCATGGGATTTTCCGGACTCGTCAAGTGAAGCCGGCATGCTAGATGCGATTATCGTCATGTCGGGACTCGCCCTGTTTCTCGGCGGCGTGCTGGGCTATGCCTCGATCAGATTCCATGTCCAGGGCAATGCGCTGGTCGAGAAGATCGATGCCATCCTGCCGCAAACCCAATGCGCCCAGTGCGGCTTTCCCGGCTGCCGTCCGTATGCCGAAGCGATCGCCGAAGGACGCGCCGACATCAACCAGTGCCCGCCCGGCGGAGACGCGAACATCCACAAGCTCGCCGACCTGCTCGGCGTCGAGTTCAAGTCCCTCAATGCAAGCCACGGCGAACCGAAACCCAAATCCGTCGCCTTCATCGACGAATCCACCTGCATCGGCTGCACCCTTTGCCTGCAGGCCTGCCCTGTCGACGCGATTTGCGGCGCTCCCAAGCAGATGCACACCATCATTGCCCAGGAATGCACGGGCTGCGAGCTTTGCATCGCGCCTTGCCCGGTCGACTGCATTTTCATGGTCCCCATTCAGGAAAACATCTCGAACTGGAAATGGAAGCAGCCCGCCTACCTGAAAGGGGCGGCATGAGAGCCCTTCATCATTTCAACGGCGGCGTCCATCCCCCTGAACACAAGGGCGAATCGACCCTGCGGCCGATCCAGCAGCCCCCGCTTCCTGACAAGCTGGTGATTCCGCTGCACCAGCATATCGGGAACAGCGCGAAGCCCCTGGTCGATGCCGGAGACACCGTCCTCAAGGGGCAGATGATCGGAAAGGCGGAAGGCTACGTTTCGGGCGCAATCCATGCGCCGACCTCTGGCAAAATTCTCTCGGTCGGTCATGAAGCCGTCCCCCACCCTTCAGGCCTCAAGGATCTCTGCATCGTCCTGGAGCCTGACGGCCTTGAATCCTGGATCGACCTGCAGCCGATCGACCATCTGAACATGGACCCGAGCACGCTCAGAAACCGCTTGCGGGATGCCGGCGTGGTGGGCCTTGGCGGGGCCGTTTTCCCCAGCTTCATCAAGCTCAATCCGGGCACTGGCAAAAGAATCAGAACCCTGGTCCTGAACGGAGCGGAATGCGAACCCTACATCACCTGCGACGACATGCTGATGCGGGAACGCGCTCGCGAAATCATCGAAGGCGCAGCCATCATGCGCCATATGCTGCATGCCGAAGAAGTGATGATCGGAATAGAGGACAACAAGCCCCAGGCGATTTCAGCGATGCGGGAAGCTGCAGGGCAATCCATGGAAGTGGTCGCCGTTCCCACGATCTACCCGGGAGGCGGGGCAAAGCAGTTGATCCGGGTGCTCACCGGAATCGAAGTCCCGGCGGGCGAGCGCTCGACCGATCTTGGGGTGCAATGCTTCAATGTCGCCACGGCCGCATCCGTCTATAGGGCCATCCGATATGGCGAACCGGTATTGTCGCGCATCGTGACGGTCACAGGAAACGTGAAAAACCCCGGCAACTTCGAAGCCCTGGTCGGAACCCAAATGGCCCACCTGATCGACCAGGCTGGCCCCCTGGAGGGGAGCGCCGGCGCCATCATGGGCGGCCCGATGATGGGTTTCGATTTGCCTTCGACCGCCGTTCCTGTGGTCAAGGCAACCAACTGCATCATCGTGAAATCGGATGCGCTGTTTCCGGAAAAGCCGCAGCCCATGCCCTGCATACGCTGCGCCAGATGCGCGGAGAGCTGCCCGGCCGACCTGCAGCCCCAGGAACTCTACTGGTTCGCCAAGGCCGGAAATTTCGGCAAGGCGCAGGAATATGCCCTGTTCGACTGCATCGAATGCGGCTGCTGCACCTATGTCTGCCCGAGCCACATCCCGCTCGTCCAGTTCTACCGCTATGCCAAAAGCGAGATCTGGGCGCAGGAGCGTGAAAAGAAGGCTGCCGACCTCGCAAGAATCCGCCACGACCTGAGGCTGGAGCGGATCGAGCGGGAAAAACGCGAAAAAGCCGAGCGCCTTGCCCAGAAATCCGCACAGGCGAAAACCGTAGAGCATTCCCAACCAGAGCAAAAATGAACTCACCCTACCTCGCACAATCATCAAGCGTCGCCCAGATCATGGTCAAGGTGCTGCTCGCCCTGATTCCGGCTGTCGCGGCCTACGTCTGGTTCTTCGGCCCTGCCATTCTGGTGACGATGGCGCTGGCAAGCGCAACCGCGCTCGCACTCGAAGCCGTCATGCTCAAGCTCAGGAAAAAACCGATCAAACCTTACCTGCTCGACGGCAGCGCGCTCCTGACGGCATGGCTGCTCGCCCTCTCGATTCCGCCCATGGGCCCCTGGTGGCTGATCGTGACCGGCACCGCTTTCGCCATCGTGATCGCGAAGCATCTGTACGGGGGGCTGGGAAGCAATCCCTTCAATCCCGCCATGGTGGGCTATGCCGTGCTGATCATTTCCTTCCCGGTGCAGATGACGCAATGGCTCGCTCCGTTGTCCATCGCCTCATCCCATCTCGATTTCATGTCCCAGCTCGGCTACATGTTCTTCCATGCCCTGCCGCAAGGCAGTCAGCTCGATGCCTTCACTTCGGCAACGCCGCTGGATACCCTGAAAACGCAACTGCATCTCGACAAGCCGATGGCTGCGATCATGAGCATGCCCGTTTACGGCGCAATCGGGGGGACGGGCGGGCAATGGGTAGCTGCCGCCTATCTTGCCGGGGGGCTCTATCTCCTGCAGCAGAAAATCATCAGCTGGCATGTACCCGCTGCCTTCATTGCGACGATTTTCGTCGTATCCGGGTCATTCCACCTGATCGATCCTGCGCATCACGCCTCTCCCTGGTTCGAGCTTGCAACCGGGGCCACCATGATCTGCGCATTTTTCATCCTGACCGATCCCGTCACGGGGCCCACCACGCCCAGAGGCAAGCTGATCTTCGCTTCAGGCGCCGGATTTCTGACTTTCGCCATCCGCACCTATGGCGGCTATCCTGACGGCGTCGCTTTTGCAGTGTTGCTGATGAACATCTGCGTGCCCCTGATCGACGCCTACACCCAGCCTGCCGTATTCGGGAAAAAGAAATGAAGCGCGGCCTGTTCCAAACTTCGTTCCGGACTTCGCTCATCATGCTCGCCTTCGTCGTCCTGGTGACGGCCGTGCTCGCATTGACCTACGACAAGACGCACGAATTGATCGCCAAAAGCGAAGCTGAGGAAAAGCTCGCCCTGATCAATCAGGTTTTCCCTCCCGGCATTTCGGACAACGACATCATTCATGATACGATAGAAATCGCACCGAACGAGCTGCTCGGCAATACCTCCCCTGTCACTGCCTATCGTGCGAGGCTCAAGGGAAAGCCGGCCGCGGTCATGATCGAGGCGACGGCCCCTGACGGCTATAGCGGGAAGATCACACTCCTCATCGCGATTCTGGCGAACGGCGAGATTTCGGGCGTGCGCGTCATCAGCCATAACGAGACGCCTGGTCTGGGCGACTACATCGACATCGCCAAGAGTCCTTGGATCAGGATTTTCGACCATGTTTCGCTCGATTCCGTCCCGGATGCGGCCTGGCATGTCAAAAAGGACGGGGGGAAATTCGACTACATGACAGGGGCTACCATCACCCCCAGAGCTGTGGTCAAGGCGGTGCACAAGGCGCTGGAATATTTCGCCCAAAACAGGGCGAGCCTTTTCGAAGAAAGGACAGGCAAATGAGTGAAGTCAGCTATGGCGAAATCGCCAAGAACGGGCTATGGAAACAGAACACGGGCGTGGTCCAGCTCCTCGGCATGTGCCCGCTCCTCGCGGTCAGCAGCTCCGTGGTGAACGGCGTCAGTCTGGGCCTTGCCACCGCAATCGTCATGTCGCTCAGCAACCTGGCCGTCTCGCTGATCAGGAATCTGGTGCCGAGCGAAATCAGGATTCCAGTCTTCATTTTGATCATCGCATCCCTGGTGACCATGATCCAGCTGACCATGAAGGCCTATCTGCACCCGCTCTATCTCGTGCTCGGCATTTTCGTGCCCCTGATCGTCACCAATTGCATCGTTCTGGCAAGGACCGAGGCTTTCGCCTCGAAACAGCAAATGCTGCCCTCCCTCTTTGACGGACTGATGATGGGTTTCGGCCTGACGCTGGTTCTTGCGCTTCTGGGGGGAATGCGCGAACTGTTCGGCAAGGGAACGCTCTTTTCGGGAATCGATCTCGTATTCGGCGAATCGGCCAAGACCTACGTCATCACGGTGATCCCGAACTACCACGGCTTCCTGCTCGCCATCCTGCCCCCGGGCGCATTCATTGGCCTGGGCATGCTGATCGCCCTCAAGAATCACCTGGACAGCCGCGCCGCATCGAGAGCTGTCGTGGCGCAACACCTGCTCCAGGGTGCATGAATCAAGGTGCTTTGCGGGAGATATTCGAGCGCTTCAAGGCTGCCAACCCGCATCCTACGACCGAGCTCGAGCACCGTTCTCCGTTCGAGCTTCTGATCGCCGTCATCCTCTCGGCCCAGGCTACCGACAAGGGCGTGAACCTTGCGACGAGAGGCCTTTTCGCGGCAGCGGACACGCCCGAGAAAATGCTCGAACTGGGACTCGAAGGCCTCAGGCAACACATTAAAACGATAGGTCTCTATCAGACCAAGTCGCGGCATATCATCGAAACCTGCAGAAGGCTTGTCGAGCACCATCACGGGAAAGTTCCCAGAACGAGGGAGGCGCTCGAAGCATTGCCCGGCGTGGGCCGGAAAACCGCGAACGTTATCCTCAACACCGCCTTCCATGAACCTGTCATCGCAGTCGATACGCATATTTTCAGGGTCTCCAACCGCACGGGGATCGCTCCGGGAAAAAACGTGCTCGAAGTCGAACAGGCGCTGATGCGGGCAGTGCCCAAGCCCTTCAGGCAGGATGCCCATCATTGGCTGATCCTGCATGGCCGCTATGTCTGCAAGGCCAGAAAGCCGGATTGCCCTGCCTGCCTGATCCGGGATCTTTGCGAATTTCAGGGAAAAGCTGTCTGACATGTTCAACCCGACGCGCGAAGAAGTCAGGCAGTTTTTTTGCGAAACCTGGCGCAAGCACAGGGAAAACACCCTGATGAGTCCGCTCGAGACCATGGCGCTGGACGCCATCCTGGCTCATCCCGAATATCACGCTGCGCTCGAAGACCCGGAGCTTTCCGAGACCCTGGAGCAAAATCCGTTTTTGCACCTCAGCCTGCATCTCGCAGTAGCGGAACAGCTTTCGATAAACCAGCCTTTCGGCATCAAGGAACGCTATGAAAGGGTGCTCGCCAAGGCCGCATCGCGGCACGACGCCCTGCACCGCGTCATGGAATGCCTGGGCGAGATGATCTGGCATTCCCAAAGACACAACACGCCGCCTGATCAGGCGATTTATTTCGAATGCATGGACAGGCAGCTACCCAGATGACATCCAGGGAATTCACCTTCACTCAGCAGGATTTCGACCGCGTTCGCGCATTGATCCATGAGCATGCCGGGATTTCCCTCAATCAAAGCAAGCAGGAAATGGTCTACAGCCGCCTCGCGAAACGCCTGCGAGCAAACAGGCTCACTGCCTTTTCAGACTATATCGCCCTGCTCGAGCGCGGAAACAGCAGCGAGCGGGAAGCTTTCATCAATTCGCTCACCACGAACCTGACTTTTTTCTTCAGGGAGGAGCACCATTTTCCCATTCTGGCCGAACATGTGAAATCCAGGAAGCCGCCGATTTCCCTCTGGTGCGCTGCCAGCTCGACCGGAGAAGAAGCGTATTCGATGGCGATGACCATGGCCGATCTGTACGATACGATGCGTCCGCCGGTCAGCATCCTCGCGAGCGATGTCGACACTTCCGTGCTGGAGAAAGCCAGAACCGGCATTTACAGCGCCGCCCAACTGGAGAAGCTATCCCAGGAGAAATTGAGGAAGTATTTCATTCAGGAATCCGACGGACAGGCGAGAATACGTCCCGAGATCAGGGAAATGGTCACCTTCAGGCAAATCAACCTGCTGGATGAGAGATGGGCCATCCAAGGGCCATTCGATGCAATTTTTTGCCGCAATGTCATGATTTATTTCGACAAGCACACCCAGGAGCGCATTCTCCGGAAATTCGCCCCATTGCTGCGTCAGGACGGCCTGCTGTTCGCCGGCCATTCCGAAAGCTTCCATCATGTCGCTGGTCTGTTCAGGCTGCGGGGAAAAACCGTCTATGAACTCGCAAATCAAATCTGATGCTGCAGTTGCGCAACCCAGTCTGTCTGCGGACAGCATACTGCCACTGAACATCCACCCGATGGCCTCAACCGAAAAGCTCGTCTTCGTCGGCGCATCGACCGGAGGCACCGAAGCGATCAAAACCTTTCTCCTCGGCCTGCCCGATAATTGCCCGGGCATACTGATTTCCCAGCACATGCCGGAAGCCTTCACCAAGCCTTTCGCAGAGCGGCTGGACGGTCTTTGCAAGGTTCGGGTCAAGGAGGCGGTGGATGGCGAGAGAATCCTGCCGGGTCATGCGTATGTGGCGCCCGGGCATTCCCACCTGCTGCTGAAACGCACCGGCTCGTACTATGTGACCGAGCTCAGCCAGGGCCCTCCGGTGAACAGGCACCGCCCTTCGGTGGACGTGCTTTTCCGCTCTGCAGCGAACGTGGCCGGGAAAAACGCAGTCGGAGTGATCCTTACCGGCATGGGGAAGGACGGCGCATCCTGCATGCTCGAAATGAAGCAGGCCGGCGCCTACAATTTCGCGCAGAGCGAAGCGAGCTGCGTGGTTTTCGGCATGCCCAGGGAAGCCATTGCACTGGGGGGAGTGGACGAAATCGTCGCCATCGATGACATGGCGCGGCGCGTCATGCAGCATCTGGAAAACAGGCCGTGACGGAAAGGCATTACGAAAATTTTCCGGTCGCATCCATCGCCCTGCCGAAATCGATGCGAAAGCCGGTGGGCCTGATCTATGCCTTCGCAAGACAGGCGGACGACTTCGCCGACGAAGGCGAGCGGAGTCGTGAGGAAAGGACCGCCCTCCTGAACGGATTTCGCCGCGAACTCGAAAGAATCCGGAACCGGCAGGAACCCGAAACCGCGCTTTTCGCAGCGCTCTCCGCCGTCATCGGCCAATACGGACTGCCCCTGCAGCTCTTCCATGATCTCCTGGATGCTTTCACTCAGGACATCGGCAAGAAGCGCTATGAAAACTTCACCGAACTCGTCAGCTACTGCGAAAAGTCTGCGAATCCGGTGGGACGCCTGCTTCTGATCCTTTACGGAGTCGACTCGGAGAGAAACAGGTTTTATTCGGACAAGATATGCTCCAGCCTGCAACTGATCAATTTCCTGCAGGACGTCGGCATCGATTATGCCATGGGCAGAATCTACCTGCCGCAGGACGAGATGATGCGATTCGGCATTTCGGAGCATGACATCGCCTCAAAGCATGCCGGTCAGACCTGGCAGGCACTCATGGCATTTCAGGCGGATCGCGCTAGGCAAATGATGCTGGAAGGCGCGCCTCTTGCCAAAGCGATGAAGGGCAGATTCTCTCTGGAAATGAAATTGATCGTGCTGGGCGGGCTTGCGATTCTGGACAAAATGGAAAAAGCCAGATGGGACGTTTTTCGCAATCGCCCGAGGCTCGAACGCCGCGACTGGCTGCAGCTTGCGCCGCGTGCGCTTTTTTCCGGATCGATCTTCGATGGAAAGTAGCCGGATTCGAAATCTTCATCTCGAATCCGAACTGTTTTTTCCGATTCATCCCTTGTGCGAGCGCCTATCCGGAAAAAACTGGCCAGGTTGCGAAGCGCTGAATCGCCTTGCCGGTCCACTCCATAACGCGAACGGCTTGCCTGTGCAATTCGTCGAAGATTGCGGCGACCCCTTGGGATACGAGAGGCGAATTTATCTCCGGGGAGAAGTGGAGACGAGAGCGCATTCCTGGCACGACCTCTTCAATGCCCTGGTATGGATGACGTTTCCGAAAGCGAAATCCCGCCTCAATCTGCTTCATTTCGAGGAAATCTGCAATCAGCCCGACAAAAGGCGCAGCAGAATGCGGGACATCGCAACGCTTTTCGACGAGTCAGGCGTCATCATCGCATCGAGCAGCGAAACCCTATCTGGCATGCTCAAAGCCTTCGAATGGAAATGCCTGTTCTGGGAGAACAGGGCAAAGGTCATCGATGAGATGCGCTGTTATATTTTCGGCCACGGCCTGTACGAAAAGGGACTCTCCCCCTTCATCGGCCTTACCGGCCACGCCATCCTGTTTCCCGTCGACAAGTCTTTCTTCGGATGGCCGATCAGGAAGCAGCTCGCACATCTGGATGAGCGATTCGAGAGCCAGTTTTCTGAAATCGCTTCAACCCGAGATTTCTCTCCACTTCCTCTGCTCGGCGTCCCGGGCTGGGCCGCGGAAAACGAAAACGCGGCCTATTACGACAACGAAAGCTATTTCCGAAGAGGCCGCACTCTCAGGAATGCTTCGGATTGAAAAACCACTCCTCGATCAGGATGAGGAATATCAACCCGCCAAACTCGATGGCTATTTCGGTCAGAATTTGCTGTGTAAACATGTCGCGCTCCGGTTGAATGACAACGCAACCAGTCTAAGCAGACAATGTTAAGGAATGATTATAAGCAAATGACAATATTGTTAAAGACTCTCGATGATCTCGACTTCGGTTCCAGTTTCCACCTGCTCGAACAGTTCGACCAGATCGTCATTGCGCATCCTGATGCAGCCGTGTGATCCGGGCTTTCCCATTTCCGTGCCATCCGGAGCGCCATGGATGTAGATGTAGCGGCGCATCGTGTCGACTTCCCCCCGCCGGTTGAAGCCGGGCTCCATTCCCGAGAGCCAGAGGATACGGGTCAGTATCCAGTCCCGGTCTGGAAATTGCTGGGAAAGTTCCTTCGAATAGGTTTCTCCCGTAGGACGCCTTTTCACGAAAACGGTATTGACCGGCATGCCTCCACCGATTTTCGCCCTGATCATGTGACGCCCTCTCGGCGTTCTGAAGCTGCCGATTTTCTCGCCGACCCCGTTCTTCGAACTCGATATGGCGTATTCCTTGATCGCCTCGCCCCGCTCGTCCAGCAGTTTCAGCAATTGAGAAGCGATTCCGATCTGAATCTTCAAGCCCGCTGCCTCCTTTCCGAAAAAAACCGCTTCAAGATGCCGCCGCATTCTTCTTCCAGGATGCCTGAAGTCACGCTGGCATGATGGTTGATTCTGGCATCCGCAAAAACATCCAGCACGCTCCCGCAGGCGCCCGTTTTCGGATCCCTCGCGCCGTAGATCAGCCGGGAGATTCTGGCGTGCTGGATCGCGCCTGCGCACATCAGGCAAGGCTCCAGCGTCACGAAAATGTCGCAGCCGACCAGCCTGTAATTGCCCAGATTCTTTGCCGCATCCCTGAGCGCCTCGATTTCGGCGTGGGAAGAAGGATCGTTCGACGAAATGGGCCGATTGAAGCCTTCCCCGACGATCTTTCCATCCATCACGACCACCGCACCCACGGGAACTTCTCCTTCCGTCCATGCTGCTCGGGCAAGCTCGAGCGCACGGCGCATGAATTGCTCGTCGGATGAATTCTTCAATCTTTCCAACTCATTCCCATTCGATAATATGTTTCGCGCAATATCTTGCTTCTGCAGCCGGTTACAATGCTGTCAAATTGCCGCAACGTCCCTGTTTCCAGGGAGCGAAACTCATGCTACCAGTTTCTCCCGTTGCTGAGCAACGAGCCATTCCTCCAGTCGACTTCAGAACTGGTAGATGGCATCCATGGCATAAGTGTTTTGCGTGTTTCTCCCCGTGCCATCAGGTTGCAGGAATGCATTCTGGCTTGATTTGTCGAACCGTACCTCGCCACGCAACTCAACATTTTTCACGGGAATGTAACCAACAGTAAAGGTATTCGATTTGAGTCTTTGCGCAACCGGAGTGCCGAGAATGAAGGGGATGCCTAGCAGGGAATTGCCGGTCAAGTTCGAGCGGTAGCCATCCCGGTCGTTGAAATTCTCGTTCCGATACGAGAAGCGCCAAGCATCGCTGACCTGATAATTCGCATACACGGCCAGCGAATCCCATTTGGCAGTGCCCACGCTTCCCAGAGCGCCTGGAATAGCGGCGTTGTTCTGGCTGCCGTTTGCATAGTCGAATACGAAGTTCAGCTTTTCCGTTGCATTGAGGGTACCTACCATGTCCAGGTATTTGCGGCTGCCTACCCCGCCTACAGAAGTTAGTCCATTCTGAAGGATCTGGGCATTTTCCTTACCCTGATAATAAGTGGTTGCCAGGGAAAACAGGCCGCTGGGGGTAATATCGAGTCCGAGTTCCGCTGTTTTGCTGGAAGTGGTAGAAGTGACCTGATCCCAGCCGTTGTTCACGCCCGCAATCAAAGTTATCTTGTCGCTTGCAGCATAAGTCGCCCTCAGCCCGGTATGGGTGTAAGGGCCCCAGCCGAACATCCAGGAGTGGGTATAGTTCTTGTTGGATGGGCTGGTGATCAGCTCTGCCCCTGCAAGGGTGGCGAATTTTCCGCCGATGACGGTCAAGGAGCCGACTGCGTAGCTGACATAGGCCTGGGTCATATCGAACATATGGTTGTTATTGCCGCCTCCCAGACCCGTTGAAGCGATTGTTGCAGCATCCTGGCCCGAGGTCAGATTCACATAACCGCCAAATCCTTCCTTGGGTTGCTTTGCGATGATGACCGCGAATTGCTGCAAATTGAAGCTGTTGAAATCATGAGTGCTTGTCGCTCCCGGCGTATCGAATATGTGCGTATTCTGGGCGACTCCGCCAGGATAGCTCGTCCCTGGGGTTGCGCTGGTGAAGAGCCCTGTGCTGTTCATGCTGTTGTAAGCGGCGTCGAAATAACCTGTCAGGGAAACTCCGGAAGCACCCAAAACATCGGGAAGCGAGGGAACTGCAGATTTGTCATCGGCTAATGCAGCCATAGGAGGCAATACGGCGCAAACAAGAATGATTGTACGGATGCGCTTCCCTAGAAATATATTTTTATGAATCAATTTACTAAAATGTAATTAGCGCCACGATCAGAATCGCGACAGGGATTGACAAACAGCGTACAAGATTTCGAGCGTTGCGCCTTTATTGGGGAAGGCACAACCCCATTATGCTGCAGGATTCGCCGCCAAATCCATATAGGGCGTCTTAATTGAAATACGGTGTTGGTGCTCAGCCATGATTCGAACTTTTTTGTGTCGAGGCGTGATGGTCGCGACTGGATTTCGATTTTGCGGCGAGCGCATGATTCCTGGCAGCCGACTCTTGCTGTGCCTGCATGCGCTCCAGGGTTCTGACTTCGGGGTGTTTGACCATGAACCATGCAGGCGGCTGGGCAGAGGCCTGCAGTGCAACCATGGCCAGGAGCATACCCGGCAGCGTTAGAAAATATTTATTCATGACGATCTCCTCAAAATTCATTTAATGACATGCTTTTTCAAATGCGGATGAATTCCTGTTGTGCCAATCCGCAACCTGCTGCATGGACTTGCATCAACACACGATAGTTCCTCGAAATTGGGTGAAAAAAAATGAAAAATACTTCATGCGGAAAATCCGCAGCGCGATTTGGAAAGGTTGCTGTTTAAGTTCGGTGGCGTGCAATCGTCAAGTTCTGATCTTCAGCGTCACCTGTTCTGCCGAGCAATTCAATGGCTATGCCCGGCATGGACGCATCGATATGGGAAATGCAAATTGCCTCTGCTGTTGCCAGGACGACGAAAAAAGGATAATTTTCAGAAATGCACCGATTACCAGACAAACAGGAAGCTGCAGCAGCAAAAAGACTCGGCGGCATGCTGCTGGACTGCGATCTTTTCAGCAGCTTCGATCGCCTCGAGATCGACGCCATCGTTCCCTATTTCAGCCTCATCGAAGTCGAAAAGAGCGGTGTGGTATTTCGGGAAGGCGATCCCGGAACATTCATGTGCATCGTCATTTCCGGCATGGTTTCCATATCGAAGAGCCGATACGACGGGACCGCGGTCGAAATTGCCACGCTTCACGAAGGGCGGCCATTCGGTGAAATGGCTGTGCTCGACGGCGAAAGACGGTCCGCCACCTGCTGCGCGGCAACGCAGTGCACCCTGCTGACCTTGTCGAAGGATGGGCTGGACAGCATGATACTCCATGCTCCCGCCATTGCAGCCAAGGTGGTGCGTGTAATCGCAGTATCGCTCTCGAAAAGATTGCGCCTGGCTGACGGACAGCTCGTCGATCGCAGGAGCGGCAATTCCTATTGACAGGACTGCCATTCGGGCAAAGCCCCCCAAAGAATTTTCACGGCCCTTATCGACTATATTGTTAGGTATGCGGACAGAACAGGCTGATACCCGATCATAAACAGGTTCCCACGGGTGAAGACTTGGCCCATCGCGATGAAGAAAAGGAGCATGCCTCGATGGCACCGGAATGGATACGCCGTCCCGTCTTTTCGAAGGAGCTGCGGGTCTGTTTTTTCACGGACAAGCACATTGCTCACGAGTAGCTCATGACGCAACTCGACTGGCATGCGATCGAAGCGAGCGAGGTGGCCGAACACTTCCATGTCGACCCTGGCCGCGGACTCGACGAATCGGAAGCCGCAGCGAGATTGAAACAATACGGCCCGAACCGACCGAACATCCGGAATGGACGCGGCCCTTTCGCCAGATTCCTATCGCAACTCGTCCAGCCGCTGGTTCTGGTGCTGATCGCCTCGGGCGGCGTGACTGCCCTGCTGGGCGAATGGATCGATGCCGGAACGATATTCGGCATCGTTCTGCTCAATGCGCTGGTCGGTTTCATCCAGGAAGGCAAAGCGGAAGCAGCGCTTGCCGCGCTCGCTCGGGCCATCGCATCTGAGGCAACGGTATTGCGTTCCGGCACGCGGCGCCAAGTGAATGCTGCTGAACTGGTTCCAGGCGATACCGTAGTCCTGTCCGCCGGAGACAAGGTTCCCGCCGACCTGCGTCTCTTGGATGCCGCAGAATTGAAGACTTCGGAAGCTGCGCTCACGGGCGAGTCGGTTCCCGTGGACAAGCATGAAAGCGCGCTGGCTCAGAATACGCCTCTCGCTGACCGCTGCAACATGGCCTATGGCGGCACGCTGGTGGCCAGCGGACGGGGAACCGGAATCGTGATCGCCACGGGCGATGCCACCGAAACCGGACAGATTGCAGGTCTGATCGCTCAGGCGCCGGATCTCGCCACGCCCCTGACGCGCAAGATCGACGCGTTCGCCAAGCGCCTGCTTGCGGCGATCCTGACCCTTTCCGCGCTGACCTTCGCCATCGGCGTCATGCGCGGGGAGTCGGTCTTCGACATGTTCATGGCAGTGGTGGCTCTGGCCGTGGGCGCAATTCCCGAAGGCCTGCCGGCAGCCATGACCGTGACACTCGCCATAGGCGTCGCCCGCATGGCGAAGCGCCGCGCCGTCATCCGGGAACTGCCCGCGGTCGAGGCGCTTGGCAGCACCACGGTCATCTGTTCGGACAAAACCGGAACCTTGACCGAGAACGCGATGACGGTCCGTGAAATCTGGGCGGGAGGCGACACATTCGCTGTTTCGGGAACAGGGTACAATCCGTCCGGCAGCATCGGCCACGGACCGATCGGGGCAGCAGGCGCGCTGCGGGAGACGCTGATGGCGGGAGCGCTCTGCAACGATGCCCGGCTTTTTCATGAGGACCGGCAATGGAAGATTGCAGGTGATCCGACCGAGGGAGCGCTTCTGGTTGCGGCGCGCAAGGGAGGGCTCGACGAAAACACGCTGACGTCGATTTTTCCAAGGCAGGATGGGCTTTCATTCGACTCGACTCGACAATACATGGCGACGCTGCACGAAATCGAAGGAGCGCGCATCATTTACGTCAAAGGCGCCGTGGAAAAACTTCTGTCCGCCTGCACAGCCATGCTGGACCACGAGGGGCAAGAGGCCGCGCTCGATGTTTCTAAAATTCATGCCGCAGTTGCCAAAATGACCGGGGAAGGCCTGCGCGTGTTGGCCTTGTCCAGATCGATCCTCGAACCGAACCGGCAACTCGACGATGCCAGAATCCGCGAAGGCCTGGTATTTCTCGGACTCGCCGGCATGATCGACCCACCCCGGCCACATGCCATTGCGGCAGTACACACCTGTCAACGAGCGGGAATCAGGGTGAAAATGATCACCGGCGACCATCCCGGCACGGCTGTCGCCATCGCCCGCCAACTGGGCATCGTCAGGGATGGAGGCCGTGCGCTGACCGGACGGGATCTCGCCGGAATCGAAGATGAGGCATTGTCGCGAGCCGTGGCGCAGGTCGATGTGTTCGCGCGGGTGGAACCCGAGCAGAAGCTGCGGCTGGTGAAAGCGCTGCAGGCCTCTGGCGAAGTGGTGGCGATGACCGGGGACGGGGTCAACGATGCGCCAGCGCTCAAGCAGGCTGATATCGGCGTGGCGATGGGCCTGGGGGGGACCGAAGTGGCCAAGGAAGCCGCGGCCATGGTGCTGACCGACGACAACTTCGCCACCATCGAGGCGGCCGTGGAGGAAGGGCGCGGCATTTACGACAATCTCGTCAAGTTCATCGCCTGGACCGTACCGACCAATGCCAGCGAAGGTCTCGTGATTCTCGCCGCCGTTTTCGCAGGCACGGTCCTGCCGATTTCGCCGCTGCAGATTCTCTGGATCAACATGACCACTTCCATCCTGCTCGGGATGATGCTTGCATTCGAACCGGCAGAAGAAGGCATCATGCACCGCCCGCCTCGCCCGCCGAATGCGCCTATCCTCGATCGCATCCTGATCCTGCGCACATTGCTGGTCAGCCTGTTCATGCTGACAGGTGCGTTCGGCCTGTTCGAATTTTCCATGCACCGCGGGAAATCCATGGCCGAAGCCCAAACCATGGCCGCCAATCTTTTCGTGATGGTCGAAATCTTTTATCTGTTCAATTGTCGCTCGATCACACGCCCATTCCGGTCGGCGGGAAAGAATGCCTGGGTATGGATGGGCAGCGGCGCGATGATGCTCCTGCAGATGGCCTTCACCTACCTGCCGACCTTCAACCATGTCTTCCAGACCGAACCGATCGGCATCGTGGAATGGGCTGCGATCATCGGGATTGCGGCAGCCTGTTCGCTGGCTGTCGAAGCCGAAAAATGGTGGCGCTCGGCCAGAACATAGCTGCTTTCGTTTCAGGCGAGGATGCGGAAGAAAGCCGGGTTGGGCTTGTAATGATAGGAAAGACCGTGACGCGCGCCGCGCATCAGGAAGCCGACCTGGCAGAGGTACTTGATGGTGTTGCTGAGCTGGGCGCGGGTGATGGCGAGCCGTTCTTCGAGCCTGGCCTTGGAAACCACTTCCCCGGTAACCGGCAATTCGTTAACCATGTGCCAGAGCACCTGGTTGGCCACCCGGGTCATGGCGTTTTCCTGCAGTGCGCGCAGACCCGCGCTCGTGATCACGACATTTCTGCTGCTCATTGCCGAAACCTCCCATCGTACGGTTTTCGGCAATATTACCGTTTTCGCGACGCTTGTCAAACCGAATGCCTGAAACGGCTCGCAGAGAATTTCTCAACCTGGAATATTTTACATTAAAAACAGATGGATAAGAAATTCACGGATTGCTTCGGAATCTCGTCCCAAACCGGCTGGGTGCCCGATTCGGGCCGCTAGGGCCTGTTAACAGGCCCTAGTATATTTTTCGATACGAAGCTTCAGAATCCCAGGCTGCTCAGCAGATCGTCCACTTCGCCCTGATCTGAAACGATGTCGCTGCGCCCTTCCTTCTTCACTACAGGGCCGTTCATCAAGCCTTCGTCCTTGGGTGAATCCGGCCTGCTGATGAGCAGAATATTCACCAGTTGATGCTCCATGTCCTGGGCAAGCCGGGTAACCTTCTTGATTACCTGCCCGGTGAGATCCTGAAAATCCTGCGCCATCAGGATGTCGGTAAGCTGATTCGAGGTTTCGCGCGTACGCGCGGGAATACTGTCGAGGAAATCCTGGATCTTCTCCCCGAGCCCGGAAGAATTGCCGGAATTGCGCCATTCCTCGGAAAGGGCGAGCGCTGCGGTTTCCAGTTCGCCTTGTATGGGCAACGCCTTCTCCACTGCACCCAGAACCCGCTGCGCCGCCTGCTCGGTCAACTGCGCGATGTAATTGAGCCTGTCCTGGGTATCCGGCAGGTCACCCGCCATCTTCTGCATTGCTTCATCGGCACCCAGCTCCCTCAATGTGCCATGAAGCTGGCGCACCAGGTGCCCGAGTTCGGCATAGCCGGCTTCGGCAACGTTTTCTTCTTCGCGTTCGCTCACCATCCCTCCAGCCTTTATTATTTTCACCAGTTTGCCACAGCGGCAGGAGTTTTGCGACACCATTTGCAGACATGCACTGTCCGATTGTTAGCAACAATTAGCACTGCCCAGTTTGACAGACGCACAACATTTCCATATTATTCGAAATATGGAAACATTGAACGCAGCGGAACTGCTCGCCGCCCTGGGACACGAATCCCGCCTGTCGATTTACCGCCGCCTTGTGGAGGCGGGACCGGACGGCATGAATGCGAGCGCCATAGGGGAAAACTTGGGGATCGCCCCTGCCACCCTTTCCTTCCACCTCGCCCACCTGAACCGGGTCGGTCTGATCCGGGGAAGGCAGGAAAGCCGCTTCATCTACTATTGCGCAGACTACGGCGTGATGGATGATCTGCTCTCGTTCCTGACCGACAACTGCTGCAAGGGTAGCCAAGCTTGCCTGCCCAAGACCCAGTCACTGAAATGAAAGCCGTGGCCGCAAGACCCATACCCCCCACTATCCAGGAAAGCCCAACATGAACAAAACAGTCCTGGTGCTCTGCACCGGAAACTCCTGCCGCTCCCAAATGGCAGAAGCCATCCTCAACCACGACCTCGCTGGACAGATCCGTGCGATTTCGGCAGGAACGAAGCCGCAGCCCAGGGTGGCCGAGGGCGCCATCGAGGCATTGAAGCTCGCGAATCTCCCTGTGGAGGGACTGTATCCCAAGGACGTGGATGAAGTCATGAATGAAACCATAGACCTCGTCGTGACCGTTTGCGACAACGCCAGGGAGGCCTGCCCGGTTTTCCCGCGGCAGGTAAGAACCATTCATCTTCCCTTTCATGACCCCCACGGCGAACCCATTGAAAGCTTCGTCAGGGTTTTCGACGACATCCGCGCGAGGCTTGTCCCGGCCGTCCGGGCAGCCCTGGAGCCTCATGATGTCCTGTAAATCCGAGTCCGATGCCAAAATGAGCTTTTTCGAGCGGTATCTGACGCTCTGGGTATTCCTCTGCATCTTTGCCGGCATCTTTCTCGGACAGGCTGCCCCCGGGGTATTCCAGGTCATCGGCAGTCTGGAGATCGCGAAGGTCAATCTTCCCGTGGGGCTGCTCATCTGGGTGATGATCATCCCCATGCTGGTCAAGGTGGATTTCGGCGCACTGCATGAAGTGAGACGTCATGTCAGGGGAATCGGCGTCACGCTTTTCGTCAACTGGCTGGTGAAGCCTTTTTCCATGGCTATCCTGGGCTGGCTTTTCATCCGCCATCTTTTCGCCCATCTATTGCCTTCCGACCAGCTGGACAGCTATGTCGCAGGGCTCATCCTGCTTGCCGCAGCGCCATGCACCGCGATGGTTTTCGTCTGGAGCAGGCTTTCGAACGGCGATCCGCTTTTCACCCTTTCCCAAGTGGCGCTCAACGACACCATCATGGTTTTCGCCTTCGCGCCGATAGTCGGCCTGCTGCTCGGCATCTCTTCGATTGCCGTGCCATGGAATACCCTGATGACTTCGGTAGCGCTCTACATCGTCATTCCCGTCGCCCTCGCGCAGCTCTGGCGCAGATCGCTTCTGGCCGGCGGAAAATTCGAGGCGGCCATGAAAAGGATGGGGCCCTGGTCGATTTTCGCCCTGCTCGCCACCCTGGTATTGCTCTTTGCCCTGCAGGGGGAAGCGATCCTGAAGCAGCCGCTGGTCATCGCACTTCTTGCCGTACCCATCCTGATCCAGGTCCTGTTCAATTCGGCGCTCGCCTACTGGCTCAACCGGGTTGCCGGGGAGGCGCACAATGTCGCCTGCCCTTCGGCGCTCATCGGCGCATCGAACTTCTTCGAACTGGCTGTCGCCGCTGCGATCGGCCTGTTCGGCTTCAAGTCGGGTGCAGCCCTTGCGACCGTGGTCGGCGTGCTGATCGAGGTGCCGGTGATGCTGCTGGTGGTGAAAACGGTAAACCGTACCAGAACCTGGTACGAAGCCGGTCTGGCGCGCCCCTGATTTTCTCCAGCTTGCACGATAATGGTGCAAGAAAACATCAAGAAGTCATTGATCAATCAAGTTATTTATTTAAATTCATAAAGTTACACTGTTTTTCAATTTTGGCACGCTAGTTGCTTTCCTGAAAGAAAAAGGGAAAGGAACTGAAATGAAGTCGGGAAACATGTTCGGGGGACACTCATCATGCCCCTGAAAATCACATTTGGCGCAGTCAGCGAAGCCGGAAGAAAGGACAGGAACGAGGACTTCTTCGGACTGGTGACCCCGGACGGGGAGTTGCTTGCCAGCAAGGGGATCGTGGCAGCGATTGCAGACGGCGTGGGGAGCGAAGCAGGCGGAAGGGAAGCTGCGGAATATTCCGTGCTCAGCGTGCTGAGCGACTACTACGACACTCCCGAAACATGGGAAATCCCCCATGCCCTGGGCAAGCTTCTGGCTTCGACGAACCGCTGGCTCCTGGCGCAGAGGGCTTCGCACCGGGAATTCTCGAGCATGGCGAGCACCCTGAGCCTTCTGGTGCTGAGAGGAAACCGCTATACCATCGCGCATGTGGGAGACACGAGAATCTACATGCTCCGCAGCGGAGAGCTCTCCCGTCTGACCATCGATCATGTCTGGGAGGGGACCGAAGGCAGTCATGTTCTCAAGCGCGCCATGGGGCTCGACCTGCAGCTTGCAGTGGATTACACAGAAGGCGAACTGAAAAAGGGAGACATCTTCCTGCTCGCATCCGACGGTGTATGGGAAACGCTGGGACAGAACAGGCTTGAGGAGCTTCTGGCAAAGCATCCCGACCCGGAAGAGGCCTCCAGGGTCCTCGTCGAAAGCGCATTCGACATGGGCAGCGAAGGCAACCTGACTGCCCAGGTTCTACGCATCGAGGACACGGCGGAAGGATCGCTGAAGGATCTGCTCCTGGAAGGAGCCGATCTTCCCTTGCCCCCCCTCCTCTCGCAAAGACAAAGCATCGACGGCTATGAAGTGATCGATCTCCTGCGCAGATCTGAGCAGACCCTGCTTTATCAGGTGAGGGAAACTTCGAGCGGGCGCATGCTGGTGCTCAAAACCCTCCGACAGGGCGCGGACAGCCATGCCAAAAACGCTTTGCTGATGGAGGAATGGCTCGGGAAAAGAATTCTTTCCAAACATTTCCCGCAGATCATCTCACCGGAAAAACGCCATTTCCTGTATTTCCTCACGACCTGGCACGAGGGCAGCACGCTCGGCGAAATGCTTGATGACGGGCATCATTTCACCGTCACTGAAATTATCCATATCGGCACCAAGCTGGCGCGGGCGCTGGGTGCAATTCACCGTCTCGACATCATCCACAGGGACATCAGGCCGGAGAATGTGCACCTGGGAAAGGACGGCAAGCTGCGCGTCCTCGATCTGGGTTCGGCTGTGAACCCTGCTCTCGGCAACGAAGCCGAACCTTCTTCCGGGTCGCCCAACCATATGGCACCCGAGCTCTTTTCGGGACAGGCTGCCAGCATCCAGAGCGACCTTTATGCGCTCGGAGTCACGCTCTACCAGTTGCTGACCCGAAAATGCCCTTATGGCGAAATCGGCGCAGGAAAGCTCCCGAGCTTCGCCGACCCGATCCCCCCGACACGCTTTCGCCCCGACATCCCGCCCTGGCTCGAGAACATACTGTTGAAATCGGTCTCTCGGGATCCGGATCGGCGCTTCGAAATGCCGGAAGAATTCCTGCTGGCTATGGAACGCGGCGAAAACTCGCGCATTCCTGCTCCCCAGAAAACGCCCCTGGCGAGCAGGAATCGGCTTCTCGCCTGGAAGATCACCGCAGCCATTTCGATCCTGGTGAACTTTTTCCTACTGTACGTGGATGCGATAGAGACCCTGAGCTTTTCCTCGGGATCGCCCTGGTAGCTAGCGGCAATAGCCGATCGCATCGATGAGGCGATCGACGGCCATGATCTCCATGCCTTCGATTCCCCCCTTCGGCCTGTTGGCCCTGGGAATGATGGCATGGGAAAAACCCAGTTTCGCCGCCTCCTTCAATCGCTCCTGTCCGCGCTGAACGGGACGCACCTCGCCTGCGAGTCCGATTTCGCCGAATACCACGAGCTTCTTCGGCAGCGCCCTGTTCTTCAGGCTGGACACGATCGCAAGCAGCACGGCAAGATCGGATGCGGGCTCGTTGATCCTCACCCCGCCCACGGCATTGACGAAGACATCCTGATCGAAACAGGCGATTCCGGCATGCCGGTGCAGCACCGCGAGCAGCATGGCAAGCCTGTTTTGGTCGAGTCCCACCGTGAGGCGCCTGGGATTGGGTGCATGCGCTTCGTCGACCAGCGCCTGGACTTCGACGAGAAGCGGCCTCGTCCCTTCCTGCGTCACCATCACGCAGGAGCCTGCAACGTCTGCCTCGTGATGGGAAAGAAAGAGCGCGGATGGATTGCTTACCTCGCGCAACCCCCTTTCCGTCATGGCGAACACGCCGATCTCGTTGACAGCGCCGAAGCGGTTCTTGAATGCTCTGACCAGCCTGAAGCTGGAATGGGTGTCGCCTTCGAAATAAAGCACAGTGTCCACGATATGCTCAAGCACCCTGGGGCCCGCTATCGCCCCCTCCTTGGTGACATGCCCGACCAGGATCACGGTGATGCCCGACTGCTTGGCAAGCCGGGTGAGCTGGGCTGCGCATTCCCTCACCTGAGCGACCGAACCCGGGGCGGACGCGAGCGCATCCGAATAAAGGGTCTGGATCGAATCGACGACGGCGATTTTGGGATCGTTGGCGAGCAGTGCGTTCTGTATCCTGTCGAGCTGGATTTCCGCCAGAATTTCGACCGACCCCGCATCGAGCTGCAGCCTTTTCGCCCTGAGCGCGATCTGCTGGGCGGATTCCTCGCCGCTCACGTAAAGCACGCGCATCGATCCGCTCATCAGGCAAAGCGCCTGCAGCAGCAGGGTGGACTTCCCGATGCCCGGGTCGCCCCCTATCAGCACTACCCCGCCCTCGACCAGCCCCCCGCCGAGCACCCTGTCGAATTCCGCAATGCCTGTCGGATAGCGCGGAAAGTCGGCCGCCTCGACATCCCCCAGGCGCCTGATCGAACTCGTTTTCGAAACGGCGGTGAAGCGCGACGGCGCGGACTCCTGGACGGTTTCGACCAGGGTGTTCCAGGCATTGCAATGCGGGCACTGGCCCTGCCATTTCGGGCTCTGTCCGCCGCATTCCGTACAGGAGTAGAGGGTTTTGGATTTGGCCATGCTCAATAGTAGCTGACCCGAACTCTGGGAGCGACGGCACAGAGGAGCTCGTAGCTGATGGTCCCGCAGGCGGCAGCCACGTCCTCGACGGGAAGTCCCTCCCCCCAAAGCACGACTTCGGTTCCGATTCCGGCATCGGGCATTTGCGATATGTCGACACAGAGCATGTCCATGGATACGCGCCCCAGCGTTCCGGTCAGCCTGCCTCCGACAAGAACAGGCGTACCGTTCGGAGCATGCCGCGGATAACCGTCGGCATAGCCGCAAGCGACTATGCCGACGCGCATCGATTCGTCTGCTCGAAACATCGGGCCGTAGCCTATCCCCTCACCCGGGCTGGCTTGCTGCACGGCGATGAGTTTCGAGGAAAGCGTCATGGCGGGTTTCAAGCCCAGGCTCGCCGCATCTTCATCCGCGAAAGGAGATGCGCCGTAGAGCATGATGCCGGGACGCACCCATTCCGTCCTGGTTTCCGGATAGCGGATCAGTGCCGCCGAATTGGCAAGGCTCTGCGGATATTTCATGGACGAAGTTGCCGCCTCGAAAACAGCCATCTGCGCCTTCACCCCTGCCGTCCCGTCGGCACAGCAGAAATGGCTCATCAGCACGATTTCACCGATCGACTCCAGGCTCTCCAGCTTCGAAAGGGCCTCAGGATAAACCTCGGGCCTGAATCCGAGACGGTTCATTCCGGTATTGCACTTCAGAAATACGCCTATCTTTCCCGGAACCTTGACCGACTCGATCATGTCGATCTGCTCCATGCAATGGACGACGACGTCGATGCCATTTTCGGACACTGCGCGAAGCTCGCCCCGCGAAAAGCAACCCTCGAGCAGAACGATCTTCTGCTTGAAGCCCGCCTCCCTGAGTTTCAGCGCGTCGGCAAGATCGAGCAGCGCGAATCCACCGGAACCGGATAGCGCGCCTGCCACCTCGAGGAGGCCGTGTCCGTAGGCTTCCGCCTTGATCACAGAAAGGATTCCGGAACGCGGCGCGAAATCACGGACCCTGGAAAGATTTTCGGAAAGCGCCTTGAGGCTGATTCTGGCTTGAATGGGTCTGCTCATAAGGTTCTCGATGCACAATGCGTCATTCAATCACAAATCGAGACGGCAGGGTAGGCTCGGGCAATAGTTCTTCGCAGCCCAGTCCTTTCGTGGTATAAATCGAATTCTTTCCTGCAAATCTTGAAGAACACAGCCTACCTGGATGAACCGCAGTTTCTACCTCATTCTGATCGCCCAGTTTTTTTCCGCGCTCGCCGACAATGCACTGCTCTTCGCAGCCATCGCCCTGCTCAAGCTGCTGTCCGCCCCTGAATGGCACGAACCGCTCCTGAGGGAATTCTTCGTCGTCGCCTATATCCTGCTCGCCCCCTTCGTCGGTGCACTTGCAGATGCCTACCCCAAAGGGCGCGTCATGCTGCTCAGCAACACGATCAAGCTCGCCGGCTGCATGGCGATGCTCCTCGGCATGCCTCCCCTCTATGCCTACGCCATAGTCGGGATGGGAGCTGCGGCCTATTCACCGGCGAAGTATGGCATCCTGACGGAAATTCTCCCGTCCGGGCTGCTCGTGACAGCGAACAGCTGGATGGAGGGCTCGACGGTAGTGGCGATCATCCTCGGCTTCATCGCGGGAGGGGTGCTCTCCTCAGTCGACCCGTTTTTCGCGATCAAGATGATCGTCGGCTTCTACCTGATCGCAGCCTTCTTCAACCTGTTCATTCCGCACGTCCCGATAGACCACAAGCTGCCCAGGCGGAACCCGGCCTTCGTCCTGCACGATTTCTGGCATGTCTTCAAGCTGCTGTGGAAGGATGCGCAGGGGAAAGTGTCGCTCGCCGTCACGACGCTTTTCTGGGGAGTCGGCGCGACCCTGCAGTTCGTCGTCATCGGCTGGTCGAACCAGGTTCTCGATTTCTCGGTCAAGGAATCAGGCTATCTGATGGCCGTCGTCGCCTTCGGCATCGCCGTGGGTTCCCTGCTCGCTGCCCGCTTCATCAAACTCGAGCATGCCGTCAAATCGCTTCCCGCCGGAATCCTGATGGGGCTGCTCGTAGTCTCGATCAGCTTCATGGGCAGCTGGAAAATCGCATCGATCGCGCTGTTCTTCATCGGCGCCCTCGGCGGCTTCTTCGTGGTTCCGCTGAACGCCCTGCTGCAGCACAGGGGACATGTCCTGATGGGCGCAGGGCACTCCATCGCGGTGCAGAATTTCAACGAAAACATCGGAATACTGATACTCCTCGGCTGCTACGCCGGCATGATCAGAGCGGCCATGAACATCGACTGGATCATCGTGCTCTTCGGCCTCTTCATCAGCTCTACGATGGCCCTGATCTACGGCTACTCCAGGAAGCGGCTCTGAATCAGAGACCGTTCATGATCTTCCTGGCGAAACAGAGATCTTCCCAGGCTTTCGACTTGTCCATCGGGTTTCTCAGAAGATAGGCGGGATGATAGGTCACGACTGCCGGGATGTTTCCGCAGGCATGCACCTTTCCCCTCAGGGACGAGATGGATGCATCCGAGCCCAGGATCGACTGAGCGGCGATCCTGCCGAGCAGAACGATAAGCCTGGGACCGACAAGCTCGATCTGCCGGGAAAGGAAAGGACGGCAGGCCGCCATCTCCGAAGGCTCCGGATTCCTGTTTCCGGGCGGACGGCACTTCACCGTGTTGGCGATATAGACGTTCTTTTCCCTCGATAGGCCGATGGATGCGAGCATATTGTCGAGCAGCACCCCGGCCTGACCCACGAAAGGTTCCCCCCTCAGGTCTTCCTCCGCACCCGGCGCTTCCCCGATGAAAAGCCAGTCAGCCCGCTCGCATCCCGCGCCCACCACCGTCCTGTTTCTACCCTTGTGGAGAGAGCAGGCAGTGCAGGATTCGATGGCCGATTTCATTTCCTCCCAGCCCATCGCAACCGGCTCGCCCGGAGGCTCGATTGCCTTCTCGCGCCTCAGCCGCCAGAGAGGATGAAGGCCCATTTCCTCCATGGCAGCCTCCACCCGCTTCAAAGTTCCCTCCTCATCACGAGCGCATCCTCCCTGCCTTTTTCTGCGGGGTAGTAGTTCGGTCTGACACAGATTTCCCCAAAGCCTGCGCTCCTGTAGAGGTTGAGTGCCGCGCTGTTCGAGAGCCTGACTTCAAGATGAAAGCAGTTCGCCCCCGTCCGCCTTGCCGCCTCCACGAAATATTCCAGAAATTTTCTGCCCATGCCCATGCCCTGCCAGTTCTTCGCCACGCTCAGATTGAGCAGGCTCGCTTCCCCTGCTGCCAGCAGCATCACGCCGTAGCCTGCCAGGAATCCCCCTCTTTCCATGATGGCGCAATGGTAGCCCGATTCGATGGAGTCGGCGAAATTGCCGCGCGTCCAGGGAAATTCGTAGATTTCCTTCTCGACTTCGATCACCCTGTCGAGATCCTCGAAGCTCATCTGGCGAAAGGAAAGACTGTCCAGAGTCAACGCTCCGACTCCTTGAGCGCGACCTTGTTGCGGATGTATAGCGGAGCCGCAAGCCCCGCATCGATGCCGTTGCCGGCCACCAATTCGGCCATCGCGAGCCTTGCCATTTCTCGCGCATGGGGCCTCAGTGAGGCATCTGCAGCATCGATCTGCCCGGCATAGCGCCGAAAGAGCGCATCCCCATGTGCCGCGAAGCCGCTGCCGCAGCCCACCCAGTTTGTGCCGGGAAATTGCGGCGCATCAAGTGGAAAATAGAGGCCCGGCTCCAGGACGACGACGAGTTTCCCGTTCACCCGTTCGAATGCCGCATGGTAAATCTCGCCCATCCTGGCATCCAGGCAAGCCAGAATCCGCTCGCCCGGCATGGCCTCGGCAAGCGCGTGGAGCGTTCCCACGCCGACAACCGGAATTCCCATCCCCAAAGCCAGACCCTGCGCGACTCCGCAGGCTATCCTGAGCCCCGTGAAGGAGCCCGGGCCGGAACCGAATGCGATGCCATCCAGTTCGCTCTGCAAAATCCCCCCCTCATCGAGGATATCCGCTATCATCGGCAGGATCAGCTCGGAATGGCGCTGTCCCGCCAGCACTTCGCGCTCATGGATAGTCCCTCCCAAGGAGAGGGCGAGAGAGCAGTATTCGTTGGATGTGTCGAAAGCGAGTATGTTCAAAGCCTGGCTCCAATCAAGGCTGTATTATAATGGAATTGTGCGGTCGAAAATGCCTCTAAACCAGATTCCTAACAAGGGAGAAAGCCATGACCACGACGTGGATCCTCGTCGCCAACGCAAGTTCAGCCAGCCTTTACATGAACAGGGGACCGAAACAGGGCCTGCAGAAAATAAGGGAATACGAGCATGCCGCGAGCCGGGAAAAGGCTTCCGACCTCGTCTCGGACAGACCGGGGCACAACAGGAGCGCGGGAAACGGCCACGGCGCCTATAATCCGCCGACCGACCCCAAGCAGAACGAAGCGCAGCAATTCGCCATGAAACTGGCCAGGGATCTCGAGCAGGGCAGGACCGGAAACGAATTCCAGAGGCTGATCCTGGTCGCCCCTCCCCAGTTCATGGGACTCATCAAAAGCCACTCCAGCCAGGGACTGAAGGGGATGACTTCCGACCACTTCGAAAAGGACTACACCAAAGTCGACGCCAGAACGCTGAGCGGGCATCTCGAGTCCTGCATCTATCTTTAGCGGTTCTTCAGCTGCCAGCGGCCGATAACTGAATAGCCGGACGGGGTGGCGCCGACCAGGCAGAATTCGGATACCTGCCAGGAAAACGCGTCGAAATCGGGAAGCGCTTTTGGCTCTCCCGCCTTCCTCACCAGTGTGACATGAGGAAAATGGTTTCTTTCGTCGTATTCGAAACCGTCAGCTTTCAAGGCCGCCTGCAACGAGGCCACCAGGCCGGCAAGTTCAGGACTTTCCGCCACGCCCGCCCAGGCGATGCGATTGTGCTTCCAGTAGCCTGCGCGGTCCATCCTAATTTCGAAGGCATTTGCCGACAGCCTGGCGGCCATTTCGAGAAGCGGATCGGGCTTTTCGACCTCCCCGAGAAATACCAGCGTGAGATGAATGGATTCTTCCCGCGTCCTTTTCCCCCCGCATTTGTTGTGCAGCAGCTTGGCGACTTCGGCAAGATGCGCCCTTACGGATTCGTCCGGCCAAAGCGCGAAAAAAAGGCGCATCAGCAGCTTTCGATGAGCGCGACCGCTTCGGCCGCGATGCCCTCTCCCCGCCCTGCGAAGCCGAGATGCTCGGTGGTTTTGGCCTTGACGTTGACAGCCTTCGGATCCAGTCCGAGATCGGATGCGATGCGTTCGACCATGAGTTGAATATGGGGCGCCATTTTCGGCGCCTGGGCCACGATCGTCGAATCGACGTTCACGATCCGGTAGCCCGATTCCGCGAGGAGGCTGCCGACTTTCCTCAGGATTACCCTGCTGTCGATGTCCTCGAACTTCTTGTCGGTGTCGGGGAAATGCCTGCCGATGTCGCCGAGTGCCGCTGCGCCGATCAGCGCATCGCAAATCGCATGCAGCAGCACGTCCGCGTCGGAGTGGCCCATGAGTCCCTTCTCGAAGGGAATCTCCACGCCGCCGATGATCAGCTTGCGCCCCGGAACGAGCGCATGCACGTCGAACCCCTGCCCTATTCTCATGTTTTATTCCTGTCTGCCAAAATCATTGCCGCTACCGCCATGTCCGCAGGATAAGTCACCTTGAAGTTTCGCGGATCTCCCAGCACCAGCTTGGGAGAAAGGCCCAGCGCTTCGATTGCGCCCGCCTCGTCCGTCTGCGAGGCGGGCGCGCGCCTCAATGCCTCCAGAAGCAGCCCATGGCGAAACATCTGGGGAGTCTGCGCCTGCCAAAGCCCTTCCCTTTGCACCGTGACTTTTACCCGCCCATTCCCGTCATCCTTTTTCAGGGTATCCGCAACAGGCAGGGCAAGCAGCCCGCCAGTTTCACCGCATCCCACCTCAGCCACCAGCCTTTTCAGGGATTCGGAATCGACGCATGGTCGTGCCGCATCGTGCACCATCACCCAGTCGCCCTCTTCGGCATCCATCGCCATCAAGCCGTTCATCACGCTCATGGCGCGCGTCTCTCCGCCGCAATGGAGCGGGATCAGCCTGTCCCCGAACTCCGACCAGTCGTATTCCCGCCAGTGGCTGTCGTTTTGCGCCAGGACCACGTAAACCCCGGCAATATCCGGAAAATCGCCGAGCGCCTTGAGCGCATGATACAGCATGGGCTTGCCGGAGAGCATCGCATACTGCTTGGGAAGAGCGGCATTCATGCGGGAGCCTGATCCTGCAGCGGGTACGAGCGCGAAATGCCTGGTCATGCGTTGTTCGCCCGGAGGATCGCCTCGAATTCGGAAGATGGAAGCGGCCTGGAAAAGAAATAGCCTTGTCCGTAATCGCAGCCGGCTTCCTGAAGGAGGCACTTCTGCTCCATCGTCTCCACGCCTTCGGCGATCACCTTGAGTCCCAGCTTGTGGGCCATCACGATGATCGCCTCCGAAAGCGCCATATCGCTCGCATCGGTCGCCAAATCGCGAATGAAGGACTGGTCTATCTTCAGGTAGTCGATGTCGAATTTCTTGAGATAGGAAAGGGCCGAATAGCCCGTTCCGAAATCGTCTATCGCGACCTGTATGCCGGCATCCCTGAAATGGATCAGCTTGTCGGTGATGCCGGAATCCGCATTGAGCAGCAGGCTTTCCGTTATCTCGATGACCACATTCTGCCCGGAAAGGTCGAGCGCCTGAAGATGATCCAGCCAGGGCGCTATGCCGCCCGCTTCGTTCTGGAACTGGACCGGAGACCCGTTAACGCTGACCTGAAAATCGCTGCATAGGCTTACCCAGCGATTCGCCCAGCGGGAAGCTTCCCTGAATACCCAGTCGCCGATTTCGACGATCAGCCCCGTTTCCTCGGCAAGCGGAACAAATTCCATGGGACTGACCATTCCCCGCTGCGGATGCTGCCAGCGCAGCAGGGCTTCCGCCTTGTTGATGCGTCCCGACGAAAGATCCACGATGGGCTGGAAATAGAGCACGAACTGGCCTGCAGCCAGCGCGCCGCGCAGGTCGTTGAGGAGCCGCAGCCTAGACTGCGCCTTCTCCTGCATGGCATTGGTGAAATAGCTCAGACGGTTGCGTCCGGTATTCTTCGCCACGTACATCGCCTGGTCGGCATTGCGCAGAAGCTGTTCCACTTCGAGCGCGTCGTTCGGATAGAAGGTGATCCCGACGCTCGCGGAAACATAGGCCATTTCATCGCCCAGCAGGAAAGGGTCGGCGAGCTTCGCAATGATGTTCTGCGCGATCTTCTGCACATGGTTGGTGTTCGGAAGCTCGGAAAGGATGACCGTGAACTCGTCCCCGCCCAGGCGCGCAACGGTGTCCGATTCGCGCACGCAGGAAACAATGCGCCTTGCCGCCTCGACGAGCAGGATGTCGCCGGTCTGATGGCCCAATGTGTCGTTGATTTCCTTGAAACGGTCGAGATCGATGAAAAGCAGGGCGAGCATCGAATCCCCCCCGCGATGTGCCTTCTTGACCTCCCGTTCCAGCCTGTCGTAGAACATCCGCCTGTTGGGAAGCCCGGTGAGCAGATCGTAGTTCGCCTGCCGCCATATCAGCTCGTCGGTGCGCACCTTGTCGGTGATATCCGAAAAAAGCGCGACATAACGGTGTACGGTGCCACCGTCATTCTGGATGGTATTGATGGTCAGCCACTCGGGATAGATTTCGCCGTTCTTGCGCCGGTTCCATATCTCGCCCTGCCATATGCCCGTGGTTTCGATCTCGCGCCATAGAATCTTGTAGAAATCAAGGTCGTGGCGTCCCGAGCTCAGCATGCTCGGGTTTCGCCCGAGCACCTCGTCCAGACCGTAGCCCGTGATCTGGGTGAATGCCTGGTTGATGGCGATGATGCGGTTCTCCTCGTCCGTCACCATCATCGCCTCGCTGGTATTTCGGTAAACCATCGACGCGAGCTCCAGCTCGTCTTCGATGCGCTTGCGTTCGATGGCAATGCCGACAAGATTGGCCGTGCTTTCGATCAGGGCCGTATCCGCTTCGCTCGGCGCGCCGGGAGTGCGGCGATAAATGGCGAAGGTGCCCAAAACCTTGCCGGAAGAAGCACCAAATATCGGCTCGGACCAGCAGGATGCCAGGCCAGCCCGAGCGGCCATTGCCTTGTAGTTTTTCCAGTAAGGGTGGCTCTGGATATCCTCGACAACGACGCGCTTGCCGATATGTGCTGCCGTGCCGCATGAACCCACGCCCGGGCCGATTTCCACGCCGTTGATCGCTGCGTTGTAAAATTCCGGCAGGCTGGGTGCGGCGCCGGTCAGAAGACGCCGACCCTTTTCGTCCAGCAGCAAAATCGAGCAAAGCATGTCCGGGTTTTCCTCTTCCACGCCATGCACCACGAGTGCCATGATTTCACGAAGCGATCGGCCTTTGGCGAGAAACTCGAGGGCGCGATTGCGCACTCTTTCCCTGTGCTCGACGCGCCTGCGCCCGGTGATGTTCTCGACGACCGCCACAGTGTAGTCGAGGTCTCCGTCTGCCTTGCGCACTGCACGGATCGCGATGTGGACGTAAACGACCTCCCCTCCCTTGCGGATGAAGCGCTTGTCCAAGGCATATTCGTCGATCTCGCCGGAGAGAATCCGATCGAACAATGCCTCGTTTTTCGCAAGATCGTCTCCGTGCGTGAGCTGCGCCCAATTCATGGAAACAAGTTCTTCGCGAGAATAGCCCAGCATGTCGCAAAGCGCATCGTTGACCTCGATCCAGCCCTTGTCAGGGCTCGTCGCAGCCATGCCCATCATGGCGCGCTCGAAATAGGCGCGGAAATGGCGCTCGCTGTAGGAAAGCGCTTGCTGTGCCAGCCTGATCTGCGATTGCCGGTCGAAGCTGTCCAGCGCAAAAGATATGTCCCGCGCCATTTCGTCGAGAAGATCGATCATTTCCGCGTCGAAGGCGCCCTTGCTGCCATGGTAGACCGTCAGTACGGCGAAGGAATTTCCGCCGCGGGGAACGGGGAAAGTGCCGCTCGAACCCCAGCCATAACGCGCACCTTGCTCATGCCATGGCTTGGTCAGTTCGCTGCCTGGAAAATCGTTTACGACGACATTGCGATTTTCCCTGAAAGCGGTCCCCGTGGGCCCCAGCCCTTCGGGCATGTCCCGGCTCGCCGAAATGGCAATTTCCTGCAGGTATTCAACGCCCTCCCCGTAGCTCACCACAGGCTCGATTCTGCCGGTCGCCTCATTCATCCGGCCTATCCATGCCATTTTCACGCCGCCGAAGTCCACCGCCATTTTGCAAACCGTGGGAAAAAGCCCCGACTCTTCGTCCATGCGCACGATGGCCTGGTTGACTTCGCTGAGCGCCTTGTAAAGATTGGTAAGGCGCTCGATGCGCGCCTCTGCGGCCTTCCTCTCGGTGATGTCGATCATGCTGGCCCGAATCAGTTTGCGATCGACCGAGGGCAGCCTGACCAGGCGAATTTCGCAGGGAACGAGGCGTCCGTCGCGACTCCTGATGATCCTTTCGAACGCCACTTCCTCTCCGGCCAGCGCCTGTTCCTTGTGGGAAAGAATGCTCTTTTCGAGCGGCAATCCATCAGGCTGCTCGGCTGGATAGAATTCGGAGGGCGAGTGCTTCAGCAATTCTTCCCTGCCGCACCCGTAGAGACGTTCCGCATTGGGATTGGCATCGACGAAGCGGTCAAGCTCGACATCCAGCACGGTAATCGCTTCAGGCGCCATCTCGATCAGGACCCGGTAGAGCGCTTCTGAAGCTCTGCGCTCGGAAATGTCGTACAGGACGACGAGGTGAACGCCCTCGAAGCCTTTTCCCAAAGGGGCGGGGCTCACCAGAAAGGTTCCGACCCTGCCGTCCTTGCAGGCAATCCTGACTTCTATCGGGGCGAAGGGCTGGCCGGTCCGCTTGGCATCAGCCATGCTTTTTTGCCAGCCGTCGGCCACCCACTGCCGGTATTGCGGATCAGGATAGGCTAGAAGCCACCAGCTTGCCAAATCGGGAATATCGGCAAGAGTGTAGCCGAATGTACGGACGAAAGCGCCGTTCAGGTAGGTGATCTTTTCCCCGCCATCGTTCAGGGCAAGCGGAACGGGAGTAGCCTCGATGATGGCACGGAAGAGCGCCTCGCTATCCGACGATTCATGCGCCTCTTCGTGGATGCCGCTGGAGTCGGTCATGTGGGTTTCCGTAGGATCGACAGCTTTCTGCCCAGAGTTTTCCTATCATACTTCAGTTCGAAGGAGGGTGTAAATTTTGCAGGCATCGGGATTGAATCTATTCCATAAATTCTTGTCCAACCTTCCATTTGGAGAGAACTATGCAGAGTATGAGGCCCGCAGCCTGCGCCGGATCATTTTATCCGGGAAACAGGCTGGAGCTTGAGGCTTCCCTCGACGCCCTTCTGGAAAATGCGGGAGGGCAATCCGCTTCCTTTGCGAAAGCGCTGATCGTCCCTCACGCGGGGTATGTCTATTCCGGGGAAGTGGCAGCTCGCGCCTACGCGCGCTTAGCGAGCGACGGATACCGCCGAGTGGTTCTACTGGGACCGGCACATCGCCACAGTTTCTATGGAGTCGCCCTTCCCGCCGCTTCCCTGTTCGAAACGCCGCTGGGGCCAGTCCCGCTCGATCCGGTTTGCCGGGAACTCGCCCTTCTTCCCGATTTCGTCGAAAGCGAAGCAGCGCACCGGATGGAGCATGCCATCGAAGTCCAGCTTCCCTTCCTGCAGCGCGTTCTCGAAAAATTTTCCATCGTTCCCCTGCTGGTGGGAAACGCGAGCCCCGCAGCGGTCTCCAGAATCATCGACAGATTCATCGGCGAACCAGGAACCCTGGTACTGGTCAGCTCCGATCTTTCCCACTTTCATGCTTACGACGAGGCCAGAGCGCTGGATGCAGTCACTGCAGAGTCGATCATGGCCCTCGATCCGGTTCTGGACCATGAACAGGCCTGCGGCGCAACACCGGTCAACGCGCTGCTGCTCTCGGCAAGGCGTCGCGATCTCTTTCCCCGGCTGATCGACATCAGAAACTCCGGCGACACTCATGGAAGCCGCGAGCGTGTGGTGGGTTACGCCTCGTTTTCCTTCGGAGCTGCCTCGTGAGCGATACACTCCTGAAAATTGCCAGAGCCTCCATCTCGAACCGGCTGGGCATCGAATTTCCGGAGCCCGATTGCCCGCCGGAGCTGAACGAACCGGGCGCCACATTCGTCACGCTCACCCTGGATGGCAATTTGCGCGGCTGCATCGGCACGCTGGAAGCGCATCGCCCCCTCTTTCTCGACACCAGGCAAAATGCCATTGCGGCAGCCTTTTCGGACCCGCGGTTTCCTCCCCTGAGCATGGCGGAGCATGCGCATATCAGAATCGAGGTTTCGCTGCTTTCACAAGCTGCACCGCTCGTCTTTTCCGGCGAGGAGGAGGCGCTGCGACAACTCTCGCCCGGCATCGACGGCATCATTTTCGAGTGCGGCCGCAGCAGAAGCACTTTCCTGCCCCAGGTCTGGGAAAGCCTTCCGGAACCCGCCTCCTTTCTCGCGCAGCTGAAGCTGAAAGCGGGACTTTCCGGCAGTTTCTGGTCCGACGAGGTCAAGCTGTCGCGTTACACTGTCTCCAAATGGCAGGAACAATGACGATGTATCCTGGACGCTACTGGCACGTCATCGAGGACGGGCGCATCCAGTGCGACCTGTGTCCGCGCGACTGCAAGCTGCGCGAAGGGCAGCGCGGCGCCTGCTTCGTCAGGCAGAGACTGGACGACGGCATCGTTCTCACCACCTACGGGCGCTCCTCGGGATTCTGCATCGACCCCATCGAGAAGAAGCCGCTCCACCACTTCCTTCCCGGGTCCGGCGTGCTCTCTTTCGGAACCGCCGGATGCAACCTCGCCTGCAAGTTCTGCCAGAACTGGGACATCAGCAAGGCAGCCGACATGGACCGCCTGATGGATCGGGCATCCCCCGAGGAAATCGCACAGGCGGCCAGAAACAGCGGGTGCGAGAGCGTGGCTTTCACCTACAACGATCCGGTAGTTTTCGCCGAATATGCGATGGACGTAGCCGATGCCTGCCACCAGCTCGGAATCAAGACGGTCGCGGTGACCGCAGGCTACATGCACGATCAGCCCAGGCGAGACTTCTACGCCAGAATGGATGCCGCAAATGTGGATCTGAAGGCCTTCACCGATGCGTTCTATTTCAAGCTGACAGGCGCAAATCTTCAGCCGGTTCTCGATACTCTCGTCTACCTGAAACGCGAAACCGATGTGTGGCTCGAAATCACGACGCTGTTGATTCCCGGAATGAACGATTCCGACGGGGAAATTCTGGCGATGTCGGACTGGATCCTGGAAAATCTTGGCGGCGAGGTCCCGCTCCACTTCACGGCATTCCATCCTGACTACAAGCTCAAGGACATCGCTTCCACGCCCCAGGATACGCTGATCCGCGCAAGAAAGGTCGCTCAAGCCGCCGGCCTCAAATTCGTCTACACTGGAAACGTCCACGACACCGATGGCGGCACGACTGCCTGCCCTTCATGCAGAGCGCCGCTCATCGTGCGCGACTGGCATGAGCTCCTCGATTACAGGATTTCCGCGGGACTATGCCCGGATTGCGGCGCCAAAATCCCGGGAAAATTCGGAATGAGCGCAGGCGGGTTCGGCAGCAGGCGAATCCCGATCAGGATTGGAACATGAAATGGAAGTGGTCGTTGACGCGAAAGATGCGAACCTCGAAGGGACGCTGATTCTGCCCGAAAATGCGGGAGGGGTGGTGCTGTTCGCCCATGGCAGCGACAGCAGCCGCTTCAGCCCGCGCAACAACTACGTTGCCGAAATCCTCAACGATGCCGGATTCGCCACCCTGCTCCTCGATCTTCTGACGCGGCAGGAAGACCTCGATTACGAAATGCGCTTCGACATCGAACTCCTGACCGGAAGGCTGCTGGAGGCGACCTCCTGGCTGCAATCTGAAAACCGGACTAGGCAGCTGAAGATCGGCTATTTCGGCGCGAGTACCGGCGCCGCATCTGCGCTGAAGGCAGCAGCGAAGCTCGGGAAAAGCATATCGGCCGTGGTCAGCCGAGGAGGACGCCCCGACCTCGCAAGCCCGGAGGAGCTTGCGCATGTCGTCTCCCCGACACTCCTCATCGTCGGGAGCCGCGACGGCACCGTCGTCGAACTCAATCGGGAGGCTTTTCTGTATCTTGCCTGCGAAAAGAAAATGAAGATCATCCCGGGAGCATCGCACCTATTCGAGGAGCCCGGAAAGCTCGAACAGGTGGCAACTGCGGCGAAAGACTGGTTCAGACGTTATCTTGACTGACTTCTCCAGCCCGCATCGCGCGCTCGTATTCCTCCCAGGAAACCTCCCCGATGTCGTAGTGAGGATCTTCGGTCTTGGCTTTCGATACGGCATGAGCGGGACCTGCATGCGAGGCATCGGTCAGCTTGTCCACCATGGGGAAACGCCAGAAAACCTCCACCAGTTGCCGTCCTGTGATGCGTCTGATCTGTTCCTTCAGGGTTTGCTCGATGACGTAGGAGCTTCTGAACCTGACCTGGGGATCCACCTCGATCAGCGCGACCAGCCCCTTGCCTTCCACGATCACGCAATCCACCTTCGCATCGACATCGCTCTCCCTGAAGTAGGCAGAAGTGACCTCCGCCACCCGCTTCAAGTCTCCCGACCCTTGCGGCTTCTTCCTGAACAACTTTGCCCCCGCAATATAGACGATGCCGGCAATTGCGACGGCTATGCCGAGAAACATGATGATGGTGTTGATATCCATGGCCGATACGCAAGGCTGCGAAATATTTTATAATAAACCAATTTATGCGTGGATTGACGCTCTGACGCAAAAATCCACAACCAGACATGCCACCAGCCGTTAAAGCCAAATATGCCGCCCCGAGCGGGTCGAGCGACTCGCTCCTGCTTTCGAGAATCGCCGCAAAATCCGAGCCACTCGTCATCGTCACGGAAAAAGCGCTGGATGCCCAGCGCCTTCTCGACGAAATTCGCTATTTTCGCCCCGAACTCGAAATAGGCCTTTTCCCCGACTGGGAAACATTGCCCTACGACAATTTCTCGCCGCATCAGGACCTGATCTCGGAGCGCCTTTCCACCCTGTACAGGATCATGAAGCGGAACCTGGATGTCGTCATCGTACCGACAAGCACCGCGCTTTACCAGCTTCCGCCCGTCGAATTCCTCGCAGCCTACACTTTCTTTCTCGAACAGAAGACGAGCATCGATGCGAACCAATTAAGGCATCAGCTCAACATCGCGGGGTACTCTAACGTGAGCCAGGTCGTGAGTCCGGGCGAATACAGTTTCAGAGGCGGCCTGATCGACCTCTTTCCCATGGGCAGCCCCCTTCCCTATCGGATCGATCTTTTCGACAACGAAATCGACAATATCAGAACATTCGACGTCGACACCCAGCGCAGCATCTATCCGGTGAAGGAAATCAAGCTGCTTCCCGCCCGCGAATTTCCCATGGACGAAGAAGGAAGGAGCCGGTTTCGCCGCAACTTCAGGGAAAAGTTCGAGGGCGACCCCTCGAAAACGCGCCTCTACAAGGATGTCAGCAACGGTCTCGCGCCTGCCGGAATAGAATATTACCTTCCCCTCTTTTTCGACAAAGCGGCGACGATTTTCGATTATCTTCCTGAAAACGCGACCCTTTGCCTGCACCGCGACGTGCGAGGGGCGATCGAAGAATTCTGGCAGGAAACAAAATCGCGTCACGCACTTCTGCGCGGCAACAAGTCGAGCCCCGTCCTTCCCCCCGAAGACATTTTCCTGACCTTCGACGCCTTCTTTGCCGCGATCTCCCCCTATTCCAGGATCGAGATCCAGGCGGAAGAAGGCGATGCCGGCATTGCCAGCGCGCCGCTTCCCGAAGTCCGAGTGGAGCGGCGGGCAGAAAATCCGCTTTTCAAGTTCGAAGCCCTCCTGAGCACATTCGGCGGCAGGGTTCTGGTACTCGCCGAAAGCCTGGGAAGACGCGAAATCATGGCGGATTATTTCAGGGAATACGGTCTTAAGCCCGCAACTTGCGAGAGCTTTTCCGAGTTTCTCGCAGGCAGCGCGCGCTTCATGCTGGGCCACGCGCCGGTTCTGAACGGCTTTCTGCTGGCAGATGAAAGAATTGCGGTAGTCACGGAGACCGAACTCTATGCCACCCATTCCCGAGGCAGAACCGAAAGATCCAGAAAATCCCTCTCCGACAATGTGCTGCGCGACCTGTCCGAAATTGGCCAGAACGATCCTGTCGTCCACGAACAGCACGGCGTGGGGCGCTACCTCGGTCTCATCACGCTCGACCTCGGGGAAGGGGAAACCGAATTTCTGATGCTGGGTTATGCGGACGACGACAAACTCTATGTCCCGGTTTCCCAACTCCACCTCATCAGCCGCTACAGCGGCGCATCCATCGAAAATGCGCCGCTTTTCAAACTCGGCAGCGGCCAATGGGAAAAGGCGAAAAGGCGCGCGCTGGAGCAGGTCAGAGACACCGCGGCAGAACTCCTCAATCTCTACGCCCAGCGCGCCATCCGCAAGGGACATCGCTTCGACTTCAGCCAGCACGACCTGGATGCCTTCGCGGAAGGTTTCGGTTTCGACGAAACGCCCGACCAGGCGGAAGCCATCCGTGCGGTCATCGACGACATGCGTTCCGGCAAGCCCATGGATCGCCTCATCTGCGGAGACGTCGGCTTCGGCAAGACGGAAGTTGCGCTGCGCGCCGCCTTCGTCGCCGTGTCGGGCGGAAAGCAGGTCGCGCTGCTCGTCCCGACCACGCTGCTCGCCGAACAGCACTACCAGAATTTTTCGGCAAGATTCGCGCAGTGGCCGGTCAAGGTCGCCGAGCTTTCACGCTTCCGCTCGGGCAAGGAGCAGTCGGATGCGCTGAAGGGATTGAAAGACGGCAGGATCGACATCATCATCGGCACGCACAAGCTGCTGCAGAAGGAGGTTTCCTTCAAGAATCTCGGTCTCATCATCATAGACGAGGAGCACCGCTTCGGCGTGCGCCAGAAGGAGCAGATCAAATCCCTGCGCGCCGAAACGGACGTGCTGACCCTCACCGCAACCCCCATACCGAGAACCCTCGCCATGTCCCTAGAAGGCCTGAGGGATTTTTCGATGATCGCCACCGCTCCTGCCCGCAGGCTTGCGATCAAAACCTTCGTGTGCAGCTACAGCGAAGGCATCCTCAGGGAAGCCTGCTCGCGGGAACTGAAGCGCGGCGGACAGGTCTATTTCCTGCACAACCAGATCGAAACCATCGAGGCAATGCACGAGAAGCTCAAAAAGCTTCTGCCCGAAGCGCGCATCCAGGTGGCGCACGGACAAATGCCGGAGCGGGATCTGGAGCGGGTCATGCGCGATTTCTATCACCAGCGCTTCAACATCCTGCTGTGCACCACCATCATCGAAACGGGGATCGACGTGCCCACGGCGAACACGATACTGATCAACCGGGCGGACCGCTTCGGCCTTGCGCAGCTACACCAGTTGCGCGGCAGAATAGGACGATCCCATCACCAGGCCTATGCCTATCTCCTGACGCCAGAGGAAGAAGCGCTGTCTGCGCAGGCGAAAAAAAGGCTGGATGCGATCAGGCAGATGGGGGCGCTCGGCGCGGGATTCTTCCTCGCCATGCACGACCTGGAAATACGCGGGGCGGGGGAACTCCTGGGCGAATCGCAAAGCGGGGAAATGCAGAAAATCGGATTCCCCCTCTACAACGCGATGCTCGATGCCGCGGTCAAATCGCTGCAGCAGGGCATCGAACCCGACATGTCCAATCCTCTTGGAGTCGCAACCGAAATCAACCTGCATGCCCCTGCCCTGCTTCCCCAGGACTACTGCGAAGGCATCCATGAGCGCCTCGTCCTCTACAAGCGCCTCGCAAGCTGCGAAAGCCAGGATGAAATCGACGAACTGCATCGGGAACTGGTGGACCGCTTCGGCCTGCTGCCGCCCCCGGCAAGAACGCTGGTCGATTCACACCGGCTGAGAATTCAGGGAAAATCCCTGGGCATTTCCAAGATCGACGCGAGCGAGACATCGGTCATCCTCCAGTTCGTGCCCAAGCCCCCCATCGATCCGGGGCGGATCATCGGCCTCGTCCAGGAGGACCGCAACATCAAGCTGAGCGGACCAGACAGGCTCAAAATCGAAGGCCGTTTCCAGGATATGGAAACCAGGATCAGCAGGATCAAACAGTTATTCAACTCATTGCAGGAGAAACCATGACCTTGTCGGCAATTCTTTTCGATGTGGACGGCACGCTGGCAGACACCGAGCGCGACGGGCACAGGATCGCATTCAACCGCACTTTCGACCAATTCGGCCTGAACTGGCACTGGGATGTCGAGCTCTACGGCAAGCTCCTTGCCGTAACCGGCGGCAAGGAGCGCATCAGGCATTATGTCGACCATTACCGAAGCGACTTCTCGAAACCGGCGAATTTCGACGATCTCGTGGCCGAGCTTCACCGCGAAAAAACCAGAATCTACAACGAGATCCTGGAATCCGGAAAAATCCCGATGCGCCCCGGCGTCAAGCGCCTCCTGCAGGAGGCCAAGGACCGGGGGCTGAAGCTTGCCATCGTCACCACCACGACCCCGGAAAACGTGACCACGCTGCTCAAATGCAGTCTGGATCCGGACGCCGCGCAATGGTTCGACGTCATCGCGGCAGGAGACATCGTTCCCGCGAAAAAGCCTGCGCCCGACATCTATTTCTGGGCGATGGAGCGGCTTGGATTGCAGCCCCGGGACTGCATCGCGCTGGAAGACTCCGAAAACGGGATTCGCGCCAGCCTTTCGGCAGGAGTGAAGACCGTGATCACGGTAACGGATTACACGAAGGACCAGGATTTCTCGGGCGCAGTCGCTGTCCTTTCTGACCTCGGCGAACCTGCATCCCCTTTCAGCGCTCTCAAGGGACAGGATTACGGCAAGACTTTCGCCGATGTCGATCTTTTCGAAAGATGGCACGCATGAATCTGATCATACAGGGCAAGGCCATCGACGAGACCGATCTCGGATCCATCGAAAAGCTCGCCGGATCGAGCAGGATCGAGCGCATCGGCGCAGGGGCCTGCCGGCTGAAAAATGCGGCATTCTCGGAAGCTATCCCCCTGCTTTGCGAAAGCGCCAGCCTCGACTGGGCATTCGTTCCGGAATCGAGAAAACTCTCCGATTTCGGACTCGTCGTGATGGACATGGATTCGACGCTGATCACCATAGAATGCATCGATGAAATCGCAGACATGCTCGGGATCAAACCCCTGATCGCCGCCATCACGGAAGCTGCCATGCGCGGCGAAATCGATTTCTCGGAAAGCCTGAGGCGCCGCGTCGCCCTGCTTTCCGGACTCGAACAATCGGCCCTCGACAGGGTCTACGCCGAGCGCCTGAAATTGAGCCCTGGCGCAGAGAACATGCTGGAGAAGCTGAAATCGACGGGCATCAAAACGCTGCTGGTGTCGGGCGGATTCACCTTCTTCACGGACCGGCTGAAGGCGCGTCTCGGGCTCGATTTCACCGCATCCAACACGCTGGAAATCGTCAACGGCAAGCTTACCGGACGGGTGCTCGGGGACATCGTAGATGCTCAGGGGAAGGCCGACTGGCTGAACAGGATCAGGAACGAACTGAATCTTTCGAAAGAACAGGTCATCGCAATCGGAGACGGCGCGAACGATCTCAAGATGCTGGGGGAAGCCGGAATCGGCATCGCCTATCACGCCAAACCCGTGGTCCGGGAAAAAGCCACCTACGCATTCAATCACGTCGGGCTGGACGGACTGGTCAATCTGTTCCCCGATTGACGGCGCGTTCGCGATATAATGGGATTCAACGAGGACCGCACCATGAAAAACATCTTTCTCACATCCTTGCTGGCCGCGGCGCTGGCGCTCTCCGCCTGCGATCAGGTCAGCAACACGGATGCCTCCGCACCGAAAGTGCAAGCGCAGAAACTGTCCCGCGATGCATTCACCAAGCTCGTCATGGGCAAACCCGACACTGTCGTCATCGAAAAATTCGGCCAGCCCTATCTCAACAACAACTATGCCGGACAGTTCGGCATTTTGTGGACTTACAAGAACATCACCTTCGACCCCGCATCCGGCAAACCCGACCAGTTCGCAACGGTGGTTTTCGAAAACGGCGTCGTCGCCAAGGTCGTGTTCAAGTAAGCAGGGATTTCAGAAAATCCGCAGCCTGCGCGGCTCCCGTTGCGGCAGGCTTCGATTTTTCAGGCATGGCGACGAGCCCGTCCAGCGCACCGGCGATTTCCCCTTTTTCAAGCAACTCCCGGCCCACTTCCAGGCATCTCGCATGGCTTTTCAGCCAATCGACCAGGAAAGGCTGTTCAGGCCAATCCCCTCTCGAAACATACAAAACCGAAACGCCGGATGCAGCGGCTTCGACGAAGCTGCCATAGCCCGGCTTCATGACCATCGCATCGCATGAGGCGATCAAATCGCCGAAAGGCATGCAGAGCGATTCGAAACAGGTCATGTCGGGTCGGGCAACACGCTCCGGAACCAGCCAGTGCATTGCTTTGAAGCGCGGCCATTTCCCGAAGGGAATCGAATAAGGCATTCCCCCCATGGAAACCAGCCCGATTCGCTCTCCAGGCTTCAACCCGAGGCGGTCTCTGATCTGCGCTGCCCTGTTCCTGCCGACTTCGGCTATTGGGCCGACCTGCCTGGCAATGCCTCCCAGATCCGTCATCGGCATGGAGGGTTCGATCTTGAGAAAGGCCGTGGCGCTCGAATAGGCCTCCAGTATCTCGCGATGGACGGCTTCGCTGCCCGGAAACCCGAGGCAATAATGGCGATAAAGATCGGCCCAGTTGAGGGAACAAAGGGCGACAGCGGGGATGCCTGCCAGGGATGCCGCCTTCAGGGGAAGATAGGACACGTTGGCCAGAACGAGATCGAAGGAAGCCGCCTTGAGCCATGCAGATTCGCTTGCCACCCGGCTTTCCCAGTCCGCGTGAAATGCCGCGTAGCTTGCTGCCGTGGCAGCGGCATCGACATCGATCGCATTTTTCATCCTGATCCCGAAATCGGACGATTCCGGGACCAGTTCGAAGGAATAACCGATGCGGCTTTGCAGCAGTCTTTCAGGAACGCCCGAGCGGACCGTCAGTTCGAGGTCGGGAAAGCTTCCGAGAAGCGCGTTGATGACAGGGGCTGTCTGGGAAACATGGCCGAAGCCATGGGACGAAATGTCGATCAAAACACGCTTTTTCATCTCACTTTCCAGATCCGGGACGGCGAATTATAGCTCACCTTGATCCGTGCCCAAATTCCCCTAAACTTTTTTCTTTCCAGTCCGTTATACTAGCTACAATCCGTCAAGGGAGGCGATCATGGTCAGGACAATGTGCATGGATTCCCTGGAATGGCAGCAGGAACCCTGCAGCGAGATGGAGTTGCTCCACCGGACTCCTCAACCTTCAGGTCGGCAGTCGCCCATTCCGCCAGATCTGGCTGATGCCGATGTGGATGCATTTCTTCGCAGGATGTATGCGTTGCAGCAATGCTGATGCAAGGTTAGAATTGGACTTGACGAACATCGCAGATCCGTACTGAACTCAAAACAAAGGCGAGCGGCATGTCCGAACTCTTAAAAAACATCGACGCACGCACCAAGCTGGCGGGCACGAACAAGCTTGAAATCCTGCTTTTTTCGCTGGGAACGGACATCAGAAGCGGAAGGACCGAGTGTTTCGGCATCAACGTGTTCAAGGTGCGCGAAGTCATGCGGACACCTGAAATCACCCGCGCCCCCGACATGCCTTCCGCCGTGGAAGGCATGGTGAGCCTGCGCGGCGTACTGGTTCCGGTCGTCGATATCGCAAAATATGCCGGGATCGAAACAGGAAAGAAACCCGAAATCCTGATCGTGACCGAATACAACGGGCACACCCAGGGATTCCTGGTCGAGTCGGTGGACATCATCCTGCGTCTCGACTGGTCGGCCATGAAAGTCCCTCCCGAAATGCTGACGGCAAAAATGGGCGGACTGGTCACGGCAGTGACGGAACTGGACGACGGACGGCTCGTGATGCTGCTTGACGTGGAAAAGATCCTTTCCGAAACCAGCCGGTTCGACGACAGTCACCTGTTCGTCGGAATCAAGCCGCTGGAAGCCAAGCGCACGATCTTCTTCGCCGACGATTCCTCGGTCGCGAGAAAGCAGATCGAAAACACCCTCAATGTGATGAACATCGACTTCATGAGCGCGGTGAACGGCAAGCAGGCCTGGGACGAACTCCAGATACTCGCAGCCCGTGCGGAAGCGACCCATACGCCATTGAGGAACATCATCCAGCTGATCCTCACCGACGTCGAGATGCCGGAAATGGACGGCTATCTCCTGACCAAGAAGATCAAGAGCGACCCGAGATTCGCCGGAATTCCGGTCATCATGCACTCCTCCCTATCCGGAACTTCCAACCAGCAGCTCGGACAATCGGTGGGCGTGGACGAATACGTATCGAAATTCGAGCCGCACAAGCTCGCAGCGACGCTGACGCGCCGGCTCGCATAGGAGAAACAGATGGAATTGAGCGCAGACAACGGCAACGCCCTTCTCGCGAGCATAGACGCCCGCACCACACTGGCCGGATCGAACAAGATGGAGATCCTGCTGTTTTCTCTCGGCACGAACGAGATCTTCGGGATCAACGTCTTCAAGATCCGGGAAGTGACCAGGACGCCGCCGATTACCAAAACGCCCAACATGCATGCCGGGGTTGTCGGGATCATTTCCTTGCGCGGCAACATCATTCCCGTCCTCAATCTGGCGAGCTTTCTCAACATCGACAAGCGCGCAATCATCGGGGAAACCATGATGGTGACCGAATACAGCCGCCAGACTCAGGGTTTTCTGGTGGAAAGCGTCGACCGAATCATTCGCGTCGACTGGGAAAAGATGCGGTCTCCGGAAGTCATGCTGACCGGGAACGAGGGCCTGATCACGTCCGTCACCGAACTCGAAGACGGCAGGCTGGTTTCCATCCTGGATGTCGAACAGATCCTGGTTCAGGCCTTCGGCGAAGTCGATATTCCCGGAATCGCCCCGGTCCAGGTCGAAGGCGAATCGACGGTATTCTTCGCAGACGATTCCATGGTCGCGCGCAAGGAAATCATGCAGGTGCTCGACGGGCTAGGCGTCAAGTACTTCCAGGCGAACAACGGCAGGGAGGCCTGGGACAAGCTCCAGGGCATGGCTGCCCAGGAAACGGATGGGCCGCTGCACAACAAGCTCAAGCTGATTCTGGTCGATGCCGAAATGCCCGAAATGGACGGGTACGTCCTGACCCGGAACATCAAGTCGGATAACCGTTTTTCCGGAATTCCCGTGGTGATGCATTCCTCCCTATCTTCAGAGGCCAACCGGGCCATGGGCAAAACCGTTGGGGTCGACGACTATGTTTCGAAATTCAACCCGGGGATTCTCGCCGAAACCATGCGACAGTATCTGGAAAGATAATTGACCAAACGGGCCCTATTCGGAATAATCCCCCAGTTGCGCAGCCTTCGCTGCATTTGGACGGGTTGATTTATGGAGAAGTTATGGCGAATGCCGATTTGAAAATTCTGGTGGTTGACGATTTCTCGACGATGCGCAGGATTATCCGCAACCTGCTCAAGGAGCTGGGCTTTCCCAATGTAACAGAAGCCGAAGACGGAATGGATGCGCTGAAGAAGCTGCAGGGCGGGAACTTCGAGTTCGTCGTTTCCGACTGGAACATGCCCAACATGAGCGGAATAGAACTGCTGAGAGCAATCAGAAAGGATCCCACCCTCAAGCATCTTCCGGTGCTCATGGTAACGGCGGAAGCCAAGAAGGAGAACATCATCGAGGCGGCCCAGGCGGGCGCGAGCGGTTATGTCGTCAAGCCCTTCACTGCTGCCGTGCTGGACGAAAAGCTCAACAAGATATTCAAGACTATGGGGATTTGATCGTGGGTGATTCCGAAGACCTGGAAGCGTTATTCGACTCCATCGTGCAGGCGGGCAGCGAGGAACCGGCGGCAGTTCCGGAAGCCAAGCCTGCTGCGGCATCCTCAGAAGGAGACGATTCGGAAGAACTGGAAGCCCTGTTCGACTCGATCGCCCAGGAAAAGGAAAAGAAGCCTGCGCAGAAAAGCGCCGACGAATCCGCCCCGGTTTTCGCCCAGATCGGCCAGCTGACGCGCAGCCTTTACGATGCGCTGCGCGAACTGGGCTACGACAAGTCGATCGAGAAAGTCGTCAATTCGGTACCGGATGCCAATGATCGCCTCGCCTACATCGCCAACCTGACCCAGCAGGCGGCCGAGCGCGTGCTGAGTGCGACCGAAGTTGCAAGGCCGATCCAGGACAGAATCGGCGACCGCGCCCACCTGCTTTCCGAGCAATGGCAGAAGGTGTTCGACAACAAGCTGTCCGTCGAGGAATTCAAGGAACTCGCTATGCAGACGCGGGATTATCTGAAAGACGTGCCCCATCAGGTAAAAGCCACCAATGACCAGCTCACCGAGATCATGATGGCTCAGGATTTCCAGGATCTGACCGGGCAGGTCATCAAGAAGGTGGTGGATATCGTGAGATCGGTGGAGTCCCAGCTCGTCAGCCTGCTGATCGAAAATTCTCCCCAGGGCGAAGTTGCCGTACCGGAAGGATTGATGAATGGGCCGGTGATCAGGGCGGATGGCCGGGTGGATGTCGTGACCAACCAGGCCCAGGTGGACGAACTGCTGGAAAGTCTGGGATTTTGAGAACGGGGGGAGCGAAATGAACGACTTTGCTGGCAACGAGGAAATGCTGCAGGATTTCCTCCAGGAAGCTGGGGATCTGCTGTCGGATGTCGACAACAAGCTGGTCGATCTCGAAAAGGATCCCGGCGACAAGAAACTGCTCAACGACATATTCAGGAATTTCCACACCATCAAGGGCGGCGCGGGATTTCTCAATGCCACCGAGATGGTCAAGCTTTGCCATCTCACCGAAAACCTGTTTGACAAGCTCAGAAACGAAGAATTGACCATGACCCCCGTGATCATGGATGCAATTTTCGCGGCGACAGGCGTGGTGCGCGACATGTTCGGCTCCCTTTCCCATTTTACCCAGCCTGCTCCCGCCGACGCTTCCCTGATCGCCACCCTCACGGCCGTAGTCAGCGGCGAGTCCGTAGCCCCGGCTCCCGCGCCGCAACCGGCTTCATCCGGCGGGCCGGATTGGGCCGTGCTCCATCAGAGCGTCAGCGGCGCTCCCGCACTTGAGGCACCGGCCCCTGCCAAGGCTGCAGTCGCGGAAGCCGCGCCGAAACGCGAACCGGCGCATGAACCCGCCAAGGCAGCCCCCCGCCGCGATGGCGAAAAACCTCCCGTGGAGAAGGAAACCACGATCAGGATCGATACGGCAAGGCTCGATCAGGTGCTCAATCTTTCCGGGGAAATCGGGCTGACCAAAAACCGCCTGAACTGCCTGAGGAACAATGTCCTTCAGGGGAAGACCGATCAGCATACCCTGCGCGATCTGGATGAAGCGGTCAACGAGCTCGATCTCCTGGTCGGGGTGCTGCAGAACGCGGTCATGAAGACACGCATGCAGCCCGTCGGGCGGCTTTTCCAGAAATATCCGCGCATGGCGCGCGACCTGGCCCGTCAACTCGGCAAGGATCTCGAACTCGAAATCACCGGCGAAGAGACCGAGCTCGACAAAACCATGATCGAAGAGCTTTCCGATCCGCTCGTGCACTTGATCAGAAATGCGGTGGACCATGGCATCGAAACGCCCGAGGAGCGAATCGCGGCAGGAAAGCCGGAAAAGAGCATCGTTCGCCTCTCCGCCATACAGGCCGGGGACCACATCGTGATCGAAATTTCCGACGATGGGCGCGGCATGAATGCTGCAGTGCTGCGGCGCAAGGCCCTCGAAAAGAAGATCGTCGACGAAGAAACGCTCAACAACATGGATGAGCAGCAGAGCCTGGGGATCATCTTCATGCCGGGATTCTCGACCAAGGACCAGATTTCCAATGTTTCCGGCAGAGGCGTCGGCATGGATGTCGTCAAAACCAACATCCAGAAGCTCAACGGCAGGATAGAAATATCTTCTGTGCAGGGACAGGGCTCGACCTTCTCGATCTACCTGCCGCTCACCCTCGCCATATTGCCTGTCCTGATCGTCCGGGTCGGCGAGCAGTCCTTCGCCGTGCCGCTTGCCATGGTGAGGGAAATCATTCCGATCAGGCCGGAAGATGTACAGTCGGTTTCCGGCCGGGCGACCATGGTGGTAAGGGACGAAGTGCTTCCGGTCCGGGCGCTCGCCGAAATGATAGGCTGGCCGCAGGATTCGCCTCCTGCCTACGGCGTACTCATGAAATCCGGCTCCAAATCCTTCATCCTCGCCGTGAACAATTTCGTGGGCAGAGAAGATGTCGTCATCAAGCCGCTCAAGGGAATCAAGCCGAAGGGGGTGGCAGGGGCGACGCTTTCCGGAGACGGATCGATCGTGCTGATTCTGGACATGGCCGAACTGCTCTCCGGCGAATCGGCCACAAAATCCTCATTATTCACTCAATCCATAAAAAAACAGGAAGCCGGATTGGCAGCTGCCTGATCGCAACAAGGGGGAAAATGTGAAAAAATTATGGAACTCGCTGAGCATCCAGGCCAAACTGCAGATCCTGATCCAGGGATTCCTGATCGTGGTGCTGGCCGCATCGCAACGCTGGACCATGGACAACTTCGAGAAAAGGATGCTCGCAGAGGCCAGGATCCGAGCCTCAATATCGGCCGACGGTCTGCTCAACGGCATGAACATGCTGATGGTTACCGGGATGATCTCGGACCCTGCGAACAGGACGCTGATGGTCAAGAAAATGGGAGACTCTGCGGGGGTTGCCGAACTCAGGATCATCCGCGCGAAGCAGGTTTCCGACCAGTTCGGGCCGGGACTTCCTGAAGAACAGGCGAAAGACGATCTGGATCGTCAGGCCCTCGCAACCGAGAAGCCCATCTTCATGAAGACCACCCTGGCGGGCGGCAAACCCGGCCTCAGAGCGGTCATCCCCTTCATCGAGAGCACCAATTTCCGCGGAACGAACTGCCTGATGTGCCACCATGTCAAGGTCGGCAGCTCCAACGGCGCGGCCAATATCGTGCTCGATCTTTCGGACGATTACGAGGGCCTCAGGAAAGTCGACATGGGCCTCTGGATCGGCCAGCTTATCCTTCAGGTTCTGCTCTTTTTCGTCATAGGCTGGTTCATTCGCACCATCATCAAGCCGGTCAAGCATCTCCAGGCGGTGATCACGAACATGCAGCATGACAACGACCTGACCAAGCGGGTCGAAGTCGAAAGCAACGACGAGATCGGGCAGGCTGCCAAAGCCTTCAACGCGCTCGCGACAAGCTTCCAGAAGATCGTCCACCAGGTGCACGGCTATGCCGATGAAGTATCGCAATCCGCCACCCAGCTTGCCAGCACTTCCTCGAAAATTTCCGAGGGTTCGCAGCAGCAAAGCTCTGCAGCTTTCTCGACTTCCGCAAGCGTGGAAGAAATCAGCACGAAAATCAGGGAAGTGGCAAAAAGCGCCGCGGAAACGGAAGGCATCGCCAATACCGCCCAGGAACTGTCGAAAGCGGGTCAGTCGGTCGCGATCAATGCCGCCCAGGAACTGACGAAAGTGGCAGGCTCGGTCAGCGAATCGGCCAGACTCATTTCCTCTCTGGAGCATCGATCCAACGAGATCGGGAAAATCGTCATGGTCATCAAGGAAATCGCCGACCAGACCAATCTTCTCGCACTCAATGCGGCAATCGAGGCAGCGCGTGCCGGCGAACAGGGCAGAGGCTTCGCGGTGGTGGCGGACGAAGTCAGAAAGCTTGCCGAGCGCACCGCCAATGCGACGACCGATATCGCCGTGATGATCGAGGAATTCTGCAAGGAGATCGAACAGGCTGTATCCATCATGGACCTGAGCAGCCGCGAAGTCTCCACAGGCGTCAGTCTTACCAACGAAGCAGCAGAGTCGCTGGCCAAGATCAACGAAGGTGCGCTCAACACGCTCGAAAAAATCCGCTCCATGGTCAGCGCAACCCAGGAGCAGAGCGCTGCCAGCCACGAGATTGCGCAGAGCGTCGAAAAAATCGCGGGATTCGCCCAGGAAAATTCCTCTTCCATCAGCGAGACTTCGCAGGCCCTGCATCATCTGGAGATGCTCGCTGCGAAACTGCAGGAATCGGTTGCGAGATTCAAGATCTGACCAGCCTGTTTCATTTGGAGCAGCTGTTCATTAAAATGGCGGATTTCGTCTGAATAGGCTACATTTGTTTTCTATGCGCCCCGGATTTCGCATGCTCGATTTGAAGACAGGAAGCGCTTGGATCCTGGTCATGGCGGCTTTCGCCGGCAAGGCCTCGGCCATGGGAATCGGCATTCTGAAAGTCGACTCCCATCTCGGAGAACCCTTCAGGGCTTCGGTGAAGATCGTCGCCTCCCCCGATGAAACCGTCGATGCCTCCTGTATTTTTCTGGATCCGTCCGCTTCCGACAATGGCATTTTCCAACTGGGCAGCGCAAGACTCGGGGTCGTGGCATCGGACGGAGGGCGGATCGTCAGAATAGCGACGGATCAGAAAATCAACGAGCCCATCGTGACGATCAAGCTGCGCGTCAATTGCGGCAATCAGGGCGCGATCGAGAAAGCCTTCACCGTATTTCTCGATCCTCCCACGACCTCCCCCGAAGTTCCGGATGCTGCGGCACCGATCGGGAAAGCCCTGCCCGAAAAACCGCCTGTGGCGAAGGCCCGTACGGCAAGAGCGTCCGTGGAGCAATTCACCGGAAATCTTTTCAGGATCAAACCCAACGATACGCTTTCCGGCATAGCACACGATTTCTTCCCGAACAGCACGATGGCGCAAAGGCGTTTCATGGCCGCCGTGCTGAGGGAGAATCCGGAACTCTCGCCTAATCATCTCGAAGCAGGATCGCAAATCAGGATTCCCGATATCGGGCCCAAGGGACCGCTAGCCAAGCCGGCAAAGCCTGCGCCTAAGGCCTCCGCAGAAAAAAAGGCAGCGGCGGTTCCAGCGGCAAAAGCGGCAGCGAAACCCGCATTCCATCTGGATATCGTCTCAAGCGTGCCCAAGTCGCAAACCAGGCCTGACAACCCAGCCGAGGAACTGAAGCGCACCGAAACGCAGCAGCTGATTGCCCGAGCGGACGACCAGACTGTCCAGATGCTGCAGCTGCAGGGGCAGGTCAAGACGCTGGAAGATAAGCTGGCCGAGCTGCAGAGCAGAATCGCCGTTGCCGACAGACTGCTCGCCAGGATCAATGCCGCGAAAGTCCAGCCTCCTCCGCCGCCAGCAGCTTTTCCGAAATGGGCATGGGCGGCAGCCGCCCTGCTCGCACTGCTGGCGGCAGCCGCCGGAATCTTCCGGTACTTGCAGACAAGGCAAGCCGCAGAACGGAGCCTGCGGATGGATCATTACTTCGATCCGAAACCGGCGCGGTCTTCCCTGATCGATCCCCTGGATTATTTCGAATCCGATTCGCCCGGCGAGCGGTAGCCTAGGCAGCTCTAAACCTGCTTGCGCCTTTCGACGAAAAGACTGCTGCCTGCAGTTTTCTTCGCGTTCTTCTTCGCAACCGCCGCAGCTTCGGAAATCTCGTGATGCGATCCGTAGGTGCCGGGAAATACCGGCACTGCGCCAATGGAAAGACTGGTGAGCGGAGCGAACACCCTCTCCCCGCGTCTATCCTGGGTCGTGACTCCCCCTTCCCTGCGGTGCTCCTCAGAAAAAAATCCGCTGCTCGCCGCATCGAAGCGGGCCAGCGCATCCAGACAGCGTGTCTGCCAGTCCTGGCTCTGGAACAGAATGATGAAATCGTCCCCGCCGATATGGCCGATGAAATCCCGCTCGATATCGCAGGCATCCGAGAGGATCTCGCCGCAAAGCTGGATCATGTCGTCGCCCCTCCTGTAGCCATAAACATCGTTGAAGGGCTTGAAATTGTCCAGGTCGCAATAGCAGGCGCAAAACGGAATGTTGGCTTCGATCAGCATGTCCATATGCTCGTTGATCGGAACATTCCCCGGAAGCAGCGTCAAAGGATTCGCATACCTCGCGATATTGATCTGAATTTCGGTGATTTCACGCATCAGATCGTGCGCGCTGCCCATTCCGGCATACTTGCCGTGGCTGGTGATGATGAACCCGTCGAGAAGATGGTGCCGGCCGGACGAAACGATCAGATTGCTCAAGTCGTGCAGGCTGATGTTCTGGTCGACGATCATGGGCGACGCATCCATCATCACGGAGCAGTGCTTTCTGCCGAAAAGCTCCTGGACGAATGGCTTCGCGAAATTCTCGATGACATGGTGACGCTTCAGGAGTCCAACCGGCCTCATGGCATCTACCACGGGAAGGGAATGCAATTCCGGGTCATCCGTGAATATCTGGAAAACCGCCTGGTTGGATGTGTCTGGCGAAACCGGCGCGATCTTCCTGAGAACTTTCATGGCAGTCGCATTCTTCTGCAGTTGCCCCCTTGCCGGAGCGGACTCATTCAAGGCCTTGACGATAGCCGTTCCGACGGAAATCACCGGATTGGCATTGGGTCTTCCGATCAGGTAACCCTGCCCCAGAGCAATCCCCAGATTCTTGATGACGGCAAGCTCGGCGAAGGTTTCTATGCCTTCCGCGATCACGCGGGTTTCCGTTTTTTCGGCGATCTGCTGGATCGAGCTGACGAACTGATGCTTGACTGAGTCCTGATTGATGCCCTGAACGAAGTGCATGTCGATCTTGACGAAATCCGGCCTGAGTTCGGACCACAGTCTGAGGTTGGAAAAGCCCTCCCCCAGGTCGTCGATCGCCACCCTGAACCCCATTTCCCGGTAATGGTTCACGGCGTCCCTGAGCAGGGAATAATCGTAGGTGGGCTGCGTCTCGGTGAGCTCGATGATGATTCTGTCCGGATTGATGCCCAGGCTGTGAATCAGCCTGAGGGTTTCGCCGTCCCTGAAAAGCGGTTCGATCAGGCATTCCGGGCTGATGTTGAGGAAAAGCCTGCCGGAAAGATTCAGCTTCACGAAGCACTCGAGCGTCACCTTGCGGCACAGCCGCTCTATCTCGAACAGCCTGCCGCAGGCTTCGGCCGCCCTCAGCAGCGCAACAGGGGCATGCAAGGGGCTGTCGGAGGGCCCCCGGATCAACCCCTCGTACCCCATGATCGTGCCGCTCTTCATCTCGATGATGGGCTGGAATACCGCAGTCAGCGAGCAGTTCTCGATGATGTCGTCGAGCAGTTCCAGCTTTCTGCTCCGCTCGACATCGCCTCCTCTCAGGAGCGACTCCATGCCGTGAAAGGCGGGACGGCTCGCGTATTCCACTTCGATCTGCTGCTCGCTCATTTTGCGCTTTCCGAATTTCTGGCTTGAATTAGCCGTCCACCCGAGCATACAGAGACATTGTTAATGTTTTGTGAAGCGAACCTGGATTCATCCGTGACAGGCCGGGGCAAGCCCGAGGACTCGCCAGATGAGGCGAAAGATGAGCCCTGAGACCCGGAATCCATTCTTCAAGCAGCATGGCGCGACCAGTTCTGCACCAGACCGAACCCCACCGCCAGCAAAGTCGGCCCCAGGAAAATGCCGACGAAGCCGAAGGCGGACAGCCCGCCCATCACGCCGAACAAAACCAGGATAAACGGCAGATTGCTGCCGCGGCTGATCAGCATGGGCTTCACCACATTGTCCACGCCGCTGATCAGGACTCCCCAGAGCAGCATGAAAATCCCCCATCCGACGCTCCCCTGATAGAACAGCCAGATGGCCACCCCGCCCCATATCAGGGGCGGCCCCACCGGGAGCAGGGACAGGATTGCAGTCGCGACCCCGAGCAGCAGCGCCGCAGGAATTCCTGCAATGAGAAATCCGATTGCGGCAACTGAACCCTGAGCCAGCGCGGTCCCCAACAGCCCGTACATGACTCCCCGTATCGTATTGTCGACGGTATCGAGAACATTTGCCGCATGGTCACCGACAACGCGGCTCGCCGCCCTGTCGAGAAAGCGCGCCAGGGCTTCGCCGTCCCGATAGACGAAGAAGCTGATGAATGCGGCCAGGCTCATTTCAATCACGCCCCGCCCGAGCATCATCCCTCCCGCCAGCAGAAAATGCCTGGCGGGCTCCAGCAGGCGCTTCACCAGGGCATCCATTTCCTCACGGCTGGTAGCGACCCGCTGCCAGTACTCCGAAAGCGACTGGCCGAATATCGGCACATCCTTCAGCCACAGCGGCGGCGCAGGCGGACCTGCCTCTGCGGCCTGCTTGATCTGGTTGTAAAAGGCGGTGATGTTGTCGCTGAGATTATAGGCCGAGATTGCCAGCGGCAAAATCAGCACTAGAGCCAATGAGAGCGTCATGGTGAGCGCGGCAACATTTTCCCGGCCATTCATGCTGCGCAGCAGCCGGACATAAAGCGGCCATGTCGAGATGCACACCACGGCGGCGAGCATCGCCGCCGCCAGAAAGGGCCTCAGTACCAGAAAGCAGCCTGCCACCAGAATGAATGCGGCTGCCAGTTGAGTCGCCTGTTCGAAGCGTTTTTCCATCGGGTTGCCCCTTTTTCAGAATCGCCGCTTCCCGTTCGGCTCGCGGCGATTACGACATCATGGTCACTGTCTGGATTCAGCAACAGCGGCTATTCGCGCCCGGATTCGGCAGCGCCCATAATTTCCTTCACCGCCGCGACGATGCGCGGCCCGGCGTTCCCGTAGGTCTGGAAGATGAAGGGAAGCTGTCCGTGATCCTTGTAATGGACGATCACGTTGTCCGCGCCGAAGCGGTTCTCTGCGAGCTCGATGCCGGCCATCACTTCGTAGCCTATGGTCTTCGTGACCGCCGCCGGGCTGAAGAAGCCCTTCGGGCCGTAGAAATTCATCCCGGTCGCGCAGACATCCATTGCCGAATAGCCCACGATGTCCCCCTTGATGCTGAACGGGATGCTTTCCGCCATTTCGTCTTCCTGAAGTTAAAAGGATATTGTACCCTGCCCAGCATCTTTAGATGCGGGGATGATTCGATTCAAGGCAGGAAATGCCATGAATGCGCGAACTTATTGTATATTATCGATAGTCCGGCATAGAACCGGGATAATTGCGAACGCCTGCCCGAAGATTCCGGGGAACGATATGTACATCCATTGGGAAAAAAAGCTGGAGCTGAACAACGATCTGATCGATACACAGCATCGCATCCTGATCCTGCTCTGCCGCAAGCTGGATATCGCAATCAAGACCGGAGAACCGGAGCAGCGAGTGCGCTGGATAATGGTGGAACTGAAGAAATTCACCGAATTCCATTTCATCAGCGAAGAGAACCTGATGCACGAGATCGGCTACCCCGGGGTGCACGAACACGCACTCGTCCATACCGAATTATTGATGCAGCTGAACACGATGCTGGCGAAGATCAGCCGCCGCAGAGAATCCCCCGAAGATCTGCTGTATTTTCTCAACAAGTGGCTCGGCCAGCATGTGGCGCATGAGGATCTGAAGATTGCGGAATATGCCAGAACGAGCGACAGGGGCCCCATCGGCAAAAACCTGTACTCGGAGTACCTCCTGTCGAGCGAAGCGAACGAAAAATCAGGATCGCGAACCCCATGAAAACCCGATTCGGGCCTGATGCGGATATTCAGACATGATGTTCATGGCGAACAATTCTGAATTGAAAACCTCGCTCGTAAAAGCGATCAATGAGGCATTGCCCGAAGCGATTCTTGTCGTCAACGACCAAGGAATCATCGTTTCTCACAACCGTCATTTTGTCGAAATATGGAAAATCCCGGATGACCATTTATCCGGATTCGAGTCCGGAACTGCCATCGGGATCAAAAACACGCAGATACTCGCCAAGATTGTCGAAAGCGTGAAAGATCCTGAAAGCTTTCTTGCGCGTGTCCGGGAATTATATGAAAACCCCCATTTGAATGACCATTGCGAAATAGCGCTGTCGGATGGCAGAACCTTGGAGCGCCATTCGACCACGCTGCGCAGCAACGATGGGCAATACCTGGGGCGGGTCTGGTTTTTTCGCGATATCACCGAACGCAAGCAGGCTGAGGAGAACCTCCTTCTTACCCGATTTGTCAGCGATCACGGGCCTGACAGCATCTTCTGGATCGACGAACAGGCGCGCATCGTCTACGTCAACGAAGCTGCCTGTCGCGAACGCGGTTATACAAAATCCGAACTGTTGGCGATGTCCATTCCCGAGATCGATGCGAACTGTCCGGTCGACGTGTGGATTGCTCACTGGCAGGAGCTGAAGCAGAAAGGCAGCCTCACCTTCGAAGTGAGGCATAGACGCAAGGATGGATCCATTTTTCCAGTCGAGATTTCAGCCAATTTCGTCGATTTCGGGGGCAAGGAATTCAACATCGCATTCAGCAGGGACATAACCATGCGCAAGCAGGCGGAAGATGAAATACAGCTGCTGGCGTTCTACGATCCGCTCACCCGCCTTCCCAATCGGCGCTTGCTGATGGACCGGCTGCAGCATGCAGTAGCTTCCAGCATGCGCAGCTGTCGAAACGGCGCGCTGCTGTTTATTGACCTCGATCATTTCAAGACGCTCAACGACACGCTCGGCCACGATACCGGAGACTTGCTGCTGCAAGATGTCGCACAACGTCTCCAAGCCTGTGTGCGCCAGGGGGATACCGTTGCCCGGCTGGGCGGTGACGAATTTGTGGTCATACTGGAAAATCTGAGCGAAAATGACCTCGAAGCAGCAACTCAGACCGAAAATATCGGCGAAAAGATATTGGCTGCCCTCAATGAGCCTTACCAGCTCAACCAGCATGAATCACGCAGTTCGCCCAGCATTGGCGCGACGCTTTTCGGCGGGCGCCAGCAGGCCATAGATGAGTTGCTGAAGCAGGCCGACATCGCCATGTACCAGGCCAAGAAATCCGGACGCAACACCCTGCGCTTCTTCGATCCGAAGATGCAGGAGGCCATCAATGCGCATGCAGCGCTTGAGGGCGAATTGCGCAAGGCGCTCGAGAAGCGGCAATTTCATTTGCATTATCAAATTCAAGTGGATAGCTTGCGCCGCCCGGTTGGCGCCGAAGCACTGATCCGTTGGCTGCATCCCGAGCGCGGCCTGGTGTCTCCTGCGCAATTCATTCCACTGGCTGAGGAAACCGGGGTGATCCTGCCCATGGGACTTTGGGTGCTGGAAACGGCCTGCGCACAAATCAAGTCATGGGAGAGCATTGAATCGACACGAAACCTTGTCCTGTCGGTCAACGTCAGTGCAAAACAGTTCCACCAGGCCGATTTTGTGTCACAAGTCCAGGCTGCGGTGCGGAATCATGCCATCAACCCCGACCTGCTCAAGCTGGAACTGACCGAAAGCATGTTGCTGGAAAACATTGAAGACACCATTGGCATCATGAACGCATTGAAAGGGATCGGCGTCGGGTTCTCGCTGGACGATTTCGGCACCGGCTATTCCTCCTTGCAATACCTCAAGCGACTCCCCCTCAGTCAGCTCAAGATCGATCAGTCGTTCATCCGCGACCTGGCTGTCGACAGCAGCGACAGGGCAATTGTCAGCACGATCATTGCCATGGCGCAAAGCCTGGGACTGGACGTCATTGCCGAAGGGGTGGAAACAGCAGAGCAATGGCGATTCCTTCAGGAGAGCGGCTGCAATCACTACCAGGGATTCCTCTTCGGCAAACCGGCTCCCATTGAGCAACTCGAATCCATTCTAGGCTGCGAGGCCTCGCCCCCCCATTTCTGACCAGAGCGAATGCGCAAATTTCCCATTATTGCGACGGGCAGAGCCAAATGGCTGCTCGCGCTGCTGCCGTTCACCTGGCTGCCCTGCAAAACCCAGCCATTGCAGCTTTCCGAGCCATGGTACCGAGTGCCGGGATACTCGCATTGCGCCGAAGAGGCGCAGCTGCCATGCGCCGGAGCGACGCCCATCGACAGGCTCGACAGAACCGGAGGGCGGTTTTTCTGGCAGGGGAATTTCGAGATCAAGCAAACAACTCAGCTGGTGGGGGATTTCAAGAATTCCAGCGAGATCGGCCGGTTTCATCACAATATCTTCGACGATCAGAGCCGGCTGATTGCGGAAGCTGCAGGGGCTTGCAGGATTTCCCGCCTGTTACCGCAAGCATCGGCGTCATACGGTTTGCCAGGGTATCCTCGACGTTCCCCGACATCATGAACATGGCGGACGAACTGATGAACGAAGTCAAGAAAACCGGCAAAAACGACGTGCGCTTCCGGCATTACGACTGACCGAGACGAATTGCCGGAACGGAAAATCTTTTCAACCGCCAAAGTCGGAAATTGCCCTCTCGGGAAGCATTCTTTTCAAGACACCATCCCTGAGAACATAATGATGCATCAATGCCGCAGCGGCATGCAGGCCGGCCAGCACGATGATGCTCCAGGCAGCGACGTCGTGTAGATCGCCCAAGATATGACTCATGGCGCGATCCTTGACCGTTGCGAACTGCACCGGAAATAGCCCGAAAAACATGAAGGCTTCCGCCTGCGCCCACCTCCACAGGAAGCCCAGCACGATCTGGACTGCCAGCAGCAAATACAGCGCGTGGTGAACGGCTTTCCCGGCAAACGCCATCAAACCGGCGGATACCGAAGCCAAGCGCCTGCCGCGGGTGACGCGCCACCCCAGACGCACCGTCATGACCAATGCCAGCACGATCCCCAGCGAAATATGAATTGAGTGCAATTCCTTCCTGAGCGGAGAACCGTGCCGAAGGAAATCCCAGCTTTCCGCCAGGGCAAACAGCGCGACGACAAGGACGGCCGTCAGCCAGTGCAGCAAAATCGTGACTCGATCGTAACTCGATTCCCTTGTCAATTCCTTCTGTGATGCCATCGCGTTGCTCCAAGAATTCGAACAGCGGCGCAATGCCGCGCCCGGAAAAAGTCCGGACTCCGGATCGGCACCTTCTGCGACCGCTTGCTGTTTTGGTCATTTCACAGCACCGGCATCATGCCGGGGGCTGCCCACGCTTCCAACACTCAGCCTTTTCAGACAATATCGGGATCGTCCCCGGAAGGCAAGGTGGTCAGCGCCAATTCAATGCTCGTGGCGACGTCCCTGGCATATCTGGCAGCTTCAGCCAGATGCAGCGACTCATAGTAATCGGCTTTCAATCTGAACTTATCGACATCGTCCAGCAAGATCCGCCTTGTTTCTACAATTGACATGAAGAATCCCCCTAAAATGGATAGCTGCGCAAGACCCAGCACGGAAAACCCGCGCCGCTCATTGTATCAGGCACATCAACCTTTCTTTTCATGCATGATTTCGCGAAAGAGTCCTTTTATCCGCTCGAACAGATCGGGCTTGGCTTCCCCGCCCTTCACCCTGGTCTTGATGGAGGCAATTTCATTGCGGATGGTTTGGTACTTTCCATATCCGAGCGCCTCGGATTCAGCCAGGTGTCTGTCGGCACTATCCAGCAATGACAACACCTTGCTTTTGTTGTTGACCTTGTCCTTGTTGAGGAGTTGCTGCGCCTTGAGCACATCCCCTTCTGCTTTCAGCGGAGGCAATGGAATGACCTCCTGGGAAGTTATGATCGAGCTCAATGCGTCAGCCAGCGTGGATTCTGCCTCGTCGAGCCTGGATGCCTGAATTTCCCTGCTGGCCTGCTTGATGGCATTCGGATAGATGCCCAGCGGCAGAAAATCGGTGTCAATGTGCATTTCGCTGACCAGCGGGGCGAGCAGGACGCGTGCTGCCTGGATATGCCCATTGTCGAGTTCGGATTTTGCATCCCCCACTGCATTGTGAATCTTGTCTGAAGAAATTTCCAGGTCCAGAACATTCGCCCGGACATCGATGGGCGCCAGCTTGAGATTGGGATCCCGCGCCAGCAGGATATTAAGCTGGCCGTCGGCTTTCGTGAGCATCGTGTAAGCCTGCCTGGTGTCCTTTTTTTCCAGGAAGAATATGGCATGGACAATTTCATCGTTGGCGACAACAGCCTCTTTCATCAATGATTGACGGCGATTGCTCAGCTCCTGCCTTGCGATATCCTTGACATGGTCTTCCCTTGCCGCAGTTGCCGGAACCGGCATTGTCGCTGCGGACGCAGGTACCTCGCCAGCGCCGAAAGCACTGCAAGACATGCCCAGAATGGCCATCGAAATCAAGCCAAGAGAAGATTTTTTTGCAGCTTCTTTCATGATTCCCCCGAGTAGACTGAAATTGGCGGGTGCGTGCTGCTCCCGCCCGGTTTTTATTGGCAGCCACGGCCACGGCAAGCAACACCGAAGCCGCGGCTATCGGCATCGTCGCCTGCAATTAGAAATGATAAATTGCGCCGACCGAATAGCTGTTGATGCTCGTTTGCGCCACGTTGACGTTGTTCCCGATGGATACACGGTCATAGCCGGCTCGAAGATCGAACTGGGAATTGATCGCGTACTGGACACCCGCGCCATACGCCAGATTGCTGCGATTCGCGGAACTGCCGGCATCGACTGCAGTATGAACCCGAGCCATGCCCAGCTTGCCATAGAGAGAAACCGCATCTGAAATGGTCGGAAGCGGCAGGAATCCGACTGCATAAATGCCCCAGGAAGTGTTCTTGTTCGTCAGGCCAGCAGCATCGATCTGATTGCCGTAGTCGGCGTAGTTGCCTTCCACCGCGAAATACTGGTTGATCTGATATCCCGCAAGCAGCGAATAGTCCGTGTCGGAACTCTTGCTCAGCGTGGCGCTGTTGTCGTAGGCCTTGCCAATGGTTCCGCCGGCATAGAAGCCGGTGGCAGCATGTGCGGTTGCAATCGATGCAGCGATTATTGCAATGGTCGATAAGCTCTTTTTCATTTCGAGTCTCCTCTTCAGAAATTGCCTCGCCGAAACGCTCGGCAGACACGTCGTCTGACTAGAGCACCGAAAATAGGTTCCTGGTGAAACAGTTTCAGTCCAGGCGCAAAGGCCGCTGCCGCGCCACGCTGAAACAGCGAATCTGCGAAGACCTGAATCGTCCCAATGCCGCATCGTTGGCGGGTTTCAAGCAATTTCCCAAGACCGGATCTGACTTGGCATGGGGCAGGACTACATGGTTGCATGAAACATATTTAATGATTGTTTCTGCGCGAATCCACGAACTATTGTGGATGCCCTCTTGTCAGTAGGGCTGAGCGACTCGAGGCCCCCGGTAAGACCGGATCTGCCCGAACTTAACATTTTGCCGAGCTTGCATCCAGCCAGCCAGTTAGCCCATCATTGGAGATATATTGCATGACGAACCATCCCGGATCATTGTTGCGCAAGGAAATTCATGACCGCCAAACCATCGCGCCCTTCATCGGCATTTTCGATGCCTTTTCGGCAACCATTGCATCGAAGCATTCTCCCAACCTTTTTTACAGCGGCTTTGGCTTTGCCGCCAGCCAATACGGCTTGCCCGACATCGGTTACATTGCGTGGAGCGACATGGTTCAGGCAGCATGGCGCATTCGCCAGATTCTTCCGCAACACAAGCTGCTGGTGGACGTGGACGACGGCTATGTGGACGCATCGGTCGCCTGCCATGTCAGCGCCCAGCTCGAACGCATGGGGGTGGCCATGATCATGCTTGAGGATCAAAAGCGCCCGCGCCGCTGCGGGCACTTCGATGGCAAACTGCTGCTGCCGCTCGAAGAGTATATGGAAAAGCTGGAAATGGTTCTCGCGCAGCGCACCGAATTGTGCGTGCTCGCGCGCACCGACGCTTCCGGAGACGAAATTTACCGGCGACTGGAGCGCATTTCGGAAACCGATGTCGATGTGATCATGGTCGATGGGGTGCGTTCCATCGAAACTTTGCGGGAAGTGCGCAAAATTACCGACAAGCCCCTCCTGTTCAACCAGATAGCCGGGGGCAAAAGTCCCCGCGCGACCCTGTCCGAATTGCGGGCGGCCGGAGCCAGCATGGCCCTGTATTCGACCCCCTGCCTCTTCGCAGCACAGGCTGCCATCGACGACTCCCTATCTGCCATCTTCTCCGATGATGGGCGGCTCCCCGACACAGGCTGCAGCGGATCGATCGGCGTTGCCGAATGCAGCTCCATGCTGCAGGAAAACATGACCCATCACTTGCCTGAAGTCGATTTGGCAAAATTCGTGCAAGCCTGATCGTGTTGCACCAGATTCCGCTGTACCTCATAACCGGTTGCGCGGCGGGCTACCTGGCGGGGCTGTTCGGCGTCGGCGGGGGCATCATCATCGTGCCGATACTGGTTATCCTGTTCAAGGCATCGGGGATGTCCCCGACCGTGCTGATGCCCTTGGCCATCGGCACGTCGATGGCTATCGTATCCGTGACATCGCTGATGGGCGCCCGCGCCCATCACGCCAACGGCAACGTGGACTGGAGAAACACCAGGCAGCTCTTGCCCGTGGTTCTGCTCGGCGTGGTGGCGGGTGCATTGCTCGGCTCGTACATCCCGCACGGATTTTTGACAGGATGCGTCATAAGCTTCGAACTGGGCGTGGCAGCGCTGTTCCTTTCCCAGGCCGTGCGCAAGAGCGGCCACGAAGAGACTTCCTCGAAAACCGCAATGCCTCAAGCCAGGATGCTCGCCATTTCCAGCATCCTCGGCCTGGTGTCCAGCGTAGTCGGCATTGCAGGCGGCACCCTGTTCGTACCGTTTCTGAGTTTCTGCGGAGTCGGCCTGCGCAAGGCGATCGGCACAGCAACTGCGCTCGGCGCGCCCCTGAGTCTGGTGGCCGCTTTCGTATACGTCATGACCGGATCGCTGGGAAGCCAGGCGTTGCCGCCCTATTCTCTGGGATATGTCTATCTTCCGGCCTTTCTGGGTTGCGTGATCGGCGGGATATGGACCACCAAGCATGGCGCAATGCTGGGCCTGAAACTGCGGCTGCGAATGCTGAAACTTTCCTTTGCGCTGATCCTGCTTGGAGCCGCAGGAAAAATGCTTTTCATATGAGCGGTTGCCGCGAGGCTCTGTGCCTGGAATAGGGTTGTCGCAATACCGGACAACTTCGGCAAAAGCGCTTCTCGACAAAAAATCCGCCCCGCAGAATCCAGGGGCGGGAAACTCCGCTGTGCTGCTTGCCTCGATGCGCGTCAATCTGCTGAAGTCGTGATGTATGGCGCGCATTGATGTTGACCCCATGACGCGCAAAGGTTTCGTATTGTATAAACTTGTTTCATTAAATTCAATATAAAAACAGTTTTGCGCAAAACTGTCATGCTATGATATATCTACGATGTCACCTTTTGGGAGGAAGGAAAATGCTGCCTTTTGCCGTCACCGAACAAACCGAAGAAAAGGATATCGAAAAATTGGCTGCAATCGTCGACGAAGCGATCGAATTGATCTCATCCAAGACAGGTTTGACGAAGGAAGAGGCGCTCGGAATTCTGGAAGAGTTCAGCATCGCTGAACTCAGATCCGAAGCCCCTCTGTCCGAAAAAGGTTTCAGTGCTTCGAAATTCGTCAAGGCACTCGACAAAGGCGTCAAGGCGATAGCCTTTGCAACCGGCCTGAATTCAACGGAGATCAGCGCGATCTTCACACAGGAAAAGCATGCTCCGGCTATAAACGTTGTCCATCGGCTTCGCGAGAAATCGAAGCAAAACCGCTGGAGTCTAAGCCACTATTGACATCCCCCCGGCGCCTCCTCGCACCCGGGTATCGGGGCGACACGCTTTGAACGAAGGCCGATGGCGTGAGAGAATTATCGCATTCTCAGAAAACAACCGAATGCGGGAGATCATCATAGCACCTGTGAAAATGTCGGACACAACCGCACAGCCTGAATCCGTAAGGGATGGCGCACGCGCGCATGAAGTTTTGAGGAAATTCCGGGTTGTGTTCAGCACCGTGAAGAACCATTTCAGGGACGTCGAGTTGAAATGCGGCGTGAGCGGCGCCCAGCTTTGGGCCATCTCGGAAATCGCGGAGAATCCGGGGCTGCGTGTTTCCCAACTGGCTCAGGCCATGTCGGTACATCTGTCGACTGCCAGCAATCTTGTGGGCGCACTGGAAAAGAAGGGACTTGTCAGAAAAGAGCGCGGAATGGATCAGCGCGTCGTCTTTCTGCACCTTACCCAACAAGGCATCGAAACGGTATCTAGGGCGCCCAAGCCGATGATCGGCGTATTGCCCGACGCCCTTCAAAGACTGCCGAAAGACGAACTCGATGCACTTGGCGACAGCATGGACAAACTGATTGTGATGATGCTGGTCAAGGACGAGACTGCCGCCGCCAAGCCCCTTTCCGAAATCTAAAAATTTATGGACGATTTGGATTATTCCCCGGGGGGAATTCTGCTTCGCGGGGAAGCCGCTGCGGATAGCGAGGCAGCACGGCGAAAATTCCAGCGCCATCTTGGTCAAATCGGCCTTGACTGGTGCGTTTCGATGTCCAGTGCGCCGCATGGCGGTGACGGCATCGTCAACTTTCGGCTCCGCAAGGACCTTGCCAAAGAATATACGCCTGACAGCGATACCACGAAGCTTCATCTGAAGCTCGATCTCGACACCCAAGGCAATCCCGGCGATCTCGAGAAGGAGATACTGCTTTCCATGCTGGCATCCCCCGTGGCATTCGGGTTCCCGAGCTACGAAGAGCTCGCTTCGTCCGTTCGCATCAGAAGAAATATCGTCGAATCCGCCAGAAAAACCGTGCTGGCCTTCGATACGGAAGAGGCCGAACGTCCTGCGGATTGCTGGACCTATGCGGAAGATTCGGGCTTCACCATCCTGCCAGGAGCATCCCTCATTTCAGCGCTGCAGAAGGCAACCCAACCCTCCATTTCCGGAAGCCTTTACTCGTTTTCCTGCTACCGTGCGACTGAGTACGTCATTCTGCTCGCCATCGCCCAGGAACTAGAAACCTGCAATCCGGATCTGTACCGGCAGCTGCAAAAGCAGTGGGAAGTTCGGGCAATCAAGTCGGGAGAATTCCACGACGTGTTTCTGCGCGAATACGGTTCCATGGACGCACCCCTGCCGCCGAAATATTATGTTCCCGGCGATCGTCTCTGGTTCAGGAACCCGGACCAGCACTCATCTGACGTCAAGGGTTACGAAGGGTCTTGGGTATTCTATCTGGGAAGCGGGTTGTTCACTAATTTCTGGAAGAAAGGTCAGGATTACACACTGACTTCGAAATGCCTGGAGCTCTTCCACTGGCGGAATGCTACTTGCCGGGACGAGGAAGGAAAGCTGCAAATCGACGAGGCGACTGTCGAAGAACTCGTCGCGGCCTCGATGAGCGATCAGGCCGAGGCCGAGCGCATCCTGCAGGAGATGGTGCGGCTCCGGGAGCCTCAGGGCGTTTATATCGACGGCGGCTGCATCGACACTTCTCGCGAATATCCGCGCCTTGTCTGCCCGGGCACGTCCGATCTCGTGCTCCCGACTACCTAGCCGAGAATCCGGGCAACCCGAAGAGCATGCAACAGGATTACCTCATCGAGCAAATCTCAGCTTGCTGAATCCCAATAGCCGTCACGAAGCCCACCAATGTCGCGCCAGGCTCTGCATCAACAACACCATCCCGATGACGATAAGTCCAATATGCACGAACCGAATGAAAGATGTGCCCTGCATGCGTTGATTCGCCATTCTCCCAAGCAGGATCGCCAGCAAGGCGCCAGGCAACGACAGCCAGTACAGGTGGGTTATCTCGGAAGTCAAAAGCCCTGTTTTCCAAAACCCGCCCATGACGACGGTGCTTGCAGGGAGAAAATATCCCTGCAAAGTCGCGCGAAAATGCTGGGGAGACCATCGCTTCAGCGTTCCGTATACGATAAGCGGCGGTCCGTTCATTCCATAGGCTCCCCCCAGAATGCCGGCGCCGAAGCCGAAAAGCCAGTCGAGCCTGTTGCTGCTGAGGAGAGGCGGTCTTTCGGAAATCAGCAAATAGGATGAAAACATGATGATTACGCAGGCGAGCAGACCCTTCACGATCGATTCCCTCACCATGGTCAGCAGCAACAGACCGAAGGGTATGCCCACAAGCGTCGCCAGGAATAATGAAATGGCGTTTCGAACATGGATGTGGCGCCAGTCCTGCAATACGATGAGACCTGCAATGGTGATCGAAAGCAGGACGGCAACCGGCGCAGCATCCCTGACGGGAATGACTAGCGACAGCAGGGGTACCGCAATCAATGCCTCGCCGAACCCGAATGCCGACCGGATGAAAGAAGCTCCGAAAAGGATAACCACCACCAGAAACGATGTCCAATCGGATACGTGCATATTTTACGGATTCCGAGTGCCCAATTTGCAGACATGCCCATTGGCGCAAATAAAGCCGTCGGTTCGAGGCCTAATCCTGAAATTACCCACAATCCCGCAAATCAGGAAAATCTGAAGCTTACTCGAACGGATGGCGCAGGATGATGGTTTCGTCGCGCTCGGGGCCGGTGGAAATCATGTCGACGGGAACGCCGCAGATTTCTTCCAGCCGCTTGAGATAATGCCGGGCGTTCTTCGGCAGATCCTCGTAGCGCTTGATTCCCGCCGTGCTTTCCTTCCAGCCCGGAACGGTCTCGTAGATGGGCTCGCAGCCCGCGATGGTTTCCGCCCCCACGGGAAGGATATCGTATTCCGCTCCTCCGCAATGGTAGCCAACGCCGATGCTGAGCGACTCCAGCCCGTCCATCACGTCGAGCTTGGTGATGCAGAGGCCGGTCACGCCGTTGATCTGGATCGAGCGCTTGAGCGCAGCGGCATCGAACCAGCCGCACCTTCTCGCCCGCCCGGTCGTCGAGCCGAATTCGTTGCCGACTTGGGCAAGATGCTGTCCCACTTCCTCGGAAAGCTCGGTCGGGAAGGGACCCGATCCGACCCGGGTGGTATAGGCCTTGGTGATGCCGAGGACATAATGCAGCCTGCCCGGCCCCACTCCGCTTCCCGCGGCGGCGGCGCCCGCCACGCAGTTGGAGGAAGTCACGAAAGGATAGGTGCCATGGTCGATGTCGAGCAGCGCGCCCTGAGCACCCTCGAAAAGGATATTCTTGCCATCTTCCATGGCATTGTGGAGCAACCGCGGGATGTCGGCCACCAGCGGCCTGACGCGCTCGCTCAGGGAAAGCGCCTCGTCGAGCGTCTTTCCGAAATCGACCTTCTCGGCCTGAAAATAGTTCACGAGCACAAAATTATGGAAGTCGAGAACGGATTCCAGCTTCTCGGCAAAGCGCTCGGGATGGAAGAGGTCCTGCAATCTGAGCGCGCGCCTTCCCACCTTGTCTTCGTAGGCCGGGCCTATTCCTCGCCCGGTCGTGCCTATCCGGTTTGCGCCCTTGGCATTTTCCCTGGCGTTGTCGAGCGCGACATGGTGCGGCAGAATCAGGGGGCAGGCCTCGCTGATCTTGAGTCTCGCCCTGACGTCCACTCCGGCCTGCTCCAGCATGTCCATCTCGTGCAGCAGCGCCTCGGGGGAAACCACCACGCCGTTGCCGATGTAGCAGGCGACGTTTCCGCGCAAGACGCCGGAAGGAATGAGGTGAAGGACGGTCTTCTTGTTCCCGATGACGAGGGTGTGTCCGGCATTGTGCCCTCCCTGGAAGCGGACCACCCCGTGGGCATGGTCGGTCAGCCAGTCCACGACCTTGCCCTTGCCCTCGTCACCCCACTGCGTCCCGATCACCACCACATTCTTAGACATGCCAGACTCGATCCCTGATAAAAGTTATTCCACTACCCACTTCCCACCCCGGAATGCCAGTCTTCTCCCGGCTTCCGGTTCGTGTCCCGGCAGCTCGACCGCCACCCGCTTTCCCTGCCCGCGCAGCCTCGCAATTTCCTGCAGGAGCGCAGGATCCTTCGAATGGGGCGCAAATATGCAGTCCTCGTCGCGCGCGGCCGGCAAAATTTGCGCGACCTCCCTCAGGTCCATGCTGAAACCAGTCGCCGGGCGCGCCCTGCCGAAGGCGCGCCCGACTTCGTCGTAGCGCCCGCCGAGCGCCACCGCATTCGGACAGTTTTCCGCATAGACCGCGAATACCATGCCGCTGTGGTAATGATACCCGCGCAATTCCGCAAGGTCGAAGGAAAGGTCGGAAACGCTTCCGGCAAGCTCGACGGCGACGGCTTCCAGTTCGGCGAGCGCATCGGGCACACCGGAAAATCCCGAAAGTGCTTCTTTCGCCCGGGCCAGCACTTCCACTCCGCCATAGAGTTCGGGCAAGAGGCAGAGCGCGTCCCTCACCTTCGCATCCAGATGCGATGAAAGCTCCGCTATTCCCGGCAAATCCTTCGCCTGAAGCACCTGGAAAAGCTCGGACTCGAGATCCGGATCCATCCCGGAAACCCGGGCGATGCTCCTGAATACGCCGACATGCCCGAGATCGAAATGGGGTTTTTTCACCCCGAGCAGGGAAAGGGCGTCGAGCATCAGCTTCTGGATTTCGATGTCGCTCTCGATGCCGGCATGGCCGTAAATGTCCGCGCCGATCTGCAACGGCTCGCGGGTCCGGGTGAGCCCGAGGGGAAGGGTATGCAGCACGCTTCCCGCATAGCAGAGCCTCGCAACGCCCTGACGGTTCAGAAGCTGCGCATCGATCCGGGCGACCTGAGGAGTGATGTCGGCCCTCAAACCGAGCAGTCTTCCGCTCATCTGGTCGACCAGCTTGAAGGTCCGGAGGTCCATGTCGCTGCCGGTGCCGCTTCTCAGGGATTCGACGTATTCGATGAGGGGGGGCATCACGAGATCGTAGCCGTGGCCTCTGAAAAGGTCGAGCACCTGTCTGCGCATCGCCTCGATGCGGTGCGCATCCGGAGGCAAGATATCCTCGATATGTTCGGGAAGGATCCAGTTCTGCATCGTGTTCTTCTTGGGGTGTGTCAGGCGGGGAAGTCTTCCGCAGCCGTCAGGACGGGAACCCGCAGCATGGCGCGGGCGCTACCCTATTTCGCCTTTCCCCCGCCATTCCTGAAATATTTGAAGAATTCGGAGTCGGGCGAAATGACCAGCGTGCTGTTCTTTCCGTCGAAACTCCTGCGGTAGGCTTCCAGACTTCTGTAGAAGGCGTAGAATTCCGGGTTCTTGGAGAAGGCCTTGGCGTAGATCGCGGTCGCTGCCGCATCCCCCTCGCCCTTGACCTTCTGCGCGTCCCGGTAGGCGTTCGCGATGATGACTTCGCGCTGCCGGTCCGCATCCGCCCTGATCTGCTCCGATTCCGCAGCGCCTGTGGAGCGCAGTTCGTTGGCGACACGCTTCCTTTCCGCTTCCATCCGCCTGTAGACGGAATCGCTGACCTGCTGCGGCAGGTCGACCCGCTTGAGGCGCACATCGACCACCTGGACGCCGATCTTGCGCGCATCCAGATCGCTTTTTTCGCGCATCAAGGCCATGATCATGTCGCGCTGCCCGGAAATGACGTCATGCACCGTCCGGTTGCCGAATTCGGCGCGCAGACTGGAATTGATCGTCTGAGAAAGACGCAGCTGCGCCCTCGCCTCGTCTCCGCCGGTGCTGATGTAGTACTGCCTCGGGTCAACGATGCGCCACTTGACGAAGGAATCGACGAGCACGTTCTTCTTCTCGGAAGTGATGTAGCGCTCGGGCTCGGGAGATTCGAAAGTCAGTATCCTGTTATCGAAATAGCGCACGTTCTGGATGAGCGGAATCTTCCAGTAGAGTCCCGGAGCGGTCTTGACCGAAACGATCTCGCCAAGCTGGAGCACCAGCGCGCTCTGCCTCTGGTCCACGGTGTACAGGCTGGAACTCAGCAGCACCAGGGCAATGACAATGGAAACGATGTATTTCATGGCCTGTCCTCCCGGTCGCGGTTGCGGAAGACGTCCCTCGATCGGTTATCCTGGGTAACAGGCGCTTTTGCGGCAGCCGCATCGTCCGGTTGAGGCGTAGGTGCGGCAGCAGTCGTCGCCTGCATCAGCTTGTCGAGCGGCAGATAAAGCAGATTCCCGCCCTTCTTCTGGTCGACCAGTACCTTGTTGGTGTTGCTCAGCACTTCCTGCATCGTCTCCAGATACATCCTCTCCCGGGTGACCCCGGGGGCCTTGTCGTATTCGGCCAGTATCTGCTGGAAGCGGCTCGCATCCCCTTCGGCATTGGCGATCACGCGCTGCTTGTATCCCAGGGCTTCCTGGGAAAGCCTCGCCGCAGCACCGGCTGCGCGCGGCACGACATCGTTGGCATAGGCCTGCCCCTCGTTCTTCATGCGCTCCCTGTCCTGGTTCGCCTTGACCGCATCGTCGAAGGCAGCCTGGACCTGCTCGGGAGGCTGGGCATTCTGCATCGTGACCTTGCTGATGGCGATCCCCGCCTTGTAGCGGTCGAGTATTTTCTGCATCAGGACGGAAGCCTGGTCGGCGACCTGCTCGCGCCCTTCGTAGAGAACGAAATTCATCTTGCTCTTGCCAACCACCTCGCGAATGGCCGTTTCCGCAACCTGCTTCACCGCATCTTCGGGCGCACGGTTATTGAAAAGATACGCTTCCGGGTTCTTGATGATGTACTGGACGGCGAACTGGATGTCGACGATATTCTCGTCGTCGGTGAGCATCAGGGATTCCTGCGGAATCTTGCTCTTGACGTTGTTCCTGTAGCCGATCTCGACTGTCCTGACCGTTGAAACATCGACGATCTCGGCGCTCTCAATGGGATAGGGCAGATGCCAGCGCGGACCGGGCATGGTCGTCTCGATATATTTGCCGAAGCGCAGCACGACGCCGCGCTGACTCGCATCGACGATGTAAAACCCACTCGCGAGCCAGATCAGGAAGGCGATCGCGACAAATATCCAGAGTCCTCCTCCCAGGCTGAAGCCGAGCTTCGGACCCATCGGGGCACCGCCGCCCTTCTTTCCGGAAAAAAGCGATTCGAGCTTCTGGTTGAAATTGCGCCAAAGCTCGTCGAGATCGGGAGGCCCCGACTTGCCGCCCCCCCATTGTGGATCGTTTAATCCCATTTTTCAAAAACCCGTCATATAGATGCCGCAGCAAGCCGCCCGGCCCCGAAATCATGGCGTTCGCCAAGGAATTCAGCGAGACATTGCCTGACCAGATCCAACCCCTCGCCGGTTCCGGCGCTCAGGTGAATTTTTTCGATTCTACCATATTCGTCTCGATCCCACCCCGCAGACCGGCCATTAATGTCTATCTTGTTGTAAACAAGAATCTGGGGAACGCTATCGGCCCCGATTTCCGCCAGAACACGGTTGACTTCCCTGATCTGATCGTCCCTTGCCGGATTGCTCGAATCCACCACATGCAGAAGCAGATCGGCATGAATGGTTTCTTCCAGCGTGGCGCAGAAGGAGGCGACGAGGGTGTGGGGCAGCTGCCTGATGAAGCCCACCGTATCGGACAGCACGACCTGGCCGCAGTCCGGGACGAACATGCGCCGCGAAGTGGTGTCCAGGGTGGCAAAAAGCTGGTTTGCCGCGTAGGCGTCCGACCGGGTCAGCGCATTGAACAGCGTGGATTTTCCGGCATTGGTATAGCCGACTATGGATATCGAGGTGACATGGCCGCGCGCCCGCGAACGCCGCTGCACTTCGCGCTGCTGCCTGAGCTTCTTCAGCCGTTCCTTGAGCAGCTTGACCCTTTTGCCGATAAGCCTGCGGTCGGTCTCGAGCTGCGTTTCGCCGGGGCCCCGCAATCCTATCCCGCCCTTCTGGCGCTCCAGGTGGGTCCATCCGCGTATCAGCCGGGTGGAAAGATGCTCGAGCTGGGCGAGCTCTACCTGAAGCTTGCCTTCGAAGCTCTTCGCTCTCTGGGAAAAAATGTCTAGAATCAGGCTAGTGCGGTCGATCACGCGGCATTTCAACCTGCTTTCGAGGTTGCGCTGCTGCGCAGCGGATAGCTCGTGGTTGAAGACGACGAGGCTGGCGCCGGTTTCAGCAAGCGCCGCAGCCACTTCCTCGACTTTTCCGCTGCCTGCAAAGGTCGCGGAATCCGGGAATGCGCGCCTGCCCGTCACGGTGGCGAGCACCTGCGCTTTCGCACTGGAAGCGAGTTCCCTCAGCTCTTGCAGGCTCTCAAGGAAGCCGGGGTCGCCGAAATCCAGGGCGACAAGAACGGCCTCGTTGCCGTTTCTTTCACTCATCCAGCCGCAGGGGGTTCGAACGGAATGGTTACCGGACGGGAGGGAACTACCGTCGATATGGCATGCTTGTAGACCATTTGCGTGACCGTGTTCTTCAGGAGGATCACGTACTGATCGAAAGACTCGATCAACCCCTGAAGCTTGATGCCATTGACAAGATAAATCGAAACCGACACATGCTCCTTACGCAGCGTATTCAGGAACGGGTCTTGTAACATTTGCCCTTTTGCACTCATAAAACTTCTCCGATGTTATTGTCAACCTTTCCACATTTTAGACTAGTGTACAGGTTTGTGTTGAAAAACTTTGGAAACGCATTCAGGGGATTGGACAGGGCAGCCCTGAATAGGTTCATCAGCCGTATCTTTTTCTGCCGAGAATTCGTTTGCGATGGGCGGCCCGTTTTTCGCTTTCGGTGGGAGGAGCGGGCTTCTTTCCCGAAAACGGATTCTTGCCTTTCTTGAATTCCACCTTGAGCGGCGCCCCCTTCAGTTCGAAGGCCTCCCTGAAGGTCTTTTCCAGGTAGCGCCGGTAGCTCTCCGGAATATGGTCCAGGGAAGTGCCGTGGATGATGATGAGGGGGGGATTCATCCCGCCCTGATGCGCATAGCGCAGCTTCGGACGGAACGTCCCGGTACGCGGCGGCGCCTGCTTTTCGACTGCCGCGATCAGGAGCCGAGTGAGCTTGGGCGTGGAAAGCTTCGCCATGGCTGCGGCATGGGCTTCGTCCACCGACTTCATGAAAGCGTCCAGCCCAGTCTTGTAAAGGGCGGAAATGTAATGGACGGAAGCGAAGCCGGTGAAATTGAGCTTCCTGGCGATATCCCTTTTCACGGTTTCCCGGGCGAACGGATCGAGACCGTCCCACTTGTTGACCGCGATCACCAGCGAGCGCCCCGCTTCGAGAATGAAGCCGGCAATATGCGCATCCTGGTCGGAAATTTCAGCCCTGGCATCGAGCACCAGCACGACCACATTGGCATCTTCCACGGCCTGCAGGGTCTTGACCACTGAAAATTTCTCCACCGCCTCGAACACCTTGCCGCGCCGCCTGATCCCGGCAGTATCGATCAGGGTATAGTGCCGGCCGCCGCGCTCGAACTCGACATGGATGCTGTCTCTCGTGGTGCCGGGCTGATCGAAGGCGATGACGCGCTCCTCGCCAAGCAGGGCATTGACCAGGGTCGACTTGCCTGCATTGGGCCTGCCCACGATGGCGATCCTCGGTCCTTCGACCAGGGAATGATCGGACTCCTCCTGGGGAAAGGAGGCAAGGGCGATCTCGACGAGATCGCGCACGTTGTCTCCGTGCGCCGAAGAAATGGGCAAAGGCTCGCCCAGCCCCAGCTCGTGGAACTCGGCCGAGACCACATGGCGCATCATGCCTTCGGTCTTGTTCACCACCAAGAAAACCGGACGCCCGGTTTTGCGCAGCTGCTCGCCGATGATCCTGTCCTGGGCAGTCAACCCGTCCCTGCCGTCGACCATGAACAGGATCACATCGGCTTCGTCTATCGCCTGCAGGGTCTGGCGCGCCATCTCGTGCAAAATACCGTCCTTCGCAACGGGCTCGAACCCCCCGGTATCGACCACGAGGAAGGGTTTCTCGCCTATCCTGCCATGGCCGTAATGCCTGTCTCGCGTAAGCCCGGGAAAGTCGGCGACGATCGCATCACGGCTTCGGGTGAGCCTGTTGAAAAGGGTCGATTTGCCGACATTGGGTCTGCCGACGATGACCAGGGTAGGCTTCATCGATCAGGGCACCGCCATCGCATACAGATGCCCTTTTTGGGTCTGCACCAGGAACATGTCGCTGTTGAGGCGGACCGGCTGGAAGCGGATGGGGCTGCCGTCAGTATCGATCCTGGCGACAAGATCGCCGTCGCTACGCCTCATGAAATGGACATAACCCTGCACATCCCCGACGACCACATAGCTGTCCTGGACATAGGGCGCCGTGATCCCTCGGCCTTCCAGTTCGGACTGCTTCCAGTAGGATGCGCCGGAAGCGCTGTCGAGGCTGAGGACATCCCCCTGGTCGCTGCTCACGAAGAAATTGCGCTTGTCGACGATCATTCCGGCATAGCTGGAAACATCGGTCGACCAGATCAGTTCGCCCTTGGCGATATCGAAGCAGGCCAGTCTTCCCTGATAGGCAATCGCACATACCTGGAGCTCGTCGACGATCGGCAGGCTGGTGACGTCGGCTATCCTTTCGAGTTCCGTGGTGCCGTGGGATCGGGCCACCGCGCTCTCCCAGCTGACGGCGCCGGTCTGGATGTCGACCGAGACCAGCTTGCCGCCCGCAAATCCGGCATAAACCATGCCCTGCGATACCACAACTCCGGCGTAGCTGCGAATCGAAAGCGCAGGATTGGCATGCTGATAGACCCAAAGCTGCTTGCCGGTCTTTTCGTCCAGCCCGAAGATCCTACCGTCTGCCACACGGACGACCACGACCCCGTCGGCTATCTCCGGCACGCTCAAAAGCTCGCCGATCACATGATAATGCCACATCGCCTTGCCGGATTCATCATAAGCCAGCACCTCGCCGTCCTCGCTGCACACGACGACCAGTCCCTCCCCGGCCCCAACGCCCGCAGAAAGTTTGTGACCGGTATCGATCCTCCAGATCCTCCTGCCCTTGAGGCTCTCGAATCTGTACAGCTTGCCAGCACGGGATGCGGCGAAAATCGCGCCGCCATCGACTGCAGGGATGAAAACGGAATCGTCCGCTGAACCGACATCGTCATCCCAGAGAATCAGTGGCTTGAATGCTTGATGGATCTTCGGCAGTTTGGGTACCGTGGATTTCGAGCCGAAAAGATTGTGAATCGAAGCGCATCCCGAAATCGACGCAAGAAGGATAATAAAGAGCAGTTTTTTCATTTTTCGCCTCCCGCCGAATCGAGCTTGATGCTCACGATATCGCGATAGGGGCTGGCCTTGTCGATCTTGTTGAGGGCAACCAGATAAGCGCTTCTCGCCTGTTCCTTGTTGCCCTGCGCGGTAAAGATATCTCCCTTAAGGTCGGAATAAAGTCCGTCGAAAGCTTCCCCGTGCTGTCCGTCGAGCATGGCTATCGCATCCGGATATTTCTTGTCGTCGAACAGGATCCCGGCAAGCCGCAGCCGCGCAATATCCCTGAGCTCGGGTTCCTTGCTGTGGTCGAGAACCCACTGCAGCTGCAGCTTGGCGTCGTTGGCCTCCCCTGCCTCGAAATCGCGCCCCGCGATGATCATGGCCGCTCTTGCCGCATAGGGGGTATCGGGAAAGGATTCCACGATGTTCGAAGCAGCGAGCCGGACTTTCTTGAGATCGGCATCGCCGCCCATTTTGGCGAGCGTATCGTACAAGGCGGACGCCTTTTCAGCCTGGCCATGCTGGTAGTGGCGATATCCCATGAAAGATGCCGCTGCGATCGAAGCTGCCACGATCCCTATCGTCAGCTTCTTTCCATGGCGCGTCAACCAGGCTTTGATGATTTCCAACTGCTGCTGTTCGTCCAGATCGTACATAGTTTCCCTCAAATTGATTGTGAGCGCAGCCAGGCTACGGCCTCTCCGAGGCCCATCCTGAACTGTCCCGCCTCTTCGCGCAAAGGCTTCAGCGTGATTTCGCCGGCAATCGCCTCGTCATCTCCGACGATCGCGGCAAAGCGCGACCCGCTGGCATCGGCCTTTTTCATCTGCGACTTGAAACTTCCCCCGCCGCAGTGGAGGATGACCGAAAAATCGTTGTCGCGCAAAAATTCCGCAGCGGTCACCGCGAACTTCGAGGCTGCCTGCCCCTGATGCACGAGATAGACATCCCCTGCTTCCGGAGAAACGCCGGAATTTTCTTCCTGAATCAGCGTCAGGATGCGCTCTATCCCGATCGCGAAACCGCAAGCCGGCGTCGGCTTGCCGCCGATCTGCGAAACCAGTCCGTCGTATCTGCCGCCCGCGCAGACGGTTCCCTGCGCCCCGAGACGGTCGGTGACCCACTCGAACACCGTGCGATTGTAGTAGTCGAGCCCCCTGACTAGTCGGGCATTGATCTCGTAGCCAATGCCGAGCTCCCCCAGGATCACCTGCAGGCTTTCGAAATGGGCACGGGAGGCTTCGTCCAGTTCGTCGAGCAGCTTCGGCGCGCATTCCAGCATCTCGCGCATGGCGGGGTTCTTGCTATCCAGTATCCTCAGGGGATTGCTGTGCAGCCGCCTTTTGGCATCCTCGTCGAGGATATCCTGGTGCTGCTCGAAATGCCTGATCAGCTTGCCCCTGTGCCTTGCCCTGGAAGCCGAGTCCCCGAGCGAATTGATCTCGAGCCTCACTCCGGAAATCCCCAGCTTGCGCCAGAGCCTCGCCGCCATGGCGATCTGTTCCGCATCGATATCCGCCCCTTCGAACCCGAGCGCTTCCACCCCGACCTGATGGAACTGGCGGTAGCGGCCCTTTTGCGGACGCTCGTGGCGGAACATCGGTCCGCTGTAGGCAAGGCGCAACGGCCCCGGGTAGAGCAGGTTGTGCTGCAATACCGCGCGCACGCAGGAGGCGGTTCCTTCCGGCCTCAGGGTGAGGTGCTCGCCGTTAAGGTGATCCTCGAAGGTATACATTTCCTTTTCGACGATGTCGGTCACTTCCCCTATCGAACGCCTGAACAGGGCGGTCTGCTCCACGATGGGAAGGCGGATGGTGCGGTAGCCGTAAGCCGCCAGCCAATCCCGCACGGTTTCCTCGAAGAAATCCCACCAGTGCGCATGCTCGGGCAAGACATCGTTCATCCCCCTGATTGCTTGAATCTTTTCGCTCATTTCGCCCTGTACCGCGTGCTGACGTAACTGTCTATGATGGCCTGGAAGTCGCGGGCGATATGATCGCCCTTCAATGTCACCGTCTTGACGCCGTCGACATAGACCGGCGCAACAGGATTCTCGCCCGAACCCGGCAGACTGATTCCGATGTTGGCGAGCTTGCTCTCACCCGGGCCGTTGACCACGCAGCCCATCACGGCCACGTTCATGTCCTCCACCCCCTTGTAGCGTTCCCGCCAGGCGGGCATCTGGTTCCTGAGATAGGACTGGATGTCGCGCGCGAGTTCCTGGAAAAAGGTGCTGGTGGTTCGCCCGCAGCCGGGGCAAGCCGTCACCATCGGAGAAAAGGAACGGAACCCCATGGTCTGGAGGATTTCCTGGGCCACCACGACTTCGCGGGTGCGGTCTCCTCCGGGCTCGGGAGTGAGCGAGACGCGGATCGTGTCGCCTATGCCGGCCTGCAGCAGCACGGCAAGCGCGGCAGTGGATGCCACGATGCCCTTCGAGCCCATTCCTGCTTCGGTGAGGCCAAGATGCAGGGGATAGTCGCAGCGAGCGGCAAGATCAGTATAAACGGTGATCAAATCCTGCACGCCGCTGACCTTGCAGGAAAGAATGATCTTGTCCTGGGAAAGCCCCAGTTCGACGGCGCGCCGCGCGCTCGACAGGGCGGAAACGATGAGCGCTTCGCGCTGCACGACGTCGGCAGCCAATGGCTTGGGCAACTTCGCATTGTCGTCCATCATCCTGGCAAGCAGATCCGGATCCAGGCTGCCCCAGTTGACGCCGATCCTGACCGGCTTGTCATGGCTGCAGGCGGTTTCGATCATGGCCGCGAACTGCTCGTCCCTTTTTCTTCCGGTACCGACATTGCCAGGATTGATGCGGTATTTGCCGAGCGCCCGGGCGCAATCAGGATATTGCGCGAGCAGCTTGTGGCCGTTGAAATGAAAATCCCCAACCAGCGGCACGAGGCAGCCCATCGCATCGAGCCGCTCCCTGATCCGGGCAACCTGGCTCGCAGCTTCGGCAGTATTGACGGTAATTCTGACAAGCTCGGAACCCGCTGCCGCGAGCTCAGCGATCTGCCTTACCGTGGCTTGCGCATCTGCAGTGTCGGTGTTCGTCATCGACTGGACGGCGATCGGCGCATCCCCTCCGACAGCGACATTGCCGACCCAAACCTTCCTGGATTTTCTTCTGGATAAATGCATGGCCTATTTGAGCGTCAGGCGCGCCACTTCGACTTTGATGTAGGGAGCAAGATCGACAGGCCTGCCCTGATAGAACAGCCCGACGCCATGCGCATTGCCGATGACCAGGGTAAACGGCGCAGCGCCCGAAACGAACTGCTCCGAGCCTGCGGGATTGAGCTTCGAGAAAACTATCTTGCCGCCCGCATCCCTGATCTCGACCCAGGAAGCAACCCCGAAGACCAAGTGGATGGGGCCCGATGCTGCGGCAACTGCAGCAGGCTGCGATGCCGGGGCGGGCAGAGGCCTCGGCACTTCGGCGGTAACGGGCGCGGGCTTCGGCGCCACAATAGGCGCAGCGGGCTGCTGCAATGGCTCGACAGGTGCTTTCGGAGCAACGGGCGCAGCAGGCGGTTGAGTCGCTCCAGTGGGCGCCGGTTTAGCCGGAACACCTGGTTTCGATTTGAGCTGCTGAGCAGGCGGCCTGGGAAGATGATTTTCCCGGTATATCTGGAATGCCAGAAGCAGAAACGCCAGCACCACGAACCCTATCGCATAGTGCACCCAGCTACTCTTCTGCCCTGTAGGGAAGGGAATGCCCTCGACCTTGGGCGGCACGATCGATTCCTCGGGCCGAGCCATGGTATCGAGCAGGGGCTCCGGATCGATTTGCAGCAGCTTCGCATAATTCCTGACGAACCCTCGCACGAAGATGGCGCCGGGAAGCGCATCGTAATCCCCCCTCTCCAGCGCTTCGACCTGGTGGCGCGACAGCCTCATCTGGCTTGCGACCTCTTCCACCTTAAGCCCGCGCTTTTCACGCTCGGCCCGAAGAACGGGACCGGGGCTTGCTTCGTCGTTCGTCATTTGAATTTCCCGTCCATGAGATCCTGCGCCTCCCTGGAATCGGGGAAGCGATCTTTCAGCTGCGCCGCATAGTCCGCTTCGGCATCCGAACCGCCCGCCGCATGCTCTATCCTGATGCCGAGCCACAGACTTTCTGCAGTGGGCTCGGCCAGTTGCATGTAATTCGAGAGAAATCGCCTTGCGAGACTGTAATTCCCGGCCTGAAAATAAATCCCGGCGAGACCGAGATTAGCCTGGGGAAGCCCGGAACGAATTTGCAGCGCTTCACGGTAGTAATTCTCCGCATCCTTGAAGCGATTCATGCGCTGAGAGCAGATTCCCGCATTGAGATAGGCTTTTTCCGGGGTCGCATAAAGCGGATTCAAAAATGCGGTTCTGAAATGCTTGATGGATTCCTCCTCCCGCTTCGTCTGGCAGAGGAACCAGCCGTAGTTGTTGTTGATGTCGGCATCCCGGGGGCTAAAATCCAAGGCGCGCTCGAAATTCTGCTCCGCCTTGTCGTTCTCTCGCAGGGTCATGTAAACGAGCCCGCGCACATTGTAGGCCGGAGCATAGGTAGGATCCGCTTTGACTGCCGCATCGAGTTCCTGCAGGGCGACCGCATATTGCCCGCGGCTGAAATAGCCCGCGCCGAGTTCGGTATGTACGGTTGCGCTGTCCCTTTTCTTCTGAGTGACGTCGACATGCGTCGGCTGGGAAGAGCATCCCGCCAGGACGACCAGAATCAGAAGCAATACCCTTTTCATGCGGCAGCCCCGCTGCGCCGGGTCTTGTCCATCACCTTCCCGGCAAGCTGGCCGCAGGCCGCATCGATGTCGTCTCCGCGCGTCCTCCTGGTCGTGACGACGAGTCCGGCATCCATCAGAACAGCCTTGAAAGCCTCTATGGCGGCATCCTTGGAACGCCCATATCCCGAATGGGGAAAGGGGTTGAAGGGAATGAGATTGAATTTGGAAGGCACGTCCTTCACCAGTTTCACCAGCTCCCTGGCGTGGGAAAGCGTATCGTTCACGCCATCCAGCATCACGTATTCGAAAGTGACGAAATCCCGCGGGGCGTGCTCGATATAGCGGCGACATGCCGCCATCAATTCCTTCAACGGATATTTTTTGTTGATCGGCACCAGAACGTCGCGCAACGCATCGTTGGGGGCATGCAACGAAACCGCAAGCGCGACGGGGCAACGCTCCCCCAGCCTGTCCATCGCAGGAACAATCCCGGAAGTGCTGACCGTCACGCGGCGTCGCGACAGACCGTAGGCAGAATCGTCGAGCATCAGGTTGAGGGAAGTCACGACGTTCTCGAAATTGAGCAATGGCTCGCCCATTCCCATCATCACGACATTGCTGATGATGCGCTCGCCCCCCGGCTCACGACCCAGGGCGCGATTTGCCCACCAGAGCTGACCGATGATTTCGGCAACGGAAAGGTTCCTGTTGAAGCCCTGCCTGCCCGTGGAACAGAAGCTACACTCCAGCGCGCATCCCACCTGGCTAGATATGCAAAGCGTCCCCCGATTCGCTTCCGGAATGAACACGGTCTCGACGGCATTGCCTTCGTCGACAGCGAGCAGCCATTTGCGCGTTCCGTCGAAGGCATCGAGCTCCCGCATCAGATCTGGAGCGCGTATCTCGGCCTTTTCCCCGAGCTTTTCCCGGAGGCTTTTTGCAAGATCGCTCATGTTGGAAAAGTCGTCTTCCCCGAAGCGATGCATCCATTTCATCACCTGCCCGGCGCGAAAAGGTTTCTCCCCGATTTCAGAAAAAAAACCGGCGAGCTTTTCGGCGTCGAAGTCGAGCAGGTTTACCGTCATCAGCGGGAATATACGGCCAGGGCAGGGAAGAAGTAGGCGATCTCATGCGCCGCCGTCTCGGGCGCGTCCGATCCGTGCACCGCATTGGCATCGATGCTGTCGGCGAAGTCGGCGCGTATCGTACCCTTTTCAGCCTTCTTCGGATCGGTCGCCCCCATCAGGTTGCGGTTCTTGGCGATCGCATTCTCGCCTTCGAGCACCATGATCATCACCGGACCAGAAATCATGAATTTCACCAGATCGTTGAAGAACGGGCGCTCGCGATGCACGGCATAGAAGCCCTCGGCTTCGCGCTGGGAAAGCAGCTGCATGCGCGCAGCGACGATCTTGAGGCCATTGTCCTCGAAACGGGAAATGATTTTCCCGATGACATTCTTGGCCACAGCATCGGGCTTGATGATGGAAAGGGTACGTTCGACAGCCATGCAAATCTCCAAAAGCATTGAAATAGTCCGATATTTTATCAGGCTTTGCACGCCATGTCGCAGTTTTAGGACAAAATCGGCTCCCAGCGGGGAAGCCATCCCTTTTGCGCACGATACTGGGGATCGAGCCCTATTCCCGGCACCCAGACAAGGCGCTCGCCGCAATACAGCAGGGGGAGCCGACTCCTCTGCCACGGCGGAATGCCGCATTCCTGGAAAAGATTCTTGAGGCTTTTTTCAGGCCGGTTTTGCGCGGAACGAAAGCGCTCTCCACCTTCCCTCACCCTGACTGTCACGGGTTCAACGAGCTTGGCCGGATCGAGCCCATCGACTCCTTGCTCGAACAGAAGCTCCCCGCCAAGTTCCGGGACAGGCATCCGGGATTCCCCATGCCAAACCCTGCAAAGCCCGGAACAGGAAGAGAACGGTTCGACGATGCAAACCTGCCCCCTGTAGCACTTGATCTCCAAACCGTCATGAGCCATCGATATGGCGGCATCCTGCCTTGCCGCTGAAAACTGCTTCAGCATCTCCTCAAGACGGCTGGCAGAAGGCATCCTGACATGGTTTTCGGCAAGATAATGACGCAACAGGTTTTTCGCCCGCTCTTTGGAGAGTTCGCGCAATCTCGATGCATTCAGCGTTTTCCCGATTATCGCTCCCGCAGCATCGATTGCCGCGAGTTCGTCGAGCAGCAGAGCCGCTTCCGAAAAATGCCGGCTCGATCGGGCGAGCGTTTCCCTGAATCCAGGGAAACGCTCCCCGATCAGGGGAAAGAGGCTGTGGCGCACGAAGTTCCTGTCGAAACGCTGATCGGAATTGCTCTCGTCAGAGATCCATTCGAGCTGGTTTTCCCGAGCATAGGCTTCCAGGGTCTTGCGCGAAATGCCGAGCAACGGCCTCAAAACAGTCCTACCCTCGAATCGCGTCGATTCCCCCATGGCAGAAAGCCCTTTCGGACCCGCCCCCCTGAAAAGCTGCAGCAGCAAGGTTTCAGCCTGGTCGTCCTGATGCTGGGCGAGCACGACATGCTCAGCCGCGACCTTTTCGAATGCGGCATAGCGCGCGATGCGTGCGGCAGCTTCCATTCCTGACGAAAGATGCGGCGATATGTCTACTTCCACGACTTTCAGGGGAACATGCCATTTTTCGCAAAGCTCCGAACAAAATCCTGCCCAGGTCGAAGCATTCGGGCTGATCTTGTGGTTGACATGGAGGCAGGAGAAGCTTGAGTTCGCCACAGGCGAGATTCTCTTCAGGACATGCAGCAGGACGACCGAATCGAGTCCGCCGCTCAAGCCCAGAACGAGACGCTCACCGGGAAGGACCGTCCTTTTCAGGATCGATTCGACGACCGCAACAAGATCAGGGGACTGCGACTTCCTTGAATTTGCCATAATTCATCAGCCGCTCGTAGCGGGCCTTGAGCATGGCATCGATGGATTTCGACTGAACCTGGCTCAACGACTCCTGCAGGGCAGATTTGAGGGAACGCATCATGGCCTGATAATCGCGATGCGCGCCGCCCAGCGGTTCAGGAACAACTCTGTCGACGAGCCCCAGCGTTTTCAGGCGGGTCGCGGTAATGCCCAGGGTTTCGGCGGCCTCGGAGGCCTTGTCCGCGCTTTTCCAGAGGATGGATGCACAACCTTCGGGAGAAATCACGGAATAAGTCGAATACTGCAGCATCAAAAGCACGTCTCCCACGGCAATGGCGAGCGCCCCGCCCGAGCCGCCTTCCCCGATCACCGTGCAAATCACGGGCACTTTCAATTCCGCCATCACATAGAGATTGCGCCCTATCGCCTCGGATTGGCCCCGCTCCTCCGCGCCGATGCCGGGATAGGCGCCCGGCGTATCGATGAAAGTAAAAATCGGCAGTCCGAATTTCTCGGCAAGACGCATCAGCCTCAGGGCTTTCCTGTAGCCCTCCGGGCGAGGCATGCCGAAATTGCGGAAAATCTTTTCCTTGGTGTCTCTGCCCTTCTGGTGGCCGATGACCATGACAGGCTGTCCGTTGAACCTAGCCAGCCCCCCCACGATCGCATGGTCGTCCGCAAACGCGCGGTCGCCGTGAAGCTCCTCGTAATCTGTGAAAAGATGCTGGATGTAATCCTGTGCGTAGGGGCGCTGGGGATGCCTTGCAACCTGGGAAATCTGCCATGCACTGAGCTTGGAATAGATCTCCTTGGTCAGCCCCAGATTCTTTTTCTGCAGGCGATCGATTTCTTCGGAAATATCGACAGCCGAATCGTCCTGCACAAAACGCAACTCCTCGATCTTGGTTTCAAGTTCTGCGATGGGCTGCTCGAAGTCAAGAAAGGTAATCTTCATATACGGGATCGGAATGAAATGGCGTAATCATACCCGATTTTCATGCCGATTGGTGCCATATACAGGCACCCTGACTGGCCTTGTCGATCTGCTCGAGCTGCTCGGCATGTGCGGCAAGTTCATCCGGATCCGCGCGCTGTACTACCAGCCGACGCTCGAACGATCCGACCTCGCCGAAGGAATCCGCACCATCGAGTTCGATGACCAGGCTTTCCTGGCCGCGCGTCATGGCGAGATAAACTTCCGCCAGCAATTCGGCATCCAGTAGCGCACCGTGCAGAATGCGCTTGGAATTGTTGACCGCATAGCGTTCGCATAGCGCATCGAGATTGTTCCGCTTGCCGGGATGGAGCTCTTTCGCCAGCACCAGGGTATCGATCACGGGCAAGTCGAGCGCTGGCAAATCGAGCAGCCCGAGCTCCATATTGAGAAAGGAAAGATCGAAAGGGGCGTTATGGATGATGAGCTCCGCGCCGCTCACGAAATCCAGGAATTCGGGAGCGACATCCCTGAATTTCGGCTTGTCCTCCAGGAACTCCAGGCTCAGGCCGTGGATTTCCTGCGCCTTGCCGTCAATCTCGCGCTCCGGATTCAGGTAGCGATGAAAGCGGCTGCCCGTCAATCTGCGGCTCCTCATTTCCACTGCAGCGAGCTCGACAAGCCTGTGTCCAAATTTCGGGTCAAGTCCGGTCGTTTCGGTATCGAGCACGATCTGCCTCATATCATTTTCCCTCCGAGCACGCTCTGAACTCCCCTGTTCGCCAGCTTGTCGGCCATCTCGTTGCCGTCGTGTCCGCTGTGTCCCTTCACCCAATGCCACTCGATCTCGTGCCTTGCAGCAAGATCGTCAAGTTCCCGCCACAAATCCTCGTTCTTGACCGGCTGCCTGCTGGAAGTTTTCCAGCCGCGGCGCTTCCAGTCGTGGATCCAGGTGCTGATCCCCTGCTGCACATATTTGGAGTCAGTATAGATTTTGACCCTGACATGGCGCTTCAAGGCTTCCAGCGCCCGGATCACCGCCAGCAATTCCATGCGGTTGTTGGTAGTGTCCAGCTCCCCGCCGAACAATTCGCGCTGATGCACGCCGTGGCGCAGCAACGCGCCCCACCCTCCGACACCCGGGTTTCCCTTGCACGCGCCGTCCGTATAAATCTCGACCACTTCCATCACTTCACTTTCCTGCATGGAGGTTTATTGAATTTCCTGACTGCCGGGGCCAGCGAATTCTGCGCCGAAAGCTCCCAGCTTGGCCGGATCAGCCTGACTCCCCTGACCCGCTTGATCGCGACCAGAAAGTACACCCCCCCGGAGACCGGCCACCAGCGGTCTCCAGCCTTTTCCATGAAGCCGAACCGGCTCAGCCATTTTTCCTGATCGAAAGGCGGAACATAGCAGCATAGCTTTCCTGCCGCGACCTCGAAACCAAGAAGCGCGAGCCAGTCCTTCAGGCGCGACAGCGAAATGAAATTGCCGCACCATGGGGCCGCAATCGATCGTCCCGCCAGGCGCCGCACCCCCCACAGGCTGAAGGGATTGAATCCGCTCAGCATGATCCTGCCTTCGGGGCGCATCACGCGCTCCGCTTCCCGCAAAATCTGGTGCGGATTGCTGCTGAATTCGAGAAGGTGGGGCAAAATCGCCAGATCAATGCTGCCCGAATCGAAGGGCAGGTTGAAAAAATCCATCGCGACGTCCAATCCGCTCCTCACCTTGAGCTGCATGCGGCTCGTCCTGAGAAAATCCATGCGTGAAAGACCGAGCTGGACGGCATGGTAACCGAACACATCCCCCACGCCCTGGTCGAAGTAGGCATGCTCCCGCTCGAGCAGGTATTGCCCGACAGGCGTTTCAAACCACTCTTCCAAACCGGTCATATCTGCTAAGCTATAATCTCAATTTTGCACGGGGTTGCTGCATGCTCTCGATCGAACCGATCCCCGCATTCAGGGACAATTATATCTGGGTAGCCAGAAATAACCAGCACGCTGCCGCCATCGATCCGGGAGATGCTGCCCCCCTGCTGCGTTACCTCGAATCGGAAAACCTCGAACTCGTCGCGATACTCAACACCCACCACCATGCCGATCATGTCGGCGGAAATCTCGAACTGAAGTTGCGCTTCTCCTGCAAAATCTACGGCCCTGCAGGAGAATCCATTCCCGGATTGACCCATCCAGCCAGGGAAGGAGACAGGATTTCGCTCCCCGAGATCGGCATGACGCTGGACATACTCGACATTCCAGGCCATACGCTGGGGCATATTGCCTACTATGAAGAAGGCGCGCTTTTCTGCGGAGACACCCTGTTCGGATGCGGGTGCGGCAGAGTATTCGAAGGCACCATGGCCCAAATGCATGCTTCACTGGAAAAATTGTCGCAGCTTCCCGGGGATACGCGCGTTTACTGCGCCCACGAATACACGCTGGCCAACATCCAGTTCGCGAAGGCAGTGGAACCGGAGAACGAGGCCCTGCTTGGGCGCGAAGCCGAAGCACTGGGCCTGCGAAAAAAACACCTGCCCACCCTTCCTTCGACCATGGGTATCGAAAGGCAAACCAATCCCTTCCTGCGCTGCGGCATACCCCGCGTTGCAGAAGCCGCCTCAAGGCATTCCGGTTCGAGCCTGACAAGTCCGCTTGAAGTCTTCACGGCGCTCAGGAAATGGAAAAACGACTTCTGAGTTTGATGAAATTGCGGCTGCTCATTTCATTGCTCATGGCAGGCTGGCTGATCCAGGCCCATGCGGCAGATGTCCCGGCACCCATCTTACCCGACGATCCGACGGCGCCTTCCGACCTGTGGGATCGCCTCAGAAACGGCTTTTCCCTCTCCCAGCAGGAAGACTCGGGCAATGTCCAGCAGATGGAAACCTGGTACGAGGACCACCCGAAAAGCATCGAAACCCTGGCAGAGCGCAGCAAGCGTTATCTCTATTATATTGTCGGCGAAGTCGAGGATCGGGGCATGCCAGCGGAAATCGCGCTCGTCCCCATGATCGAAAGCGGGTTCAACCCGCTCGTCTATTCGCGCTATCATGCAGCGGGATTGTGGCAGCTGCTTCCGGGAACGGGAAGACACTTCGGGCTGCGCTCGGACAAGGGATACGACGGGAGGCGCGACATCATCGCCGCAACGAATGCCGCACTCAAGTATCTCACTTATTTGCATACGCTGTTCGGAGACTGGGCACTGGCCCTTGCCGCCTACAATGCCGGCGAAGGCACTGTTTCCAAGGCCCTGCACAAAAACCAGGAAAACGGCCTCGAAACCGACTTCGCCAGCCTAGACCTGCCCGCTGAAACCAGAAATTTCTACACCAGGCTGATCGCACTCAGGAACATTCTGAACGATCCCGCAAAATTCGGACTGGATCTCGCACCCATACCGGACAAACCCTATTTTTCGGAAATCAGGACGCGCCAGAATATCGACATCCGGCTGGCGGCCCATCTTGCCGAGATTCCCGTGGCCGAATTTGTCGCCCTCAACCCCGGCGCGACGAAGCAGGTATGGCCGGCCAAAGAAGCCCAATCCATCCTGCTTCCCTCGGACAATGCCGCCATATTCGCAAGCAATCTGGAAGCGATGCCTCCCGCCTCTTCCCCGAAGCAGGGGAAGGGGCGCATGCTCTACCGCATACGCAAAAACGACACCCTGCTCGGCATCGCCCACCGTTTCGGAGTCAGCGCCGCCGACATCGAACGCTGGAACAGCTCGGTCTCGGCACGAAACCTGCGCATCGGCGCAAAAATCGTCCTGTTTCCGGAAAAATAGCGCTCACCTGCCCACGCCGTAGTAGGTGAAGCCGAGTTTCTGCACCTTCTCCGGTTCGTAGACATTGCGCCCGTCGAAAATCACTTTCTGCCGCATCACCTGCTCCATGAAGGAGAAATCCGGGGTCCTGAAAGCCTTCCATTCCGTCACCAACACCAGCGCATCTGCCCCCACCAGGGCATCATACTGGTGAGAAACCAGTTCGAGCTTCCCGCTTTCTAACCACTTCGAAGGCAACTCCCTTTTCGCAACTTCCATCGCAACCGGGTCGTATGCCCTGACTTTCGCGCCTTTTTCCATCAGGTATTCCAGCAGCACGATGCTGGAAGCTTCCCGCATGTCATCTGTCTTCGGCTTGAAGGCAAGCCCCCACAAGGCAAAGGTTTTCCCTGAAAGATTCTCCCCGAAATGCATGGCGATCTTTCTCGAAAGATACCGCTTCTGCTGCGCATTCCGCTCTTCCACCGCATTCAGCACCACAGGATCCAGACCGCTGTCCTTCGCCATCTGGATGATCGCCTTGACGTCCTTGGGAAAGCACGAACCCCCATAGCCGCACCCCGGATAGATGAAGGCATAGCCGATCCGCGCATCGGACCCTATTCCCAGCCTCACCTTCTCCACGTCCACCCCCATCCTGTCGCACAGATTGGCGATCTCGTTCATGAAGGAAATCTTGGTGGCCAGCATCGCATTCGCTGCATACTTGGTCATCTCGGCTTCCTTGATGCCCATGAGGACCAGGCGCTCGTGGTTCCTCACGAAAGGCCCGTAAAGCTCGCGCATCACTTCCAGCGACCGCTCGCTGTCGCAGCCCACCACGATCCTGTCGGGCCTCGTGAAGTCCTCGACCGCCGCCCCCTCCTTCAGAAACTCGGGATTGCTCACCACGTCGAAAGGAACCGAGACTCCGCGCGCATCCAGCTCCGCCTGAACCGCTTCCCTCACCTTCTCCGCCGTGCCCACCGGAACCGTCGACTTGTCCACTATCGCGCAATAATCCTTCAGGTTCTGGCCGATCTCGCGGGCAACCGCCAGAACATGCTTGAGGTCCGCAGAGCCGTCTTCATCGGGAGGGGTGCCCACTGCGATGAAGCAGGCCTGCGCCCCCTCCAGGGAATCGGGAAGGGAAGTGGTGAATTTCAGCCTGCCTTCCCGGTAATTGTTCCTCACGATCTCGTCAAGCCCCGGCTCGTAGATCGGCAGAATTCCCTGCTTCAGATTCTCGATCTTGGCCTTGTCGATATCCACGCAGGTCACGATATTGCCCATCTCCGCGAAGCACGCCCCGGTCACCAGCCCCACGTAGCCCGTTCCCACTACCGATAATTTCATCCGTCCGATCCCAAAAATGTTGATGTCATGGTCAATTCTACCCCGAATATCTGCCGGGGATGAAACACGAAGAATGTTCAGGCGCCATGCGTATCGAGATGCAGGGAAATCCACCCCAATGAGAGGACGATCATGAATGTCGCCGCATTCGCAGGAATCTGGAGGTTGAAATCGACGGAGCTGTGGATCAGCAGCGCAATGATTCCCATCGTGGAAGAAAAAGCCATTCCTCTCTTCAACGGATCGCGCCCTTCCTGTTGCGCACGCAGCGCCGCCGCAAACGATGAAAGGACAACGCCGCCCAGAAGCAGCATCCCGACAATACCGTATTCCGACGCGAACTCGACATAATCGTCATGCGCATGGTCGTAATAGTTTCCGATGTCACCGCTGCGATATCGCGGAAAAACGTCGTAGAAGCTTCCGCCTCCGGATCCGACAAGGAAATAGTGCCGCCATTGGCTCAAAGCATTCTCGCTGACATCGACCCTGTCGGCATCGCTCGCGACGGAAGTGTTCTCGATTCTCGCCACCACCTTTTCGACTCCGAACCAGGTTCCCACAATGAAAATGTCGATCACGACCAGGCTGACCAGGAGCACAACCGTGGCCCGCGACGCATTCCTGGACAAGGCGAGGCCGATGACCCCTGCGGCGATCATGCTCGAAAAAAATGCCGTGTTTCCCATCCTCGAATGAGTGAGCACCAGAGCAATCACCATCACTGCGAGATAGAGTCTCAGGCGGAGCTTTTTTCCCAGCAGGAGCGCAACGAAATTCCTCAATTTTTGCCGCCTAGTCATGGCCGGTTTCCCCCCGAGACTGGAGATCATCAGCCCGATTCCGACAGCCAGGCACATTTCGAGGTAGCCTGCAAAATGGTTGCGATTGACGAAAGTGCCCGTGGCATTGCCGACATAGGCGAACTTCTGGATGAAGAATCCGTATTCCAAACCCGAAAGCGTCATCAGGCTGCCGTAAAAAGCCTGCAGAAGTCCGCTGAAAACGAGCGTCCGGGCCAGCAACTCGAGGCGTCTCCGGCTTGCCACAATCAGCAGCGAGAGCCCAAAAACCAATACATAGGCGAGGCTCTTGAGCCACGCCACGGTGCTGGCATAGGGATCCACGGAAAGCGGAATCCATCCCGGCTGACGGGCCAATGCATGCATTTTCGCGGACTCTGGAGAGATCAGCGAAACCAGGGAAACCGGCAACGGAACGATCTGGAGCAAGGTGTAAATCAGCCAGCAGCCCAGCAGGGCCAGAACCGTCCTCCCGTTCCTGAAGGCGGGAGACAGATCAAGCTTTCCCTTGTAGAAACCCCAGAGCCACGCCATTGCCAGCGCATAGGCCCCCATTTCCAGAAGTGCCCATGCCCAGGGCCGGTTGCTTCCCATGGGAAGCGGTATCCACACGATATAGGCCAGAAAAGAGCGGAACAAATAGTCCCCGAAACTCGCCTTACCGGGTTCAACTTCAGTTGCAGGCATACTTCCCGGAACGCCTGACGCATCCGGCCCGATTTTGAATCGCAATGCTAACCATATCGGCAGACTGGCGCGTCATTCCCCTCTTGATATCTTGGAGAATTTTCCCTTTCTGCGAATCGTTCAGCAAGGCCCAGACATTCAGTCCGGCATCGGCAACAGCACGCTGAATTTCAGGCTCCCATGGGCCCAGCATCAAAGCATTGTCCAGGGCATCCAGGTACTCCGGATCGATTTCCCCGAGACCCATTTTTACCTGCATCAATGTCGACCAGGCGTAGGGAGAAACAGGCCTGAGCCCGATCGCTTTCCTGATCTGGAATAGCGCATCGTCGAGCAGTTCGGCCTTGCGCGCGCCCCCAGACCGCTCCGCTTCCAGATAATCCAGGCGGCTCCTTTCTTCCCTGTAATTTGGGTTCTCAGGATCGAGCCTCAAAGCAATATTCAGCGCCGCGAGCGCATCGTTCAGACTGGATGCATCCACTTTTTGAACAGGCCGCTCGTCCATTGCGCCGGATGGACGCAGCGAATAAAGGTCGGCTGCGCCCATTCCGGCTGCGCAGAGCGTCATGGCAGCCAGAAAGGCGAGCGGCAGCAGGACAGGTTTGCTAGGCAGGATGACTCTCCAGAATGGATGCAGGGTTGTCGCGCACCATCGCCCATGATGCCGCGCTTCCAATGATTTTCTCGGCCGCAGCCCGCCCCGCTTCAAGTTCGGGAGGGCGATGCGACAGATTGTGCGCATCCGATGCCATGGCCCAGCCCCACCCCGATTCCAGCAGCTTGATGCATGCCGAACGGCAAAACGGGCCGAAGTTTCCCGCCATCGATCCTGCCGTAACCTGAAGCAGGCAACCCATCTCGATGAAAGGCAGGATTCTCGAAAGATTCCGCATGACATCCTTGTTTCTTTCAGGGTGGGCAATCACCGGACGAATTTTCCTCAACAGCAGCCAGCTCACCATCTTATCGCTCCCCAGCGGAATGTGGCTATGGGGGAATTCCAGAAGCAGCATCCTGCACCCGTCCCGCATCCCGAGGAAGGGAAGCCTTTCGCTTTCGGCCAATTCGATGATCTCGGGGCCAATCCTCACTTCCGCCGCAAAATCGAGCCTGACCGGGACATCTCTGGCTTTCAACTCCCTGGAAAACATTTCGAAGACGGGCAGTATCGAATTCAGATCGTTTTCATATCGTCCGCAGTGGATGTGCGGCGTCACCACCACCCTGCCGATTCCGTTTGCGGCAGCCTTGCGTGCCAGAGCAACGGCCTCTTCCAGAGTCGCAGGACCGTCGTCGATCCCCGGGAGGAAGTGGCAATGCAGATCGACCATGGATGCATCGCGCTCAGGCCGCTGCGTAACCGTATCGGTAAGCGCCATATTGTTCCGATTTTCTCAAGTCGACCTGATTCAGCACCACACCCAGCAAGGGCGCATTGATTTCGCGCAGGCGCTTGATTCCGGAAAGCGCCAGTTGATAGGGTGTCTCATCCGCCTTGACGACATAAATCACGGCATTGGCATGCCTGGAAAGCACCAGGGCATCGCTGACCGCAGCCACAGGCGGACAATCGATCACGACCATTTCGAACATTTCGCCAAGTTTTTCGATGAGCTCCCCGAAGCGCCTGGAGGAAAGCAGCTCGAGCGGATTGGTCATCACTCTTCCGGAAGGAATCAGGGAGACATTGGGTTCAATGGTCTCGTGAATGCAATCGGCAATCTCTGCATTTCCGGCAAGGTAATCCAAGAGCCCCGGAGCCGAAGCATCATCGCTCAACAGTTTCCCCAGGGAGGGTCGCCTCAGATCGGCGTCGATCAGCAGCACTTTCTTCATCTGGCCGAGCGAGAACGCCAGATTCATGCAAATGGTCGATTTCCCTTCCTGGGGTGCGCTGGAAGTGACCATCACCACCTTGTGCGGCGCGTCGAGCGCAGAAAGGATGACGCTGGTGCGAATGGAGCGAATCGATTCCGAAAACCCGGAATTCGGCTCTTCGATGAAGGCCCGAGCCGGCTCTTGCCCGTCGAGTATTCCCACTGCACCGAGCATATTGAGCCCGAGCTTGTTTTCCACGTCCTCGCCGTCCTTCACCGTGTTATCCAGATATTCGAGCAGGAAGGCGAGCAGTGTTCCCAAAAACAGTCCTACCACGACGGCAAGCAATACGATCAGGCCTTTCTTCGGCTTGTACGGCGCATCGGAAACAATGGCCGAATCGACAACGCGCGCTATCGTGGACTGAAGATTGGCGCCGATATTGGTTTCCTTTGCGCGATTCATGAAAAGATCGTAAATCTGCCTGTTGCTGTCCACATCCCTTTGCAGCACGTTCAGCTGGAACTCCTTTTTGCTGATGTTCTGGATGTCAGATCTGACCTGGCCCTGGGCGCGCTCTGCCGCGATCTCGTTGGCCTTCGCCATTTCATACTCATTCTGGATCGCGCCGACCACCGCATTGATCTGTCTCCCGAGATTCTCCTTTGCGGACTTCAAGTCGGATTGCGCCGCGATCATTTTCGGATGCAGGTTGCCATAGCGCTGGCTCAATTCAGCCACCTTCTGCTCGGCTCTGGATTCGCTTTCCTTCGCCTGCTGAAAAAGAACATTCTTGAGCACGGCCGGAACCGCTTCGTAGGCGGAAAGGGGTTCCCCCTGAAGCCCTCTGACCTGGCTGTAGGCTGTTTCCGCTTCGGCGAGGCGCTGCCTGGACGCTATCAGATCGACGGATATCTGATCTAACTGCTTCCCAGCACCGTTCAACGCGATTCCCTTGGTGTCCACGATGTTCGCCTGCTCGCGGTATGCCTGAAGGGCCTGTTCCGACTCCTCAAGCTTCTGGCGCAACCCCACCATTCTTTCGGTAAGCCAGGCATTCGCCTTCTGGGTCATCTGCACCCTCGCCTCCAGATCGTTGTCGATATAGGCGTCGGCAAACGCATTGGGAACTACGGCAGCAAGCTTCCTGTCGACAGAATCGAAGCTGATCTTGATGATCTGGCTGTTCCTCACCAGCTCGATATTCAGTCCGCTGCGCAGTTCTGCCACCACGTTTTTGAGCACCTGGTCATCGGAAGGTGGGCTTTGCGCAGATCCAAACCATTTCTTCCAGAAAGGCTGCTTCTGCTGTCTCGGATCCATGACCGGATTGTGTACAAGGTCGAGCTTTCTGGCCACTTTCTCCGCGATCCCCCTGGATTTCAGTATCTCGGACTGGGTTTGATAAAAGTCGGTAAGCGACCCTTGCTGGGCATTGTACATATCGTCCACGGAAAGCATTTTCGGCCTTTCCGTCTGAATCATGATCGTGGCTGTGGAGCGATAAACGGGCGTCATGTTGAAAACGACGAGAATTGCCAGGGCCCCTGACACGAGGGAAAGCCCGGCAATGCTGCGTTTATGCTTGACCACCGTGCGCCAGTAATCCAGGAGATCGACTTCTTCCTGATCCGGTTGGTTTTCCTGATTGAATACGAATTCGTTCATGGCTAAAAAAAGCTTTCCTCGACGGTTATCGTATCTCCCGGTTGCACCGGCGTGCCGAGCCTCTCATTGTGGGGCGCTTTGTCATTGTCATGAATGACCGCGATCTTGTCGCGATCGGCCCGATCCTGGAAACCGCCCGCAAGGGAAACAGCCTGGCGTATGGTCAATCCCGGCTGGTAGGGAAACCCGCCAGGACTCTTGACCATGCCGTTCACGAAGAACTGCCTGTATTCGTCGATGGTTACGGTTACCTTGGGGTCGACCAGATAACGCCCCTTCAACTGGTTCGTGATCAGCTTCTCCAATTGAGACACCGTCAGTCCCATGATCCTGATTTCTCCCAACATCGGGTAGGAGATGGTGCCCGCATCGCTCAGGCGGATCTTTTCCAGGCTGAGTTCCTTCTCGTCGAAAACGGTGATGCTGATCTTGTCTCCAGATCCCAGCCGGTAATTGGAAAGGCCTTCATCGGAAGCCTGGACGCTCAATTGAAAACCGGCCAGGACAAGGATCCAAAGCAGCCTGCGGCAGCGATATAGCATTTCTTTTCTCTAAATTGGCCTGACCAGAAAAACTCAGAGTGTCCCCGTGAGGGTCAGCATCACGACATTGCGGTTGTAATCGAAGAAGCTGCTGTAGGCTGCCTGATTCGCTGCCTTTGCCCAACTGGTCCAGCTCAATGCACCTTTCAGCCAGCGGCGAATCCGGTAATCCGCCTCGAGGCCATAGCTGTTGTTCCTGGTGGAAAGCGCCAGCCCTCCGAAATTTTCCGTAATCCGGGCGAGGTTCACATGGGAAGTGAAGCGGCTGTTCCAGTCGTAAGCCCAGTCTGCGGAACTCGATGTCACGACATATGAACTCGAACCGGCAAGCGTTGTTTGTTCGGGCTGCTTGGTGAGATCAAGCTTCACTCTCGAATACTCCCTAGGGCGCCACTGGATGGTCCCGTTCCATCCGGTTCCAGTGAAGTTGGGAACCGTTCCGTTGTCATATCTCTGCTGGATTTGACCAATCCTGACGTCGCCCGTGGTCTTTGCCGTGGCTTCCCATTTCGCACCGACCATATAATTCCTCACCGTGTTGTTCGGAACCAGGCTGCCGGCATTGTCGTAGGCATAGCGGGTGTTTGATGCCTGAAAAAGCAGAGAAGTTTTGGGCATCACGCGGTAAAAGAATGTGCCGCCGAAATCGGTAGTGTTCTTGTCGTAAGCATAGGTCAGGTAGCGGTTGTTCAGATATTTTGTACCCAGAAATCCCGCGGAAATCTCTATCCTTCCCTTCGCTCCTTCCGATCCGTATCCATATACGCCGGAAGCTCCGGCATTGCGCCATCTGTTGGGAACGGGAGTGAATATGCCGTAGGTCGTCCCCCTCGGATCATGCCCCAGGGTATATTCCGGCCTGACCTTGAGCGACGCCCGGCTCGAAATGGCCGTATCCGCCTGCCCGACAAGGCTCTGGTCGTTATAGTCATCCGGAGAACTGTTGTTGTATCGACCCAGGTCGGCATGATAGGTCAGCGCATAAATATCGCCGCGGTGCTGCGCTTCGAACCTGGCTTGCGGACTCAGCACCTCGAATGAAGTAGATAGCCGGTTGGCGTTGCTCAGCAACAAATTGTCGTCGTTTCCCACGGTAAGACCGACGCTGGGGTAAACGGAAACGGGCCCCCAGGGGATGCCAGCCCCACCGGCATCGTCTGCCCAGGATTGCCCGCCAAACATCGCAAGCGAACAGGCAATAACGGATTTCAGAAAAGGTTTCGGCATCTGGAATGCTCAGATCAGGCCGGGCTCGCCACACCACCGCCACCGCCGCCCCCTGCCCCTCCACCTGGAGCTGCAGCGGCTGCAGTCAGTGCGGCGATCGTGCCTGCAGCGGCGGGACCAGCCGCCGTTGCCGCCAGCACAGTCGCAGGATCCACTCCGGGAACGGCCAGTGCAGCCGTAGTGATGGCCTGGGTCTGTTCGGGCGCCAGGGCATTCGCCACCCTGATCACTTCCGAAACTGCGCTGGGGGCAGCTGCGATCGCTGCAGCAGCGATCGCAGGCGCATCCGCCTGGCTCCATGCCGCGATGGCTGCGGTCACCGCAACCGCAGGATTAGTCCCTGCGGCGATGACAGCAGAAGTGTACTTGCCGGCTTCGACTCCAGCCGTCTTTGCGGCATTGGCAACATCCACCAGGGAATAGGGTTTTCCGGTCTGCGGATTCGTTTGGGAAAGCATGGCGCTGATTTCGGCCTGAACCTGCGCCTGTGTCATGCCAGCATTGAATGCCGCCTGAACCGAGATCGAGAATATACCCAAAGCCAGCGCCAGCAGCGCCTCTTTCCAGGTGAACCTCTTAAACATGACTCTCTCCTTGTCGATCGATTTTCCGGAACCCGAAGCAATTTCGTTATAGTTTCGCGATAGCCATATTGCAAGAATATTTTTTATTCGATTCTCGACAGCTATTGAAATGGACGAGGGTCAGTCCAGAGAGGAAGGTTTGCCGATCAGGTATCCCTGTAATCCATCGACATAGAGCTTCGGCAGGATATCGCGTTCGGCCTCGGTTTCGACGGCCTCGGCAATCACGCGAATGTCCAGGCCATGCGCGATACTTGAAATGGCCTGAACCAGAAATTGATTGCCCCTGTCTCTGTCGATATTCCTGACATAGCTCCCGTCGATCTTGAGATAGTCGATCTTCAGGAAGGCAAGGTAGCCGAAGGATGCGAAACCACGTCCGCAGTGATCCACGCCGAACCCGCAGCCGAATCGGCTGATGCGGGCAAGCATCTCGCCGATCCCGGTTTCGTGCCTTGCCACGTCATATTCGGAAAACTCGAAACTCAGCCGGGCAGCGTCCCTTCCAATCCCCGCGAGCCTTTCTTCGAGCCAGCCGACAAAATCCGCCTCGCTAACCGAAATGGCGGAAAGGTTGATCGCGAATTTTTCATTCTTGTATCGCCTCAGGATCTCCAGCGTCCTGGAGATGACCAGGCGATCAAGGCGACCGGCATACCCTAGACCCTCTGCCATAGGCATGAAAATCCCGGCATTCAGAAGCTCTCCCTCATGCGACATCCTGAGCAGGACCTCATGATGGACCATTCCCTCTTGTCCGATCACCTTCTGAAACTGAAGCCTGATGTCTTCTGCCCCAACCGCTTTTTCCAGAAACTCCCGCCAGAAACCAGCGCCCCTCACCTCCTCGGCGGCAAGTCTCCCCTCGAACCTGTTCCAGCCCAGGGGACCTCTGCTCTGCGCGCTTCGCAAAGCCATGTCGGCCTCGGAAAGCAGGGAGGATGCGCTCATTCCCTTTTCGAACGAGGCTATGCCGACATGCAGGGCGCCTTCCTTCCACTGCTGATCCCGGGGGATCAGAGGACCGAGCTTTTCGATCAATTGGTCTGCGATGCTCTCAATTTCGCCCAGCCCGACATTGGGCACAAGGAGTACGAAAGTGGCGCCCCTAAAGCGCGCAAGAACCGCTCCCTTCATGTCCTCTGCAATCGCTCTCAAGCCGCCGGCGACATTGCACAACAGGACATCTCCGGCTTCGAATCCTGCCTTCCCGTTGTAATCGCCGAAGCCGGCGAGCGCGACCATGAAAATCGCTCCGCTGTGGAATTCCTCGTGTGAATGGATCAGGTTCGCCAACTGCACATCGAAATGGCGCCTGTTCCCGATTCCAGTCACGGGATCGAGATAGGATTCGGCACGAAGCATTTCGGCGAGCTTCTGCTGCTCTTCGAAACTCTGCCTGACCTTTGAGGACATCCTGTTCATGACTTCGACGACCTGCCTCAAATCCTTCGTCCAGGGCAACTTTTCCTGAATCAGGTAATCCCTGGCGCTGATCGCATCTGCCTGCTTCTCGACCGCATGCAGCGCGCGCAGCATGAAATGCATCGCGATTGAACCCAGAACCAGGGTGATCGAGGCGAGCGCCGAAAACCAGGCGAGTTCGTCCATGCTGTTGCGCCACAACTGCCGGTAGGCATAGCCCGGGTGGCTCCTGACTTGAACGACAGCCGCCTGGCGCCATCCGGACATGACCAGCGCTTCTTCCTCGGGAGTCTCGATCGAAACCAGGTTAACGAACCAGGCAGGAACCCCCTCGACCTTGACCGGAAGATTCCTGCGGATCAGCATCTTGCCGTGGATGGAACGGACCGTGATTTCTCTGTAATAGCCACGATCGAAAATTGCATCGACCATCGAAGTCATGGTCGGCAAATCGTTCCGCTTCATGGGCGGCGACAGCGAAAGTCCGAGGGAGGTGGCGGTATCCTGGGCATGCGAAGCCAGCTGCTCTGCGAGATAGCGACGCGCATTGTCGACGCTGATGACCGACATCCCGACAAACGTCAGCAGAAAAAGCAGCGCGACCGTCAATGTGAGTTGCATTCTCAGCGTCATCAATCCCTCCGGATTTCATTTCTTCGCTTCCGCATTCATGCGCGCGAGCAGGTCGTTCCAGAGACTTATCCTGTCGGCCTTGCCCACCTTGCGACCCTCTCCCCTTTCCTTGGCGAGCCACAGCCCGGCGCCGTTGAAGCTGTAGACTGGAACCAGGTCGTCGCGCTCGGAAGCAGGCCAGATCGCCTTGTCCAGATTGTCGAGAATCAAGGGATCTGCGTCCGGTTCAGTATAGTAGGCGAGCACCATATGCGCCTGATCGACGGGATTGAATCGGAGTGCACGGACATAGGTGATCCGGAGCGATTCGACCGGGACTCCCATTGCCAGCAGGGTGAAATACTTGCCGATGGCGAAGTCCTCGCAGTCTCCCCCGTTCGTGGCGAGCATTTCGACAGGGGTCGCCCAGTAATCCGCCTTCCCCCAATGTCTGAGATCGGACACGAATTCGACCCGATTGAAGAAATCGTTGGCCAGCTTCAGCTTCTCCTGAATCGGAACGCCCTTTCCCGTTGCGATGAGCCTCTGCCAGTCGAGAACCCGCAGCTTCGCGTTTTCGCCGTATTGCTTTCCCACATAGGCGATCAGCCTGCTGCTCAAGCCAAATTGCGTATCGGCGCACACTGCTCCGACAATAGGCAGCAGGAGCAGCATCCAGGCGATCGGTTTCATCGCCTCAAGCGCCCCTTCCGGCGGGATCTTTACCGTAAAGATGGCAGCGCACTTGGTGCGATTCTCCGAGGGAAATTGACTCCGGATAGCGGGTTTCGCATTGCGGCATGCTGTTCGGGCAGCGCAAATGGTAATGGCAGCCGGCAGGCGGGTCGGACGGAGAAGGCAGATCGAAGCGGGCCATTACCTGAGGGGTCCGCCTTGCTATCGAGGGGACGGCGGCAAGCAGCGCTTGCGTGTAGGGGTGCGCGGGGGCAGCCAGAACATCCTCGACTTTCCCCTTCTCCACGATCCTGCCCAGATACATGACCGCAATATCATGGGCGAGATATTCGACCACGGAAATGTTGTGCGTGATGAACAGGAAGGAAAGGCCGTGATCCGCCTGAAGCCGCTTCAGAAGGTTCAGTATCTGGGCCTGGACGGACACGTCGAGGGCGCTGGTCGGCTCATCGCAGACGATGAGCCTGGGATTCACCGCAAGTGCCCGTGCGATTGCTATCCGCTGCCTCTGGCCGCCCGAAAATTCGTGCGGATAACGGTATTGCGCATCATCGGAAAGGCCCACCTCTTCGAGCAAACCGGGGATACGGGCATTCCTTTCCCTGCTTCCCATTCCCGGCATTCCTTCCTCCATGATTTCGCGAATACGCATCCTCGGATTGAGCGAAGCATAGGGGTCCTGGAAAATGATCTGCAATCCCTGCCTCGCCCTTTTCAAAGACTGCCTGTCGAGACCTGTAATCTCCCTCCCATCATAAATCACGCTGCCGGATGTGGGCGCGAGAAGCTGGAGTATCGCCTTGCCCAGAGTGGTCTTGCCACAGCCCGATTCCCCGACGAGCGCGAGCGTTTTCCCCTTCTCAATCGAGAAAGAGACGCCGTCGACTGCCGCGACATGGCCCGCAACACGCTTGAACAATCCCTTGTGGATGGGAAAATGCACGCGCAAGTCCTTTACCGAAAGCAGGATCTCGCCCGGCACATCAAGCCGGGACACAGGCTGCGCGACAACCTTCTTCTCTTCAATCGGACCGGGCTTACCATCGGCATAAAGATGGCAGCGCACCCGGCTGCCGCCCGAATCATGCCAGATGGGCGAGACTTCCCGGCAAAGATCGAAAGCGTGGTCGCAGCGCTCCGCGAAACGGCATCCCGAAAATTTCCGGCTCAATGACGGCACCGCGCCCCGGATCATGTCGAGCATCTCCCCCCTTTTCTCCCTGCCAGGAAGGGAAGCGAACAGCTTTCTCGAATAGGGATGGGCGGGGCGGGCGAAGAAGTCATCGCGGGAAGCAGTCTCGACGATTTCCCCGGCATACATCACGGCGACACGGTTCGCCATTTCTGAAACGACGCCAAGATCGTGGGTGATGAGCAGTATCGCCATCCCCAGCTTCTTCTGCAGACTGCGCAAAAGATCGAGTATCTGCGCCTGGATCGTCACGTCCAGAGCGGTGGTGGGCTCGTCCGCGATCAGCACATCGGGCTGCGCAGCCAGTGCCATCGCGATCAGCACGCGCTGCTTCATCCCGCCCGAGAACTGGAAAGGATAATCCTCGGCGCGAAGTTCCGGATCCGGAATGCCCACCTGATCGAGTAGTTCAACGATGCGCCTCCTTCGCGCCGCCCTGTCGAGATGGGCATGCCTGTCCAGCACTTCGCCGATCTGGTTCCCAACCTTCAATACCGGGTTGAGGCTCAATCCCGGTTCCTGGAAAATGATGCCTATCTTTTTCCCCCTGATGTCGCGCATGCCCTTCTCAGGCAGGGAAAGCAGGCTGGCTCCCTGAAAAAAAACGTCGCCTTCGGCGATCTTGCCGGCGTCCGGCAGGAGGCGCAGTATGGAAAGCGACGTCATCGACTTGCCGCATCCCGATTCACCCAGAAGCGCGAAAGTCTCCCCCTTCTCGATGAAAAAGGATACGCCGTCCACAGCGCGAACGATGTTTCCGTTGTTCTCCAGTAAGGTGCGTAAATTTTCCAGTTCGAGCAGGCTCATGCCTCATCCTTTTCCGGCAAGATGCGGCGCGATGCAACCCTGGTTCTGGGATCGAAGGCATCCCGCACTGCATCGGCGAAGAGATTGGCCGAGAGCACCATCGCGAACATGAACACGAAAGCTGCCGCCAGCGGCCACCACACCATCGGCTCTCGCGCCATTTCGAGCCGGGCTGAATTGATCATGGTGCCAAAGCTGATCATCGAAGGATCGACTCCCACTCCGACATAGGAAAGCACCGCCTCGGCAAGCACCAGGGACGAGAATTCCATCACTACGGAAATCAGCACGATATGCATGACGTTCGGCAGAATGTGGCGCGTTACGATCCGGAGCCGGGATACGCCGAATGCCTGCGCAGCCAGGATGTATTCCATTTCCCTGAGTTTCAACGCCTCCCCGCGCAGGAGTCGACAAAGCCCGGTCCAGCTCGTCATGCCGAGAATCATGCAGAGAAAGAGGAGCCTCAAATCCGCCCGCTCGGCCATGGTTTCGAAAAGGGCGGGGTGGGCATCGATGTAGACCTGCATCATGAGCACCGAAGCGGCAATCAGGAGGACTGCCGGAATCGAATTGAGCATGGTATAGAGATACTGGATGACATCGTCCAGCCAGCCTCCCAGATAGCCCGCCATGATGCCGAGAAAGATCGCAAATGGCAGCATCACCAGCGTCGTCAGGGTGCCGATCACGAGCCCGGTCCTGATGCTCTTGAGCGCAAGGTAAAATACGTCCTGCCCGACCTTGTCGGTGCCGAAAACATGGTAATGTGAACTCAACGCAAAGGCAGGAAAGGCGATCAGAAAAATGACCAGCAACGTGCCTAACATGGCATGCCAGGGAATTTCGGTTTTTCCTCTGAGGACAGTGGATGCGGCTCCGATGAAACCCTTCCCTCTGGACAGGGAAATGACGAGGATGCCGCCGAGCAGCGCCCAGGTACCAATTCCTTCCAGGGCTGCGACGAGAGAACGCTTGAGGATATCCGGAATGCGCTCCTTGTCAGGATCCGCCAGGTTCGCGCCGCCATATCTGAGCCTGGGGTAGACCCTGCTCTGCACCCCATCGCTGACCACCGTCTCCCTAGAAAACGCATAGGCCGAAAATGGGCTGGAATAAGTTCTTTCCGTGTGATCCCGCATGGTTTTAACCAGCGCATCGAATGCGCTCAGCACTTCCACGGAGTAGATGGGCTTTCCCTTGTCGATTGCGATTTGCGTCCTGAAATGGCAAGAATCCAGCAGTCCTATCGAAATGAGGCAGAGCAAGATCACTGCGGAAATCATGCCGCTCTTGCTTCGTCCAACGCGCCGCCACGGCAGGGAAAGGTGGGGGCGGCGGGAAGCGAAAGCCGCGAAGGCGAGAATCAGCCCCAGCAGCAAAAAAACCAGTCCGTCTGTCCAGAGAATGACGACCATCACTGCAACCTGATCCTGGGATCGGCCAGGGTGTAGGAGATGTCGGTCAGCATCAAGCCGATGATGTAGAGCACCGAACCGATGAACACCATGGAACGCACGATGGCGAAATCCTGGGAATTGATCGCATCCAGCGTATAGCTGCCGAGTCCCGGAATGCCGAAAAAGGATTCCATGATCAGGCTGCCCATGAAGAGCGAAGGGATGATCACGACAGCACCGGTCAGGATAGGAATCAACCCGTTCCTGAGCACATGATGAAAGAACACCCTGACCTCGGAAATTCCCTTGGCTTTGGCCGTTCTCACGTAATCCTTGCCGACTTCCTCCAGAAAAATGGTTCGATACCACCGCGCCCCGCTGCCGAGGCCGCTCGCAACCCCGATGACTACCGGAAGGATCACGAATTTCAGCGAGGAGGTCCCCGCCTCGAATCCCGAAATCGGCACCCAGTGCCATAGCTTCGCCACCAGAAACTGTCCACCTATGATATAAAAGAGGCTGGAAATCGACATCGCTGCAACGCACAATACCACGCCCCAGACGTCCACCAGGGTCGCCCTGAAAAAAGCCATCATCAGCGCAAAGCTGACATTCGCCATCATGCCGATGACAAATACCGGCAGGGCGATTTCGAGGCTGGGGCCGGCACGGCTTTCGATTTCCTGCGCGATATCCCTTCCGTCGTCGGAGCGTCCGAATTCGAAGCGGAACATGGGCACGGATTTCTCGAAAAATATGGTATCGGTGAAGAATTGGGCGCCCGATTCTCCCGGATTGTAGAACAGCGGCTTGTCGTAGCCGTGCGCAACCTTCCAGTTGTGAATGGCGTCAGGCGTCACCCGCTTGATGCCCAGCTGGATCCTCGCCATGTCGTCAGGCGTGTTGACCACGAAAAAAAGCGCGAAGGTGAGCAGATTCACGCCGACCAATATCGGCACGGCGTAAAGCAGCCTCCTGATCAGGTAAGCGATCATTTCACGCGCCCCTCCTCGCGTCTGCGATAGTATTTCAGCGCAGGGACAACGATCAGTCCGATGCCCAGGACGCCGAATGCGAAGGGCCAAAGCACCGGGCCGTTCCATTCTCGGCGCATCCTGTCCCTCAGTTTTGCGTCAATGCGCAGATACTTGACGTTGTTCCTCGCCATCTGGTTGGGTTTGAGGTTGGAAAGCCAGACGTGGTTCAACTGGTAGTCCTTGGGATGGAAGCCCCACATCCAGGGGGAATCCTCCCTGAGAATGGCGACCATCCTGTCTATGATGGCCATTCTCTGCGATGAATTTTCCATGTTCTTCATCTTCTCGAACAGCCTGTCGTATTCGGGATTGTCGTAATTGGCCGAATTCTCACCGCCATATTTCACCTTCCCCTGAGGCCCGTACAGCAGAAAAAGGAAATTCTCGGGATCGGGATAATCCGCATTCCATCCCCAGGTGAATATTTGGGCAGAGCCCTTCCTGATTTTTTCCTGGAAACGATTGTAATCGGTCGCCCTGACTTCGAGCTGGATGTTGATCCTGGCAAATTCCTTCCTGTACCAGTCGAAGCGGGTCTTGTCGTCCGCCCCTCTTCCTGTCGAATCGAGGTAAAGCACCAGGGGCTTACCCGTGGCGGCATCGCGCCCATCAGGATAACCCGCATCGGCCAAAAGCTTTTTCGCCGCAACGATCGATTTTCGCTTCGCTTCGCCGTCAGCCCAGTCGTAAACAACCGGATTGATGCCCTCCCGTCCAGAATGGTAGCCGAAAATCCCGGGAGGCAGCGGCCCCTGCGCGGGGATTCCGCGCCCATTCGCAAAAATCGAGATATTTTCCTCGAAATCTAGCGCGATCGAAATGGCCTGCCGCAACAAGCGGGCCCGGCGGCCATACCCCCCTACCACGGGATCGAGCATGTTGAAAGCCATGTAGCGTATCGAAGGCGCAACCGAAGTTTTCAATTCTACGCCCTGCTTCGCCATGTCTTTCGATACCTGAGCCTCTCCCTGCACCGACATCATGATCGCCTGGTCGAAATTGTCGGAAGTGATGCCGGAAACATCGTAATAACCCTGCAGGAACTTGTTCCAGTAGGGAATGCTTTCCTTCTCCCGGGAAAACACCACCTCGTCGATGAAGGGCAGGGTTTTTCCCGCATCCTTCAATACCGATTCATCTCCCGGCATGCCGCTTGAAGGATAGGTTTCGCTGTGGAAATTCGGATTTCGCATCAACACCATCCTGCTGTTCGGATTGTTCTCGGTCAGCATGTAGGGGCCTGTTCCGACGGGGCGCCAGTCGAGCACCAGGTTTTTCCCGGCGAGACCCGGCTGGGAATAGAAGTGGTCGACTTCGGGCGGAACGGGAGCGAAGAACGACATTGCCAGCCAGTAAGCGAACTGGGGATACTTGCCCCTGACCTTGATCGTGTAGATATAGCGATCCCTGACCTCGACCCCGGACATTTCGCATTTCGACAAATCTGCAGCCGGGTCCTTTTGCAGCCTTTTCGAAAAGTCCCTGAACCCCAGGATGTATTCGTTCATCAGCCCGGCAATCGGCGACTGGATGCGGGGATCGGCAAGACGCTTGATCTCGTAGACGTAATCCGAGGCAACCAGTTCCCTGGTGCCGGTCTTCCTGAAATCGGCAAGATCGCCGATGGATTCGAGTTCTTTGCGGGTCAGATTCTGGTAAAGCGGCCTTCCATTTTCATCTCGGGCGAATGCCGGATGAGGCTGGTAATAGATGCCCGGTTTCAACCTGATTTCATAGAGGCTGTAGGCGATCGATTTGGCGTCGGCGTCCTGCGGTAAAAGGCGATTCTGCGCATCATAATACTGCGGATGAGGCACTGCTGTCGCAGTCAGCGGAACGAGGGTATAGGGACGCTTCAGGTAATGATACTGCAAGGGAGGCTCATAGATCTGGGCATTGATCGATGCCTCGTCCTCGCTGTAGGATCTCGCCGGATCGAGATGCCTGGGCCGCTCGGTGAAGGCGAGATAGAGGATCGATTTTCCCCTATCGGATGCCGGATAGGGATCGTTCCAGGTGCTGCCGCAGCCCGCGATGCAGAGTATGGGAATAATGACGAGCCAGATTCGCATAGCGCACAGTTTAGCCCATTCGATAGTCCCACCACCACCCATGCTATAATTCGCCGATCCATCAAACAGGGAGAAAACATGGGATTTCTAGAAGGCAAGCGCATCCTGATCACCGGACTCCTGAGCAATCGTTCGATCGCGTACGGCATCGCAAAATCCTGCAAGGAACAGGGCGCGGAGCTCGCATTCACCTATCAGAACGAAAGGGTCATGGAGCGCGTCCAGAAGCTTGCGAGTGAATTCGAGAGCCAGCTTGTCCTTCCCTGCGACGTGTCGAGCGATGCGGAAATCGCCACCCTTTTTTCGGAACTGGGCAGACGCTGGCCAAAATTCGACGGCCTGGTCCATTCCGTCGCTTTTGCGCCCAAGGAAGCGCTTTCGGGGGACTTCCTGGAAGGGCTGTCCAAGGAAGCTTTCAGGATCGCGCATGATGTCAGTTCCTACAGCTTCGCCGCGCTTGCAAAAGCCGCGCTGCCCCTGCTCACGGAAAATGCCGCGCTGCTGACCCTTTCCTACCTTGGCGCAGAAAAATCGGTGCCCAATTACAACATGATGGGGCTGGCCAAGGCGAGCCTGGAAGCGAACGTGCGCTATCTCGCCCAAAGCCTGGGCGGGAAGGGAATCCGGGTCAATGCGGTTTCAGCAGGTCCGATCAGGACGCTGGCAGCCAGCGGGATCGAGGGATTCGGGAAGATTCTGGATTTCGTCGAGCAGAATGCGCCCTTGCGGCGCAACGTCACCATCGAGGATGTCGGAAACGCATCGGCTTTCCTGCTCAGCGATCTCGCCTCCGGGATCACTGGCGAAATCACCTACGTAGACGCCGGCTTCAACACCACAATCGGCGGAATGGGCTAAGGAAGCCCTGAACAAGTCGCGCATGAGCCGTGTTGCCAGGAAATCGAAATGGTCGCGCGAAGCACGACGCAGGTTGTAGCAGTGTCTACAATGCCAAGGAGCGCGACAAAGCGAGCGCTCGATTTTCACGCAACCCTTGAGGGACGGGGTTTTGCGGGCGACCCTCCTTGTCGCTCGGCTTACGAAGGGAATGACCATTCGTTGCGCCTCGCTTCGTGAGTCTCATCCCGCAAAACCAACCGTCGCGGCCACGTGGGACTTGTTCAGGGCTTCCCTAAAGTCCTATTCCGCCGGTTTCGCGGAAATGAGCTGGCGATTTACCGAGATCTTGGCGCGGGCCTTCAGCCCCATGTAATAATCGGACAGTTCTTCCTGGGACAGCGCCCGGTTCATCTGGCCTGCCACAGCCATGAGCTGTGGCTTGGCAGGCTCGGGCGCATCGACCAGCCTGGATATTCTCACTATGCTGTAGCCTTGGGCGTTTGCCACCCCGACATAGACCGGCAGTTTCATAACATCGGCCTTGAAAACTGCGGCCATGACCTCCCCGCTCAAGCCTTGGGAATCACGCCGACTCACGTTTACTTCCGCCTGCCAGGCAATGCCTGCGTCCTTTCCGGACTGCAATTGCGCCAGCTTCGTCTTCCCCTGCTGCAAAGCCATGTCGCTTGCCTTCTGCTGGATCAGCTTGTTCCTGATGTCAGCGCTGACGTCGCCAAGCGGACGCGTAAAGGCAGGCTTCATGTCGACCACACGGGCTGAAACCAGAACATTCGGGGAAACCTCGATCGCCTCGGTGTTCCTCTTCTTCTTCATGGCATCATCCGAGAAAATCTCCTGGAGCAATTTCTTGTTCACAGGGAAAGTTGCATTTGCGCCCGACTCGTCCATCCATCCGCTCGTCTGAATGGGGAGCTTGAAGGCATCCGATGCTGCCTTGAGGCTAGCGCTCTGCTCGTAAACCATATTGCTGAAGTTGTCCGCGCTTTCGCTGAATTTCTTGCCGGCCTCATGCTTCCTAACTTCCTGAATTATCTCGTCGCGAGCCTCTGAAAAAGACCGGGTCTTTCCAGGCTTCACCGCATCGAGCTTGATGATGTGGAAACCGAAATCGGAGCGAACAAGATCGCTGATCTCGCCAGGTTTCATCGAAAATACTGCATCGTCGAAAGGCTTGACCATCATGCCGCGCTTGAAGAATCCGAGATCGCCCCCGTTCGAGGCGGAGCCCGGATCCTGGGAATACTGCTTGGCAAGCTCTGCAAACTTGCCTGGCGATTGCTTCAGCTCCGCCAGAATTTTTTCGGCTTTCGCCTTCGCTGCTTCTACCTGGGCTTCCGGCGCATCTTTGGCAACCGTGATCAGGATATGGCTGGCATCGCGCTCCTCGGGAACCGTGAATTCGGCTGAGTGCGCATCGTAATACTGCTTCGCCTCGGCCTCGCCCACCTGCATCTGGGGCTGCAGCGCATCCGGGGAGAACACCAGATAATCGACCTTGACCTGCTCGGGCACCTTGAATTCATCGAGGTGGCTCTGGTAATACTTTTCAATTTCGCCCGGCTCGACCTTCTGATTCGCCAGATATTGATTCGGCGTAAAAATCGCCTGACTCACCACGCGCTGCTGGTTGATGATTTTCAGGAACTGCGTCGCCGAGACATTGGAGACGAAGCCGTTCTCGGCCACGACGCCGAGCAATTGCTGGCGCGCAAGATCCTGCCGGACTTCCGACTCGAAGCGCACCGGGGTCAAGCCCTGGCTGCGCAGGAGCGCTTCATATCTTTCATTGGAGAAAACGCCATCCTTCTGGAACGCGGGAACCGCCTGGATCGCAGCTACCAGCTGGACATCCGTGACAGCGATCCCGGCCCGATCCGCTTCGCTCAGAAACAGCTTTTGCTGGACCATGCGTTCGAGCACGGCAAGCTTGAAGCCGGGACTGTCGAACAGCGCCGGGTCCGCGTTCTTTCCGAGAGATTCCCTCAGTCTTTCCTGCTGCTGCTTGAGCGCATTGTCGAATTCTGTCGCGCCGATATTTTGCCCGTTCACGCTGGCTACATTGTTCGCCCCGCCGCTTCGATAGGACTGGATACCCCAGAACATGAATGTCAGAATAACGAGTCCCAGAACGATCTGGACAACTTTCTTGTTTCTATCGACGAAATCGAACATGAAGCTTCACTTTCAAGATGGGATTCCAAGAGACGAACCGTATGGAGGCTGGATTATACCGCAAAAACCTTCGACATGAGCCAACTGAGCATAAACACTGCGACCGCGAGTGACAAACAAGTGGGCCGACCGGCCTGACAGCATCTGCAGCTAAACAGAGCTTCAATATGCCTGCTTGCCGACGAACCCCCTGAACAGGGTCAGGACTATGATCCTGATGTCCAGCCAGAGCGACCAGTTCTGGATGTAATAGAGGTCGTGATCGACCCGTGCCTTCATTTTCTCGACCGTATCGGTCTCGCCCCGCCAGCCGTTGATCTGGGCCCACCCGGTGATTCCGGGCTTCACCTTGTGCCGCAGCATGTAGCCGTGAATCAGTCTCCTGTACTGTTCGTTGTGGGAAACCGCATGAGGCCTCGGCCCTACCAGCGACATGTGCCCCTGAAGCACATTGATGAACTGAGGCAGCTCGTCGAGCGAGGTCCGCCTCAGGAAAGCGCCGAACCGGGTAACACGGGGATCGCCTTTTTTCGCCTGGGGAATGCCCTGACCGTCTTCGCACACCCGCATGCTCCTGAATTTCCAGACTTCAACCACACGGCCGTTGAGGCCGTAGCGGTGCTGCTTGAACAATACGCATCCCGGGGAGGAAAGCTTGACGCCTATCGCGATAAGAACCATCGGGATGGCAATCAGGATCAGTATCAGGGATCCAAGCACGATATCTTCCAGTCGCTTCAGCCAGCCGTCCACGCCATAGAAGGGACTCTCGAAGATGCTGACCATCGGGATGCCGCCCACATTGATCCAGCGTGCATTCATCAGATCGAAAATGAACGAATCGGGCATGATATAAACGGAGGCGGTAGTGTCGGAAAGGGCGTCCACGATCCTGATTATCCTGTTTTCCGCTCTCATCGGCAGCGCACTGTAGACATAATCGATTCTTCCTTCACCCGCCTCTCTCACCAGATCTTCTATCCGGCCCGAAATCTCGGCGCGACCTGCCCTGGATTCCTGTCTGTCGTCGTAGATGCCGATCAGCTTGAGCCCCATCCATTCCGATTCGTTAACCCATGCCGCCAATTTCTGCGCATTCTTGCCGGATCCCACGATCGCCAGGGTCCTCAGATTCCATCCCCTGCTTCGCATTTCCCGCAAAAGAGACTGCACGACTATCCTCTGCAATATCAGCAGGGTCGGGGTCATGGTGAACCAGGCAACAACGACGAAACGGGAATAGCTGCCGGTGGCCTTGGCCAAAAAGGCCAAGGCCACGAGAAGGATTGCTACAACAACCCATGCCTGAAAAACGCGGGCCGAAATCTCTTTCAGTGGAGCTAGACGCCAGGAACCGTATATCGATCCGGTTTCGCCAAGAAAAAGGAAACAAGCCGCCGCGACGAGAGCAGCCAGTTGGTAGATTCGACCATAGTCCACCTCGAAGATCAGGCATGAAAGCCACATTGCGGCCCCTATGATGAGTCCGTCCAGTACCCTGTTCAGCACCGAAAGCTTGCTGGATTGGGAACGGATCATCCCGCCAGAGAAATGGGCCTCCTGCATTTCCCTAAGCCCCGCGGTCAGGTTGGCGGACGGATGGAATGAGTATCGGGATCATGTTTCCTCGCCTATGGGTTTCCTTCTTTATAGGGGACGCATGGCGATTCCGCCACTTCCCGTTACGTTCCGGCCACCATCGAACGAAGTTCGATATCGAGGCCGGACAGCACGGCATCTCTGCTCAGATTGCCCAGAGCATAACGCCTCGCTTCTTCTCCGAGCGCGCCTCTCAATGGAGCATCGCCGGACAGTTCTAAAATAGCACCAGCCAGCCACCTGGCATTTCCAGGCTCGACAAGCTTGCCGCTTTTCTCCAGAACCTGCGCGATTTCCGTGCCCACTCTTGCAGTGGCCACGACAGGCCTGCCACTCGCGAGCATACCGGTAAGTTTCGAGGGCATCACGAGATCCGCCGCATCGGCGCGCTGCGGCAGCAGATGAATGTCAGCGAGATTCAGCAGATCGTTGAGCTTATCCGCAGGCAAAAGCGAAAGCCAGACGATATTCGTCAGATCATTTGCCGATTCGTAAAGACGTTCTCTTGCCGTGCCATTGCCGCAAAGCACGAATCTGATCGATTGCTCCTCCTTCAACTGGCGTGCGGCTTCGATCAGAATTTCCAGCCCCTGCTTCTCCCCCATATTTCCCGAATAGAGGCAGACGATCTTGTCTTCCAGCAGACCTAGCTCCTGCCTCATGGCGCTCGCTTCGCGGGGAAAGATCGCTTCGGTATCGACCCAGTTTGGAAATCGGATCGTCTTGCTTCGATCGACCCCCTTTTCTTCGAGCTTTTCCATCATTTTCGTGGAGATCGTCGAAACCCTGTCGAAGCGCCTCATCATGATTCTTTCAAGGTTCCGGATGATATCCCGTAGTTTTCCTGCCGGAAGAATCTTCAAGTCGAAAGCGGCATCCACTTCGAAATCCTGGACATGTAGCCATGCTTTAGCACCGGATAGTCTTGCAACAAGCCATGCGCCGGGTAGGCAAAAGAGCGAGGGCTCGACCACGAAAACCACGTCGGGTTTCCAGAATGCCTGCCCAAACATCACGGGAAGGCTCGATAATGCAAAGCTCAACAGATGAACTATTCTATTGAATCCATTTTGTTTTTTCGGAACCCAGAGCGGGCACCTGAATACTTTGACCCCGCGAATGACCTCGCGAGAGTATCTTGCCCCGGAATAACCCCGCCCGACTTTCCACTCGGGATAATAGGGAGGCGCCGTCACTACCCGAATCTCATGCCCTCGTGATGCGAGCCATTCCGCCATTTCCCCGCTGTATTTCCCAATGCCGGTCAGTTCCGGGAAGTAGTTGATGACATGGATGAGGATCTTCACTGCAGCACTATCTTGCAATCAAATCCGGGCCTTGCGGCGGAACAGAAAATCCGCCTGGATTGCTCGTCCATGACGATCATAGGCAGAATTGAATACCCCCATGAGGCAAAAATCCCTGGCTGAAAGCCAGTCGATGATCTCAAATGCCAGCTTCTGTCCTGAATAAAGCTCGATGAAAGAGCACTCGCAATACACGCTATCGAAATGCGGCAGTATCGATTCGCAGCCGATCAGCGCCTCGTGCTCGAAGCCCTGAACGTCCAGCTTCAGCATGGCCGGAGAAGATATTTCTTCGGCCTTCAGGAAGGATTCCAGGGGAGCCACGCGAACCTCCGCCGTTCCCGTCTCATGAGTGCCGGGGAACAGATTTGCCTGCCGAGGAGAGATCGGGAATAGGGATGATGAATCATCGCAAGCAGATACATGCATCATTCTTGTTTCTGCCACAGGGCCGATCGCAGACTCGTGCAATACTACTGCGCCATCCCCTGAGAACACCTCGCGAAACAGTTTTGCCGGGCCCGGCAAGGGTTCGAACGATATGATTTTCGCATCTGGGAAGCTGTGTCTTGAAACCAAGGCGAACTGCCCACGATTTGCTCCGATATCGATCACGGTCTTGCAAGAAATGCCCCGTAAAAGGCGCTCATGCTCAATCGCCGCCGCCACGCCGAAACGCAGCGCTTTCCGGTAGCCTGGAATTCTAACTAGTGCGCTTAATTTTTGAAGTCTTCTTGTCAGTTTCTTCATCGAATTAAACAACCTAAAGCAGTAAGGGCATCATCGGTTGCAAGCCAGCGACCACTTGTATGTTTCCAGCAAATTTTGCATGAAATTCAAGGATGGCGAAAAGGCCAAGTCATTCGAGATTTTCCCTATATCGGCCAACGAGTTCTTAATATCGCCAATTCTGGAAGGCTGGTAATCCGGGGGAATCTTGACTTGCGCAATCGTTTCACAACACCTCCAAAGCTCCCTGATGCTAATCGCTGTCCCGGACCCGACGTTGTATACCTGAAAACCTGCCAGGGAAGACTGCATGGATAGGATTAGCGCGTTGGCCACATCCTTGACGAAAACAAAATCGCGAACCTGATCTCCTTGTCCATAAATGGTCGCTGGCTGCCTTAAAGAGATTTTTCTGGAAAATATCGATATCACTCCGGAATACGAGGAATCCGGAAGCTGCCTTGGGCCAAATACATTGAAAAACCTCAAACAGGTTACGTTCATCCCATACAGAGAAGAATAGAGCGCCCCCAATCGCTCTCCATTCAGTTTGTCCAGGCCATATGGCGAAAGCGGGGCTGTTTCTTCAGATTCCTTCAAGGGCACATTTTGAGAATCCCCATATACCGCAGCCGAGCTTGACAGCACCACACGGCAAATTCCTAGTTTACGGGCCTCATTCAGCACGAGTTGCGTCCCTCTGCTATTGGTATCGAAGCTTTCATCCGGGCGCTCAATTGAACCAGGAACGGAAACCATTGCAGCCATGTGAAAGACACCATCGGTACCTGCCATCGCATTCGCAAGTCGCCTCGAATCGCGAATGTCCCCGTGGATCACATCAAGTTTCCCGTCGATCTGATATAACCCATCAAGATTCCCTTCCTGGCCCGTGCTGAAATTATCATATACGCGTACCTTGCACCCCTGACTCAGCAATGCTTCCACCAGATGGGATCCTATGAAGCCAGCTCCGCCAGTGACCAAATAAAGCATATTTCTTCCTGCTGCAATTTATCTCCGGCAAGGAATTATCTAGTGCGGCGTGAATAACCCCGGGAATTGTTCACCTCGGCCACAATCCCCGCCTTCTTATCAAAACCGGATAGCCGTAGGCTCAATGTGCCGAGTTCGGCTTGGCATGATTTAAGGAAATTTGGATGTCGCCATCACAATATAGACTGCTTTATTCAATCCAGCCTGATGCCATGCTTTTCTAACAATATTTGCTTGATTTTTTCAACAGAGCCACCGGACATTTTCTCTATTTCATTGACCTTCAGGTCGATCAGAAAGCGATACCAAAATCCTTGCATGAAGTTGAATACAAAACCATTTTTCCCATCTAGAAACCCGAGTCGAAAAAAATAGCGGTAGAGGAAATACAGCAGTGCCCTAACGCCCAGAGGGCAAAATGAATAGAGGCCATCCTTCATGAATCGCTTCATCTTTGCCTGCCCCCCATCGAATGCCGCAAACGCATCATCATCTTGGAAGAATGAATATTTCTTATTCAGAATATCGACAGCTTCTCTGGAAGCGTAGGCGTTATGTTTTCCGACCCAAAACGATATGCCCTTGCGATTGTCATCAACCATATTGTGCTGCATTGTTATCGTCTTTGATCCTGCATTTAGAACAATATGCTCATCCATCCAGCGCCGCTCGATTCGCCCATATCCGACCCGCCATATCCGCAACAAAATCAGCGGATAAAACCCGCCATGTCTGATCCAGCGACCATTAAAGAAAACCTTCATATTCAAGAAAACCCCTTTGACATCATCCGGCAGGGAAGGCAATTTTGTTGCCAGTTCATTCTGCAAAGGTTGTTCCAGATATTCGTTGCCATCCAGTCGCATCACCCAGGTTGACGGAAATGGCAGATTGTCCAGTGCCCATTGAAACTGATCGGAATAATTCTTCCATTTTCTGCGGCATACCTTTGCGCCCAGCGATTCTGCAATGGCAACTGTCGCATCAGTGGAAAACGAATCAACCACGAAAATATTTTTGGTTAAGGGCAGAACGGATTCAATGCATCGAGCAATATCAAGCTCTTCATTGAGGGTGAGAATGACCACGGAGAGATCTAGCATTGCTGTAACACCTTCTTGGCCCAAGAAACTTAGCGGTCACTCGAACAGCGATAACTCATTGTAGTTGATGATCTGGAAATGTGATTCCTTGAAAATTGACATCAGTCTATCGGGCTGAAGCAACGGCATGGCCTCATGATGACGCCACGCCTCTTCTTTCCCGGGATGAATGGCGATTTCAGTGATGCCACTTTTAACAACATCATGCAGAAGATTTGGCCAATCCGTAACTCCCTTGTCTATTGCAAGGAAATGATCCGGGCACTTGAGTCCTTTGTATGAATTAATAAAAAAATCGTTGATCGCCTTACGGCGAATGGAATGAGAAAAATAAGTATTTTGAGGACGACGGACGCTGCAGATATTCAATCTGGACAGCTCAGGTCTGATCGCATTGATGATGAACGGGAATTTGTGCAAATGCCCGTGGCTATCGACATGCGAAATTGTAACGCCATGATCCAGCAACTCTGCGACCTGGAGCCGGAATTCTCGCCTGATATCTTCTGCATTCAATAGTTGTATCAATGCACGCAGCCTTTGCAGCCTGCTTGTATAAAACCTGTTGTTCTTGTTGCACAATGACCCGCATTCACTGGACATTGCGACATGGCCGTCAACGATATTGAAATGTAGGCCGAAGGAAAACCTCGATTTATTGTCCTTGGCAAATTGATAGGCAGGTTCCGAATATGGCATCCCTGTCATTATTGTTGCGCTCGACAGCATCCCAGCTTCAAAACAGGCAACTGTAGTCTCATAAGTATCCTGATTGAATCCGAAATCATCGGCATTGAGAATAAGTTTACGCATGATTTCGAGGTGCCCCGCTAGAAATGGCTTGATATGCTGCCATCCAGCGATCACCAACCACATCCCAACTGTAACGCTCCTCAACAAACCGACGCGACAGATAACCACGTTGCATGCGCTCGCTCAACGTCCAAGAAGCGGCATATCGAAGCGCATCAGCAAGTTCCATGGCATTCGGATCGACCAGCACACCGCCGCTCTCTTCCCAGTCCAGTAAGCCAGTCTGTGTCGTAGTGATGGTCGGCGTATAGGCAGCCGCCGATTCCAGATTCACCAGTGCAATAACTTCAGAATAAGATGGCACCACAACAGCCCAGGCTCTGGAGAGCAATGATTCTTTCCTCTCCCTCTGGACAGGTCCGATAAAAAACACGCTCCGCTCCAGGCCATGATCCTTAACCAACTGCTTGAGATATCGGGAATACTCGGCAGAATAGTCAGGCCCGGCAACCACCAGCTTGTAGCCTTCCCGTTCCAGCCTGGAGAAGGCGGCTATCAAAAGATCCAACCCCTTTATCGGATGTAGCCTTCCCAGAAACAGGAAATACCGATCTTCATCAGGGATGGCTGGGGAGCATTTCCACGACGTCTTCAAATCAATTGCATTCGGAATGCGTACCTGTGGAACGCCGGGAAATGCAAGAAACAGCGACTCAGATTCCCGCTGCGTGATTGCATGCAGACAATCCACCTGTTGCAGAACCGGCCTAACCATAGTATTCCAGTAAAGCCGTTTACCTCTCCCCCATCTTGCACGAAACCATGGCTCAAGCATGCCATGTGCGCTAAGAACAATTGGAATTCCCTTCTTTCTGGCCGCCAGAATCACTTTCCTTTGAATCCAGCTAAAGACACCGTGGACATGTATGATATCGGGATTGAATTCTTGAATATGGTTCTCGAGAAAAATTTTCTGGAGAGGATGCCAAAGCAAAGGCCGTATCGGAGCAAAGCTGGGGATGAGCGCCACGCTGCTCGAATCCGGATTCGGCACACCATCGACATGTGCGGCCACTATCTCGCAGCGAATTCCCCTTGAGCGACAATACGCCACAAGCCTAACCAGCACCTGAGAAACTCCAAAAAGCCCATTTCCATATCCTTCTGACACAATGAGTATTCTTGAGATGGCTGGCGCCTTGCCCAAAGCATTCTCACTCAAAATATCCCAGCCTTTCCATCACGGGATGGTCGTGGAGCTGGTCATAAATGAGCGACTCAAGCCCGGGATCGATCACTCGCCTCCAGCTATCGACCTGGCCGTTCCTGAAAGTATGTGTTCCGCCATATAGTTGGTTTACAACCCGTTCCATCAAGACACCATCATCCGGCACGCCGATATGCCGAAAAATATTTGCAATGGTATCTCGCTGCAGATTGTCATCTCCGCCCCCCTTCCCGCCGACGATATCCTCATACTTAACAATTAATACGCCCTCAGCATCAACCCATCCCTGCAGTTGATTCAGCACCGAACGAAAACTACGGTAATAAAACGATGAGAAGGGATCCCCCCATCCATTCAGCAAATGGTCAATGCGTTGCTTGATGCTGAGTTTCGAGAGTCTGATATGAGGCTCCCTCCAGTAGTAGCCCGGTTCTGCTATATAACTTGCCCAGGATGCCAGAACGGCACATGGGTGCCGGATAACCTGAAGCGTTTTATATCCTTGCGAACGAAGGATTGCATGGTAGTGTTCAGAATACGCAGCATGACCGGTGACGTACCCGTCCGCCCTCCTCAGATAGGACACCAACCAGCGCGGCGAGACACTGATGGGCACTTCCAGTCCAATCATGATGGGAGTCTCCGTAGCTTTCGGCATCCTCAGTACTTGCTTGATAGCAGCATAGCGGCCAAATGCCGAGGATGCCGCCACGCTCTTTCCTGAATATGGGACAAGCGCCAAATCAAGGCATTTCTGAACCATGTTGGTTCCGGACTTGGGTAATGAGTTGATAAGGACCTTGCTCATGTCATGTCCATTCATAATTCGCCTTGTCCCGCTCCAAAGCATGGCTTCGCATTCCTTATACAGCCCCCTTTAGCCCATGAACAATCATGGAGTTGGCCAGCAGGGAGATTCTTCCCGCAGTCTCAAACTGAATTTCCTCAAGCTGATATTCCTGGACCAACTGCACCAATGTTTGCTTTGAAAAGAACTTGACATGCCCGTAATCCCTCAAAGGATGCCAGTGGGCATCAAAGCCGTTCGTGATTGCCAACGCAAGATTTTTCCAGTATCCATGATAAGGAGTGGACAAAATCAGCAAGCCGCCTGGTCTTAAAGCCCGCATGGCATTCTGCATCAGCATTCTGGGCAACAACAAATGCTCGATTACCTCGACAGAAACAACCGCATCAAATTGATCTATATGACCATCGCCGATATGTTCGGACATCAAATCCAGTCTTGAAAACGGAATCCATGGATAGCGATCCCGTGCAATTCCAATTCCGGAGCAACTGCTGTCCACCCCTTCCATCTTGAAGCCTTCCTGGTAGAGGGAATTGGTAAAGGCACCGTTCCCGCATCCCAAATCAAGCACCCTGGACACAGAATTCTCTCTTAACAATTTGACTATTATAGGTTTCACCAATCGATGTACCGGCGATTCGCCCTCTTCCTCCCAGACAAACTCGCCCGCAGCCAAAGAAAGGCTTTTGTCTTGCCGCGCTTTAGTTCCAATCTGCATAACCATTCAATACCCCGAATTTTTGCTGACTTCTGGTGCAGGGCAACTACTTAAGGCACTCAACTCCCAGACAATCATCCCATCGATCCCTTTCCTCGACTTTCCCGAACATCGCATCAGAGGCATCGCCAAACTGAGCCCGCCTGATACTTCCGAATCCGACACTCTCCAGCTCAAGCTCAATCGATTTGAAGTCCCACATCCATAAGTGCCGTGAGTTCCCTGCCCATTCAAACAGGAGTCCTTTCATTCCTCTATCGCGCACCTGTTTGCCAAGTCCTGTATGCTTCATGAACTTGATTGCCGCCTCACGATTCTTATCATTGACATATTCTTCTACGATCTTCTCCAAATCGGGCAATACCAGGCGGAATATTCCTCCTTGACCGAGGATCCGATGGGTGTTTCTTAATGCCGTCCTGAAATCACTCAGCGACAAATGCTCCAGCACATGGGAACAATACACCGCCCTGCATGAATCATCGGTTACCGGCAGGCCACGAACGATGTCGCCATATTCCACATTTCCCGGAAAGGGCAAGGGATTTTTCGTATAAAATCTCCCGAAGATCGGCAGTTTTTCGAAACGCAACGTAGGTGATGCATCGAAATTCCGCCATTCTTCGGGAGCAGACCAGCCGCAGCCATACTGCACATACCGACTTGCATTCATCCCTTTCACCTCTGGTGATCGCATCATAGATACCCAAGGCGCTCTTCGCTCTCGCAGCAACGCAGTCTCGGTCTGTCGCCCTCCCGATGGAAATAAAATTTCACCACATCATGCATATATTTCGCCGCGACTTCTGGCTCAATGAGCGTCTTTACCTTGGACGCCTTGTCTCGCCAAACGCGCAGCACAGTCGGATCATCCGCGATCCGCTGAATGATTTTTTGGAGACCTGCTACATCCTCGTTGCGAAAGACCGCTCCGGCGCCACTTGCCTCCACCAGACAAGCAGCTCCGACATTTTCACTCGCCACAACAGGTATGCCCTGCAATAGCGCCTCATTGACCACTACACCCCATCCATCATGCCTGCTCGGCAGGACAAGCACATCGTATTGCGCAATCGTCGCTTGCGCTTCTCCAAATGGAATTATGCCCTTGTAAATCACGCAATCCGATGACAACGGGACACGATCGGATTCGCCCGGGCCATAAACATCAACGATCACATTGGCCCCGCGAAGATGGCAATTGCTCACCGCCTCGATCAAAACATCCAGCCCCTTCCTCTGCAGCAATGAACCGAGGAATACCAGCCGAATCATGCCGACCCTGCGAGGCAGTTCCTCCCCGACATCCGCAACTGTGGGTATAAAGTAACCAAACGGAAAGACCTGATCATCCCTGAATCCCGCCTGCAAGAACTGCCTCACGGCGCGGTTGGACATGGCCATCACAGCCGGCCTGGAGCCGCGCGCAATGGCATTCAGCGTAAAAGCGGCAACCCGGTAAAGCAACGGGCGAAGCTTCACTTTAACCCATCCGACCAGCTTATGCTGGTCGGACATATACCCCACATTTTCTGTCGAATAGGATTCGTTCATTACCACTACCTCCATGCCATGCCACAAGGCATAAAGCATCAAGGGAAAGTAACGTCGATCGGCCCAAAACCCGCCGAAAAAATGAACTGCATCATGGTGCTTTTTGAGTATGGCGGTGCCATGCGCCCACCAATTCTCTGAAGAGAGGCAGGTAACCTCCATGCCTTCCAGGTTCGCTTTTTTCCACCCTTGCCGCTTGCGAACTTCGCTCTCAGACTTGGCGATCAAATGCACGATGGGCTCTGATAAGAGATTCTGGAATGCCTGCCAGGTATATAGCTGGTGGTCTGTAAACAGGGTTTGCCAATTGACTATTTTCATCGGACCGCACTCGCAGCGAAAAACCTGAATTCATCATAGGTCACGTCAGCGCTTTTGCCCATTGTCTAGAATTTATTCGGGGCCGGATACAATGGTGCGATGAGCACTGAACTTTTTTTCTTGTCGCGACTGCGAAAACCGGATCCGCCCTGCGCATATCGGAGCAAATAAGTGGCCGCAAAAATCGAAATAAATGAACCCGTAGATATAAAGTTAATTGGATACGATTCAAAAATGGAAGCGCACAACATCATCACGAACAATGCAAAAAAATAGCGAGGTATCGGGTCTTTTGATTTCTTAAGCTTCTCAAAAGACCGCCACAGAATGGCAATGGCGCCTAAATAAAATGCCGCACAAAGCAGCAAGCCGACCATGCCGGCAGATTTCATGAATGCGAGCAAGGTGTTTTCCACAAAGACAGGACGACCCGATGTATAGGGAATCCCAAAAACGGGAAAGGAGGTAAATCCATCGATTGCATTCTCATATACATCGACCCGTGTGTTACCCCGTGCCGCCTCCTTCAGATAAAACTCGGCGATGTCATGGCTCATCAAAAAATACAAGGCAGCCAACGCAACCAATGCCAGCAAGTACAGCATGATATTCTTTTGCAGATTGCCGGTGCCAATCAAAAAAATCATGATCACACCTATAGCGCAACTCAGCATTGCCCCGCGCGAATCGGTCAAGAACAGGCAAAGCAGACATACCGGCAGCATAGCCATCTTCAGAATGAACTTTTTCGAGTTTCCATAGATCAGCAGAAAAATGGCCGTCACAGAACAAAAAGCCCAAAGCATGCCAGCCTGATTGGAATGGGCCGTAAAAAAGAAATACCTGGAACCGAACTGCATCGTACCAATACCGCCGATAAAATATTGAAGCGCTGCAAGCGCAATAAAGATCGATACCAACGTTATGCCAAATTTTTCAAGTTGGTCGACTTCACCTAGCTGGAGATTCGCCTTGGAACTGGCATAAACAGTCCCCAGTATGGAAAGTGACCCGAAGAAACTGATATACCACTCATCATTGCCATAAGCGACAAGTTTAGCGCTCAGAAAAAGGTGCAAAATGATCGGAGCCCAATAAAATCCGACAGGTGTTTTCCGGACAATGCGCCATCCTCCGCCGGCAAGCACCAGCATAACCAGCAAGATCCCGAAAATTTCCCTGTTAAAATCTATCAATATCTCCAGAAACCTGGGATAGGCGATCTCAACTGGCATAAAGTCATTCGTATAGCGGGCAATGGCCGACATCATGAACAGCAGCATGAACAGATACAACCGAAAACCAAGATTAACTGACTTTTTCATAAATTCAATAAGTTAATTGACAGGCAACCCCAATATTCCGAGCATGTTTCTGACGTTGCTATCCCATGAAAAGCGTTCAGCGGTCAAGCGCGCACGACGGCCCAATCGGGAACACGCATCGGGGTCGGATAGAAGTTGTCCCAATGCTTCTGACAGCGAGTCAACATCCTTCGGCTCAACCAACAACCCGTCGGATTCGTGGGTCACGATATCCTGTGCGCCGTTTCGCCAGCAACCCACGACCGGGCGTCCCCTGGCCATGGCTTCAATATAGACGATCCCGAAAGCTTCTCCCCAGCTGGGTAAACAAAAAACATCGCAGTTGGCCATTTCAGACATGGTCTCGGCATAGTCGAGGCGCCCAAGAAAATGCACCCGCTCTGCGATGCCCAGTTCTGTCTTGAGCGCCTCAAGCCTGGTGCGCTCGGCGCCATCGCCGACTATGCGATATTCCCATTCAAGGCCAGGTAATTTCTGGGTAATCCTTGAAAGCGCAAGCAGATTCAAATCAATTCCCTTGATCGAATCCAGGTTGCTCACGCTCAACAGAATGCGCGGCGCTGGTAATGCACGCTGGGAAAAATCGATGGTCGACAACGGCGGTATGTCTGTGCCATTCGATACCAGCCTGACATCAGCAATACCCAGTCCTGCCGCATGCGAAAGCAGTGGAGTCCCCACTATCACCGTCGAATCCAGGCTTGCGGCCGAATTGGCGACCCAGGCATCGAATTGTTTTCCCGCATGCCCATTGGACAGCCTTCGATCCACCCCATGTATAACCTGCACCACTTTCCCGTCAATCAGCTGTCGCCAATACGGCACGGAAAATCCGAGGTACCTCATGCCGTGAACCAGTACCGCATTCGGTCGCCATGACCTTTGAAGTTCCTTTAGGTATGCAGCAATTGCCCGGCCAGTCAGCGAAACATTGAATGCCATCGAGCCAGGAAGCCAGAACAATTGCTCGGGCAGATTATTCACACGCACTTCTTGCGGAATCAAGCTGCGGTCCTTGCCGTTCCTTCCGAGATCGCAGGAAAAAAAAGATGGGCGATGAAAAGTATTGCCGATGCACGCAACCCGGACATCGCAGCCAGCCCTGACAAAAGCGGCAACTTGCTGAGCCACGAATATCCCGCTGATTGGATTAGCCTGTGTCGGCCAGCATCCAGACAAAACAAGAAGTCGCAAAATTCCTCCAATTGGATAGGCCTGGTGAGCGTAGCCGATCTCACGCAGTCGGGATCCCGGGTCAGGACAAGCTAAATTTCCTTATGCGGTTAAGCCACCCATTAGGACGAATTCGCAAGGTGCCCAGCACCCAGAGTTTAAGTTTTATTTTTAATCCTGGCCCCGTTCCAAAATTTGAATTCAACCTGCTCCATCTTGCAACGATATCCTCGCAGTCTGCCGCCGCTCTCAGGTAAAGCCGCACGGCATGATTGAATATTAATTCTCGCGCCTCTCCCTGATGACGTCGCAGCAACTCTGTAAATGTCCAATCCACGCTATCCATGTCAGATTTGCAGGGCGATGGCTGATCTATTTTAGAAATCTCGTCAATCCCGTTTTTGTCCAGCCCCATCAGATCGAAAACGTATTCCCAGTATCGGCGCCGAATTTGCTGCGTAAGAATGTACTGTTGTCCAGAAAAATGTTCTGAAATTTGTGAGCCATGCCGCCGATACAACAGTAACACTTGGGGTATATTGGTCATTTCCCAGCCCGCATGCACGGCTCTTTCCCACAAATCGTAATCTTCAGCCTTTTCCCACGCACTGTCATAGCCCAGCTGCTTTATCAAGGCAGCTTTCATCATCACCGTCGGATTCGCGAATGAAGAACCAAACAACAATCCCATCTTGATCGCCTGATCGGTTTTGGGATATTTGACTATGCCCTTTTCCGCTGAACCCCAATACCTTATCCAGCCACCGCAAACATCCGCCCCTGTCAATGCCAGCCATTCCATTTGATATTCAAAACGGTATGGCAACGCAATATCATCCGAATCCATGCGGGCAACCCATTCGCCGCGAGCTAGATCAATGCCCTGATTGACCGTCGCGACAATTCCTCTGTGTGGACACGCAATCAGACGAATACGTTCATCGTGAGTTTGGTATGCCTGCAATATTGCAAGCGTATCGTCGGTCGACCCATCGTCCAGAATAATGAGTTCGAAATCGCGGAACGACTGTTTGAGGATGGATTCGACCGCCTCGCCGATATACGCCTCCCGGTTATAAACAGACATCACCACCGATATCTTTGGCTGACTCATCTGCGCTCACTTCGCTCCACAAACGCCAACTCAATTTCCTGATGCGCCCCATTGTTATCGAATCCATATAACGCACCGTAATCTATCCGTAATCCGTTCTGCCACTTCTCAAGCAATACGTCCTGATGCAAGTCGCCATGCAGATTGGAATTGTCAGTCTGCACCTTGTTGCACGGAATATTGACCATACGGGACTTACGATAACAGACCCCCTTGCGATGCTTGAAAAAACTGATATATCCCTGCAAATTCCCTTCAAGCGTGTTGGGGGAATGGAATTCAGTATGCTTCGCAAGTGCGCGAATCTCAGCAGTTGAAAAAAGATGTCCATCCACAGAAAGGGGATATGCCCAATCATATCTGCCCTGCCGCCAATCCCAGTAGAGCAGGTCATCCCGATTCTCTTCGGTGATCGGCAAACCGCGTTCCGCTGTCAACTCGGCGGCATTGCGCAGACAAAAGAAGTCTGGGCAGGGCTGAGGTTGTTGCTGCGTGTAGCACTCGCTCAGGTTAGCACCCATGCGAAAACTTGGAATCACGGCGCGGGTGTCCAGTTGTACAAATTCATCGAGATCTAACCTTTCAACAAAGAGATCGTCGTCCACGAGAAAAAAGAGCTTTTCGGACTTGATTCCGTCCATAATGCCCAGCAATTGCGCCTTGAATGTTTCGCGCTTATCCTGCACAACTGCGTTTGCAATCACGAATTGATACTCTTCTAGCACCTCGTCATAGGCCTTTCGATGCGGCAAGGTCGTTGCCCGATACAAGAGGTGAACTGGAGCGGGATTGCTCACATTCTTAACATATGAACCGAGTGCCGCATCCAACTGCAAGGCGCGATCCATTGAAAACATGACACACTCTGCTTTGCTGCTTTGCGCATTCGACACCGGCGTGCCAAGTGCGCGAATGACATCTTCAGCCACCTTCGCCTGTTGCGCCAGCAAATCCGCTTCCGGCAGTTTCATCAACTTAAGGTTGATGAAACTTAACAATGGGTTTGCCAATCCCATGAAGCAAGAAACAACTTTTTGTTTATGCGTAGACATAGCGGCTCTTAATTTTCTGGGGACACCATCCCAAATCATTATCCATTTTACTGGCACTCACTTCCTAAACCAGAAGCATCCGCACCCATAGCCTTGTTCATCGGCCAAATGCTGCGGTGCATTTCGGATCAGCCCGCCCTGATCCGGCGCTTCCGGAATCAGGGAAAACTCGACCAGATGCAGATCCGAGAAATAATCCATAATCTGGCTGTAGGAATAGATGCGGTGCGCATTGAACAGGGTGCGCGACGAACCAACCGGAACAACGAACAGCAAATTCCCGCCATGAGCCAGTACGCGCTTCAATTCACCGATCGCCTTCAAATCCCCATCAGGGTCCAGTTGGTCTCCATAGCGACCCAACCCAATGTGTTCTATGACATGCATGCAGGAGAGCGAACTGATGCTTTCCCTTTCAAAAGGCAACGCGAGAAGGTTTGCAGTTCGAACCGAAAGCTGGCTCAGATTGAGTTCGGCGGGCCGGTAGTCATAAAAATCCATCGGGATAAAGGCAGAAACAATACTGCAGAAGTACAAACTCGACGAAATATCAACATGACGACCCGGACTCGTCTGAACGAGAACACGCGCTGCCCAGGCCGTATGAAACACATAATGGCGATCAAACCCCGTTTTTTCTGTTCTATCCCATAAGCAGACATGTCGATCTTTCCAAAACACGGGGCGAGAAGTGCGGGCTGACAGCTTGCGAAATACCAAAAAATCGCCCAAGACTCCCAGATAAAGACGTAGCGAAAGAATGGCTCGGCAGCTCCCCGGAATCAAAGGAAGGCGCTTCAGAATGCGTACAGGGTCAAACTTCCTGTCCCTCATGATCTCATGCATCCGGCAATAGGTTCCTTGAATAGGATTCGATGAGATGGCGGTACTTGCTAATGAATTCTTTATTCAGGGTATTTCTGAATAACACAACATGATCCGAAAAATCCCGGGTCAAAAGCACGTCGGTCACGACATCTTCGAAAACCATCTTAAACAAGAGACTGATGTTGCGCTCGTCAAATACATGAAAATGCATATAGGGATAAGCGACAGGATATATCTCGTGAAATTTTCGCTGCCATCCATGTTTCTCGATTGCCGACTGTATATAGTCTTGGTTGTGGCTCATATCCGATTCGTCGACCTTATTCTCGAAATCTGCAACCAGATGCTCAAGTGAGGTTGGCTCGCGGTGCACATCAAATGTGTACTTGTAATGCGGGATCGCGTGATACTGGTATCCGCCTTCGCGAACGACAAGATGGAAATTCAAGAGCAACAGGATCGGATTGGGTGAATGTTCGATCATGTTTGACGATATGGCAGCGTCGAATCGTCCAGCCAATGATGGAACCTCATATGCCCTGTGCATATCCAGCAGACGCGTTTTCCTGTCCCGGGGCTCTGCATATCCGCGAAGCAGGAATCTGCTCTCCTGGGCAAAATACCTCCGGGCAGCTTTGATCACTTCCATGGGCGTTCTCGCTCCATCCATGCTTCTGACGATGCCATAGCCCCCGTTTTCAAGATTGAAATCTTCGACAATGCAACGCTTGTAATCTAATAGCTGATTGACGTTCCCGCCGACTCTCGCCACCTTCCCGACAATGTGGCGCTTTATTTTCTCCTCGATACCCGAATTCAATAACAAGCTCATTTTTTCTCCGCTGCAACGCCAGAAGTCATCCTCGAAATTTGACCGGTTGCCCGAATGGCCGGGTCGCGCCCGCTTTTCGCCACGAAAATATCATGCTCGACATGCCAATGCAGTTTGTTCTTTCTCGTCCAATCCACAAGGAAATTCAAATCCGGATAGTCGGCATATTCTGGAACCGAGGGATCAAAGCACCGAATGTCATCTATCAGAATAACAACCTCGTCGTAGCGGTCCAGATTGTCCTCGATACTTGCCAGTTCTTCGCGAATCGGACAGTCTGAGGGGCCTTGGTGAGTCGTCCCGCCAGAAAAGTGGCCGTCGAGCCAAAAATTCACCGTGCCGTTCAGAGTTGACAGCAGGCTCGGAAACACCTCCTCAGACAATCCACGTATAACCTGAATGCGCGGATCGCCGAGAAAGCGCTTTTCTGCCTGCGCGAACAATGTGTTGTCCGGCTCGATGGTATAGACTTTCCTGGATTGGTTGGCCAAAAACGCTGCAGTATCCCCCTTGAAAGTGCCAGTCTCCACCCAAACGGCATCCGGTATGCCAATGCGCAGCAGGACAGAACGTTTGACATGCACAGGGCTCGGGGCACCATATTGCCGTGCGACCCATTCGCGCTCCTCGTACTTGCGCCCCCTATAGGCCCTCATTCTGGCTCGCAGATTGGAAAATAGTCTATTGTCCATGTCGTTTATGAATCGAGTCCCATCAACTGCAGCATGAATGAATCTGCCCGGTGGAACGTGGTATGCCTGGAAAAAACTTCCATCTGGGCGTTTAGCGCTCTTTCTTGTCCTGCAGCCGGATCGTTGATGATCATTGCAAAATGTTCGGAGTATTGCTTCGGCGTGTCGGCGACAAACAACGCATCCGTACTGAACAACTGATCCAGAAGCTTTGGATGATCCACGATCTGGGGAACTCCGCACGCAGCCAATTGATAGGTGCGTTCGTTGACTTCGCATGCCCAGTCGATTTGCTCTGGCAAGTGCACGTTCAATCCGACTTTGGCGCGGGCATAGATGTACCTGTCCCTGTCTCTGTTGAATTGAAACAGGGGGGCATGCCTCCAGCCAGGGCCATCGATGAAACCGAAACTCCTCCTGACCAGATCCTTCATGAACAGCTCATGCTCTTTCTTCCTGGATGCAAGCAATGCAAAATCGATATCGCGATCAATCCCCGCTACCGGATAGTAATGCAGAATGTTTGCACCAAACGGAATATGCAATAGTTTGTAGCCTGAATCAAAAAACAACCTGTACTCTTCTCGTTTGGTGACGTACGATTCATCGCGGAAGCTGAAAAAGAAATCCACACCATGTGTTCTAGCCCAACGCAATCGATAGTCAAGCAGCGTATTGCCGTACTCGGCAAGCGAAGCTGTCAGTCCGATCTTCATCTGATTCGCTGCTCTGTACATGCTTACCGCTCCCCAGTCGATTCGCTCCAGGTAGTCGGCATGATCGCTTGACAGCAAAACGGTCGGCCTGAATTGATTGATCGCCTCCCCGGCATTGTCATTCCAGCCCAGGATGTGCGTTGGCACGCCCAAGAATCCCAGGCTTTCCGCGAGATTCGTGAACAAGGAGTAACCCGCCGGCGAAAAGGCCGGATCAGGAACGTGAATCATGATCCGCCAGGATGCTATGCCCGCATACCTGTTCCTGAAATCCTGTTCCACCTGCCTCTTTAACCTATGGCCCTGCCGCACCAGCGGATCGAACGATGTCGCATAGGCATCATCAGCTTCGTGAACCGCCCTGTTTTCCAGGGCCCGCTCAGCTTCGAAAAGAATTCTTCCATGATTCTTTCTTGTCAGGCCGTGAATGGTGCTATCGAATAGAAACTTTTCCCAGGACCGTTTCAACCCTGACGGCAAGAGGCGGATGCGCGAGGCCGCCCTCTGGATGTACTTGTCGGGCCTGTCCAAACCAGAAACCGGATCTGCGTTACCCGACGACTTTGCTTGCCAGAACATGATATGAAGCGCCGCTTTCAATCACCCTACCCTGTTCCAGCCGATAAATACGGTCGCAATGCGTCACGGTTGAGAGGCGATGGGCCACAATCAGGATGGTCTTGCTGCCATGCAGGGCGCGTACGGACTGCATGACTTGATGCTCTGTGACAGCATCCAGGGAACTGGTGGCTTCATCCAGCACCAGCACTGCCGGGTCATGGTAGAGGGCCCGGGCAATTCCGATTCGCTGACGCTGTCCCCCAGAGAGCCTGATTCCACGCTCGCCGACGATGGTATCCAGTCCATCCGGCAAACTGGCCACGAAATCTTCCAGCTGCGCCGCCCTGATTGCGCGCTGGATGGCCATATCGTCAATCCGCTCATTCGCCATACCAAAGGCTACATTCCGCCGCAGCGTATCATCGGTAAGGAAAATCGCCTGCGGGACATAACCGATCTGGCCCTGCCAGTTTCGCAAATTGTTTCGGATGTCCCGGTCATCCACACGCACCTCGCCAGCATCAGGGCCAAGCAGACCCAGCAATATATCCACCAATGTGCTCTTGCCCGCGCCACTGGTGCCAATGAAGCCTATGGATTCGCCACACCGGATTGCAAGGGAAATGTCTTTAAGTGCGGGCTTCGAGCCGCTCGGATAGGTATAGCTGACCCGGTCCAGGCGGAGCCACGCACTGAAGGGTGGGGCTGTATTGGATGTGACCGTCACTTTCTCCGGATGCGGAAGATTGACCTCCTCGTTCAGGAGATCAATGACAGGCAGTCCATAGCGTAGCGACTGGACCGCTCCCAAGACTCGATTGAATGAGGGCATGAGCCGGAAGGTGGCGACTGCAAACAGGCCCAATGTGGGCAATATGTCTTCAAGTGCGCCGCCCCGCATCAGCATGCTGATCACCAGAATGGCGAGGCCGCTGATTGCCAGCAGTTCCAGCCAAAGCCGGGGCAGTCGCTGGAGCGTCGCTTGCAACTGACCTGCATGAATGCTTTGCGCATTGTGATGGTGAAACTGCTCCAGGAAATCCGATTCCTTTCCCAGAAGCTTCACGTCCTTCACCCCACACAGCCCCTCCTGCAGGCGCTGTATGCACAATCCGTCATGATGCTGACGCGCCTTGCCCCATCGCGCGACGCGGCTCCTTGTGACTCTGTTGAATCCCCAGGCGGCCAGAGCCAATATGCTTACGGCTACCATCGTGCCGACCGGCTGAATTAAGACAAGCAGGCCACACAGCCCGAACAGTACCAAGGATTCAGCGATCAATGTGATGCCAGGAATGATTCCCATGGATGTGAACAAATTCACCTCGTTGATGGCATTGCGGATGAGATGCGCAGAGTTGCGCTGCAAATGAAACGCATAAGGCAGCCGCAAATAGGCAGCGAATAACCGCTCAGAAAGCTGGCCCTGCAACCCATAGGCAAATTGCATCTGCTTCCAGGCAAGGAAAGCCAGAAATAGCGCCTTGATGAGATAGACGCCTACCAGCAGCAACATGCCGTCGATGACCAGGCTTCTCTGATCGGGGTGGCCCAATGCCTGGATTACCGGTCGAAGCGCAGGATAGTGACGCGCCAAGTCACCCTGGGTCAGCAGCGCAAGCGCTGGAATCACCAAACTCACCCCCAGCATTTCCAGCAGCATCCCGAGAACCATCAGGCACAGCAAAATCCACGCGCTGCGCTTTTCGGCAGTTGTGAGAATGTTCCATATTTTACGGAAGGTTGCCATATCCCTAGGTCGCCCGAGGCTCAATCACAGCACAGAAATCGAACTTTCTCCGTCCAGAGAACAGATGCGATGCAGCATCGAACCGGATGCCATCAATCCCACATTCAGGATAACATCGGCGATTCACTTGGCTTCCCCAATATGAAGGTATACCTGAAGCTTATCAATTCGGATTCAGAATAGTCAGACAACTCTGCACGAATTTCTGGCGTAAGAAATTTACTTCCAAGATCCGGCGTCTCGTTGATCTCCTCAAGAATATCAAAATAGCCACTCAGAACTTGTCGATATTCCTTCAGCCTGAGCTTGTTCTGATAATAATCGGCCTCGAATCTTTTTTTCCTAAGGTGCTCCCAGGGATCGGATCTACGCTGAATGTTTTCATTGAGCAAATGAGGGTACCATTCCGTCAGCAATCCACCGGAAATTCCTGTATGAATGCCGATTCTGATCAGCGCAATACCATCCGGACGAAGCCATTCGGTCATTTTCCGAACCAGTTGCCTCATCTTCTCCATCGGGATATGCATAAAAACAAGATTCGAAAATATCAGATCGAAGCTTTCCTTCTCAAAGACAAATTCAGCAGCATCGCCAACCTTAAAGGCCGATTCATCAATTTTCATGCCGAATCCTTTGCTTTCAAGCAGGCGCGCAAGGGCGTTGCGTTCATATTTGTCAAACAAAACACTCCTGACAAAGGATTTAACCAGCCTTCCAACCCCGTTCTTTTTATAGATTGAATAGAAATACTTTGTTCTGAAATGCAGGACAGGCTGATCCAGGTCTATACCAATGACGTCGCACCCCATGCTTTGCAAGGCAATCATCAGATGGGGATTTGCACCGAATCCTATTTCCAGGATTTGACAATCGCGGATGCGCTTTCTCGAGTATTGGGCAGTGATTGCATCTAACGATTCAACACGTTCAAATACCGATTTGATGGATTCATCCATTGCCGAGAAACTTTTCATGCGCATTTTAAAAAGCATGAAATTTTCATGGAGCCACTCGCCCAAAGAGAGATGACTGTTAACTGTATTGGTGACCTTCATATTCCAGTTCCATCATTCCGATCGCCCGCCCTAGACGCATAACAGCAACCAGCATGACGGCACTTTCCCATGAAATCCGCATAGGCAATCGCAAGTCCTTCGCGCAATCCGGTTTTCGCCTGCCATCCGAGAACATTCATTCGTCCCGTATCGAGTACCCCATCGATCGCCGAGGCTCTCAAGAAAGTCTTGCGGAGCAAGCTCTCCCCATCCGGAAGCTTCATGAATGGCTTAGGATGGGACGCCCGGGATATCGGCCATAAACGCGCCCCTGTCCCGGCTGAAAGAATAATTGGGATGACCATGCCTCCAGCATAGTCAATGATTTCAGATTCGCCTGAAAAAAATGGGAGAAGTTCTCGGCAAGGACCTCTTGCCGTGAGACAGGAAACAATCCGGGAACCCGGCAATGTCAGCAGGTTGTGCTTCCAAAAAAGAAAAAAGCCCTGCAATTAATAACTGCAAGGCTTTTCTTGTGTTGGCGGAGTGGACGGGACTCGAACCCGCGACCCCCGGCGTGACAGGCCGGTATTCTAACCGACTGAACTACCACTCCAAAATCTTTGAAACAGGGTCTAGCTACAACAGAAGCGAGATTCTACAAGAGAATAGGGTCTCCCGCAAGGGCGACCTCCAAAGATTGCGAAAAACGATCGACAGTTTCACCAAACTTTTCAGGGCTGACAGATATCGCTCCTGAATCGAGACGCATTGAAGGCTGGGTAAATGAAATGGCCTGCATCTGCAGGCCATTTATCTTGCGGAAATTCCTTGTTGGTGGGTGCTGAGGGGATCGAACCCCCGACATTCGCCTTGTAAGGGCGACGCTCTACCAGCTGAGCTAAGCACCCTGCCGCGATTTTGCGAAGTCAGGCTCCGCAAAGCCGCATCAGTTTACAGCATCCTTCAAGCCTTTTCCAGCACGGAACTTGGGCACTTTGGCAGCCTTGATCTTGATCGCCGCTCCGGTGCGGGGATTGCGACCGGTGCGTGCAGGACGCGCACCGACATAAAACGTCCCGAACCCAACCAGGGTTACCATGTCGCCTTTCTTCAAGGCACCTTTCACGGCATCTACTACTGCGTCAAGAGCGCGTCCAGCAGCCGCTTTGGAAATATCGGCGGAGTCAGCAATTGCATCAATAAGTTCAGATTTGTTCATGTAATCCCCTTTACGTTCTCTACACAATTGACAAATATCCCGCGCCGCCAAGCACAAACCTGGGAGGATTGTTCGTAGCATTGCAAGGCAATTCTAATACGTTTTTCACAGCCCCACAACAGAAAAGCGCCAGTTTCCGCGCCTCCCGGAGCATCAGTGCTTGATCACGACCGGTTGCGCCGCCTCGTCCATCTTGGCCGGAATCGCCTCGACCCCGGTATCCTCGACAGTCCCAGGAAGCGCAACAGGCTTGCTTTCCAGTGCAAGATCAATAACTTGATCTATCCACTTGACCGCGTGAATGTCGAGCTTGTTCTTGATGTTGTCCGGAATTTCGGTAAGATCCTTGACGTTTTCCTCGGGGATCAACACATGCTTGATCCCCCCCCTGTGGGCAGCCAGCAGCTTCTCCTTCAACCCGCCTATGGGCAGAACCTCTCCCCTGAGCGTGATTTCACCGGTCATAGCCACATCCGCCCTGACCGGGATGCCGGTCAGAACCGACACGATCGCGGTACAGATCGCAATCCCTGCGCTCGGCCCATCCTTGGGCGTCGCCCCTTCGGGAAGATGGATATGGATGTCCGTATTCTGGTAGAAGTCCTCGGCAATGCCAAGCGTCTTGGAACGGTTCCTCACCACGGAAAGCGCTGCCTGGATCGACTCCTGCATGACTTCACCCAATGTTCCCGTCGTGATGGTCTTGCCTTTGCCAGGCAGCACAACGCTTTCGATCGTCAGGAGATCCCCCCCGACTTCCGTCCACGCCAACCCAGTGACCTGCCCGATCTGGTTTTTCTTCTCGGCCATGCCGTAACTGTAGCGCCTGACCCCGAGAAATTTCTCCAGGTTGCGCGAGCTGACCGTGATGGTCCTTTCCGACTTCTTCAGAAGCAGCATTTTCACTACCTTGCGGCAGATCTTGGCGATCTCGCGCTCCAGGCTGCGCACACCGGCTTCGCGAGTATAGTAGCGCACGATGTCGCGCACCGCGCTTTCGGAAACGGAAAGCTCGGTCTCCTTGAGACCGTGGTACTTCATCTGCTTCTTGATGAGGTAGCGCATCGAAATATTGATCTTCTCGTCCTCGGTGTAGCCCGACAGCCTGATCACTTCCATCCTGTCCAGAAGGGGCGCAGGAATGTTGAGCGTGTTCGCAGTCGCGACGAACATCACATCGGAAAGATCGTATTCGACCTCTACGTAATGATCGACGAAAGTGCTGTTCTGCTCCGGATCGAGCACTTCCAGAAGCGCAGATGAAGGATCCCCCCTGAAATCGGCACCCATCTTGTCGACCTCGTCGAGCAGGAACAGGGGATTCCTGACCCCCACCTTGCCCATGTTCTGCAATATCTTGCCCGGCATCGATCCGATATAGGTTCTCCTGTGGCCGCGAATTTCAGCCTCATCGCGAACGCCGCCCAGCGACATCCTGACAAACTTGCGGTTGGTCGCCCGGGCGATAGATTGCCCCAGGGACGTTTTGCCGACGCCGGGAGGCCCAACCAGGCAGAGAATCGGGGCCTTCAGCTTATCGACGCGCTGCTGAACCGCGAGATACTCGAGTATGCGTTCCTTGACCCGATCCAGCCCGTAGTGATCCTTTTCCAGAATGGCTTCGGCTGCCGCGAGGTCCCTGCTGATCTTGCTTTTCTTCTTCCAGGGAAGCGCGACCAGAGATTCTATGTAATTTCGGACCACGGTCGCTTCAGCCGACATGGGAGACATGAGCTTCAATTTCTTCAGTTCCGAGTCGGCTTTCGCACGCGCTTCCTTGGGCATTTGTGCAGCCTCGACCTTCTTGGTGAGCTCGTCGAGATCGGCGCCCTCTTCTCCTTCGCCCAGTTCCTTCTGAATCGCCTTCACCTGCTCGTTGAGATAGTATTCGCGCTGACTTTTTTCCATCTGGCGCTTGACCCTGCCCCTGATGCGTTTTTCCACCTGCAGGATGTCCAGTTCCGCCTCGAGCAGTCCGAGAAGATGCTCAAGGCGCTTCTGCACATCGAAAATCTCCAGCACATCCTGCTTCTGCTCCAGCTTGAGTGGAAGATGCGCGACAACGGTATCCGCCAGCCTTCCCGACTCGTCTATCGAGGCAAGAGAAGTCAGAATCTCGGCAGGAATCTTCTTGTTGAGCTTGACGTACTGGTCGAATTGGGCGAGCAGGGCGCGCCTCATCGCCTCGATTTCATGATTTTCCGTCTCGTCCGTCTCGATCAGCTTGGCGACGCCTTCGAAGTGATTCTTGCGGTCGAGTATCTCCAGAATCTCGGCGCGATGCGACCCCTCGACCAGCACTTTCACCGTCCCGTCCGGAAGTTTCAGCATTTGCAAAATATTGGCCACATTGCCGATGCGATACATGTCTTCGGCGGAAGGCTCGTCCTTGGCGGCAGATTTCTGCGCCACGAGAATGATGCTCTTGCCGGATTCCATTGCCGCATCGAGCGCCTGGATGGATTTTGCGCGCCCCACGAAAAGCGGAATCACCATGTGCGGAAACACCACCACGTCGCGCAAAGGCAGTAGCGGCATGAGAAGCTGGCTGGTTTGGTTCTCGGCTGGATCGGACATCATGGCTCACCTCAAAGTTGGATGATGATGGAATGGGGGCGACATGGGCTGATTTCAAGCCCATACCCCATCATTTAGAATCGATCAGGCCAGGTCGGCCAGTTTGGCCTGGTCGGAATAAATCAGTATGGGCTTGATCTCTCCGCCCGCGCCGACATCGAGCACCACCTTGGCTACATTGTTGAGCGAGGGAAGATCGAACATGATATCCAGCAGAGAATTCTCGAGAATGGAGCGCAATCCGCGAGCGCCGGTCTTCCTGGCCAAAGCCTTCTTCGCCACCGCATGCAGCGCCTGCTCCCGGATTTCAAGTTCGACGCCTTCCATGCCGAACATCTTCTGGTATTGCTTGGTGAGCGCATTCTTGGGTTCGGTGAGAATTTGGATCAGGGCGGACTCGTCGAGCTCCTCCAGAGTAGCAACGACCGGGAGTCTTCCGACGAATTCGGGAATCAGCCCGTACTTGATCAGGTCTTCAGGCTCCACGTCGCGCAGCACAGCACCCACATCCTTGCGGTTGTCGCGGCTTTTGACTTCGGCGCCGAAGCCTATCCCGCCCTTCTCCGATCTCGCACGGATCACTTTGTCCAGTCCGTCGAAGGCCCCCCCGCAGATGAACAGGATATTGGTGGTGTCGATCTGGACGAATTCCTGATTCGGGTGCTTTCTTCCCCCCTGTGGCGGAACGGAGGCGATCGTACCCTCGATCAGCTTCAGGAGCGCCTGCTGCACGCCTTCCCCGGAAACGTCGCGGGTGATGGAAGGATTGTCGGACTTCCTGGAAATCTTGTCGATTTCGTCGATATAGACAATGCCGTGCTGCGCCTTCTCGATTTCATAATCGCATTTCTGCAGCAGCTTCTGGATGATGTTCTCGACGTCCTCGCCGACATAGCCGGCTTCGGTCAGCGTCGTCGCATCCGCCATGACGAAAGGCACGTTCAGGAGCCTCGCCAGTGTCTGGGCAAGCAGAGTCTTTCCCGATCCCGTCGGACCGATGAGCAGGATGTTGCTCTTGGCAAGCTCGATCCCGTCGTCCTTCTTGGAAAGGTTCTTGAGCCGCTTGTAATGGTTGTACACGGCAACGGAGAGGATTTTCTTGGCAGGCTCCTGCCCGATCACATACTGGTCCAGAATCTCCCTGATCTCGTGGGGAACAGGAAGGTCAGACTGCGCAAGCTTCTCCGACTGCTCCTGGGCTTCTTCCCGGATGATGTCGTTGCACAATTCGATGCACTCGTCGCAAACGAACACGGAAGGACCGGCAATCAGTTTGCGGACTTCCTGCTGGCTCTTGCCGCAGAAAGAACAATAAAGCATTTTTTCACCGCCGCTTTTATCCGACATTGCGAATCCCCTTCATAACTCCGGACATTCAGGCAGCCGCCCTGCTCGTGAGGACGCTGTCTATCAGTCCGTAACTTACCGCTTCCTCGGCACTCATGAAATAATCCCTGTCGGTGTCGCGCTCGATCACGTCCAGAGTTTGCCCGGTATGCTCCGACATCATCTGATTGAGCCTGCTCTTCAAGTAGAGAATCTCCTTCGCATGGATCTCTATGTCCGTGGCCTGTCCCTGGAACCCGCCCATGGGCTGGTGGATCATCACCCGCGAATTGGGCAAGCAGTAACGCTTTCCCTTTTCGCCCGCACTCAGCAGGAAAGCGCCCATACTGGCCGCCTGTCCGATGCAAAGCGTGCTGACATCGGGCTTGATGAATCTCATCGTATCATAAATCGCAAGTCCTGCAGAAACCGAACCGCCCGGAGAATTGATGTAGAAATGAATGTCCTTGTCCGGATTCTCGGATTCGAGAAACAGGAGCTGCGCGACGATCAGGTTGGCAGTCACCTCGTTCACCGGCCCGACCAGAAAAACAACGCGCTCCTTGAGCATGCGGGAATAGATATCGTAGGCGCGTTCCCCACGCCCGCTCGTCTCGATGACCATCGGCACCAAGCCAAGCCCCTGCGGCTCGAAGCGTTCAAATTGCGACATTTCAGTTCCCCATCAATTCTTCGAAAGTGACTGCCTTATCCTTGACCTTGGCCGACCCCAGCGCCCAGGCCACCACATTCTCTTCCAGCGCGAAGGACTCGGCATCGTTCAGACGCGAAGGCTCGGCATAGTGCCATCTTACCACCTCTTCCGGATGCTCGTAATTTTCGGCAAATTCCTCGATAACCGCCCTGATCTGCTCCGGCTTCGCGTGCAGCTCATGAGTCTTCACCAGTTCGGCCAGGATGAGGCCCAAATTGACCCTGCGCCTCGCCTGCTCGTCGAACATGTCCTGCGGAATCGGCATATCCTTCATCCCGCGCGCTTCCAGATCCTGCCTGGCTTGGTCGACCAGGCGGTATTTTTCCATTTCGACAAGCGAATTGGGCAGTTCGATTTGAGTCGAATCGAGCAGCGCCTGCATCACCTGATCCTTCAGTTTAGCTTGTATCCTTCTTTTGACTTCCCTTTTCAGGTTGGCCTCGATTTCAGCTCGAACTGCCTCCATGTCGCCATTCTCCACCCCCAGGCTTTTAGCGAATTCGGCGTCGAATTCGGGCAGCTTCGGTGCTTCGAGACGGTTCAGCGTGATTTCGAAAACCGCTTTTTTCCCTGCGACTTCCTTTCCATGGTAATCCTTGGGGAAAGTGACTTTGGCGGATTTAGTCTCGCCCGGCTTCATGCCGATGATGGCCGACTCGAACCCGGCTATCATTTTTCCCTCTCCAAGCACCACCGGCACACCCTTGGCAGTGCCGCCCTCGAACGTCTCTCCGTCAATTTTTCCGGCAAAATCGATATCGACCTTGTCGCCCGATTCCGCCGCACGATCGACAGGCTCGAAAACTGCACGCTGCTTGCGCAGGGTTTCCAGCGTCCTGTCCACATCTGCCGTCGTCACCTCGAAAACAGGCCGGGTTATCTTGGCCCCGGAAATGTCGCCCAGAGCCACTTCAGGATAGATTTCGAAAATCGCCCCGAAAACGAGGCTCTCTGACCCCTCTTCCCCTTTTTTCGCTTCGAATTTCGGGAAGCCTGCCACTTTCAGCGATTTATCCTTGATGGCATCGACGAAACGGCTTTCCAGCTCGCTCTCGAGCACTTCCTGGCGAACCTGTTGACCAAATTGCTGTGCCACCACCTTCAGCGGAACCTTGCCGGGACGAAACCCGTGCAGCTTGACCGTATGGGCCAGCTTCTGCAATCTTTTTTCCACTTCCTGATTGAACTTCGCAACAGGTACGGCCACATCGATACGCCGCTCCAAGGAGCTGGCATTTTCGCTCATCTGCATTCAATAATCCTTAGATTTAAAAGCCCTATTCTTACCGAACAGCCAAAAATTCACAGAACAACGAGGCGTCAGCGCGAGGCTGCAATCGTTTTCCGAAACATGGGGACAGGACGATTATACTTGATATGGGAAGCGCATGGCGAATATTGCGCGGCTGACCTGCTATTGACCGATACTACCATTTACCCTAGCATGCTCCCAGCGCGAAAGTGGCGGAATTGGTAGACGCACTGGATTTAGGTTCCAGCGGGTAACCCCCGTGAGAGTTCGAGTCTCTCCTTTCGCACCATTTTCAAATGGTGCAGGCCTCGGGAGCTTGCTTGCAAATTCAGCAGCCCCAACGTGAACTAAATTTAATGCTTTTTTCAGCTCGACCGGCGAACTACAGTCGACGCTCCCTGTCAGTACAGCATCAAGACCACGAACTCAGGGGGTGAATCATGAGATTGCCTGAACCAACCGGACGAATGACGAACCATGCCGGATCCCAGGATGATGTTGCAGCACTGATCCTGGACGAAAATGGCATGATCATCGAGTGCAACCAAGTTGCCGAAAAACTGCTCGGCTATCCTTCGGATGAGCTCATCCTGCACCATATTTCCATGCTGCTGCCACAACTCGAAGCGGGCCCTCTGATCAAGGGCGACAGAATCAATCCCAAACTCAAGTTTATGTGTCATTGCGGCCAGTTGTTTCGTGTTCTGGACCGGCAATGCCAATCCTTCTTCAGCGAACTCCATCTCGTTGAGCTGAGCAATCAGGGGGGGCCTGCCCTGAGGGCGATTCTTTGCCCGGCAAGTCAATAGCGATGGGATGCTCCCATGGCTGCATAATTTAGTGGTTTAATGTCGGCATATCGATAACGTGACACTCCATAAGGGGCAAGCCATGAACAAGCGCAAGCATTCCAGGCCGGATTTTTTCCATTACGAAAAACTCGGGCTGGATGCCCAGACTATCCGACATTCGCTCGCCAATCGGCTGACCTACACCATAGGCAAGGATCCCGTGACCGCCACCGATCGGGACTGGTTCCTTGCACTCGCCTATGCCGTAAGGGACAGACTCGCCGAGCGATGGATGGAAACCATGCGCAGCTATTACCGGGAAGATGCCAAGCGGGTCTACTACTTTTCCTTGGAATTTCTCATCGGGCGCATGCTGGTGAACAGCATGAGCAATGTCGGGTTTTACGATGAATGCCTGAAGGCCTTGGACGAACTGGGGCTGGACATCGAAGAGCTGCGCGAAGTCGAACCCGATGCGGCGCTGGGCAACGGCGGCCTGGGGCGCCTCGCAGCCTGCTTTCTCGACTCCATGGCGACGCTCGGGCTGCCAGGCTACGGCTGCGGAATACGTTACGAATACGGCATGTTCAACCAGCGCATCGAGAACGGCTGCCAGATCGAGCATCCCGACAACTGGCTGCGTTATGGCAATCCTTGGGAGTTCGCACGTCCCGAAGTACTCCACCCGGTCAAATTCTTCGGGCGCGTCATGGAGTATGCCGAGGAAGATGGGCGCATCCATTATCATTGGATAGATGCAGAAGAAGTCATGGCGATGGCCTACGATACGCCGGTTCCCGGCTATGGCAACGATGTCGTGAACAACATGCGGCTTTGGTCGGCGAAAGCAACCCGCGATTTCGATCTCAGGTATTTCAATGAAGGCAATTACATCAAAGCGGTGGAAGAAAAGGACGACTCCGAAAACCTTTCGAAAGTGCTTTACCCCGACGATCACACGCTTATGGGGCGCGAATTGCGCCTCAAGCAGCAATACTTCTTCGTCAGCGCATCCCTGCAGGATATCCTGCATCGATATTGCAAATACCACAGCGGCTTCGCCGAATTCCCGAACAAGGTCGCAATCCAGCTCAACGACACCCACCCTTCGATCGCAATTCCGGAACTGATGCGCCTTTTGATGGATGTTCATCAGATGGGATGGGAAGCTGCCTGGGAGATCACCGTCAGGACATTCTCTTACACCAATCACACGCTCATGCCTGAAGCGCTCGAAACCTGGCCGGTTGCCCTGCTCGAAAAGGTGCTCCCGCGCCACATGCAGATCATCTTCGAAATCAACCATCGCTTTCTGAAGGATGTCATGCATCATCATCCTGGGGATGTCGAGCTGACGAAGCGCATGTCGATCATTGCTGAGCAAGAAGAAAGGCACATCCGCATGGCTCACCTTGCCATCGTCGGCAGCCACAAGGTGAACGGCGTGGCGCGCATTCACACAGAATTGATGAAAAGCACGATTTTTGCCGACTTCGACCGATTCTTCCCTGGCAAGATCGTCAACATGACCAACGGCGTCACTCCCAGGCTCTGGCTCAAGCAGGCGAACCCGCTCCTGGCTGAACTGATCTCCTCGCACATCGGCGATGGCTGGCCGGCAGACCTCGATCAGCTCGAAAAGCTGGTTCCGCTTGCCGACAACCCCAGGTTCCGCAAGGCATTCCGTGCAGTCAAGCTGGCCAACAAGAAGCGACTGGCGACGCTCATCAAAAAACACATGGAGATAGACGTCGACCCGAATTCGTTGTTCGACGTTCAGGTCAAGCGCATCCACGAATACAAGCGGCAACTGCTCAGCGTGCTGCATATCGTCACGCGCTACAACCAGATTCGGCACAATCCGGGATCGGATATCGTGCCGCGCACCGTGATTTTCGGAGGCAAGGCCGCGCCCGGCTATGCCATGGCCAAGCTCGTCATCCGGCTGATCAACGACGTGGCCGACATCGTCAACAACGATCCTGCGGTAAACGGCCGGCTCAAGGTCGTGTTCATCCCCAATTACGATGTTTCCACGGCGCTCGACATCATTCCTGCCGCAGACCTATCCGAGCAGATATCGACTGCGGGAACCGAGGCTTCCGGCACCGGCAACATGAAGCTGTCCATGAACGGGGCATTAACCATCGGCACGCTTGACGGCGCCAACGTCGAAATACGAGAAGAAGTCGGGGAGGACAACATCTTCATCTTCGGGCTGACCGCAGAAGAGGTCGCCGAAAGCTATCTGCGGGATCACCACCCCTGGAACGATTATTGGGAAAATCCGAAGCTCAAGGAAGTGCTGGACATGATCGGCTCGGGCTACTTTTCCCCCACCGAACCAGATTGCTACATGCCCATCATCAGCGCCCTCACCCAAAACGGCGACCGCTACCGACTGCTCGCGGATTACGACGCCTATATCGGCTGCCAGGCCAGGGTCGACGAGCTGTATCGCGACAGCGACGAATGGTCCCGCAAGGCCATACTGAATGTCGCCAGGATGGGCAAATTCTCGAGCGACCGCACCATAGGGGAGTATGCCGAGCAAATATGGGGAATCGAGCCGGTTTCGAGGTAGGTCACACAAGTTTCTCCCCGACTCTCGCCGAAGAGAATTTCCCGATTTCAGAAAATCTCGACAGGGCGCACGAGAGCCTTGCTGTTGACGCTGCCCTCCGAAATTTCGCCTATCGCATGGCGCATGCAACTTCACGGGGTTGGGCCATGCTGCGGCCTTTTTAATGTGATTCCAGTCATGGCGCGGTCTGCATTGGCGCCAGATCGGGTTCGCCGCAATGCTCAAGGATCGCCGTTCTCGCCGCATCGCGCAGCATGATGGCGGATTGCCATCCCGCTCCTTCAGGAAGAATCGGATCCCCGATCCACACTTCCGCTTTTCCCCTGCGGGGGAACCATCTGCCATCTCTCAGGATGGAGCGCGTTCCCTTCAACGCAATCGGGATCACGGCGGCGCCGGCATGGGAAGCCGCGAGGAACGCCCCCATGCGGAACCCGGCAAGCCCGGGCATTCTGGTAAAAGTCCCTTCGGGGAAAAAAATCATGGAGTGTCCGGATTCAACTGCTTTCCCCAGGCGATTCGCATCCTCCCCAAGCCCCCCGCGTTCGACGAAATCCGCGCCCAGGTGTCTGAGATAATGCCTGGAAACGAAGGATTCCAGCAGTTCCTTCTTGGCGACGAAATTGAAAAAGCCGCTTGGCGCGAGATTCCCGGGAAGCGCCGCGACCAGAACGATGCCGTCGATGTAGCTCGCATGGTTGGCGACGAGAACCGACGGTTTGCATTCCACGTTCCCGACCCCGTCAATGCCGAGTGATATTCCGGACAGACTGACAAAAATTCGCGCGCAGGCCCGACTCACCTGCCAGCTCCATGCCGAGCTGGAAGAAGTCACCGCAAAAATCCACGCGACGGGCGCAATCGTCCAGAAAAGAAACCAGACATAAGCCGCGTAAGAAAATCCGATTGCAGCCCTCGACAGCCGCCTCAACTGCGGGAGGAATCCAGCCATGACAAGACGCAGATAATTCAGACGCCGCTTTTTAAAACCTTCTAGATAGCGTGCCCGGCTTGCGGATCTTCTGATTTTCCCGCTGGAAGTTTTCAGCACGGTATGCGGGGGAACCAGCAGGATTTCATCGGGAGGTTCTCCGAGCACATCAACCACGGCATTGCTGACGGCCTCCCTGAGGGCATCGAGCGCCTCTTTCTCCCGGGTCTCGGCCATCACCACGAGACGCTCGGTGCCGCCTCTCTGCACGCCAAATACCGCGACGCAACCCCGCCTAACCCCGGGCAGGTTGCCCACCGCCTCCTCGGTCTCATAGGGATAGATATTCCTGCCGGCCCGGATGATGACATCTTTGGCGCGCCCGGTGAGGTATATCTCGCCTTGCGCAATATAGGCGTAATCCCCTGAATCCAGCCAACCATCGTGGAAAAGTCTGGCGGTTTCCTCGCAATTCCGCAAATATCCCCGCGTGGAGGAAGGCCCCTTGAATTCCAGCTTGCCTTCCTGGCGATCCCCTACCTCCCTTCCCGTCTCGTCCACGATCCTGACCTGATGAAGAGGCAGTGGCAAGCCACAGGAAACGAAAGCAAGTCCATCTACTTTGGAAGGAACGGCCTTCCCCGTTCGCATGAAACGCTCATGATCGATCCGGTCTATTTTAGGACCGCGCCCGACAGGAGAGAAAGCCAGTCCGACCGACGATTCGGCGAGTCCGTAAACAGGGCACATCGCATTTTCCTTAAAGCCGAATTTTCCGAATTTTTTAGAAAAACCCAGGACCACCTCCACGCTGACGGGTTCCGCCCCGTTGAAAGCCATACGCAAACTGGAAAGATCGATTCCCTCCAACGCCTTCTCGTCGATTTTGGCAAGGCAAATCGCATAGCCGAAATTTGGGGAAGCGGTCAGGGTCGCGCGATGCCTTGCAATGCTGCTGAGCCAGCGCGAAGGGTTTGAAAGGAAAGTCATCGGCGACATGACGATGTAACGGCAGGCGTGATAAAGGCTGCCGAGCCAGGCCCCGATCAGCCCCATGTCGTGGTAGAGCGGAAGCCAACTCACGAAAACATCCGAGTGCCCGACCTGGGCAGCGAGCCCCATGGCGCGAATATTCGCAAGCAAGTTGGCATGGCTCAGCATCACCCCCTTGGGGTTTCCCGTGCTTCCCGAAGTGTATTGCAGGAGCGCGATATCTTCCGCATCCAGAACCGGCAATGCATGGACTTTGGCAGAAGATAGCTCGTTCGGCGTGACGACTTCCCGCATCGACTCGACCTGAAGCCCGAGGAGTTTTGCAAGCCTGAGCGCATCGCCGAAAGTGACCAGCATGACAGCCTGCGCATTGGACAGTATGCCGACATGACGCTTCAGATGATCCTCCATCTGGGAAAGGCGGAAAGGTGGGTAGATCGGTACCGGAATGCATCCCGCAAGAAGTATCCCAAAAAAACCGAAAAAATAATCCGCTCCCGTGGGAAGCATGATGGCTATGGATTCTCCGGGTATCCTTCCCCGATCGATGAGGCCATTGGCGATCTTTTCTGCGCCAGATTTGAGTTCCGCATAACTGATGCGCACGTCCTCTTTCGCCCCTTCGAACAGGATGTGGGTGCGGTCCGGATGGCGTCCCGCATGCCAGTCGAGAACATCCGCGAGGGTCCGTGCATTGAGCGGAAACCCGATGCCATCCGTCTCGGACTCGAAGACTGCCCTCCTTTCGCCAGACAACTGAGGCATGCCGAGCGCATTCAGAAGATCCCTGGGCGTTTCCGCTCTTGCCAGCGATTCTTCAGGCAATTGCACCCCGAAGGCGCGCTCTATCCTGAGCAGAAGCTCGATCTTGGCGAGGCTGTCCAGACCCAGATCGCGTTCCAGAGACATGTCGAGCGTCGGGGAGACAATCCTTGAAGCACGCGTTTCTTTCAAGAGTCCGGCGATGATATCGAGAAGCCTGCCAGAATCTGGCCCTGTTTCCATAAGCTGCTCCCATGGGCGGATTTACCTTTTTATAGACGCAGTTCGGCGCTCCGGCAAAGAACGTGATTTGCATCCAGGGAACCGCCAAGGAGAAATTCAGGCGGGGAAAACGCCTGTGGAAAGGTAGCGATCGCCCCTGTCGCAAACGATGGAAACGATGACGGCGTCATGCAATTTTTCGGAAAGCTTGAGCGCGGCGGCCATGGCCCCTCCCGAGGAAATGCCGCCAAAGATGCCTTCCTCTGCCGCCAGTCTTCTAGCAGTTTCTTCGGCTTCGTGCTGCGAAACCAGTATGACCTCGTCGACAAGGCTAGGATCGTAGATTTTGGGCAGATAGGCTTCAGGCCATTTCCTGATCCCGGGAATCTGCGCCCCTTCATCCGGCTGCACGCCGACGATGCGGATATCCGGATTCGCTTCCCTGAAAAACTTGGCGCAACCCATGATCGTTCCTGTCGTACCCATGCTGCTCACGAAATGGGTGAGTTTCCCTTCCGTCTCGCGCCATATTTCGGGAGCAGTTCCTTCGTAGTGCGCGACCGGATTATCCGGATTGGAGAACTGGTCAAGAATTTTCCCTCTGCCCTCAGCCTGCATCCGGTTGGCAAGATCGATCGCGGCCTCCATGCCGCCCGCTTTGGGCGTCAGGACGATTTCAGCCCCAAAAGCCCGCATCACCTGGCGCCGCTCGATGCTCATGTGCTCAGGCATCACCAAGACCATCCTGAACCCGCGCACAGCCGCGGCCATGGCTAGCGCGATGCCCGTATTCCCGCTCGTCGCCTCGATCAGCGTGTCCCCCGGGCGGATCTCAGCCCTGGCTTGCGCCCGGGCAATCATGGAAAACGCAGGGCGATCCTTCACCGATCCGGCGGGATTGTTTCCTTCGAGCTTGGCGAGAACGACATTCGAGGTCTTCCCCGGAAGCCTCCTCAGCTGAACCAGCGGCGTATTGCCGATGAAGTCTTCGATATTTTTGAACATGCAGAATCCGTTAAAACGACCCGTTCACGGGATTATCGCACAAGTCGATTTACAGCGCCCTGGCCACGATTTCGCCGATCCATGCGGCGATGTCCCCGATTTCATCCTGGCATACCGAATGAGCCATGGCGTAGTCGCACCATCTCACCTCATGCCCCAGGTTCGCCAGCGCGTCTCTGGAAGCCCTTCCTGCCGAAATCGGGATGACGTCGTCCATTGTCCCGTGCGCCATGAAGAGGGGCGTTTCCGAATTGGCCGGATGGGCCTCTTGCCTCAGGGAGGTTGCCAGGGGAAGATAGGCCGAAAGGGCCATTATCCCGGCAAGCCTTTCAGGACAACGCAAGCCTGCATACAGAACAGCTGCGCCCCCCTGGGAGAAGCCGGCAAGAAGAACATGATCGGAAGCTATGCCCCTTTCCTTCTCCCTGGCGATGAATTCAGAAATGCGCTGCTGCGTATCCAGCATGCCTTCCCTGTCCTCGCCAGATTTCAGATCCAGCGAATAAATGTCATACCAGGCGCGCATCCTGTAGCCACCGTTCAAGGTGACGGGTCTGATCGGCGCATGGGGAAAAATGAAGCGCATGCCCGGCAGGGAAAGGGCCTCCGCAACCGGGACGAAGTCGTTTCCGTCCGCTCCCAGTCCGTGCAGCCAGATGACCGAAAAAGCGGGGTTTGAAGAGGTTTCGAATTCGATGAAGGGGAGTGTCATGGTAGTCCTGAAGGTACTATAATGGCTTTGTTTCCGGAAGATCCAAGGAGCTGCAATGAATCGCCGCGATTTTATCAAACTTGCCGCCTCCGGCGGCACTTTGTTCGCCTTGCCTGCATGGGGCTATTATGACGAAATCGCATCCTGGAAGACATACCGCCTGAATTATCACGTCTCCCTACCCGAAGGGGGAAAGAGCGCGAAGCTCTGGCTGCCGATTCCGGACAGCAATGACACCCTCTATCAGCGCAACATGGGAAGCGTCTGGAGCGAAGGTGCCGCCACTGCAAGCCTTTACGATCCCCCGAAAAACCCTGCGGCCACCTTCTTCGGCGAATGGCATGGCAGCAGCCCGAGGAGAATCACGGTAGGCACGATGATCAAGACCGCCGAGAGGCGTGTCGCTCTTTCCGGCATCCGTCCGCATTCAGAAAAAATTCCTCCCGCGATCCGGGCCTATCTTGCCGCTGACGGAGAGATCGTCCGGAAAACTGCGATTCAGGTGACGAAGCATGCAAACTCCCCCCTGGAAAAGGCGCATGCCGTTTACGACTGGGTGGTCGACAACACCCATTACGATCCAGCCGTCAAAGGTTGCGGAAAAGGCGATGCAGAAGCGATGCTGGCGAGCGGCAATCTGGGCGGCAAGAGCTTGGACATCGTCTCCCTTTTCGTCAATCTCTGCCGTGGCGCAGGCGTGCCTGCGAGAGGCGCATACGGCTTGCTGCTGAACGAGTCGACCGACGGAAAAATCGCTACATCTCACCATGCCAGGGCGGAATTCTATCTTTCCGAAACAGGCTGGATTCCGGCTGACCCTGCTGAAATTCACCGCGCCATATTCGAAGAAAAGACAAGTTTTGCCGACTCGAAAATCGCCGAACTCAAAACGCAGCTTTTCGGCTATTGGAAACCCAACTGGATAGGGCTCAACCACGAGCGCAACATTTTTCTGCCCTTTCTGGATACCAGGGTGCCGCTTTTCATCTACCCTTATGCGCAGGTCGGCAGCGAATTCCTCAATGGCTCGGACCCGTCACGCTTCTCTTACCGGATCGAGGTCAACGAAATGGTCGGAACCGGCATTCATTTTTCCTGAAACCAGTAGCGTCTGTGCGAATTCCGCCAGGATGTCTCGCTTATCCCTGCGGAGGTGAAATCGAAGATCAGCGCCCCGCCCGAATCGGTTCTGAGTATCCGGCTTCCGGCATTCTCGTAAAGCGCAACCACCTCTGGTCTCGGATGGTTGAAACGGTTCCTGTAGCCTGCCGAAAAAACCGCATAACGCGGCGAAACCGCACGCGCGAAATCCCTGGAGCTTCTTCCGCCATGGTGCGGGGCGATCAGAACATCGGATTCGAGATTCTGTTTTTTCGCAAGACTTCCCTCTGCCCCTTTTTCGATATCTCCGGTTATCAGGATCGACCTTTCTCCTGAAGAGACTCTGAGAACGCAACTCCTCGCATTGCCCGCGATTTTCGGGTTCGAATAACTGGACGCAAGCGGCCACAGTATCTCGAAGCGCACCTCGTCCCATATCCAGGATTGCCCCGAACGGCAGTGCAGATGGCTTGCCACGTGGGAGAGCACGGGATTGTCTTTGGATAGCGAAGAAAGCACCCAGCCTACCGGAATCGAATCAAAAACCGAAATCGCGCCGCCGATATGATCCATGTCCTCATGGCTCAGGATAACGGCATCCAGCCTGTCGATACCCGATCCTCTCAGATACGGCGAGATGATCCGGCTGCCGCTGTCGGCCTGGGGGGAGAAGGCTGGGCCAGCATCAAACAGAAGGGCATGGTGCTTCGTCCGCACAACGGCTGCAAGCCCCTGCCCGACATCGAGTACGGAAAGCCTCAACAATTCCGGATTTGGCGGAAAAAACAGAAACAATGGGGCAAGACCGGCAAACCCGAGCCAGCGTACAGGAAACCCCCTGGGCAGCAATATCCAGGCTATCCCGAATGCAGCCGTGAACAGCGCCCAGGCTGGCGGAGCATGCTGCATCCAGACTGCATCAGGAAGATCGCTCAACCTGACCAGAAACAGCATCATAAGGGAAAAAATCTTGTGGGCCAGAATGAACGGAAAATCGAATGGCATTGCAGCTCCCATAAGCGTCAGGGGAACCACCATGAAGCTGACCACCGGTATGGCAATCGCGTTGGCAATCGGAGAGACCAGCGATACCTGCTGGAAAAATGCCAGAAGAACCGGAATCAGCCCGATGGTAACGGCCCACTGGATCGATATCCAGGCTCTCAGCCAGTTCGCCAGTCTTATCCTGCCCGTTCCGACATACATGATGAGGGCAACTGCAATGAAAGAAAGCCAGAACCCGGGAGAAAGAACGGCCCACGGATCCATGGCCGTCACGACGAAAAGCGCCCAGTTCAGGATAATGGAAGGAACAGCCATCCTTCCCGACCAGAGCCCAGCCGCGACCACGGCAAGCATATAAACCGTACGCTGGGTCGGGACAGCATAGCCTGCCAGCAGCGCATAACCGAGCGCCGAAAGCACACCTGCGAATGCCGCGATCTTTCTTGCCGGAAGCTTCATAATCAGCGAGGGGCTGAGGCGCCATATCTTGTAGGCGAACCATGCAAAAAGCCCGGCGACCATTGTCACGTGCAACCCCGATATGCTCATCAGGTGAATGACTCCGGTGCGCCTGAACACCTGCCAGTCGCGCTCAGGAATCGCCTTCTGCTCCCCCATCAAAAGCGCCGCGATCACGCCGGCGTAGGGGGAACCGGGAAGGGCCGCATATACCCTGTCGCGCAACCTCTCCCTGACGGATTCGACGAAACTGGAAGGTGCGGCAATTGAGCTTTCCATCAGCGCCCCTTCCCTCACATATCCGGTCGCCCTGATTCCCCGCTCGAGAAGCCAGGCTTCATAATCGAAGCCATAAGGATTGGCATTGCCGTGGGGACGCCTGAGTCTGACCTTGAAGCGCCAGCGCTCGCCCGGATGGACATTCGTCCGATCCGCCCCGAAAAACCGGCTCAGCATGATTTTCCGTGGCACGATGGCGCCGGGCGTTTCGACACTTTCGACATCGAATGAAAAAGACTGCCCTTTTTCACTGGATCTTGGAAGTTCGGCGACAAGCCCGACAATACCGATGTCGCGCCCCTCCCACGCCGCAGGCAATGCATCAGATAATCTGATCTGCGCAAAAATTGCAGCATAAAAGAATCCTGCCAGCAGAAAAAAAACTTTCAGCATTATTTCTTGGGGGAGTCGCCGCGAAATCAGCATTGCCGCGACAAAAAGAATCGGCAACACGATCCCCAATGCCATTGTAGGAAGACTTGCCTGATGCTGCAGAATTGCCGCACCTGCCACGAAAAACAGCAGGTTAAGCCGCATTGCGGGCCTTGATAATTTCGAACCAGATGACGCTCAGAGTGCCGACGACGATGCTCGAAAGAACATCGCCAAAACCCAGGCTCGAAAACCCGAAAAGGCCATGAAAGAAGGGCAGATAGATCACCAGCAAGAGCGCAACCGTAGCCCCCATCAGCACCAGCCACAACAGCGGATTCGGTTTTCTCAGGCCGGAAATGACGGACTCCGATCCGGAACGGCTCACCAGGATCAAACCCAGGTTGGAAAAAACCAGGGTGCTGAAAGCGACCGTCCTTGCATGAAATTCGCCTTGAGGGAGCGCTACGGCATAAACGACGAGCATCGCTGCCAGGACAACACCCCCCTGAAGCAGGCTCCAAGCCACCGTTTTCAACTGGAGAATGGGGGCGTTGCTCTTTCTCGGCGGCATTTGCATGAGATGCGCATCGGCTGGCTCCGCTTCGAAAACGAGCGAACATACTGGATCGATGATGAGCTGGAGGAAGGCGATATGGACCGGATAAAACAGCAGCGGCCAATCCATGAATACCGGGATGAGCGACATCCCAGCGATGGGGACATGCACTGCCAGGCTGAAGGAAAAAGCCCTGGTCAGATTCGCATAGATCCGCCTGCCAAGCTTCACGGCATGCACGATGGAGGAAAAGTCGTCGTCGAGAAGGACCAGGGACGCCGCTTCCCTAGCGACGTCCGTGCCGCGCATGCCCATCGCGATGCCGATATGGGCAGCTTTCAGGGCAGGGGCGTCGTTCACGCCATCCCCGGTCATCGCGACGACTTCGCCGCATCGGCGCAAAGCATTCACGATCTTGAGCTTCTGCAAAGGGACGACCCTGGCGAAAATATCCGTTCTGGCAGCAAGGCGGCTGAGTTCTTCCTCATCCATTTCCTCGATATCATGTCCGGTGACCGTCTCCATGCCGAGCCCGATGCTGCGGCCGACGGCCTGCGCAGTCAGGGGGTTGTCGCCTGTCATCATCACGACGCGTATTCCTGCCTCCCGGCATTCCCGCACAGCTGAAGGTACCCCTTCCCGCACAGGATCGATCAGGCCAACCAGACCGGCAAGCTCGAATTCGAAATCGTGCTGGATTTGCGGCCAGGATTTGCCTTCGTATCGCGCATGAGCAACGCCTAGGACGCGCAGGCCGTCTTTCGCCATCCTGGCGACTTCCTCGGAATGTACGGCAAGCGCTTTCTGATCCAGATGGCAAAGATTGAATATCGCTTCAGGCGAGCCTTTAGACGCCACGACATACGCCTCTCTGTCTTTAGATTGCCAGACATGCGACATCGCAAGCAGTTCGGGAGAAAGCGGATACTCATGAACGATTTCCCAATCCGCATGGAGATGTTCGGTCATGGCGGGAAAACGCTTCCCCAAGTCATGAAATGCCTTTTCCATGGGATCGAAAGGATCGACTTCACTGGCAAGGATGCCGTATTCGAGAAGTTCGTGAAATGCTTCCGGCAGATCGTCCAGGGCGCCGATTTCCAGAAATCTTCCGTCCGCGCAAAGCGTTGCAACCGACATCCGGTTTTCAGTCAACGTTCCGGTCTTGTCGACGCAAAGTACGCTTGCCGCTCCCAGCGTCTCCACTGCGGGAAGCCGTCGCGTCAGGACGCTGTTGCGGGCAATGCGCCATGCGCCGAGAGCAAGGAAAACCGTGAGCACCACTGGAAACTCCTCGGGCAGAATGGCCATCGCCATGGTTATCCCCGCAAGCAACCCCTCAAGCCATGCACCGTGCATCCAGCCATAGGATGCGATCAGCAGGATAAAGAGCGCAGCGGACAGCAGCGCAAGATTTCTGACCAGCCGCGCAATCTCTTTCTGCAGCGGCGTCTTTTCAGTTTCGAAAGACTGGATTGCCAGGCCTATCCTTCCCATCTCGCTTTTCATTCCTGTTGCGAGCACGCTTGCAATGCCTTTTCCCTGAGTCACCATCGTCCCGGCATAAACGAAAGGCAGGCCCTCCCCTCCTGGTTTTGCAGTCTCAAAAGCTTCCCCCTTGAAAGGCATTTTTCTGACAGGGACGGACTCCCCCGTAAGCAGCGATTCGTCAGCCGAGAAGTCGTTGCATTCAAGAAGCACCGCATCCGCCGGAATGCGGTCCCCTTCCGACAAAAGCAGGATATCCTCCCGCACCACCTCCCTTCCCGCAATTCTGAGCGCCTGGCCATTCCGGATCACGTTCGCCCGCGGGCTCGTCAAGTCGCGCAACGCCTCCAACACTCTTTCAGTCTTGTTTTCCTGGTAGATGGTGATTCCCATCACCACGAAAACGAAAAAAAGCAGCGCAAGGGCTTCGCCGATGTCCCCAAGAACGGAATAGATGACGCCAGCCGAAACCAACAGCAGGAACATGGGCTCCAGGGCGACATCGCGCGCAATCGCCAAGAAATTCCGCTTCTTCCCGGGCGAAAATTCGTTGAACCCGTCCAGCCGGAGTCTCCTTTCTGCCTCGGCAAGGCTCAATCCCGCGTGCATTTTCCCTCCGTTTCTGGCACTCTAAGAAAACTATAGCGCATCGCATTGACAATGTAGTTTTGTGCGTTACAATAAACCTGTGAACTAGATTTTTCCTGCCATGACTTCATCCTTTCAGCCATTCGAAGACCGGATAAGCCATTTCGCCGCCCAGCATCCCGATGCGCCGAAGCGGGAACTTATCCTGAGTCGCCTGTATTTCCATGTCTTCAAGGAACTCAACGACAGACAAAACCTCTATCTGAGCCGGTTCGGGCTCAACAGTTCGAGCTGGTTCACGCTCGTCATGATCTATTCGACGCCCGGGAATGCCATCAATCCGTGCAGTCTGAGTGATGCCATGGTTTCGTCCAGAACCAACATCACCCGGCTCTCAGACGAACTCGTCGACAAAGGCTGGGTCGAGCGCAGGCCAAGCCGCGAAGATCGAAGAAAGATTGTGCTTTCCCTGACACCAGGCGGACGGGAACTCGTCGAATCCGTCCTTCCCCATCAATGGAATTACTACAGAGAATTGTGGTCCGGCTTTGATGCCGGGGAGATCGAACGATTCGAATTCCTGCTGCGCAAGCTGCTCGGGCGCATAGACGGGTCTATAGAGAAACCATGCGGGCAATAGCTGCGATACTCACTTGCGCGCTGCTTTTCGGTTGTGCGGATTTCTCCCGGTTTCACCCGGAATCCAAGCCGCTCGCCATCAAGAAACCTTCTCCGAAATTCGCTATCGATACGAAATGGTGGACGATATTCAAGGACGATCAGCTCGACTCCCTGATTGAGGAGGCGCTCGCGAATTCCCCAGACATAAAGATTGCGCAGGCTCGCATCAGGCTGGCCAGGAATGAGGCCGGCATAGCAGACGCACAGCGGTATCCCCAGCTGAATATCGATGGTTCCGCAGTCCGGGAAAGGATGAGCGCCACAGGATACTTCCCTCCGCCTCTGGGCGGAAGCACCTTGAATTTCGGTCAATTGGCGCTGGATTTCGATTATGATTTCGACTGGTGGGGAAAGAACCGGGCCGCGCTGAATGCGGCATTGAGCGAAGCCAGTGCCAAGGAAGCTGAATCAATCGAAACCCGGCTCATCCTGGGTACCGCGATTGCGCAAAGCTATTTCATGCTTCAATCCAATCTGGCAAAACTCGACATATCCAAGCATATCCTGCAAGAACAGGAATCGCTGCTTCGCCTTGCCAAATTTCGCGCAAGCAACGGCATCGAATCGGACTACCGAGTAAGCCAGGAAGAAAGCAATGTGGCGAAAAGCAGGCTCGATGTTTCAAGAATTGAGGAAGCCGTAAAACTGGGCAGAACCCAGATTGCCGCGCTCCTGGGCAAGGCGCAGGAAAGCGGGAACGCCATTGAGCCCAGGATCGATCCCCCTCCGCAGATTCCCGCTTCCATTCCCGCGGATCTGATCGGCATGCGCCCCGACATCATGGCGCAGCGCTATAGAATCGAAGCCGCAACAAACCAGGTCGTCGTAGCAAAGGCGGAATTCTATCCCAATATCGACCTCCAGGCTTACGCTGGCGTGCAAAGCATCGGATTCGGCAATCTGCTTAAAAGCGGCAGCGAAATCACCTCCTTCGGGCCGGCCATTCATCTTCCCATATTCAACGCAGGCATGCTGAAGTCGAATCTGGGCGCAAAATATGCGGAATACGACATCGCCGTGGAAGGATACAACCGGATGGTCATCGATGCGATGCGCGACGTCTCGCAGGCCTCGACCTCGCTGCAATCGGTCATCACCCAGATTTCCGCACAGAACGAACTGATGAAAGGGCTTGAAAAGGCCCATAAAATAGCGTTCTCGCGCTACAGGGAAGGACTGGGAGATGCGCTTTCCGTGATCGAGACCGAAACGCCCCTGCTTTCCCAGCGAAACATCAAGACCGATCTTGACGAAATGCGGATGGAGACCATCCTTCAAATGATCAAATCTCTGGGAGGGGCCCCCATGCCGGGAGGTTCCACCAGATCGAATCCGGGGTGACCAATGGAAGACAACGGTGTAAAGCGCAAACATATGCTGCTCGGTCTCGGTTCGCTTTTCCTCGTCGCAGGAATAGCCTACACAATCTACTGGTTCAGCTACGGGCAATACTACCAGGACACTGACGATGCCTACGTTTCCGGAAATCTGGTGCAACTGATGCCGCAGATCACCGGCAATGTCGTTTCCGTCTATGCCGACGACACCGCACTGGTGAAAGCGGGGCAGCCCCTTGTGACGCTCGATGGCACGGATGCCCAGCTTGCGCTGCAAAATGCACAAACCGAACTTGCCGAAACAGTGCGCAGCGTCAAACAGCTCTATGCCTCAGCAGGGGAGTTGAGGTCAGTCGTCAACGAAAAGCAGACGGTGCTCGAAAAAGCAAAAACCGATCTTGATCGCCGCAGCAGACTGATTCTCCAGCATGCCATATCGAAAGAAGAATTACAGCATGCGAAAGACAATGTCAGCATCGCGGAATCTTCCCTGGCTTCGGCCGAACACAAACTGGCAGCCGCGCTGTCCGCAGTCGAAAATACCACACTCGCCACCCATCCCGCGGTTCTGAAGGCGGAAACCCGGGTAAGGCAAGCTTGGCTCGATACCGTGCGCACTTCGATCAAGGCGCCTGCAACAGGCTATATCGCAAAGCGCTCGGTTCAGATCGGGCAACGCGTAAGCCCCGGTTCCGCCCTGATGATCATCGTTCCGCTCGATGAAATCTGGGTCGATGCGAATTTCAAGGAAAACCAGCTGCGTCATATCAGGATCGGCCAACCTGTAACGCTCACTTCCGACCTCTACGGCAGAACTGTCGTATTCCACGGCAAAGTCGCAGGCCTCGGCGCCGGAACCGGCAGCGTCTTCTCACTCCTCCCCGCGCAAAACGCCACGGGGAACTGGATCAAGGTGATACAGCGGCTGCCCGTGAGAATCAGACTCGACCCCAATGAAGTCGCCCAGCATCCCTTGCGAATCGGCCTGTCCATGTTGGCGAAAATTGATACTCATGACGAAAGCGGCGCCGTGCTCTCCAAAGTACAGCAGGATGAACCCGTCTATTCGACATCGGTGTTCGAAAACAGGAACGACGAGGTCGAACGCATGATCGCCCAAATACTGCAGGACAATGACTGAAACGAGCCAACTGCCCCCAATTACGGGAGCTTCGCTCGCCCTTCTGACGCTCTCGCTTTCTCTTGCGACCTTCATGCAGGTGCTCGACACCTCCATCGCCAATGTCTCGATACCCACCATTGCAGGTGATCTCGCGGTAAGTCCGAATCAGGGAACCTGGGTCATCACTTCCTTCGCTGTCAGCAATGCCATTGCCCTACCGCTCTCCGGCTGGCTCGCAAAACGCTTCGGTGAAGTGAGGCTGTTCTTATCCGCGACCCTGCTCTTCACCCTCGCCTCCATGCTCTGCGGCCTCTCGTCCAGCTTGCCCATGCTGGTCATCTTCCGCATTTTTCAGGGCGCTGTGGCAGGGCCGATGATCCCGCTCTCGCAAAGTTTGCTGCTCGCGAATTATCCCCATGAAAAAAAGGGACTCGCGCTAGCACTCTGGTCGATGACCGTCGTTCTCGCGCCCATATTCGGCCCCATACTGGGCGGCTACATCACCGACAATTTCAGCTGGCCCTGGATTTTTTATATCAACATCCCGGTCGGATTGATGGCAAGCTACATTACTTGGCAACTGCTGAAGCGCCGCGAGACATCGACACTCAAGCTCCCGATTGATGCAGTCGGCCTGGTCTTGCTCGTGATAGGAGTCGGCAGTCTGCAACTGCTTCTCGACAAGGGAAACGAACTCGACTGGTTCAATTCCGATTTCATCTCCATTCTGGCCGTCATCGCGACAATCTGCCTTTCCTTCTTCGTCGTCTGGGAGATCACCGAACGTCACCCGGTAGTCGACCTCTCCCTCTTCAGGGTCAGAAATTTCTCGATCGGGACGATTTCGATAAGTCTGGGCTACATGACATTCTTCTCCGGCGTGGTGGTCTATCCGCTCTGGCTGCAGACCCAGATGGGCTATACCGCGACCTGGGCGGGGCTTTCCGCTGCGCCCATCGGGGTTCTCTCGGTCATTCTTTCCCCCATAGTCGGAAAAAACATGCACAGAATAGACCTGCGCATGCTGGCAAGCTTCAGTTTTCTGGTTTTTGCGGCGATCACTTTCTGGGCGTCATCCTTCAACACGAATGCGTCCTTCTGGCAACTCACCCTCCCCCGCTTGTTCCAGGGAATCGGCATGGCCACTTTCTTCATTCCCCTCATGTCAATTCTGCTCTCCGGACTGCCGCCCAATCGGGTGGCAAGCGCCTCAGGACTGTCGAATTTCCTGCGTGTTCTAGGAGGAAGCTTCGGCACCTCCCTCAGCATCGCGCTATGGGACAGAAGGGAATCACTCCACCATAGCCAGCTCACGGAAAACATATCGATTTCGGATCACATGACGAGCCATGCACTGGAGAGTCTTCATTCGCTGGGCCTTGGCCGCATGCCGTCGCTGGCACTCCTCGAAAATTCGGTCGACAGCCAGTCCTACATGCTCGCCGTCAACGACATATTCATCGCCTCTTCCTGGATATTCCTGGGGTTAATGCTCTTCGTCTGGCTTGCCCGTCCGCCTTTCTCTGCCGGGAAGGCGCCTGGCGGCGAACATTGAATTTGTATATCAGCGATTCTTGATGCACAATCCATGTATTTGATGCGTTAGGAAAAACCATGCCCTATTTCGTGTACAGAATTGAATCCCTCCCGATCAAACAACTCAAGAAGCTCAATGCATTCGAAGCATTCAGGGATGCGAGCAGCTATGCCAAGGAAGCGCGCAGCGATCTTCCAGCCAATGCGCTGATCAAGGTCATCTTTGCTGAAAACGAATTGCAGGCTGAAGATCTGCTCTGCACCGTGAGAGAAGCGCAAATCACTGGCGACGACGACTGATCATGCTGAACGAGGGGGCCTACGAAAATGTTCGCGGGGAAATGACCCGCTGCGACTGCCCATTCGAAAAGGCCATCCTCAGCACATGCTGCGCATGCTCCCTCGCGCGCAAACACCATGTGGCAGAGCGCGAAGCGGTGTCGTGCAGCGCGGCACCAGCTCGTGAGACTTGCCGCATACTGCACGATCTGCTGCGAGAAAAGGCGCTTTTCGCGCTGAAACTGCCTCACCTTCAGGAAAAGCTCCCGCATGCCAAGGAAATGAAAATTCAGTGCGGCGGCCTCATGGGCATGGCACTGATGGTTGGTCGGCCAGCCACTGAACGCCCTTTCGTGCGGGACGTGCACGCTCTGGTGGAACAGGCGCTTGCAAATTCGGGGGCTATCGAGACCCTGCCCTATTCCGAAATTGTCAAATCGATCGCCGCCTTCGAGGGACGGCACAGGCATCAATGACGCGGCGATGCGGACGCGAAGAGCGAAGCGCAATAATCCGACAGCTCTTGCATCAGCGCTGAAACGGCCCGGTTGGCGGCGACCACCCCGCCGTAGGGATTATTCTCGGAACAAGCCTCGAATATTTCGAACTCCCGTGTTGCCGTCATCTTTCCGTCCCGGTGAATCCTTGCACGCAGCACGAAATGTATCCTGCTCGAATTTGCGTAAAATTCCTGCCTCAACAGGACGATCTCGGTATCGAGTCGCATGTCCCCGGGAGATGGCGCCTTCACCACATTTTGAAACCGCCTAGATAAGGCCTCGATCAGGATCGGATACAGCATCTTCGCGGGCGAATCGACCCACTGATTCCTTGAAAAGTAGTTGATCTGATGCGGCCTCGTCACATACGCCATCCTGGGGGTATCGTATCCCGGCAAAACGGATGGGCTGTCAATCACAAGCGTCACCGGCAGCATATCACGGGGCGGCTTGCTTGCAACCGGAACATCCAGGGTAAAAAGATCGACCCTGGTCTGGGAAGCACAGGAAGCCAGCAGGAGCACCAGAATAAAAAGTTTTGCAGCCATGTCATTCTCCTGGGCCTGGGCGGCCTGCCGGCCTGCCGTAAACGAGTATTGCGGGATTTCTTTCAATTTCGGCGCTCACCCGCTTGAGCGATGCGGAAAGATCGTTCAATTGCAGCATCAACGAACGGAATTCCGGAATGGTATCATCGACATGTGCCATCGTGTTACGTGCGGCAGCACTCGATTGCGAAGCCTCTTTCGCCATTTTCTCGAATTCGTCTGCGGTTCTTCCGAGGCGTTGAATCAGTTGCGGCAATGACTGGCTGGCTTTTTCGCCGTTCGCCAGCATTTTCGAAGCGTCGGTCACGCCCGAATCGATCTCGTTCGAGCGCCTTGCCAGGACATCGCTCAATTTGGCGAGATCGGACAGTATTCTCGACAAATCGGCCCGATTCTTTTCGTTCAGGGTGTCATTCAGCCTTCCGATCGATTCGTTGAGACTGGTCAAGATGGGCGTGATCGCGGTGTCTAGGCGTGTCATGAGCGAAGGCGCCGACCGGATCACGGGATATTTCTCGCCATTTTTAGCTTCAAGAATCGGGGATTGTGCATCCCCTCCCGACAACTCTATGCTGGCAATCCCCGTCAACCCCTGGCTTCTCAAGGTCGCGACGGTGTTTTCCCTGATGGCGATCCCGCTTTCGATTTCAAGCAGAAGACGCACCGATTCCTGCTTGTCTGGCGCGATCGATATCTCCTTGACACGTCCGATAGAAACGCCCCGATATCTGACGGGAGCATTGAGATTGAGCCCGGCAACCGATTCATTCATGTAGACCAGATAATCGTTGTAGCTCTTGCGGTATTCGGCCCCAGCGCCGAGCCAGATCACTCCAGCGATCAAGGCCATGCTGAAAACCAGAACGAAAATACCGACTATCGTGTAGTTGACTTTTGTTTCCATGCCTGCTCCCGGGCCGCCCTACCCCTCGGCCCGTAAAAATATTCACGGATCAAGGGATGGCTCGATTCTGATAATTCCATCATGGTGCCCACTCCGAGCACATGCCCATCTCCCAAAAATGCCACCCTGTCCGCCACATGCCAAAGCAGATCGAGGTCATGGGTGACAATTACCATGGTGAGCTCAAGCGATCGCTTGAGATGCAAAACGAGTTCATCGAATCCGCTCGCGCTCAAAGGATCCAGTCCGGCAGTCGGCTCATCCAGGAACAGCAGCTCCGGGTCGAGCGCAAGCGCTCTCGCCAAGGCCGCCCGTTTCCTCATCCCGCCCGAGAGCTCGCCCGGATACTTGAATTTGGCACTGGCAGGCAGCCCCGCAAGCGCAATCTTGATGGCCGCGATCTCCTCGATCAGATCCTGACTTAACAAGGTATGTTCTTGAAGCGGCAAACCTACATTCTCCAACACATTGAGGGAACTGAAAAGCGCACCACGCTCGAACATCATCCCACAGCCCTTCCTGAAATCGAGCGCTTCCATGTCACCGAGTCCGAGCACTTCCTTCCCGAAAACACGTATCGACCCCGAGATCGGCTTTTGCAGCAGCATGATTTCCCTGAGCAGGGTCGACTTTCCACAACCGCTGGATCCGGCAATCGCAAAAACTTCCCCGCGCATGATTTCCAGGCTGATGTGGTCGTGAATTACGGCATTCCCGAAACTTGTGCAGAGATCGCTTATTTCCAGGATCGCTTCGCTCACAGCTGCACCAGACTGAAGATGACGGAAAAAATGGCATCTGCCACGATGACCAGAAATATCGATTGCACCACGCTCTTCGTCGTCTGGCGGCCCACGCTGTCTGCGCTGCCCTCCACCCGAAAACCTTGGAAGCACCCCACTACGGCGATGATCGCGGCAAACACAGGGGCCTTGCCGACCCCGACAAGAAATGCCGAAAGCCTTATCGATGAACCGAAACGATCAATGAAGTCAGTGTAGCTCACGCCCAGATCAAACGAAGCCATGATCATCCCGCCCAGAACTCCCATGATGTCGGCATAGACCGTCAGAAGCGGCAGCGCGATCAGCAGGGCGATGATCTTGGGAAGAATAAGCTGTTCCATGGGAGAGATGCCTATCGTGCTCATGGCGTCGATCTCTTCCGTCACTTTCATCGTGCTTATCTGTGCAGTGAAGGCGGAGCCGGAGCGCCCCGCAATAATGATCGCGGTAAGAAGCGGGCCCAGCTCGCGCAGCATCGAAAGCCCGACAAGATTGACGACGAAAATATTGGCCCCGTATCTTGCCAGTTGCTCTGCCCCCTGATAAGCAATCACGATCCCCATCAGAAAGGAAAGCAGCCCAGCTATGGGCAAGGCATCGAAGCCCGCATGCTGCAAATTGTGCCATATCGGCTTCCAGCGAATCCTTCCAGGATTCGCGGCGGCGTGCACCAAGGCAATTGCCACCTCACCGATGAAGGCAAGCATGTCCTCCAACTGGGAAAGCAACTGCCATCCCGCCACGCCCATCTTTTCGAGAACACCTCTTGATTGTGGCTCAGTTTTTTCAGCCAAATCGAGCGATGCAATCATCTCGACCAGCGCAGCATGTCCGGGCTTCAATCCGGCAATCCCGAGCCCATGTCCCTGAAGGGTGCGATGAAATAGCCATGCCCCAGCAGTATCCATGGCCTCGATATCCTGCGCCATCACCGATGTCGCCCCGGAAAGCGGCAATTCCGCTAGTTTGCCTTCAAGATCGGCCAACCCTGAAATCGTCCATTCCCCCGCCATATGTATTTCGGAGCCGACAATTTCAATTCTGGCCTGCATATCATTCCAGTCCGTCCGGGACGACGGGCAAACGTCCATTTTCTTCGAGCTCGACAGCTTCTATCTTGGCAAACCGCTGGGTGATCTTCCTGCTCGAAACATGCACTTCTTCCACATCCTTGTTGGCAAGGCGGATGTGATCGGCAAGACTCTTCATGCGCTTGTCGAAAAGACCGAAATCGCGCCCGAGCTTGGCGAGTTCTTCCTTGATGATATGGACCTGGCGTCTCGTCTCGACATCTTTCAGTACCGCGCGCGCAGTATTGAGCACCGCCATCAGCGTAGTGGGTGAGACGATCCATACGCGTTTTTGCATCGCATAATCCACCACATCTCCGTGGTAGGCATGAATTTCGGCGAAAACCGCCTCAGCCGGGACAAACATCACCGCTCCGTCGGAAGTTTCGTTGGGTATGATGTATTTCTTGGAAATATCGTCGACATGGCGCCTGACATCCAGCTTGAATTGCTTCTGGGCAAGCAGGCGCTCGGTTTCGCCAAGATTCGCATCGAGCATTCTGTGATAGTTTTCCAGAGGAAATTTGGAGTCAACGGCGATTTTTCCGGTCGGCTCGGGCAGGAACAACACGCAATCGGCACGGGAGCCGTTGGATAACGTGTATTGCATGGCGTAGAAGGGTTGGTCGGGATTGTTCGGCAGGATATTTCTCACCAGGGATTCGAGCTGAACTTCCCCAAAGGCGCCACGGGAGCGCTTGTCTCCGAGGAGTTCCTGGAGACTCACGACATTGGTCGTCAGCCCGTCGATTTTCTTCTGCGCCTCGTCGATCGTCGCCAGCCGCGCAATCACACTGGTAAATGTCTCATTGGTCTTCTTGAATCCTTCATCCAGCCGTTCCGTCACCTTCCCGCTGATCTCTGCAAGACGTTCATCGACCGTCTTGTTCATTCTGTCGATGCTGGAAACAAGCTGTTCGCTCGCCTGGCGGAACGCAACCGAGATCTGCTCCTGGTCGAGCCTGCCCTGTTCGGTCAGTTTGGCCTGGAGCGCAAGAGAGAGTTCGGAAAGCTGCTGAATCATCGCTTCCCTGTTCCTGGCAAGGTGTTCGTTTTGCGAAAGCTGCAGGGACTGCATCGCTTCCCGCGTCTGGACCAATTCTTGCGATACCTGGGCACGCAGCCGCTCTCCGGACTCCTGAAGGGCTGCAATCATCCTGTCGGATTGCCTGACAAGTCCATCGTGCAAATCTGACAAAACGGCACGGTGCTTTTCCTCGGTCAGGCGGATCTGATTTTCGGAAAGACTGCGGAGCGATGCGAACACCTTGAAAGCGAACAAGCCGAAGACCGCGAACATCAAAACCGCAAAAACGGATAAAACGATTTCGAGCATGCCCCCCCCTATTCGACCCATCCAGTATACATCAGGCGCAAGACTGTCCCAATATGGAGCAATGTCTTTGAATCATAAAAAAAGTCCGGTATAATCCCGCTTTTACCTTGCCTTACCGTCTTGCGCATGGCGGAAGGCTTCAACCCACAAGGAGAATCCATGCGACATTATGAAATCGTTTTTATCGTCCACCCCGACCAGAGCGAGCAAGTTCCCGCGATGATCGATCGCTATCGCGGCATGGTCACATCCAAGGGCGGAAAAATCCATCGCCTCGAGGACTGGGGCCGTCGTCAACTGGCCTACCCAATCCAGAAAATCCACAAGGCGCATTACGTCCTGATGAATGTCGAATGCGACCAGGAAACCCTGGAAGAACTCGAGCACACCTTCAAGTTCAACGATGCGATTCTGCGCCATCTGACCGTCAAAATGGATTCCGCCGTGACGGAGCCCTCGCCCATGATGCGCGAGGAGCGGGCAAAAGCAGCGCCTGTCGAAGAAAGCAAGCCGGCAGAAATCGCCTAAGTGGATTGCAACACCGTCTGCCTTGCCGGGAAGCTCGCCAGTTCCGGTCCGTTACGATATTCGCCAGCGGGGATGCCTATCGCGGAATTCAGATTATTCCATTCATCGACTCAGGTCGAGGCCGGCACGGGGCGGAAGATCGAATTCGAAATAGGCGGCATGGCTGTAGCAGATGTTGCAATAGCGCTATCCGGACTCAAGGCAGGGGACCCCATCAGGCTTGAAGGATTCCTGGCAAAAAAGAGCCACAGAAGCTGGGAACTCGTTTTTCATACCACTCATTTTGAATTAATAGGATAAAATTATGTCACGTCCATTCAAACGCAACGACAAGAACAAGAAAGATGGCGCAAATGCTTCGCGCAATCTTTTCAAGCGCAGGAAATTTTGCCGCTTCACCGTGGAAGGCATCAAGGAAATCGACTACAAGGATGTCGAACTCCTGAAAGATTTCATCAGTGAAAATGGCAAGATCATTCCTTCCCGTATCACGGGAACAAAAGCCCATTATCAGCGTCAGCTCGGAACGGCGGTTAAGCGCGCCCGTTTCCTTGCGCTGCTCCCCTACACCGATCTGCACTGAGGAGTTCAATCATGCAAGTTATTCTGATGGAAAAGGTGGCCAATCTCGGCATTCTGGGCGATATCGTCAAGGTCAAGGATGGCTATGCCAGGAATTTTCTGATTCCGAAAAAGAAGGCAAAGCGAGCAACCGCTGCCAACATCGCGGAATTCGAAGAGAAACGCGCCATTCTCGAGAAAGCTCAGCAGGAAATTCTGGCCAAGGCGCAGGACCTTGGTCAGAAACTCGAGGGGCTCGTCGTCCAGATCGAACACAATGCTGGAGTGGATGGCAAGCTTTTCGGTTCGATCACGAATACCGATATTTCCGAAGCATTGAAAGCCCGTGGCTTTGACGTGGAGAAATCCGCTGTTCGCCTTCCCACCGGCCCCCTGAAACAAACTGGCGAGCATGCCGTCTCGATTGCGCTTCATGCAGACGTTGTCCCGACCATTACCGTATCCGTGGTCGCCGCCTGAGAACGCGCATTCAGCTTGCAAAAAAAGGGCTGATTGTAGCCCTTTTTTTGTTTCGGGCGGATAATGCACCCTTGAAATGCGATTGCACAAGATGACTCTCGAAATCGACTCGATCAAGCTGCCACCCCATTCTGTTGAAGCCGAACAATCTGTACTCGGCGGACTTCTCCTTGACAACAATGCCTGGGACAAGATCGCCGATCTGATCAACGAGAGCGATTTTTATAGACAAGATCATCGCCTCGTCTATCGCCACATATCGCTTCTGATCGGCAGGAGCAATCCAGCAGACGTCATAACCGTTTCGGAATCCTTGGAAAGCAGCAAAGAACTCCAGAACGCAGGAGGGATAGCCTATCTCGGCGCACTGGCACAAAACACGCCATCTGCGGCAAATATCAGGCGATATGCCGAGATCGTCAGGGAACGATCGGTAATGCGCAAGCTTGCAGAGGTGGGCTCCACGATTTCGGAATCAGCCTATAATCCCATGGGGCGTACTGCTGGTGAGCTTCTCGATTCAGCAGAAGCCAAGGTATTCGAGATCGCCGAAGCAAGCGCACGGGGCAAGCAGGGTTTCGTCAACATACAACCCCTTCTGCGGCAAGTCGTGGAACGCATCGAGGTACTCTACAACCGCGAGGAAGACAGCGATGTCACCGGCATCGCTACGGGTTTCGCCGACCTGGACCAGAAAACTTCCGGATTGCAGCCCGGGGACCTAGTTATCGTGGCGGGAAGGCCCAGCATGGGTAAAACCGCATTTTCACTGAACATCGCCGAAAATGTTGCACTGCACTCTAAAAAGCCCGTCGCAGTCTTCAGCATGGAAATGGGCGGGACCCAGCTTGCCATGCGTATGCTGGGTTCCGTAGGGCATCTTGATCAACACAAGTTGCGTACCGGCCGCCTTGCAGACGACGATTGGCCGAGCCTGACACATGCCCTGGGCAAACTTTCGGAGGCACCGATTTTCATCGACGAGACCCCGTCTCTCAACTCGATTGAACTGAGGGCCAGTTCACGCAGACTGCACAGGCTGCACGGGGAACTCGGCCTGATCGTGGTCGATTACCTTCAGCTCATGTCTGCCAATTCTTCAGGGGAAAACAGGGCGACCGAAATATCGGAAATCTCGCGCTCGCTGAAAGCGCTCGCCAAGGAGCTTAACGTCCCAGTGGTTGCACTCTCACAGCTCAACAGAAGTCTTGAGCAACGCCCCAACAAGCGCCCGGTCATGTCCGACCTCAGAGAGTCCGGCGCCATCGAACAGGATGCCGACCTGATTCTCTTCATTTACCGGGACGAAGTCTACAATCCGGAAACTCAGGACAAGGGCATCGCAGAAATCATCATCGGCAAACAAAGGAATGGCCCTATCGGAACGGTGCGATTGACCTTCCTCGGGGAATACACCCGCTTCGAAAACGCAGCCCATTCCGGACAATACTAAAGCGAGAAACTCATGATCAGAACCCGTTTTGCGCCCAGCCCAACTGGCTACCTGCATATCGGTGGCGCTCGCACCGCCCTGTTTTCCTGGGCCTTTGCAAAGAAGCTCGGCGGAAAATTCATTCTCAGGATTGAAGATACCGACCTCGACCGTTCCACTCCGGAATCCGTGCAGGCCATACTTCAAGGCATGAAGTGGCTGGGGCTCGATTACGACGAAGGTCCTTTCTACCAGATGCAGCGTCTTTCGCGATATCGAGAGGTCGCCGAGCAACTTCTTCGCGAAGGGAAAGCATACCATTGCTACGCATCCAGAGAAGAACTGGAAGAAATGAGGGAATCACAACGCGCAAGAGGTGAAAAGCCCCGTTATGACGGAAGATGGCGCGACAGCAAACAGCCCCCCCCCAAGGATGTCACGCCCGTCCTGCGCTTCAAGAACCCGCTCGAAGGGGAAGTCGTTCTGGAAGATATCGTCAAGGGCAGAATTATCGTGCAAAACAGCGAACTCGACGATCTGGTCATCATGCGCGCCGACGGCACCCCGACTTACAATTTCGGAGTGGTGATCGATGATATGGATATGGGGATCACCCATGTCATCAGGGGGGACGATCATGTCAACAACACACCGCGCCAAATCAACATCCTGAAGGCGCTCGGAGCCTCCCTCCCCATATACGCCCATCTGCCAATGATTCTGGGGGAAGACGGGGAGCGCCTTTCCAAGCGTCACGGCGCTGTGAGCGTGATGCAGTATTCCGAAGACGGCTACCTTCCAGAGGCACTGCTCAATTACCTTGCCAGGCTGGGTTGGTCGCATGGTGACGAGGAGGTATTCGATCTAAAGCAATTCATCGAATGGTTCGGACTGGATAAGATCAGCAAATCTGCAGCGCAGTTCAATCCTGAAAAGCTGCTCTGGATCAACCAGCAACACATGAAACGTGCTGACGACCGCAGACTTTCCATGCTTGCGAAACCCTTCCTGGAGAGGGATGGATGCAACACTGAGAACGGCCCAGATCTCGAAAAAGTCTGCAATCTGCTCAAGGAGCGTGTCAATACCGTAGCAGAACTCGCCGATGCGGCAGTTTATTTTTACAGGAGACTTGACCCTTCCCCCGAACTTACAACTGAGCATTACTCCAGTGAAAATATTCTGCATTTCAGCGAACTCATCGCGCGCCTCTCGAATATCGAATGGACCAGGGAAATGCTTGCGCAAACCCTCAAGGCTTTCGCCTCTGAAAAGGGCATGAAACTCGGAAAAATTGCCATGCCGCTCAGAGTGATGGTCACCGGAGAAGCACACACTCCGCCAATCGATGCCGTGCTAGAATTGCTCGGTAGAGAGGAAGTGCTTTCCCGAATGAAATACCAGCTTGCGCGCTTTGATTGATCTCTTTAGCATTTCAAATTGGCAGGCCATTTTCTGGAAAAAGCATGACAGACAAAGCATCGATTGACGCATTGCAGGCGACAATCCGAAAAACAGACACTCTCCCCACCATTTCAGCAATCGGGCAGCGGCTGCTCACATTGCGCCTGGACACGGAAGAAGGAGAGCGGGAACTGATGAATCTTGTCGAGTCGGATCCGATGATCGCGGCACGTATCATCGGGCTGGCCAACTCCCCGGTTTTTGCAGCCGCAAAAAAAATCTGCTCGATACGCGATGCCGTGATGGTTCTGGGCCTGTCGAGGGTTAAGGCGATCTCTACCAGCATTGCACTCATGGGACCGATCCGGATAAGGGATAGCGAACATTTCAACATCAAGAACTTATGGCTTCACAGCTTTTCCATGGCAGTGGGAATGCGCACCCTGTCCGGAATGATCCCCCGCCAGATCCGCCCTCCCGAAGATCAGATTTTCCTGGCAGGACTTTTGCATGATATCGGCTTTCTAGCATTCGCCTACCTCGAGCCCAAGCAATTCGATGAATTCCTCTCGCAGATCGAAGCAAATCCGGAAAAACCTATCGCAATCCTAGAAAGAGAAACGCTTGGAATCAGTCACGCAGAACTGGGTGAATTGCTTGGGCTCCATTGGGGACTCCCCGAAGAAATTGTAGCGGTCATTGCCGGACACCATTTAACCGGGGTTACCCAAGACCCCATGCTCACCCTCGCCAGGATCACTGAAAGAATTCTGGGCGATAACACGATACGCGAGGAAGTGCGGAGCATCAGTGCCGAAGAAGCACAGGAGGAACTCGAAATCCTTGGCCTGCAGCCCGTCCATTTGGAAAAGGCCACCACCATTCTCGCACAACAACAGGAGCAGATCCGCATTCTCGCAGACATGCTGGGAAGCCAATGACGCGCTTTACAGGATGGCACCGATTAAGTATAATTTCGGTCTTTGTGGGGGTATAGCTCAGCTGGGAGAGCGCTTGCATGGCATGCAAGAGGTCAGCGGTTCGATCCCGCTTATCTCCACCAGAAAATTTCTGTCCCCATCGTCTAGAGGCCTAGGACACCGCCCTTTCACGGCGGCGACACGAGTTCGAATCTCGTTGGGGACGCCAGACAAAATAAAGGCTTAGGGTTAATACCCTAAGCCTTTATGCTTTCAGATTTCGAATCCGGCCCTACACCAAAACCAAAACAGCGGAATTTTGCTGAAAATCCCGCGATTCAATCACTACTGCCCCATGTATTTCGGAGCGCTCTGGTGCAAGCGATCTCTGAGTTGTTTGAGTTGATCTGCCGTCAACAAATCCTCAATCTCGTTTTCGGTATCAAGCGCAGCTTTGATCATCTTCCGCTTCAGGTCGAATATCTTCTGATAGGCCGCATCGATGGCAACCGGATCCCGCTTGTCGGCATGGTAAAGGTCGCGAAGCGTGTCGGAATCGTCCATGATCATGCCCATGGTATTCCAGTTATCATGCTGGAGCTTGTCGATGAGCTTGGTTATCTTGCCGCGCTGCTCATCCGAAAGATTCAGCGACTGGACCATGGACGTGCGCGGACCCAGCATCTTGACACCCATTCCGCCATAACCTCCCATCATGCCGTGGCCATAACCCATTCCCCCGCCCGCCCCATAGCCCCCGCCGTGCCCATATCCTCCCATGGCCCCATACACGGGATGACAATCTCCGACCTGAGGATGGACGAAATGCTTGGAAGTTGGTTTCTTGACTGTGGCCTGGGCTGCATCCGCAGCAACGGCACTCCCTGAGATCAGCGCCAGCGAGAGTCCGGATGCAAGAAGAAACGATTGTCGGAATTTCATGAGATTTGCCTCCTTTGAATTTGAAAAAACGATTCTACTTGTTCTCGCATTGTAGCGCACCCCTCGTGAATCAGGTCTCAATTCGGGTCATCTTTATCCGTATCGAAACTATACTCGAACAGCACGCTGGTTATGCTATCGAGGCTTGCCACCCCCTCTATTCTAGAAAGCGATTCGCCAAGCACCATTTGCCAACGCGGATTGATCTGCCAGCCTACCTGCGGCGTAAGCACCATGCCCGCAGCAGTATGCCCATACGCGTCGACGCTTGTTCTGTTGAGATCCAGCTCAAGCTGGATCACCCAGTCTTCCGAAATTCGGTGCCCCACGGATGTGTTCGCGGACCATCCCGTTCTGGCATCTGCAGAGACACGCTGGGTAATGCCATACTGCCCCTGAATCCAGTATGTGCCATGTCTTATCCCGACGAGCATTTGCTCGGTAACGCTTGACCCAACGCCAGGAAAGTTGGCTGGCTGAGGCGTCGCCCACCACCCCCCTTCTATTTCTCCTCCGATTACGCCCGCATTCTCGCTATCCCCGTCGCCCCAATGAATGGGGACATATTTCAGACCGGCCGAAATCGGCGCAAGAGCGGATGGCGCACGACCTATAGGCTGGGTTGCCAGTAATATTGGCGCATCGATTTCCGTGCCCCAATCCGTCCCGAGCGCGGCGTCCCATTCGTTGCCGAAATTCCAGGCATGCCCCCGTGAAGCATTGTTGTCGCGGCTGCTGGAAAGATAGACTGCATTTTCAATCCATGGCTCTTCTATATTGAGTACGCGTGCCATTCCCTGATCAGGATCATCCGGCCCGGCCATTGCTGCCAGCGGCTGCATGAAAAGACAAGCCATAAACAAACACAATGATGATTTTCCCAATTGAATCCCCTTGTTGTAAATGATAAGCATTCCCATTTAACGAAATGCTAACATGCCCCCAACAAGAAATGCAATAGCTTATGAGAAATTAAATATCCCGTTGAATAAAAGAGAAATCAGCCCGCTCTATCCACTCTTCCGGTGATGCGCAGAATGCCGACAATAAACGCCGTCGTTTCCCAAAAAGACAACAGGAAAAAAAAGGGCTGAGGCAGCTTGTAGAGCATGAGTCCGGCTATCGCAAGGGCATCGATCCCGGTTGAGAGGCAAAAAAAGAGTGAGATCAGATAGTATTTGGCGGCACTAAAAATGATCGAAATTGCAACGAGCACGACCATAAAGCGAAAAACCGAAACGACCGCAGGAAACGTACCGAATGCAATATGCCTTGCAATGGCGAGAAGCGCTGCTACCATCAGCAATATGAAGAATGGAGCAGTAGGCTTTCCGGGCAATCCCGTTCCGTCATGCTTGAAAAAGAGAGCCAGCCCGATATGCCGCAACAAGCCAGTGAGAAAATTATGACTGTTCATCTGTAACATCCCGCGTCAATAGCTCCCTAATGCAACCAAACATATTTGCTCTTATCCGATGACTCGTATCACCGGCTAATGAGTACGCACCCGCAAACCCGACCAGTTCATTCAGGAAAACGGCAGAATCAATTCGTTCACTTCGCAATACACTAAACATAAATTTAATACAGGGCTAGATTTATTTGCTATATTTATCACCAATTGTGGGTGGAAGGCGCCACCCGACCGAAAGCAAAAGAGACAAGGCGGGAATATGGTGGAACCCAATGGGGTCATGAAACATATCGACTTAGTCAAAGGCGAAGATGCCGTTTTGCTGATTCATGGATTATCCGGCTCTCCACTTGAAATGCAGTTTGTTGCGAGAACCCTCTACAAGGCCGGATTTTCTGTCAGAGTTCCAAGGTTCTCCAAGCATGGATTCGGAGCAACCGGCAAACAGGAAAAGTGGCAGGACTGGCTGGATGAGGTCTCTCTGCATTTCGACGAAATGAAACAAAAGTACAAGACCGTTTCGGTGTGCGGTCTGTGCATCGGGGCTGTTCTTGCCCTAAAGCTGGCCGCAGAGAAGAAGGAAGAGGTCGCCTCGCTCGCTCTCTTCTCCACCTCGCTTTATTTCGATGGATGGAATATCCCCTGGTATCGCTTTCTGCTCAACATCGGTTACTTCACGCCTTTCCGCTATTTTTACTCCTATCGAGAAAGTGAGCCTTACGGCATCAAAAACGAGCAGCTCAGATCCTGGATTTCGAGAGAAATGGGAGAGAAATCCACTTTCTCGTCCCTCACCGCCAAAATCCCCATGACTAGGCTTTTCCAAGCGGAACAACTGATCCGTCAAACGAAGCGCGCACTTCCCGAAATCGCGATTCCCGCCCTCATCATTCATTCCCTGGAGGATGACACCTCGACAATTCGCAGCGCCAATTACGTCGAACATCACATCGGCAGCAAAAAAGTCCGCAAGGTATTTCTCGACGACAGTTACCACAATATCACGATGGACAATCAAAAAACCATCGTTGCCGAGGAAACGGTTCGCTTCATCAAGGAAACTGTTACAAGCCGAAATTTTTCCAGCACAGCAGAATTCAACACCATCCGAATTGCCTAGAAAGACCGCCATCCCTTGCAGGCCGGCTGCATCAAATACGCCGAAGATTGATTGACAAATTTGATGGGGTGGCTGATGGGACTCGAACCCACGACGACAGGAATCACAATCCTGGACTCTACCAACTGAGCTACAGCCACCATTGAAGCAACCTTGGCGTGCCCGACAGGAATCGAACCTGTAACCCCCAGCTTAGAAGGCTGGTGCTCTATCCGGTTGAGCTACGGGCACCGGGCCGGGCAAACCGCCGGGTCAGAAGCTGGTCGGGGTGGAGAGATTT
>JAJZQY010000027.1 GCA_021806605.1 Pseudomonadota bacterium
GAGCTGGTGCATGCGCATCCGGATTTTCAGCTGGTGATTTCGTACAATCCGGGCTATCAGAGCCTGATGAAGGATCTGAAGCAGTCGACCAAGCAGCGTTTCGGTGCGCTCGACTTCAATTATCCGGAGCATGCCGTCGAGTCCGAGATTGTGGCGCACGAATCCGGGGTTCAGGGCGAGGTTGCCGAGAAGCTGGTATCGATTGCGGAGCGCTCCAGGAATCTGAAGGGTCACGGTCTTGACGAAGGGGTCTCGACGCGCATGCTGGTGTATGCGGGGAGCCTGATCGCCAAGGGGGTGGAGCCCAAGAACGCCTGCCGGGTCGCGCTGGTCAGGCCGATCACCGACGATCCCGACATGCGGGATGCCCTGGACGCCGCTGTGACCACCTTCTTCTCATAAATACCCGTTGATCGGTTGGCGGCGGAAGGCCCTGGCCTATGGCGGCGAGTTCGCCGAAATTGCCGCCGACATCAAATTCGGCAGAATAAGGTGCCAACTGGCACCTCGATCGCAGTGCTTCCCCTGAGATGATCTGAACCTTACAATTGCTTACAATTTGAAACGGTCGGCTAATCAGGACTGACCGAATCAGACGCTAGAATTTCCTGGTCAGTTCAATCAAACGGGACAATGCATTGTCATGAGACAGTCCGGCATATCCGAGCAATTTGTAGCCCGCCTGATAGCTGAAGGTCAGTTCCAGTCGGCGCTGGACAGGATCTGTCTGGAAGGCGAGCCGGACGAAGCCAGGTGGTGCGACCTTGCAGGCTTGTGCGCAAGCAGGCTGGGCGACGTTCGGCGTGCGGAAACCTTCTGGCTGAAGTCGATCGAACTCGACCCGCAGGCGTGTCAGCCCCTGCTCAACCTGGGCGCGCTGTATTCCGATCAGGAGCGCCATGACCGGGCAGAACAGTGCTTCAGGCGCGCCCTGGACATCGCTCCGGAAAGCGCAGCGGCTTGCGCCAATCTTGCCCTGCTGCTCGAGAAGCAAGGCGAGAGGGAAGAAGCCCGGAAATATCACTGCCAGGCTGTCGAACTGGATGGAGAGTCCGCCGAAATGCGCTTCAATCTGGCCAATTTCCTGGCCGGAACGGGGCACGAGGACGATATCGAAAAGGCCAAATCGGCTTTTCTGGAAGCGATCAGGATCATGCCGACGCATTTCGGGGCGTGGGTCAATCTGGGCAATCTTCTTTTCGAAACCGGATATGCCTCCGCTGCCCATACTGCCTATACTGCCGCAGTCACTTATCATCCGGAGCAGGCATCTGCCCATGTCAATCTCGGGAATGTGCTGTTGCACATGGGCAATCCCGATGCTGCGCAAACCCATTTCAATACGGCGCTGGGCATTGATCCCGAATTTCCGGAAGCGCACCAGGGGCTTGCTTCGGTTTATCATCGGCAGGGAAACCTGGACAGGGCGGACTACCACCGGAACAGGGGATTTGGCGGCAAGCCGGTGTCGTTTGTGCCCTGTCGCGGAGCGGGGAAGCCCGCCTCCCTGCTGATTCTGGCGTCTTCCCGTGAGGGGAATGTGCCCTGGCGATTCCTGATCGATCAGCGATTGTTCGAAGCCACCATCGTTGCAGTCGAATGCTTCGATCACCTGCGAGCGCTGCCGGAGCACAGCCTGCTTTTCAATGCGATCGGGGATGCCGATCTTTGCCGCGAAGGACTTGAAATCGCCTGCATGCTCGCCCGAAGAAGCGCATCCCCCTCGATCAATTCTCCCGATGCGGTGCTCAGAACCGGGCGGCTGGATAATGCCGCGAGGCTGGCAAAGCTTCCCGGCGTGATTGCGCCCGAGATTCGCATGCTTTCGAAGGCGGCATTGCTCTCGGAATCGGACTTGACATTTCCCCTGCTGCTGCGCTCTCCCGGGTTCCATGGCGGCAATTATTTCGTGCGGGTGGACGATCGCGATGCACTTCAGGCTGCCCTGAGCGAACTGCCCGGGGAAGAATTGTTCGCCATGACCTATCTCGAATCGCGCCATGAAGATGGCCTGTTCAGAAAATTCAGGGTCATGTCGATCGACGGTGCGCTTTATCCGGTGCACATGGCTGCCTCCAGGCAATGGAAGGTCCATTATTTCAGTTCGGACATGGCGGAAAACGCATCCTGCCGGAAGGAGGAAGAAGCTTTCCTGAACGATTTTTCAGCCTATCTCGGCGCGGCCAGGGTATCGGCACTGGAAGCGGTCGGCCGGAGTCTGGGGCTGGATTATTGCGGCATGGATTTCGGCATCGGCCGGGATGGCAGCCTGCTGCTGTATGAAGCCAATGCAGCCATGAACATCGTTGCCCCGACGAGCGAAAAGATGTGGGATTACAGGCACCCTGCCATCACCAATGCATTGATGGCGGCAAGGCGAATGTTTGCGGAACGCCTGGGAAATGTGCAGAATCGGCTTCCGATCCATCATCAGGAACAGGGCACATCATGAAATCGAACCCGGCCACCCCGCTGCGCCTGTTTCTGGTCAGGCATGGAGAAACCGAGTGGTCGCTTACCGGCCAGCACACCGGCCGTACCGACATTCCGCTGACGCCGCATGGCGAGGACGAGGCGCGCGAGCTGGCCGGGCACCTCAGAGAGATTCAGTTTGCGCATGTGATGAGCAGCCCGCTCAAGCGCGCACTGCAAACCTGTGAACTGGCCGGCCTAGGCAAAGATCCGGAAATTGCGCCCGAGCTTGCCGAGTGGGATTACGGCGATTACGAAGGGCGACGTTCTGCGGAGATCCGCAGGCAGTTTCCGGACTGGGTCGTTTACCGGGATGGATGTCCCGGCGGCGAAATGCCGGAACAGGTTTCTGCTCGCGCGGATCGACTCATTGCTCGGCTGAAAGCGAGAGCGGGGAATATCGCGCTTTTTGCGCATGGCCAGATCGGCAGTGCCATAGCCGTGCGCTGGATCGGCCTGGAGGTGGCCGAGGCAAGGCATTTTTCGCTCGGCACGGCATCGCTCAGCATGCTTTCCTTCGACCCCCATCATCCCGGCGTTCCGGTTATCGCATCATGGAATGCGCTTCCCCGCAACATGGCCGGCGCCATTTGCGACGATTCCGTCGGCGGCAGGTAAGGCGAATGCTTGCGCGGCGAATCGGGGCAATCAATCTACTGAGGCAGACGTTGAGATCATGAAGAAGCATCATTACTGGTTGGCAGCTTTCGCGATTATCCTGGCCGTTTCGGGCTACGGGTTCCTGCATCGTCATGCCGCGCCTAGAGCCAGGCCGGCGGGGCATGCGATGCAGGTGGTGGCGGCAATGGCAAGCACCGGCAGCATCGATGTCATTCTGAAAGGGCTGGGTTCGGTGGTTCCGGTGACGACCGTCACGGTGAAATCTCGCGTGGACGGCGAACTCATGAAAATAGATTTCAGGGAAGGGCAGATCGTCAAGAAGGGGGAGCCGCTCGCCCTGATCGATCCGCGCCCCTTTCATGCGCAGATCGTTCAGGCCGAAGGGCAATTGATGAAAGACAGGGCGCTCCTGAAGGATGCCGAGCTCGATCTTGCGCGCTACAGCGGGCTGGTGGCCCAGGATTCGATTGCCACACAGCAGCTCGACACGCAAAAAGCGCTCGTCAACCAATACAAGGGCGCGGTCAGGGCGGATGAGGGCGTTCTCGAAAATGACAGGCTTCAGCTGATCTATGCCCACATCGACTCCCCCATAGACGGCCGCCTGGGGCTCAGGCAGGTCGACATCGGGAACATCATCCATGCGACGGACGTCAATGGACTGGTCGTCATCACCCAGCTCAGCCCGATTACCGTGGTGTTCACCCTGCCGGAAGACAGCCTGCCTCTCGTACTTGAGAAAATAGCCAGCGGCCCCCCGCTCAAGGTGGCAGCCTACGACCGCGACTGGTCGGCGAAACTGGCCGAAGGCAAGCTGCTCACCGTTGACAACCAGATCGATACCACGACGGGCATGGTGAAACTCCGCGCTGAGTTTCCCAACAGCGACAATCGGCTATTTCCCAACCAGTTCGTGAACGTCAGGCTGCTCGCCGATACGCGAAAAAACATGGTTCTGGTGCCTTCAGCGGCGATTCAAAGAGGCGTGCAGGGGCCGTTCGTCTACGTGGTGGGGAAGGATCGGACGGTCTCGCTCAGGCCGGTTCGAGTCGGGCCGGTTGACGGCGAAACGGCTTCCGTCGAGAGCGGGCTAGCCTCTGGAGAAACGGTAGTCGTGGATGGGGCCGACAAGCTCAGGTCCGGGGCCAGGGTGGAATTTTCCGGAAACGGGAAGCACGGCACCGCTGCCAAGCCTTCCGGTTCATGAACCCTTCGCGCATTTTCATCCTGAGGCCTGTCGCCACCTCCCTGCTGATGGCGGCGATACTGCTGACGGGAATCCTGGCTTACAGGCTGCTTCCTTTGTCGGCGCTTCCGCAGGTCGATTATCCGACGATCCAGGTGGTGACGCTCTATCCCGGCGCAAGTCCGGATGTGATGGCCTCCTCCGTGACCGCTCCGCTCGAGCGGCAGTTCGGGCAGATGCCCGGGCTCGACCAGATGACTTCCAGCAGCTCGGGCGGCGCATCGGTCGTCACGCTTCAGTTCAACCTCGGGCTCGGCCTGGATGTGGCCGAACAGGAAGTCCAGGAAGGGATCAATGCGGCAACGACCTTCCTGCCGACTGACTTGCCCAATCCGCCCATATACAACAAGATCAACCCGGCAGATGCCCCCATCCTGACCCTGGCGCTGACTTCCAGAACCCTCCCCGTATCCCGCGTCGAAGATTATGCGGACACCAGGCTCGCGCAGAAAATATCCCAGTTGCCTGGAGTGGGTCTCGTGAGCATCAGCGGCGGGCAGCGCCCTGCGGTAAGGATCAGGCTGAATCCCGATGTGCTGGCTTCCTACGGCATCGGCTTCGACGATGTCAGAACGGCTATCGCTGCGAACAACGTCAATCAGCCCAAGGGCAGCTTCGATGGCCCCACCCGGTCCTACGCCATCGATGCCAACGACCAGCTGCGTTCGGCGAAGGATTATGCTTCGGTGGTGATCGCCTACAGGAACGGAGCGCCGGTTTTCCTGTCGGATATCGCGGAGGTGGCCGATGCGGCTGAAAATACTAGGCTTGCGGCCTGGTCGGGCCGGACGCCGGGCGTGATACTGAATATCCAGCGCCAGCCCGGCGCCAATGTCATCCAGGTCGTCGATAACATCAAGCGACTGCTGCCCCAGCTGCAGGCAGGACTCCCGGCGTCGATAGACGTTGCCGTCCTGACCGACCGCACCACGACCATCAGGGCTTCGGTCAGCGACACCCGCTTCGAGCTGGTGCTCGCCATCGCGCTCGTGATCATGGTCATATTCGTTTTTCTGCGCAACCTCCCGGCAACCATCATTCCCAGCGTTGCAGTGCCGATCTCGCTGATCGGCACGTTCGGCATCATGTATCTTGCAGGATTCAGCCTCAACAACCTGACCCTGATGTCGCTCACCATTGCGACGGGGTTCGTGGTGGACGATGCGATCGTCGTGATCGAGAACATCAGCCGCTACGTCGAGGAAGGATACAGTCCGCTCGATGCCGCGCTGAAAGGGGCGCAGCAGATCGGATTCACCATCATCTCCCTGACATTCTCTCTGATTGCCGTGCTGATTCCGCTGCTGTTCATGGGCGACGTGGTGGGCCGCCTTTTCAGGGAGTTCTCCATCACTCTGGCCGTTGCCATCCTGATTTCCGCTTTCGTTTCCCTGACGCTGACTCCCATGATGTGCGCCAAGCTGCTGCGCGGAGGATCCCGCGAGAGCCCGGGCAGATTCATCCCGAAGCTGATAGCGCATTATGGCGACAGCCTGAACTGGGTGCTCGACCGCCAGGGGCGGACATTGCTCGTTGCCGCGGGAACCCTGGTGCTTTCCGTGATGCTGTATGTGTTCATCCCGAAGGGATTCTTCCCGATTCAGGATACGGGCGTGATACGGGGAATATCGGAAGCGCCGCAGACCATATCCTTTCCGGCCATGGCGAAGCTCCAGGAATCGCTCGCGGACATCCTGCTTCAGGATCCGGCAGTGAGCGGTCTTTCATCCTTCATCGGGGTGGACGGCGAGAACGATACGCTCAACAGGGGCAGGTTTCTCATCAATCTCAAACCGCTGGATGAGAGGAGGGCTGGCGCCACCGAAATCATCGACAGGCTCAATGCAAGAGTAAAGCAGGTGCAGGGCGTCAGCCTGTTCTTGCAGCCGGTTCAGGATCTCACCATAGAGGACAGGGTGGGCAGAGGGCAGTACCAGTTCAGCCTGGAAGATGCCGATTCCGGAGAACTGGCCGAATTCGTTCCGAAGCTGGTTGCGGGGCTGAATGCGAGTCCGGCATTGCGCAACGTGTCGAGCGACCTAGAGGACAATGCGCTGCAGAGCTACATTTCGATCAATCGAGATACTGCCGGGGAGCTGGGGGTCACGGTTGCCGCGATCGACAGCGCGCTGTACGATGCCTTCGGCCAGCGGCTGGTTTCGACCATCTTCACCCAGGCCAACCAGTACCGCGTGGTGCTGGAAGTCAATCCCAGATACCGGCTCGGTCCAGAAGCCCTGAGCCACATTTATGTGAGTTCCGCTTCCGGGAAGCAGGTACCGCTTGCCATGCTGGCGAAAATCGCGGAGAAGCCGGCCGCCCTTTCCGTCAACCACGAAGGGCAATTCCCCGCCGTCAATGTCTCCTTCGATCTCGCGCCAGGTGCATCCCTCGGGGAAGCGGTGAAATCCATCGAATCTGCCGAGCAGGAAGCGGATATCCCTGCCGGCGTGCAGACCCGCTACCAGGGCGCAGCACTCGCCTTCAGAGCTTCCCTCGGCAACGAGGCCTTCCTGCTTTTCGCGGCGATTGTGACCATGTACATTGTGCTCGGCATCCTTTACGAGAGCTTCATCCATCCCGTCACCATTCTTTCCACCTTGCCTTCTGCAGGGGTGGGCGCGCTGCTCGCGCTTGAGTTTTCCCGGATCGACCTTGGCGTCATCGGCATCATCGGCATAGTGCTGCTGATCGGCATAGTCAAGAAGAACGCGATCATGATGATCGATTTCGCGCTGGAAGCCGAGCGCAGCGAAGGGAAGTCTCCCAGGGAAGCCATCCACCAGGCATGCCTGCTGCGCTTTCGCCCGATATTGATGACGACGCTGGCCGCCTTGCTCAGCGCGCTTCCCCTGATGCTGGGGGGCGGCATCGGGGCCGAGCTGCGGCATCCCCTGGGGGTCGCCATGGTCGGCGGATTGATGGTGAGCCAGGTGCTCACGCTCTACACCACGCCGGTCATTTATCTTGCCATGCACAGGCTGTCGGGGAGATTTTTGCGGTTGAGGAGCCGCGCTTGAGCTTTTCCTCGATTTTTATCCGCCGCCCGGTGGCGACCACGCTGATCGGTCTGGGGCTGGTCTTTGCAGGGCTGGTTGCCTTTCGCCTGCTCCCCGTTTCGCCGCTTCCCCAGGTCGATTTCCCGACCATTACGGTGTTTTCAACGCTTCCCGGCGCAAGTCCGGAAACCATGGCGACTTCCGTGGCCATGCCGCTGGAGCGAGAGCTCGGCCATATCGCGAGCGTGAACGAGATGACGTCTTCCAGTACGCTCGGGACGACTCGAATCACGCTGCAGTTCGATCTGGACAGGAGCATCGACGGGGCGGCAAGGGATGTCGAAGCGGCGATCAATGCGGCCCGCGCCCTGCTTCCGCCCAACCTCCCTTCCAACCCGACCTACCGCAAGGTGAATCCGGCCGATGCCCCGATCATGATTCTTTCCCTGACTTCGGAAACCCTGAATCGGGGACAGATGTACGATGCGGCGTCCACGCTGCTGGCTCAGAAGCTTTCCCAGATCAAGGGCGTCGGGCAGGTCACGGTGGGCGGCAGTTCGCTTCCTGCGGTGAGGGTGGAGGTCAATCCCGATGCGCTCAACAAGTACGGCATAGGATTCGAGAGCTTGAGGACGGCGATTGCTTCAAGCAATGTCAATCGGCCCAAGGGCAACCTGGAGGAAGGGAGCCGCTACTGGCAGATCCAGGCAAACGACCAGATGAAAAGGGCCGGAGAGTACCTGCCTCTGATCGTTTCCTATCGCAACAACATGCCGGTCAGGCTTGCCGATCTGGCGCAGGTGGACGACAGCGTTCAGGACCTGAGGAATGCCGGTATCGCTGACGGCAAGCCTGCCGTACTCGTCATCGTCAGCCGACAGCCCGGCGCCAACATCATCGAAACGGTGGATCTGGTGAGAGCCATGCTCCCGACCCTGAGAGCCGCCATTCCTGCCGCCATCAACCTGAACATCGTGATGGATCGCACCCCGACCATCCGCTCTTCCCTGCACGACATGGAATTGACGCTTTCCATCTCCGTGCTGCTGGTGGTGCTGGTGGTTTTCCTTTTCCTCAGGGATGCGAGGACCACCCTGATTCCGGCCGTTGCCGTCCCGATCTCGCTGATCGCCACATTCGCCTTCATGTATCTCATGGGATACAGCCTCGACAATCTCTCTCTCATGGCATTGATCATCGCAACCGGCTTCGTGGTCGACGATGCCATCGTGGTCCTGGAAAACATATCCCGTCATGTCGATTCCGGCAAGCCGCCTTTCGAGGCCGCCCTGGTAGGCGCAAGGGAAGTCGGCTTCACAGTGCTTTCCATGAGTCTTTCCCTGATCGCGGTATTCATTCCGATTTTGCTGATGGGCGGCATCATCGGGCGCCTTTTCCGCGAATTTTCAGTGACGCTTACAATCGCCATCCTCCTGTCCTTGCTGGTTTCGCTGACCGTCACTCCTGCCATGGCAGCGAGGCTCGCCGTTCCGGAATCGGAAAGAAGGCCCGGGAGGGTGGCGAGATTCAGCGGGAAGGCATTCGACTGGCTCATTTCCCGTTACCGGGCGAGCCTAGGCCTGGCGCTTTCCCGACCCGGAATAGTGATTGCCGTGCTTTTCGCGACCATAGGCCTCAATGTCTATCTTTATGCGATCGTGCCCAAGGGGTTCTTCCCGCAGCAGGACACCGGCAAACTCATCGGCTCGATCCAGGCCGACCAGAGCATTTCCTTTCAGGCGATGCGCGGCAAGCTCGCCGACTTCGTCGATATCGTGCGCAAGGATCCCGCCGTACAGCATGTTGTCGGATTCACCGGAGGCGGCCAAATCAATTCCGGCTTCATGTTCATCGTGCTGAAACCTGTCAGCATCCGCAGAATCAATGCCGATGAAGTCATCGCGAGGCTGCGGGGAAAGCTCGCCAGGGAGCCCGGGGCGCGCCTCTATCTCCAGTCCATACAGGACATCAGGATAGGGGGGCGGCCCAGCAATTCCCAGTACCAGTACACGCTTCAGGGAGACGATCTGGGAGAACTCGCCGCATGGACACCCAGGATAGAGCGCGCCCTGAGCCGGCGCCAGGAACTGCTGGATGTGAATACCGACCAGCAGGACAAGGGGCTGGAAACCCGGCTGGTGATCGATCGGCAGACTGCAGCCCGGCTCGGCGTAACGCCTGCGCTGATCGATGCCGCGCTTCAGGATGCCTTCGGGCAGCGGCTGATTTCTGTCATCTATTCTCAGCTCAACCAGTACTTTGTCGTGCTGGAAGCTGCCCCGAAATACTGGCAGAATCCTGAATCACTGAAGGATGTCTACGTGACGAGCGCGACAGGGCAGGAGGTGCCGCTGCCGGCGATCAGCCGTTTCGAGACCAAGATGACATCCCTCGCGGTCAATCATCAGGGGCCTTTCGTGGCGAGCACGATTTCCTTCAATCTCCCGGAAAGCGAATCGTTGAGCGATGCCGTCCGCATCATAGGCGATACCATGACTGAGCTTCGGGTGCCGGTTTCGATCCATGGCGGCTTCCAGAGTACGGCGAAAGCTTTCCAGAAATCCCTGTCCAACCAGATCTGGCTGATACTGGCTGCGATCCTGGCAATTTACATCGTGCTCGGCATGCTCTACGAAAGCTATATGCATCCCCTGACCATTCTTTCCACGCTCCCCTCCGCGGGGGTGGGCGCGCTGCTGGCGATTCTGGCCTTCAAGATCCAGTTCACCGTGATCACCCTGATAGGCGTTTTTCTGCTGATAGGCATAGTCAAGAAAAATGCGATCATGATGATCGATTTCGCGCTCGCTGCCGAAAGGGAGGGAATGAAGACCGAGGAGGCCATCCATCATGCTGCGGTGCTGAGATTCAGGCCCATCATGATGACCACGGCGGCAGCCCTGCTGGGCGCGCTTCCCCTCGCGCTGGTTTCGGGGGAAGGTTCCGAACTGCGCAGGCCTCTGGGCATCGCGATCGTCGGCGGGCTGCTGGTGAGCCAGCTGCTTACCCTTTATACCGTCCCGGTGATCTATCTTTATCTCGACCGGCTCAGGTTGAAATGGTCAGGGGCCGGGGAAAAATCAATTCGGGGAGATGCGGCATGAGATACGGTCTGCTGTTTTGCGTGCTGCTGGCTGGCTGCACGGTCGGTCCGGATTACGTTCGCCCCAAAGTGGATACGCCAGCCGCTTACAAGGAATGGGCGAGCGCGAATCCCGGAGACAGTGTGCCCAGGGGAAAATGGTGGGAAACTTTCCGGGATCCCGTTCTCAATGGTCTGGAGGAGCAGGTGAATATTTCGAATCAGAATATTCGCGCAGCCGAGGCCCAATATCGTCAGGCGCTTGCCAACGCCGATGCCGCCAGGGCGGCGCTTTACCCGACCCTGAATGCCAACGTGCAGGGCACGAGGTCGCAGTATTCCGCCCTGGTGCCGCTGTCTAACCCCACCCAGTCCATATCGGGCAGCACGCGCACCATTTACGCCATGGGGCTGAATGCATCGTGGGAGCCGGATCTCTGGGGCGGCATCAGGCGATCCATAGAGGCAGGCACCGCGAATGCCGAGGCGAGCGGCAAGAATCTCGAATCGGTGAGGCTCAGCACCAGGGCAACGCTGGCACAGGACTATTTCCTCCTGAGAGTGAGCGATGACGATATCGCGCTGCTCGACAGGGTAACCGAAAACTACCGGCATTATCTGCAGATCGTCCAGAATCAGTACCATGCGGGCTATGCTTCCAGCGCCAGCGTCGATCAGGCCCAAACCCAGCTGGAATCGGCGCGATCCCAGGCCATCGATCTGCGTCTGGCACGTGCGCAGTACGAGCATGCCATCGCCGCCCTGCTCGGAAAGGCCCCTGCCGAGTTTTCGATCAAGCCAGTCAAAATGGCTTATCGCATTCCTGAAATCCCGGCAGGCATTCCTTCCCAGCTGCTGCAGCGCAGGCCGGACATCGCCGAATCCGAACGCCTCGTCGCGGCAGCGAATGCCCGGATAGGGGTGGCGAAATCGGCATTCTTTCCCAGCCTGTCCATTTCGCCCACGGCAGGCTACCAGAGCACGAGCTTCGCGAGCTGGGTCACGGCTCCCATGAGAACATGGTCCTTGGGGCCAGCCCTCGCCCAGACCCTGTTCAACGGAGGATTGACCCGGGCACAGACGAATTCGGCCATAGCCGCCTACGATGCCGCAGTCGCAAACTACAGACAGACCGTGCTTTCTGGCTTCCAGGAAGTCGAGGACAATCTCGCCGCCCAGCATATCCTGGCGGGGGAAGCAAAGGCGGATCGGGCTTCGGCCGATTTTGCGAAAAAGTCCCTCGATGTGGCGATCAACCAGTACCGGGCGGGGACGGTCAGTTACCTCAATGTCATTACGGCACAGGCAAGCGAACTCACCTCCGAAAAGGTGGAGATGGACCTGACAGGCAGAAGAATGACGGCCTGTGTCACGCTGATCAAGGCGATCGGCGGGGGATGGCGAGCCGATTGACGCGAACCCAGGTTCGCTTCGATCTTCCCTCCGATGCCTCGGGATTCGGTAGAAACGCCGCAATCCGCGCCAGTCGATCGGAGCTGCCGGCATTTGCTTCTTGAACGCGACAGCGTTATGCTTCGCGCAATCTTCTTGGAAAAACAGGAGTCGGAATGCGAAATATCAAAGCAATGCTGGTGTTGCTGCCCATGGTTGCCGTATTGGGCGGATGCGCCAGCGACCTCATCGAGGTGCGCCAAGGGTCGGACCGCGTATCCCTGGCGGATGCGAGCCAGGTGGCAAGCTGCCAGCCCAAAGGGGCAATTACCGTCAGCGTTCTGGCCAAGGTCGGGCTGTTCACCCGCAGCGTCAAGGATGTGGATGCCGATTTGCTGCAGCTGGCCAAGAACGGCGCAGTGGATGCCGGGGGCGATACGGTCGTGAAAGGGGATAGGCCAGAGATCGGAAGGCGCACCTTCTCGATCTACAAGTGTCGTCCCTGAGGACTGTTCTCGCAGGATGATCCGCCTTACCTGGGCCCTCCTCCGAGGGCCTTCACCAGCAGCACGCTGGCTGTCATGCGCCGTCCCTGCAGGAGGGCGAGCTGCTGCTTTGCCTGCAGGACCTGGGTTCGCGCCGTGACCACATCCAGATAGCTGGACATCCCGCCCTGGTAGCGAAATCCCGCCTGTTCCGCAGCGCGCCTCGCGGATAGCAAGGCGTGGCTTGCCGAGGCGTGCTCCAGATTCAACTGGTGCACGGCGCTCAGGCTGTCTTCGACTTCGCGGTAGGCATTGAGCACCGTCTGCCTGTAGTTGGCCACCGTCTCTTCGTAATGCTCCCTCGCTTCATCGGTCAGCGCGCTGCGCTGCCCTGCATCGAACAACACGACCACGGCGCCGGCACCCAGGGACCACAACTCGCTGGGGACGCTCACCCAGTTGCCCAGCTGGCTGCTTTCATACCCGCCTTGTGCGTTGAGGGTGAATTGCGGAAAATAGGCGGCTTTTGCGATGCCGATGGCGGCATTGGCGGCTTCCACCTGACGCTCCGCGCTGGCGATGTCGGGACGCCGCTCCAGAAGCCTGGAAGGCAGAACGGTTCCCATCCAGGGTGCGGGATTGCCTTCGCTTGCAGGCACTTCGAAGCCTGTGGCAGGTTTGCCGAGCAGCAGGGCGATGGCATGGGTCATTGTAACCGCCTGCAATGCCGCATCCTGTTCCTGGGCTTTCGCGTTCTGCAGGGTGAGCTCGGCTTGGTCGACGTCGGCTTCCGGCGCTGCGCCTCCGTCCAGAAGCGCACGGGTCAGCTTCAGGTATTCGGCTTCGTTTTTCACCAGATTCTGCAGCGCTTCATGTTCCACCCGAAGCGCTTGCAGGGTGAAGTAATCGGCGGCGAGCTCGGCCTGCAAGGAGAGCTGCAGGGATGCAAGATCCGCCTGGGAGGCTTCCATCTGCTGGCGGCTGACGGCAACTTGGTTCGCAAGGCGCCCGAACACGTCTGGTTCGTAGGAAACATCCGCAGTCAGCAGATTGTCCTGGTAGTGCGTCGGCATGCTTTTGAAATAATATGCCTTGTTCTGGGAAGTGTTGATTTTCTGGGAGGCGGCGCCAACGCTCACGGTCGGGAAAAGCGTTGCGCGCTGCGCCTTGAGCGCGCTTTGCGCCTGCTGCAGGCGCGAAAGCGAAGCTTTCAGATCCTGGTTCGCGCCGAGTTCGCCTTCGAGCGCATCGAGCGTCCTGTCGGAATAGATTTTCCACCAGGCGCCCTTGGGCAGGCTGTCAGCAGGCTGCGCCTGCCGAAACAGATCCTGACTTCCGAACTGTTTCGGCGTGTCCACCGTCGGGCGATGATAGTCCGGGGCGAGAGAGCAGGCCGAGCAAAGCAGCGCGATGAAGGGGATGGCCGGGCGTATCATGGCTCAGCCTTGAGCTTGCGGACCGAGGCGATGGCCACCTGCTCGCCTGCCATGATCGAGTCGGGCGGATTGTCGATGACGCTGGCATGCTCGTCGAGCCCGGACAATATTTCGAGGCTCTTGCCGAAGTCGCGTCCCGGGACGACTGTCACCAGATGCACATGATGGCTTGGGTCGACGGTCGCCACCTGCAGCCCGTCCCCGCGGAATATCAGGGCGGTGATCGGGATGCGCAGCCTGATGGTTTCGCCCTTGACCTTGAATCCGACGCTGGCATAATCCCCGGGGTGGATGGCGCGCATGGCATTGTCGAACAAGAGCTCGACCAGTACGGTGCGCGACTGGGTATCCAGCCCGCCGGCAATCTGGATGACTTCGGCATTGAATTTGCCGCCGGGATGCTCCGGGACGGAGAATTCAGCATGCATGCCGACCTTGACCCCGTTGGACTGGACTTGCGGCACCTGGACGAAGATGCGCAGTTTGCTGCTGTCCACCAGATGGAACAGCTCGCGTCCGGAGGGGGCGGCCTCGACGAGGTCTCCTATGTCGACGTTGCGTGCCGACAGGGTGCCGTCGAAAGGGGCGCGGATCTGCTCGAATGACTGCAGCGCGAGAAGCTCGCGAAGGTGCGCCTTGGCTGAGCCCAGGATGGCCTTTTTGGCTGCGGCATCCCCCAGCTTGTTCTCCAGATCCTGTTCCGAGACGGTTCGCGTCTTCACCAGAGACTGCCAGCGTACGGCTGTCACCTGCGCCAGATCGTAGTTGGCTTTTGCGGTGGCCAGATCGGATCTGGCTTGCAGAACCTGCTGATCCAGTTCCGGGGTCTCGATTCTTGCGATGGGGTCCCCCGCTTTGACCTCGGTTCCGATGTCGGCATACCATTGTCTGAGATATCCTGGGCTTCTCGCATAGAGGGCGGCATCCTTGAATGCGACAACATTTCCCGGAAGTTCGAGGATTCCGGTCGAAGGCTCGGCCAGCGGATTGAAGGCGATCACTTGCCGCAAGGCATTTTCATGTGCGGTTTTTTCCAGCTCGCCGAGGTGATGCCGGCGTTCGAGTATGCCCGCTCCCGCGAGCAGGAGCATGGCCAGCAATGCCAGAATGAAGGTTTTTTTAAGGGATGGGGTCATGGATTCTCCGGTACTTCTGGCTTGTGGCGGATCAGGGAAAATACTGCCGGCACGAAGAACAGGGTGGCGACAGTGGCCAGCACCAGTCCGCCGATTACTGCGCGGCCCAGCGGCGCATTTTGTTCTCCGCCTTCACCGAGGCCGAGCGCCATGGGCACCATGCCGATGATCATGGCGAGCGCCGTCATCAGCACCGGGCGCAGGCGAGTATAGCCTGCGGCAAGCGCTGCCTGTAACGGATTGTCGCCCGCTTTCATGCGTTCGCGCGCGAAGCTGACCACCAGGATGCTGTTGGCGGTGGCAACTCCCATGCACATGATTGCGCCGGTGAGCGCAGGCACGCTGATCGTGGTGTTTGTCAGGAACAGCATCCAGATGATCCCGGCGAGCGCGGCGGGCAGGGCGGTGATGATGATGAAAGGATAGAGCCAGGACTGGAAATTCACCACGATCAGGAGGTAGATCAGGATGACTGCCGCAAGCAGTCCCCAGGCAAGGCCGTGGAAGGCGTGCTTCATGGTCTCGACCTGCCCGCGAATCGTGAGGGTGCTTCCCTTGGCGAGGGCGGGAGACTTTGCCACGATCGCTTCGATTTCCCGGGCCGTGCTTCCCAGATCCCGGCTCGATGTGCTGGCGTAAATGTCGAAAACCGGCTTGACATTGTAGTGCGTGATCACCGCTGGCCCGGCAGTGCGCTTGAAGCTGGCCAGGTTGGAAAGCAGCTGGGGCGATTGCCCCTGGCCGCTGGTGACGGGCATCTGGGCGAGATCGTTCAGGTTCTGCATGTCGTACTGCGGCGCCTGGGTGGCAACGTTGTATTGCACGCCTGTCTTGGGATCCACCCAGAAAGTGGGGTTGGTCTGGAAGCTGCCCGAAAGGGTGATGAGCAGATTACGCGCCACATCGTTTTCGGTGAGTCCGAGCAGACTGGCGCGGGTGCGATCGACGTCGACATTGATCTGCGGGTAATCGTAGCGCTGCTGAATGCGCTGATCGACCAGCCCGGGCACCTGATTCAGCGACTGCAGCAGCTTGTCGGCATACAGGTGGTTGGCCTTGACATTGAAGCCTGAGATCTGGACATCCACTGGCGCCGGCAGGCCGAAATTGAGTATCTGGCTGACGATGTCCGCGGGCAGGAAGGCGAACTGGGTGTCGGGAAAGCGCCGATTGAGCTCTTGGCGCAGCATGCGGATATAGTCTTCGGTGGGGCGGTGTCCCTTTTTCAGGGAAATCAGGATGTCGGCATCCCCCGGGCCGATGGGGGCCGAGGTGCTGTAAGAGAGGTTGATGCCGCTGTAGGGCAGGCCGATATTGTCCACCATGCTGTCCAGATCCTTTGCCGGAATGGCAGCTTTCACGGCGGATTCCACCTGGTCGCACAGCACGGCCGTCTGCTCGATGCGGAAGCCGGTTCTTGCGCGCAGGTGCAGCTTGATCTGGCCGGCGTCGACCGAGGGAAAGAAGTCCGATCCGAGAAAGGGGGCGAGTCCGAAACTCAGCAGTACGAGCGCAAGAAAGCCTGCGACGAACTGCTTCGGCGCCTGCAGCACTGCGGCGAGCCCGTTATGGTAATGACTGCGCAGGCGCTCGAATCCGCTTTCGAAGGCATGGTTGATTCGGGAAAAGAGCGAAGCGGAAGGGGCTTGGTCCGCATCGTGCGGTTTCAGCCAATACATGGAGAGCGTCGGCACCAGCGTGCGAGATAGCAGATAGGAGGCGAGCATGGCGAACACCACCGCTTCCGCCATCGGCACGAAGAGATAGCGTGCCACGCCGCCCAGCAGGAACATCGGGGCGAACACGATGCAAATGCACAGGGTCGAAACCAGCGCGGGAATGGCGATCTGCTCGGCGCCGTCGAGTATGGCGTCATGCACGCTCTTGCCGTGCTCGAGATGCCAGTTGATGTTTTCGATGGTTACCGTGGCGTCGTCCACCAGGATTCCCACCGCCAGCGCGAGCCCCCCCAGGGTCATGATGTTGATGGTTTCCCCCAGCAGGGAAAGGCAGACGATGGAGGCGAGCACCGAAAGCGGAATGGAGATGGCGATGATGAAGGTGCTGCGCCAGCTTCCCAGAAAGAACAGGATCATGGCCGCAGTCAATGCGGCCGCGATGAGTCCTTCGCGCACCACGCCCGATATTGCAGAGCGCACGAACAGCGACTGGTCGGCAAGCAGCGAGATATGGAGATCGCTCGGCAGCCCGGCTTTCACTTCCGGCATCATCGCTTTGATGCTGTCGACGATGTTCAGGGTCGACGCGCTGCCGGTCTTCAGCACGCTCATCAGCACGGCGCGATGCCCTTCCATGCGCACCATGTTGGTCTGGGGCGGGTAGCCGTCCCGCACATGCGCCACGTCGCGCAGATAAATTACCGTGCCGTTGACGCTTTTGACCGGTATGTTGTTGAGTTCCTCGATCCTGGAGGGGCTGGCATTGAGCTTGATGTAGTATTCCAGATCGCTGATCTTCTGGGTGCCGGCCGGAATGATCAGGTTCTGGTTGCCGATCGCCTGCGTCACGTCGAGCGCAGAAAGCCCCTTGGCCCGCAGCGCGGCAGGGTCGATGTCCACCTGAACCTGGCGCTGCTTGCCGCCGTAGGGCCAGGGGAGCGAGACCCCGGCCACAGTCGACAGCTGGGTGCGGATGAAATTGTTGCCCAGATCGAAAAGCTGCGCTTCGGACAGTCTCGGACTTGCCAGCGCGATCTGCAATACCGGCACGCTGGAAGCGTTGTAGGCCAAGATGAAGGGCGGGGTGGTTCCATTCGGCATCTGCCGCAGCATGGTCTGGGAAATGGAAGTGATCTGTGCCACTGCCAGGTCTTCGTTGACGTGGGGCTGGAAGAAATACTTCACCACGGCAATGCCGTTCAGCGAATTCGACTCGATGTGCTCGATGTCGTTGACAGTGGTGGTGGCAACCCGCTCGGTGAAGGAGACGATGCGGTTGGCCATCTCCTCGGGCGGCAGCCCGGTATAGTTCCAGACCACCGAGACCACGGGTATGCGTATCGCCGGAAAGATGTCCGTCGCCGTGGTGTAGAGCGCGTACAATCCCATCAGCACGATGACGAGCGCCATCACGATGAAGGTATAGGGCCGCCTCAGGGCGATTCTAACAATCCACACAGGGTCTCCGGAACAGTTTAGCCATCTTCGATTCTAGGGTGAATAATCGTGCCGAACAAACGAGAATATTTTGCCCCGCGCGTAAGAAAATCTTATGAACAGATTCGGGCTCGAAGGCAACTGCCGATGCTAGCAGAATCCAGGGTTCGCGAACAGGCGCGATTCCCCGGAATTACAATTTGTAACATGGCCGCAGCGACCGTTGCGGAGCGCCTTGGAACACAACATGCTGTGCCGGTTATTCAACAAACAACAATATCTAGAAATTTGCGGCGATACATGCCACAATGGACTCCTCGGACACGATTCATGTGAGAACCATCGGACAGGGGAGACATATGCAACGGGATTGGGCTCTGATTCGGGAGATTCTGGCTGTCGCGAGCAGCAAGGCACCCGGAGAAAAAATGCTTCACACCGAGATAAGCGGGTATTTCTTGATGCTGGTCGGGGACCACATCGCAGCGCTCCACGATGCCGGCTGTCTCAAGGCCCTCGTCATCCGGGCGCACGGCTATGTGATGTGGGCTGCGGTCACGGAAATGACCGCCGAGGGATGGGAATTGCTGGATACCCTGAACTGCAGCCAGACCTGGCACAGGGTTGTCGAATTGGCGAAAAAGAAGGAGCTTTCCTTCGAATTCGTGAGAAGGATGGGGGGATTCCGCACCTGGAATTCAGGCGTCGGGGCTAATCCCTAGCGCCCTGGCCCATCGAAGCCCTCGGCAGGGCGAGGTGATAGCCCTGCACGTAGTCGATGCCCATGTCCTTGAGGGCGTCGAGAATTTCTTCCGATTCGACGAACTCGGCCACGGTCAGGATGCCGATGTCCTGGCAAAGGTGGCTGAGATTCCTCACCAGCGCATAGTCGATTTTGGAATTGAGGATGTTCCTGACGAAGGCGCCGTCGATTTTCACGTAATCGAAATGTAGTTCCCGGAGGTAATGGAAGGAATTGTAGCCGCTGCCGAAATCGTCCAGGGCAAAGGAAAACCCCTTCTCCCTCAGGTTGGAGAGGAATTTGCGCATGTGGGTCATGTCGCCGATGGCGTCCCGCTCCAGGATTTCGAACACGACCGCACTCGGGGGAATGCTCATTTCGATGCAGAGCTGCTCGGCAAAGCCGAGTATGCCCCTGCTCTGGATTTCCTGGGCCGAGAGATTGATGAACAGGCGGGGCGGCTCCTCGCCTGCGTCCATGCGGCCTCGCATGGCTGCCAGAGCCTGGCGGATGATGGCCCGGTCGAGCTCCCGTCCCAGCCCGTATTTCTCTATCGTTTCGATGAACATGCCCGCAGACTGGGTTTCCCCGCTCGGCTCGACGAGCCTTGCCAGGGTTTCGAAGGCCC
>JAJZQY010000028.1 GCA_021806605.1 Pseudomonadota bacterium
TTTCTGGCTGCCACGCTGCCGTAATGGATGCCCAGCATGGCAAGCGCATCCGCGAGCCCGGTGATGCCCAATCCCAGTCTCCGGGAGGATCTTGCGACCCTGCGCTGTTCCGGCAGGGGAAAGCGGGAAAGGTCGTATACGTTGTCCAGCATCCTCACCGCGATTCCTGCCGTGCGGGCGATGCCGGCGAAGTCGACCGATGCCAATCCGGTGAAGGGGGATGCGATGAAACGGGTCAGATTGATCGATCCGAGGTCGCATGCGCCGTAGGGGGGGAGCGGAATCTCGCCGCAGGGATTGGTCGCGCTGATGGTTTCGCAATAGGCGAGATTGTCCGCGCGTCTCACGCGGTCGATGAAAATGATGCCGGGTTCTGCGCAGGAGTAGGCGGCGCGCATGATGCGCTCCCACAGCGCGGCTGCCTGCACGCGCCTGAAAACCTTCCCGCCGAAGACGAGCGGCCATTCCCTGTCGGCCCTGACTGCCTGCACGAAGTCATCCGTTGCGAGCACGGAGAGGTTGAAGTGGCGCAGTGAACCGCCGTTTTGCTTGGCCTCGATGAAATCCAGGATATCGGGATGGTCACAGCGCAATGTCGCCATCATCGCACCGCGCCGCGCGCCGGTCGAGAGTATCGTGCCGCACATGCTGTCCCAGATTTTCATGAAGGAGACGGGGCCCGATGCGATCATGCCCACGCTCTTTGCAGGCATTCCGCAAGGCCTCAGGGTGGAAAAATCGTATCCCACGCCGCCTCCCTGCTGCATCGTGATCGCCCCTTGCTTGAGCGAATCGAAAATGCCGGCAAGCGAATCTTCGATGGTGCCCATCACGAAGCAATTGAACAGCGTGACGCGGTGATGCGTGCCCGCGCCGGCCTGTATTCTTCCCCCTGGGAGAAAAGCGAAATTCTCCAGCACGGAATAGAATTCGGACTCCCAGCCGCCGTCTTTTTCACGGCTGGCCAAGGTGCGGGCGATGCGCCGCCAGGTATCCTCGATGGAAAGGTCGCGGATCGCATCCCCCTCGCGCCAGCGGTACTTGGCGTTCCAGATCAACTCCGAGATGGTTCCGGTCATGGGTTTCGATGTGACATAATGAGTCATGGTTACCGTCACGTCCCCCGGCGAAAGCGCCGATTTCTCAAGCTGGATCGAGTCCCTTTCGCCGAACTACACGCCGCAGGAAATCGAATCCATTCGACTGGCCACGGAGCATGCCGCAAGGCAGAACATGCGCTTTCCCGACGGAGAATCCATGCTCGAACATGCGATCCAGTCTGCTTCAATCCTAGCAGCGATGCATCTGGATTGCGAGGCGATCGAGGCCTGCCTGCTGCTCTTCTGCAGCGATATCCGGGAGGACTTCGGGGAAGGGGTGGAAAGCCTGGTCGAGGGCGTGAAACGCTTTTCCTCGTTCGATCTCGACGAGACCGAAAAGGGTGAACTCGAAGGCCTGCGCAAGATGCTGCTCGCGATCGTCCAGGACATCAGGGTGGTTCTGATCAAGCTTGCCGATCAGCTGCAGAGTCTGCGCCATCTCGCAGGAAGCGGGGACGAGGAAGCAAAGCTGAAGGCTGCAGTCAAGACGCGCGACATTTATGCGCCGCTCGCCAACCGGCTCGGCATCTGGCAGATCAAGTGGGAGCTGGAGGATCTGTCGTTCCGCATCCTGGAGCCTGAAACCTACAAAAAAATTGCGCGGCTGCTCGACGAGAAGCGCGTCGACCGGGAAAGATTCATCGAGGCTGCCATAGCCGAACTGAAAGGAGAGCTGGAGGCGGCTGGAATCCGCGGGGAAATCTCCGGACGCCCCAAGCACATCTACAGCATCTACAAGAAGATGCAGCGAAAGAACCTGGGGTTCGAGGGCATTTACGATGTCAGGGCGATCCGGGTGCTGGTGGATGACGTGAAAGACTGCTACGGCGTCCTCAGTATCGCGCATGACCTGTGGGCTCCGATTCCAGGGGAATTCGACGACTATATCGCCAAACCCAAGGAGAACGGCTACAGTTCTTTGCATACCGGAGTGATCGGACCTGAAGGCAAGGCGCTCGAAGTGCAGATCAGGACGCGCGAGATGCATCATGCGTCGGAGATGGGGGTCGCTGCCCACTGGCGCTACAAGGAAGGGGGGCGGCGGGACTTCCGCTTCGAGGAGAAGCTCCTCTGGCTCAGGAAGCTCATGGGCTGGCGCGACGAATTGGGCGAATCGGCAACTCTCGCCAGGGAAATCAGGGAAGGGCTTGTCCAGGAGGCCGTCTACGTCATGACGCCGCAGGGAAAGGTCATCGATCTGCCCAAGGACGCGACGCCGCTGGATTTCGCCTACCATGTGCACACCGATCTCGGCCATCGCTGCCGCGGGGCGAAAGTGGACGGGGCGATCGTCCCGCTCAACACGCCCCTGAAGACCGGGCAGCGCGTCGAGATCATCGCGGCAAAGCAGGGCGGGCCGAGCCTCGATTGGCTCAATCCCGAGCAGGGTTTCGCGAAAAGTTCGCGAGCCCGCGCCAAGATCAGGCAATGGTTCAACAGCCGCAATTTCGAGGCGAGCGTGGCGCAGGGGCGCCTGCTGCTCGAAAGGGAACTGAAGCGTGCCGGAAAGAGCGGCTTTTCCCTGGAAAAGGTCGCGGATCATTTCGGGTTTGCGAAGGTAGACGATTTTCTGGTCGAGGTCGACAGGGGAAACATCACGCGCCGCCAGATCCAGTCCTTTTTGCGGGAAGAGAGTGTCGAACCGCAGACTCTGCCGGTGGCGAAAGTCAGGCCGATTCCGCGCTCCGGCGAAGTGCTGATTGTCGGAGTGGACAAGCTCCTGACCCTGCTTGCGAAATGCTGCAAGCCGGTTCCTCCTGACGAGATAATCGGCTTCGTTACCAGGGGGCGCGGGGTGATGATACACAGGAAGAACTGCACCAATGTCGCGCATCTCGATCCGGACAGGCTGCTGGAAGCCCAGTGGGGTCCGATGGGAGGCAAGTTTCCCGCCGACATCGTCGTCGAGGCATCCGACAGGCAGGGGCTGTTGCGGGATATTTCCGACATCCTGGCCAGAGAAAGAATCAACGTTACCGCGACCAGGACGTTGAGCCGTGTGGACAGGGCGAGCATGCGCTTCACGATAGCGGTTTCCGATCTTGCCGAATTGCGCAAGGTACTGGGGATGGTCATGGAAGTGCCAGGGGTCGTGCAGGCATCGAGACGATAGGATAAGATTGCAGATGTCGCATTGAGGTGCGTGATGGATCTGAATACCGTATATATCAGGACAGCGAAAGGCGAGGCAGAACTCGGAAACGAGCAGCTCTCCCTCGAATTGCACGATATCCTTTCCCGTGTGGACGGCAAGACCGGCGTCAGGCAAATGATGCAGGGCGCTGCTTTCTGGTCGGAAGAGACTTTCGAGCAGGCCCTGAACGAGCTTCTGGAAGGCGGATATGTCCAGACGCTATCCGATGCGGCCATCGCGGCGGAGAGAACCGCTGCTCCCGAGGCTGCTCCGAATTCTCCAGTCGAAGCGGCGCGTGGCGCTGGCAAGAGCAAGTTTGCCGATTCGAAGCGAACCCTGATCGCCAGTGTGCTTTTTCTCGACATAGTCGAGTACACGAAGCATCCGGTTGCCGACCAGTTCAGGATGAAGGAGGACTTCAACCGGCTGGTCTATCGACTCGTGCAGAAAATTCCCGAGGACGACCGCATCATCATCGACACCGGCGACGGCGCAGCGCTGGGCTTCCTCGCCGACCCGGAGGAAGTGCTGTTCGTCGCAATCAAGCTGCGCGACGCGCTGGAAGCGAACGGCCACAAGGATTATCCGGATCTTTATGTCAGGATGGGGATCAACCTCGGTCCGATCAAGCTCGTCACGGACATGAACGGCAGGGAGAACCTGATCGGGGATGGCGTCAACGATGCCAGCCGAATCATGGGATTCGCAAAGGGCGACCAGATCCTGATTTCGCGCTCTTTTCACGACGTGGTGAGCCGCCTTTCGAGCGGGCATTCGGGCCTTTTCAAATATCAGGGCGTTCACAGGGACAAGCACAAGAGAGAGCACGAAATCTACGAGGTGGGAGGCGGAAGCCGGGCAGCTGGGACGGCTGCGGAAGATAAGGCGGAGGAAGCCATCCGGGCCGAAAGGCTGGCGAAGATGAAGGCGAAGCTGGAGGCTGAGGCGAAAGCGGAGGCCGAGGCGAAAGCCGCCAGGGTTGCCAGGGAGGCGCTTGAAGCAGAAGCGCGCAAGCATTCGCAAGCGAAGGCGAAGGTGGAGAAGCCGAGAAGCGCGCCTCGGAAAAAAGGCAGGGGCATCGGCAGGCGCGTTGCGATCGCGCTTGCCCTGACCGTCGCCGCAACTGCAGGAATTCTGCCCTTCATTCCCCTGGAATTTCTCGCAAAGGATGCCGAAAGGGCGATCGCAGATAAAACCGGGGAAACGGTGGCGGTCGGATCCGCTTCCCTTGCACTGCTTCCCGCGCCGAAAATAGTGCTGAAGGCGGTTTCGATCGGGCAGGACATCAAGGTTGCGAAGCTGACGGAAGCGCTTTTCGGATCCGGGCTTGTCCGGATCGACGGCGCGACAATGGGTCAGAATGCTCTTCCGGGAATTTCAAACTGGAAGGCGCTGGCACAGAAAGTGGAATTGGAAAATGTCGCCCTTTCCCTGAACGGAAAATCGCTTGCTGCCTTCGGCGGCGAAATCGATTTTGCCGAAGACGGGGCATTCAGGCATGCCAGCATCAGGAGCGAAGGCATGAAAGCCGAAATTGCGCCAGGAGAATCCGGCGTCGACATCGTGCTCGACGCAAAGAACTGGAAGCTGCCTTTGGGTCCCGAATGCCCATGGTCCGAAATCCACGCCAGGGCAATTGCAAGCGGAAATGAGGTCAGGATCGCTTCGATCGAAGCCAGCGGCTACGGCGGAGACTGGTCCGGATCGGGCAGGATTTCCTGGGACGACGGCTGGCGCGCAACCGGCAGTCTCAAGGGGGGGCGCCTCGATATCGAGCAGCTTCTGCCCTGTTTCTCGAAGCGTGCGCAGCTGAAAGGCGCGCTCGAATTCGATGCTGCAGTGGCTTCAAGTTCGGCGAGCTTCAGCGGGCTCTTCGATTCCCCCGGGGTCGAAGCCGCCTTCAGGCTGAAAAACGGCGTAATCGGCAATGTCGACATCGCCCAGGCGATACAAACGCCTTCTCCCGGCGGATCGATCGGCGGGGAGACCAGATTCGACGAGCTTTCCGGAAAACTCTCCGCATCCGGCGGGGTTTACCGCTACGGCGAACTGAAAATGACATCCGGAATCATGAAGGCGTCCGGCGAATTTTCCGCTGCGCAAGGGAAGCTCTCCGGCAGCATCGCTGTGTTCCTCAACCAGATGCACTTACCTTTGCGGCTTGACGGCAGCCTTGCCGAGCCCGTCCTTCGCTGACTTTTCTAGGAAGGCCGCTATTTCCTGGTGGATCGCGCGCTCTCCCGGATCGTACAGGAAGTTGTTGGGGTCAAATGCGCGCGAGAGCATGCCCAGCGCAATGAAATAGACGATGCCGATGGCGACTCCTGCCCAGTAGCCCAGGAACAGGTCGACGATTGCCGCCATCGTGCCGCAAAGGTGCAGGACGACGGCGGCGCGTCCGAAATCCCGGGCTGCGAGCGGCATGGAGTAGTAATGCCCATACTTCTGGATCATGGCGTTGGCCGCTTCCGAGAGCTTCTTCGAGCGCAAATCCTTCTTCTTCGCCTTGAGTCCGGAAAGCGGGATGAGCAGCAGCATCGCGCAAAGGATCAGGGTGGCCCAGCTCCAGGTTTTCGATACGAAGATTGCGCCGAGGGCGATCGATCCGGCTAAAAGTGAGATGGCGAAAAACATCCGGCAACTATGCCAGAGGCTCAAAAACACGTCAAATTCGATTGAATTATCCACGGGCTTCGGGTAAGATGCCGGTCTTTAGGCGCGTAGCTCAGCTGGTTAGAGCACCACCTTGACATGGTGGGGGTCGTTGGTTCGAGTCCAATCGCGCCTACCAGAATTCCCGTGCGGCTCAATGCCGCACTTTTCTTTTGCGAAAGGCTTATGCCGGTCATTCGACTGCCAGACGGATCCGAGAGACAGTTCGACCGCCCCGTGACGGTGGGAGAGGTCGCGTTCAGCATCGGCCCAGGGCTTTTGCGCGCTGCCCTTGCCGGCAGGGTGAACGGGGTTCTGGTGGACATTTCCCACAGGATGGATGCCGATTCAGACCTTGCCATCGTGACCGAAAAGGATACCGAAGGGCTCGACATCATCCGCCATTCCTCGGCGCATCTGCTCGCGCATGCCGTAAAGGAGCTTTTTCCGCAAGCGCAGGTGACGATAGGGCCGGTGATCGACAACGGCTTCTACTACGATTTCTCTTTCAAGCGTCCCTTCACGCCTGAGGATCTCGCTGCGATAGAAAAGCGCATGCAGGAGATATCAAAGCGCGACCTTCCCGTAACGAGAAGCGTCAAGTCGAGAAGCGATGCGATCGCTTTCTTCAAGAGCATCGGCGAGCATTACAAGGCAGAAATCATCGAGTCGATTCCCTCCAACGAGGATCTTTCGCTCTATACGCAGGGCGAATTCACCGACCTTTGCCGCGGGCCCCATGTGCCCTCCACGGGCAAGCTGAAAGTGTTCAAGCTGATGAAGGTGGCCGGCGCCTACTGGCGGGGCGATTCGAAAAACGAGATGCTGCAGCGCATTTACGGCACCGCCTGGACGAAAAAGGAAGACCAGGAAGCCTATCTTCATCGCCTGGAGGAAGCGGAAAAACGCGACCACAGGCGGATAGGCAAACAGCTCGATCTTTTCCATACCCAGGAAGAAGCGCCGGGGATGGTGTTCTGGCATCCGAAGGGGTGGACGCTCTACCAGACCGTGGAGCAGTACATGCGCCGGGTTTTCGCGGACAACGGCTACCAGGAAATTCGCACCCCCCAGCTCGTCGACAGGAGCCTGTGGGAGCGTTCGGGGCACTGGGACAAGTTCCAGGACATGATGTTCACCACCAGTTCGGAGTCGCGCGACTATGCGGTGAAGCCGATGAATTGTCCCTGCCACATCCAGGTGTTCAACCAGGGGCTCAAGAGCTATCGGGATTTGCCCTTCAGGCTCGCAGAATTCGGCTCCTGCCACAGGAACGAGCCTTCCGGCACGCTCTCCGGCATCATGCGGGTGAGGAATTTCACCCAGGACGACGCGCATATTTTCTGCACCGAAGACCAGATCCAGAGCGAAGTGTCGGACTTCATCGACCTGCTGCTGAAGGTTTATGCCGATTTCGGCTTCGACGACGTGCTGGTCAAGCTTTCCACCCGTCCGCAAAATCGGGTCGGTTCGGACGAGGACTGGGACAAGGCCGAAGGCGCGCTTCAAACCGCTCTCGATGCCAGAGGCATGGCCTGGGAACTGCAGCCGGGAGAGGGTGCATTCTACGGGCCGAAGATCGAATTTTCCCTGCGCGACTGCCTCGATCGGGTATGGCAGTGCGGCACCATACAGGTCGACTTTTCCATGCCGGGGCGGCTTAACGCGACCTACGTCGCGGAGGACAATACCAGGCAGATTCCGGTGATGCTGCATCGGGCGATCCTGGGTTCGCTCGAACGCTTCATCGGCATCCTGATCGAGCACCATGCCGGCGCCTTCCCGCTGTGGCTGGCTCCGCTCCAGGCGGTGGTGATGAACATATCGGATGCGCAGGCCGAATATGCCGAAAAAGTGGCGCAAACCCTATGCCGAAAAGGATACAGGGTTCAAACGGACTTGAGAAATGAGAAGATAACCTATAAAATTCGCGAGCATAGCTTGCAGAGGTTGCCCTACCAGATCATCGTCGGTGACAAGGAAGTCGCAGCCGGGAAGATCGCCGTGCGCACCCGCACAGGCGAGGACCTCGGGCAGATGTCGCTGGATGCCTTCATCGACCGCCTTTCCGGGGAAATCGTGCAGCCGGGTGGGACGGCTTAATTTTTTAGAATTGGAGAGACACTATCGCTCAGGATAAAGAGCCGAGGATCAACGGCGAAATTACGGCGCCGCAAATCCGGCTGATTGGTATGGATGGGGAGCAGTTGGGCATCGTGAGCCTTTCTTCGGCGAATGCGATGGCCGAGGAAGCCGAAATCGATCTGGTCGAGATTGCGCCGAACGCAGCGCCGCCGGTATGCCGCCTGATGGATTACGGCAAATACAAGTATCAGGAAAGCAAGAAAAGGCACGAAGCCAAGCTGCACCAGAAGCAGATTCAGGTCAAGGAAGTGAAGTTCAGGCCGAGCACGGACGAGGGAGATTACCAGATCAAGCTCAGGAACCTGATCCGCTTCCTCGAAGAAGGCGACAAGACCAAGATCACGCTGAGGTTCAGGGGGCGCGAGATGGCGCATCAGGAATTCGGGGTGAGGCTGTTGCAGAGGCTGCAGACGGACCTCGAATTGCACGGCACCGTCGAGCAGTTTCCTAAAATGGAAGGTCGGCAGATGGTGATGGTGCTGTCTCCGAAGAAGAAGTAGCAGGGCCGCATATGCGGCAAAACAAGGCGTGTTCGGGTTGTCAAGCATTCCGGGGCCGGAATCACCCGACGCGGTTTCAAAATAGAAAGGAAGTACCATGCCGAAAATGAAGACCAAAAGCGGCGCTGCAAAGCGCTTCAAAGCATTGGGAGGCGGCGGTTTCAAGCGCTCCCAGGCTTTTCTGCGTCATATCCTGACCAAGAAGACCACCAAGCGCAAGCGCCATCTGCGCGGCACCTCAACGGTGCATGCTTCCGACAGGCGCTCCATCCGCAGCATGCTGCCTTACGCTTAAAGGAGATATGACATGTCCAGAGTAAAACGTGGGGTAACGGCGCGCGCGCGCCACAAGAAAGTCCTGGCGCTCGCCAAGGGATTCCGCGGCCGCCGCGGCAACGTATACCGCATCGCCAAGGAAGCGGTAATGAAGGCCGGGCAGTATGCCTATCGCGACCGCAGGCAGAGGAAGCGCCAGTTCCGCGCTCTTTGGATCGCCCGCATCAATGCTGCTGCGCGCGAGTGCGGTTTGACCTACAGCACGTTCATGCACGGCCTGAAGAAGGCCGAGATCGAGGTCGACCGCAAAGTTCTGGCCGACATCGCCGTATTCGACAAGGCCGCTTTCGCGACCATTGTCGAGAAGGCCAAAGCCAGCCTCGCCTGATCATCAGGAAACGAAAAAGGAGGCTTCGGCCTCCTTTTTTTACCATGCAAAATCTCGATATCCTCATAGAACAAGCCCTGAGCGAGCTGAACCGGACAAGCGACCCGGTCGAACTCGAACAGGTCAAGGCGCGCTATCTCGGCAAAGGCGGCGCCATCACCGAATTGCTCAAGGGCCTCGGCAAACTCGATCCGGATGCAAGGAAAGCGGCAGGCGCTGCCATCAACAGGGCCAAGGATGCCGTGGAATCAAGTCTTGCCGAGCGCCGCGAGGCGATCCAGGCGGCGATTCTGGAAAAGCAGCTCGCGGAGGAAGCGCTCGACGTCACCCTTCCCGGAAGGGGACAGGAAACCGGCGGGATTCATCCCGTGACGAGAACGCTGGAGCGGGTTCAGGCAATTTTCCATTCGATCGGCTTTTCTTCCGTTTCTGGTCCTGAAATCGAGACGGATTTTTTCAACTTCACAGCGCTCAATATTCCGGAAGATCATCCTGCGCGGGCGATGCACGACACCTTCTACGTCGATGCGGAACACCTGCTGCGCACGCATACTTCACCGATACAGATCCATTACATGCTGGAAAATGCGCCGCCGGTCAAGATCATTGCGCCCGGGCGCGTGTACAGGGTCGATTCCGATGCGACGCATTCTCCCATGTTCCACCAGATCGAGGGACTTTGGGTGGACGAGGAAGTCAATTTCACCCATCTGAAAGGGGTCGTCTCGGATTTCCTGCAGCGCTTTTTCGAGCGCGAGCAACTGAAAGTGCGATTTCGCCCGTCCTTCTTTCCCTTCACCGAGCCTTCCGCCGAGATCGACATGGGCTGCGTTTTCTGCGACGGGGACGGGTGCCGGGTTTGCAGCCATACCGGATGGCTGGAAGTCGGAGGCTGCGGCATGGTGCATCCCAACGTGCTGAAGCATGTGGGATGGGACAGCGAAAAACACCTGGGTTTTGCGTTCGGCATGGGCCTCGACAGGCTCGCCATGCTGAAATACGGGGTCAACGATTTGCGTCTCTTCTTCTCGAACGATCTCCGGTTCTTGAAACAATTCAACTGACATGAAACTATCCGAAAACTGGCTGCGCACTTTCGCCAACCCCGACATTTCCAGGGATGAGCTCGCCCACCGGCTGACGATGTGCGGCATCGAGGTCGAGGCGATCGAACCGGTTGCGCCGCCTTTCGACAAAGTGGTGGTGGCGCAAGTGCTGTCTGTCGAGAAGCATCCGGATGCGGACAGGCTCAATGTATGCAGGGTCGATGCCGGTCTTCCCGAGCCGCTTCAGATCGTGTGCGGCGCGCCCAACGTATTCGCGGGCGCCATCGTGCCCTGCGCTCTGGAGGGGGCGACGCTTCCCGCAATCAATATCAGGGCTGCCAAGGTGAGGGGCGTCATGTCCTACGGCATGCTCTGCTCGGGCAAGGAACTCGGCATCGAGTCCGACATCGACGGACTCCTGATTCTGCCGCAGGATGCGCCCGTGGGTGCGGATTTCAGGAATTACTGGGATCTCGAAGATCATGTTTTCGACCTCAAGCTCACGCCCAACCGGGCCGACTGCCTGAGCATCCTGGGCGTTGCGCGCGAAATTTCGGCCATGACCGGGACACCCGTCGTTCGCCCCCAGCTATCCCCTGTCGAAGCGGATTGCAGCGATGCGCTTGAAATCGCGGTCGAGTCGCCGAAGTCCTGTCCGCTCTATCTGGGCAGGGTGGTGAAGGGCGTCGATCTTTCCATCCCGACTCCGCAATGGATGCAAAGACGGCTGGCAAGATGCGGCATCAGGCCCCGGAACATCGCGGTCGATGTGACCAATTACGTGATGCTGGAACTGGGCCAGCCCATGCACGCCTACGATCTTGCGAAGATCGGCGACATGATTGTCGTCAGGTTCGCGAACGAGGGGGAGAACATCCTTCTCCTGAACGGGGAAGAAATAGCGCTGTCCCGCAAGCAGCTTCTGATAGCCAACCGGAGCGGGCCGATCGCGCTCGCCGGAATCATGGGCGGGGAGGGGAGTTCGGTAACGGATGCCACCTGCGACATTTTCCTGGAAGCTGCATTTTTCGATCCGTCGACGATGGCGAAGGCGCGGGTTCCGAATCTTTCCACCGACGCCTCTTACCGTTTCGAGCGGGGAGTGGATTTCGGCACGACAGAGAGCGCCATGGACTACGCGACCCGCCTGATCCTGTCGGCTTGCGGCGGAAAGGCTGGTCCCATTGCGCAGTTCAAGGCAAAGCTGCCTGCGAGGGATCCGATCGACCTCAGGCTTTCCCGGGCGAAGCGAATTTTGGGAATCGATTTGTCGCCGGACGCGGCGTCTTCCCTGTTGCAGCGGCTGGGATACGAGTTTTCGCTCAAGGACGAGGTCTTTTCCGTCGTTCCCCCATCCTGCCGCTTCGATATCAGGATAGAAGAAGATCTCGTCGAGGAGATCGCCAGGATTTACGGCTACGACAAGCTGGAAGGCGTGCGCCCGTCTGCCGCCATGAGCATGCTTGCCGCAGCGGAATCCTCGCGCGAAGTTTCCGAGCTGAGGAAGCTGATGGTCGCGAAAGGGTATTTCGAGGCAATCAGCTACGCCTTCGTCGATGCCGCCTGGGAAGCCGATTTCTGCGCGAATCCCGATCCCATCCTGCTCAGGAACCCGATCGCCAGCCAGATGGGCGCGATGCGCGGCAGCTTGATCGGCGGCCTGGTGGATGCGCTTGCCTTCAACCTGAACCGAAAGCAGTCCAGGGTCAGGATGTTCGAGACGGGTGCCTGCTTTTTCAAGCGTGATGCCGCTTACGAGCAAAGGGAAATGCTCGCCGGGTTGTGCTACGGTTCGGCCCAGCCCGAGCAGTGGGGCGAGGCTGCGCGCAATGTCGATTTTTTCGACGTCAAGTCCGATGTCGAAGCGCTGTTTTCGCCGCTTGCTCCCGAATTCGAACCTTGTGCCCATCCCGCGCTGCATCCCGGAAGATCGGCCGGCGTGATTTTGGAAGGCAAAAGAGTCGGTGTGGTCGGCGAGCTTCATCCGAAATGGGTGCAGAAATACGATTTGCCGAAAGCGCCGGTACTCTTTGAAATCGAACTCGAAGCGTTGTTGAAGCGGCAAGTCCCGGCTTTCTCAGAGATATCGAAATTCCCGCCGGTGAAGCGCGACATCGCCATTGTGGTCGACGAAAAAATCAGTGCCCGGTCCATACTGGAAGTCTGCCGCAGCATGCAGGCATCGGCGAAAGTGGAACTGTTCGATCTGTATCGCGGGCAGGGGGTCGAATCGGGCAAGAAAAGCCTTGCATTCCGCATTACGATACAAGATACTCAAAAAACGCTGCTGGATGCCGAAGTTGATGTTATGATATCGCAACTCATTGAGGCATTAGAAAAAAGATTTGATTCCAAGTTACGCATTTAGGGAGGTCGCATGACATTGACCAAGGCAGAGTTGGCCGATCTGTTGTTCGAGAAGGTCGGACTCAACAAAAGGGAAGCGAAGGATCTGGTTGAATCCTTTTTCGAGGAAGTCAGGCTCGCGCTCGAGAACGGCGAGGAAGTGAAGCTTTCCGGTTTCGGCAACTTTCAGTTGCGCGACAAGCCGCAACGCCCGGGGCGGAATCCGAAAACCGGAGAGGAAATACCGATCACCGCACGTCGCGTCGTGACTTTCCATGCGAGCCAGAAACTGAAGGCGCTTGTGGACCAGAGCGACAATGGAAACGCAGGATAATTCTTCGCTTCCGCCGATTCCCGCGAAGCGCTATTTCACGATTGGCGAAGTCGGGGAGCTGTGCCGGGTCAAGCCGCATGTGCTGAGATACTGGGAGCAGGAGTTCTCCCAGCTCAAACCCCTGAAGCGCCGCGGCAACAGGCGCTACTATCAGCATCACGAGGTGCTGCTCATCCGCCGCATCCGGGATTTGCTCTACGAACAGGGATTCACCATCAATGGCGCGAGGCAGCGCCTCGAGACCGAAGCCGTTGCACACAGGCAGCATGCCGACGCGGCAGGCATGGAAGGCGCGGAGGCCGTGGACTTCAGGGAGGAAGTGAAAAAAATCCTTGAAATCCTGCAGCGCTGAGCGCCTTTCTTTGGTATAATTCTGCGTTTTCGGGGCGTAGCGCAGCCTGGTAGCGTACTTGCATGGGGTGCAAGTGGTCGGAGGTTCAAATCCTCTCGCCCCGACCAATACAGATCAATGGGTTAGGTGATGTTTGCCTGGCCCATTTTTCTATTCTGTTCAGGTAGTTTCTGCAAAGTGCCCAACAAAGTGCCCAATAGATTGAAATGCTGGAATGCATTTCTCAATCGGTGTTTGAATGATTACGGAATTTCACCTGCTTGCCGCAGGTAGTAGTTTCGGATTTCCGAATTGGCGCGGCATTGGCCAAGCACCGATTTTATCGTCGCCTCGTCGGTTTCCTTGATGCGCACCAGCCATGCCAGAATCACTTTTTCCTCATCAGGGGGCATGGGGGCAATGGAGGTATTTGCTACCGCTACCGTAGCTATTCCCGCTACCATTAGGGTCTCACATGCTTCTTTGGAAGCAGCGGTAGCAGGAATAGCGGTAGCAAGCTTGTACAGTCCTCCCTTTTTGATCAGAGTAGACAGGGTCATGCTTTTCCTCCTTCTACCAGCGAAGGGTTTACTTTGATGATGCGCCGACGTCCATCTTGCGCCAGCCGTGCCCGGCCGAGCTCCTCCAGCCCGCGCATGGCAATTTCGATGGCGGCTTTCTCGCGTAATCCGCCAGGCCCGAACTGCTGAACCTTCTTGGTAGGGACAATATGTGTTTTCTCACGCTTGCAATAATCAAGCAACCAGTTATCCAGACGTATCGTACTAGCCAGTTCTGCGGGCAATGAGAATTCACCTAGGAAACGACGGGCTTCGTGGAGATGCCAGGCTGCGATTCGGCTCGCTGACTCGAATGACTCTGCGCTGATGGGGCCATCACCGCCTTTGAACATCTGGAACAGCCCTGCCAATCGCGCAGCGTTGTCGGCAGATTTCGATGCCACGTCTCGTACATCGTACAGCTCGCCGCAGCTAGCAAGCTCACTCTCGATCGAGTCATGGTAGGCAATCCAAAGAAATTTCGCGTCCGGCGACAAGTCCAGCACGGCAGGGATCAACTCGCCATTTTCATCTATTGGTGCCAGTTGATTTAAAATTGTGGAGACGCGCTGGTTGAATCTGTCAAGATGCGGCCATGAGTCTGGAGCTTCGGTAAACATGCGAAAGCCTTGGGTTGACTCGGGCCACGCAACCAGGAATCGGGCCAGAAAACCTGTACCGCGCGCCAGCCCTCCGGTTCTGTCGAAGAAATCGCGCAAGGCTGATTCCTGAACCTGGAGTGCCACGGTTAGCCGTGTGCCTCGCACGACAAAGGACTCCACCGACCTTCGATCGATAGTAAGGCTTCCTCCATCCCATAGGATGTTCAGCAGTGCCAGATTTCGCATGGCCGACTCCTTGCCCATGCCATGTGCTCCGAATACGACCCCTGCTTCTGCGGATACAACCCCGCCAGAAGGCCAAACTTTTGCGAGGCTATAGGCCAAGGCTTCCGGTGTTGCATCGCCATACAGCAGCCTTGGCACTCTTGGTGGTTCGGGCTTTTCATGTTCAAGTTCGTGCATCAATTGTTCAAGTTCGCCTGTTGGTTTTCCGGCCTTGGCAAGCTGGCGGATTTTGTCCTTGATGCCACTGCACCGAGCTTCCCATCCCTCCAGCGCAGCACGGTAATCCTTCACCAGCGGCTTTGCCGCCTCGGCTTGTTGTGCTTCATAGTCACGGATCGCCTTGGTAAAAAATCCGTCGCATGTCGATTTCCGCTCGCCCGAATCGGCGATAGTCAGCAGGAACAGGCCCACCGGCCCGGCCAGTCTTTCCGCCCGCTTCACATCCGCATGGGCCTGAATCGCCAGCGACAGCGCGGCCAGTGCCGAGGAGGCAACGAGGGGAACCGGCGCTTTGACGAATCCCTGCACTTCTTCCACCGCAGCCCGGATTGATTCCGGCAGCGCGTCCAGTGGGTATTGCTCAGCTTCTACTTTTGATGACAGGGGTTGGGGTTCAGGCCAAGTTTCGAAGACTTGCTGATTTTGGCTCAATACACTGCTATCTGCTGGAAATGTGTTCTCTATGCCCCGCCTTACAGCATCAAGCCCGGATAATGCCGCCATGTCGTTAAAATCCGTCGCCTTTTCCGGTCGATCAGTTCCAAAGTCAGGGATTGCCAGCAGCCCGCCGACAGATCGCGCCGCCTCGGTCGCCTTCGTCAATCCGGGGTTGCCTTCGGTTTTGCTGTCGTCGTCCGCGCACAGGATCAGGGGAAGCTCGGGGAATTTTTCGCGCATGGCCTTTGCTACCGAAAGCAGGTTCCCGGCATTGAATGCCACCGCCACGGGGTAGCTTGTCGCCTCATGGATGGTTGCGCCGGTAGCAAAGCCTTCACAAATGCACAGCGCCGCCGAGCCCTTGGGATTGCCTATCGAGAAATAGCAGCCAGAAACTCGCCCGCCTGCCAGGAATCGCTTTTCACCATCCGGCCCGATGAATTGCAGGGAATGGATTACGCCATCGGCCCGCATCGGAATCACCAGCTTTTCATCATGCAGCTTTGCGCCGTGCGCCTGGATACCCTTGCGGGTCAGGTAGGAATGATTTGCCGGTGCGGATTGCGCCGCCTTCCAGATTTCCGTAGCCTTGGCTTTCGCTTCGGCTTTGCGCTTCGTCTCTTCAGCTTCGCGCTCGAGCCGCATGGCTTCAATCTTCGCCCGGTGCGCATCTTCTTCCTCATGGGTCAGGGTGCGCCCTATGTCCGCCCGCCACGTTTGAGAAAACCCGGTGCGCCAGTCTCCGAAGGTTCCGGCGGGTATTCCATCGCCGTGCAGAAGATACCAGCCCGCATCATCCTTGCGCTTGCCGTTGCTTGAGAAGCGCCGCAGCTTTCCATCGGCCTCGATCACGTCCGGGGGTATTAGCCCTGCAGCTCGGATCGCATCGCGGAATTGATTGAGTATGTTGTTGCTGCTGAGCTGCACCGATACAATTTCCATCATTGAACTCCGATTCGGGCAGCTTCGAGCTTAATGACCAACTCGCGGATTTGGTCGTCGGATTTGCCAGCGATGCGGGCGGCATTCAGTGCAGCTATCTCATGTGCGGGCCAGCCTACAGCCCGCGCTCCTAGGGAGACGGGTCTGGGCCAAAGACCTTCTGAAATATACAAATAGATTGTTGAGCGTGAGAGGCCGGATTCAAATTGGACTGCTGGCAACCTTAAAATTCGATTCTGAAAATTAGTTTTGACTAGATTCATTTCAACCTCGCTGTGAAAAGGACGGTTGCAGTAAATCACGCTAGCCTATTGAATTAAAATGGGGTAATGTGGGGTGATTTTGATGAAGATATGTCCATTGCCATCAGCGCGAGTTGGCAATGGACTTTGCTGGAAACTGGGGTGGACTGGGGTGAATCCGAGTTCACCCCAGTTTCTGGGCTATTTTTTCGTAATAATCGGTTTTACGGGCTCCGGGGTTGAATTTGCACACGCCGCCGAGATAATCGTTGAAGGTGCTGCTTGCTACGTTGAAAAGTTTGCCATTCAGTTTTTTGCAGAGAGCATGGAAATCCTCCTTCAATCCCGGCATGTTGGCCTGGTCAAATTTCGGGTCGGCTTTTTTAATGGCTTCGAGGATCCGCAAGATTTCCTCGCGTTTTTTGTCTACCCGCCCCGAGGGTTTATCCAAGGGGGCTGTTGCTTGATCCCCAAATCGAGTGAATTCATCTTTCAGGATAAATAAATCAGGCATGTTCACCTCAAGGCTTGCTGGCTTATCTGAGTTTTCATCAAGAAAACGTACCCCGATTAACTGCATTCCTTCAGGAATATCTCGGCCCAGATTAATTCCCTTGATCTCATTTGCTTTGCTCAGCGCGACGGAATGCTGACGCTCACCACAGAATAATCGAGTGTCAATTGGACGAAGAGGAATCCAGAAAGTGTTGCCTAGCAGCCTAGGCTTTCCTGTCCCATGCTCCAGAAACCTTCCGTCACTAGATTTCGAAGCCGCTCCATAAACCACATAAAAATATTTCCATTGATCGCGAGAGGAAGGTCTGAAGCACAACTCAAGTTTTTTTGTTTCCGCATAATGCAGCAAATCGTCTATAGAGCATCCCCAAGAACGACAAGCATCTTCAAGCGAATACCATTCTTTCTCCGGCAAAATCATAGACGTCGATTCCTATTGCGTATCAGTCTGGCTTGTCGCCGCGCTGTGGCTGGGGATTTTTTTTGCAGAATGTTGTCCCGCTTCAATGCTTCGAGCCATGCTTCTTTGGTCGGATGACCGAGCAGGAGCTTGGCTACCCTGCGACTCTCTGGGAGCATCAATGAACCTGCCGAAATCTCGGCGTTGTACAACCCCATTAGCTCAATCCACCCATTTTTAGTTGTCCAAGATCAATCGAGGATATTACCCTGAATAGCGAATGCAATCCATTTTCGCACCTCAGCTTCGTGGAGCTTTGTTGCTGGATTCAGGCTTAATTGGCGAACCTGATGGTGCTAAATATCTACTGTCAGCAATGTGGCGCAAATGTTCAAATAGTATTCACTAATGTCCAAGAAACTCCAAATAAGTTCATAAAATATTGTATAGAAATAGAAAATGTAGAAAATACAGTATATTTTTATATAGTACTATGCTATCTTTCTGTCATGTTGATTTTTTTCGGATGGGGATCATTATGGAATCTGAAACGATAGCTAATCTGGTGAGTGAGTTGAACATGACTCGGCTCGCGCTTGGGCAGGTGATCTGCAACTATGAACGGGAGTTCGACAATCTTAGTCTTCAGCGGGTGGCTAAAAGCTGGCTTGCGAAGTCGCCGCAGCTATCGCGGGAAGAATGGATTGCTGGCGCGGAAGCACTGATTCATCAATTTCATGTTTGCCCGTCGGCAAGCGCTTCTGAAGCAATCACAATCCTGTCCCCTGTCGAGCAGCGTTATAGGGAGAATGTTGACGTTTATCGAGGAATCTATCGGCGGAGGGGCCGGAACAAAACCGAATCAACATTCCGGTCTGGGAGAAAGCTTCTGATCGATCAGATATGGAGCACATCAAATCGACAATCAAACCCAAAATCCACGGTGCGACAAGGGGAGCTTTTCGATGTGTTCATGTAACCAACTAGCGTGTAAATCAGGCATAAAATGGTGATGGGATGGATGAAAAATCTCGGAAAAGCAAACGCCATATGCTAAATCAGCTCGATCCTGATTGGCGCGAGAAAATATTTTCGTGCATTCATTCGGAGCGCCTGAAACTGGCTGTTGCCGTGCTATCCGCAACGGGCTGCAGGCCATCCGAGCTGGAGAGAGGGGTGCTGGTCAACAAGCGTGAAGGGCAGTTGCGGATTGGAATACGGGGATCGAAAGTAGATGAAAAGACCGGCCGCGGTCAGCCGTTAAGACTGCTGATCGTCGATCACGACACGCCGTGG
>JAJZQY010000099.1 GCA_021806605.1 Pseudomonadota bacterium
CGTGCTCATGCCGCTTAGGCTATCCAAGCCCCACTTCAACCAACTGCTCATTTTGCAATCTCCTTAATGACGCACTGCATCTCTGGGAAGAACGGGATCTGCCTCCCCTATTTCTTTCTTGGGCCAAGCTGGGATGTAAGCATGAACCTACGTGGTTTTGCAGAAGTTTTACTAGTGCCAGTGTGCACGCGTGTCATAACAGTATTTCCTTCTGCTTCGGATTTTTTTGGCTCAATTACCTCTACCCGTTTCACCCATGTTTTGGGGATTGGCCCTTCAACCAACACTTCCGAGGACGATCGCGCAAAATTCGCTCCCGTACTCCCCAAACCAGCCCGTTTAACGGTTATCGGGTCGCTAAGATCAGCTACTGGCTTATCTTTTGGTATATCTATGGTTGCAACTCGTGGGGGATTCAAGCTTTTTCCTTTGAGCGCCCACTTAACAGCTTTCCTTTTATTTTGTGTAAGGGAAACAAACCTTGACTTTCCACCACCCTGAACATGTTCTGCAACGGTTCTCGACCTTGCCCTTGGGTTAGCACCCTTAATGCCCTCTTTAAATGGATCATCCTTAGAACTTAGGGCCCTAAATACACGGTGAAATCCTCTATCAACAGGCGCCAAATCTTTGGGTACATATCCTTCTGCATCAGAGTCATCCGAGTCATCATGATGGGACCACTTGGTACCAGCATGAAAGCTTTCCCTTGTCGAAAAAGGATCTTCTCGTTTGAAAGGCCTCTCCTCATCCTTAGACGTCGGGCCGCCCACAGCACTGGAACTACGTTCCATCTCGCTGCGGCTGCGCTTTTGTCTGGTCAACTTATCTCTACCACTCATCTCACTATCTCCTCAAGTAAGGGCGTTATCGAAGTCTCCGACTTCATCAGTTGCAGAAATCTCCTCAATTCACCTGCGATGTTCCGTGTGTCTTCCCCCAGCCGGTAGAAAATCTCGGTCTCGTCCGGATATGCCCGAAAATCCAGGCATTCGAATCCCAGCTTCTCGAGCAGCTTGCGCGAAGGCAGGTTGTGTTCGAAAACCTTGGCGTAGCATGCGCGCAATCCGAAGCAATCGACGGCGGCGGAAAGCAGAAGCCGGTTCGCCCTGAAGGCGAACCCTTTCCCCCTGAAATCCTTCCCCAGCCAGTAATACAGGAAGCCGGTGCCTTCGTGCATCACGAGGTGGCAGCAGCCGACGAAGCCCCATTCGCGATGGATGATCGCCAGAGGAAGCTCGTCTCCATCCGAATAGAGCCCCGATAGCCAGGCATGCCATTGCTCACGGCTCATGAATTCCGGAAGGCAGCAAAGATCTGAAATTTCCGGGTCGAAATACTGCCGGAAGAAGTCGCCCAAGTGACGGTGCGAAAGCGGAACCAGGCAAATGTCCGGTTCGCCATAATCCTCGCCTTCGATCGCAGGAAAGCGCTGCCGCAAGTTCCGGTCGTCGAGAAGCCGATCGTGGGCTTCCGGAAAGCGCAGGTCGCAGGGCGACAAAAGTTGCCAGCGGAGCGAGATTTCGAACCCTTCTTCGATCTTTCCGAGGCGGCTACAGGCTTCGATGAGATCCAGCGCCTCGTGGCTTTCCAGTTTGTCGCCCAGAGCTTTCCCGGCATCCGCAACCATGGGCCAGTCTCCCAGGCGGCAGGCAAACTCGAAGAGGTTCTTCAGCGATTCCGCGCCCATCGCCCATAAGCCGCTTTGCGCCATTCTCAAGCCGCTGACCCAGGAAAATCTTTCCTCCGCATCGATCTCGAGTTCGAGAAGATCCGGCAGCCTGCGCGACAGCGCACGCGCCGACCAGCGGCATTTTTCGAGAGCCTCGAAATCCGATTCCTCTCTTTGATTTTCCGCTCTGATGGCGAGGCTCACCTGCCTCCTCCTTCGCCGAGTCCAAGAAGCTCGAAGATGCTGATCTGACCGTTCATTTTCACGAACAGCTCCTGGTAGAGCTCGACCGTGTTGAGATTTCCCCATTCGATCGCCCGCCTGACCAGATAGGGAACCGGGCTGTGCGGCTCCAGCCGCATCAGGAAGTCGGCCGCCGAATCGAGGCAGGCATAGGCTTCAGCCCGGTCCGCCATCGCCTGGGCGAGCAGCCCCTGCCCTTCATCATCTTCGTCAGGCTCGTCCACGCTTTCGATCCTGGACAGATGACCGCGCTTTCCGAGCTCCCCCTCGAGCGTCCCGCCGATACTGGCCAGGAGTTCGCGCAGGGACGCAAGGCTGGGCGCTTCCCCGACGAAGCGATCGTCGAGCGTCTTGCCGAGTCCGGATATGGCCTGCAGGGCGGCGGAGATTGCGATGAAATTTTCCCGGACGTCTTCAGCCGGCGTCACGGCGAGCGCAGCGGACAAAACCTGAATGCTCAGCTCCCCCTCGAGTTCCTTGCGCCGCCCGGCGGATCTCGACTGGTCGTAGCGGTGGGCGAGTTCCCAGTCGCACCAGCCGTATTCCTTGCCTTCATTACCCCAGGCGATCGGCACTTGGCGAAGGAGCGGCAGCATGCTGCTGTTGATCCAGAGAATGATGTTGGCTCTGGATTCGTGGTTCTCGTCCCCGGGAAAGCACGGATGAAGGTCTTCCCAGTAGCGTTCGCACAGTTCCTGCATGAGCGTGAGGCAGGGCGCGATTCCCTTGAACCCGTTCAGCCTGATCTGGGACTCCAGAAGCCATGCGGAGAGCTGCAGATCCTTAGAGCGCTTCTCCAGCGCATCGACGCAAAGCCGCGTCACCCTTGGCCAGTCGGCGCGCTTCAGCTCGTACTGCCAGGCGCCCTGCGGAATGGAAGGATCGTCCTCCCGGCGCGCTTCCCTGATGCCGTCGTAATCGCTTCCGCGCAGGGATTCTCCCGCGGGATTGTCCCCGGAAACAGGGTAGAGCAGGCTCTCCAGGGATGTGCCCGACTCCTCGTCGAAGAAGCGGTCCGTCAGCTTGACCAGATCGATGTCCATTTTCATTCCTTTGCGAGCGCCGGTGCGGCATAGGGGAACTGGGGAGGAGGGGCAAGCGCCGTGGCGGATTTGCTGTCGAAGAGCTCCAGGGCGACATGCAGGCGGCTCATCATGCCTTTTCCTTTGCCGATCTGCCCGACGGGAACCTCGAATTCGAGCTGTATCCTGTCCGGGCTGACCGGGTCCGGGGAAGGCTGCGGCCTCATGCCGTGCATCTGGATGAGCCTGAGCAAGGACCAGGGCCCTCCGCTCGGGAAGACGACGGTTTCGCCGTCGCCCGCGAGTGGCCGCCAGAGGGAATTTTTAGCCCAGGTGAAGCGGAATTCCATCGGCCTCCAGCTCCATTCCAGCGATGCGCTGCCGCCGTTGTCCGAT
>JAJZQY010000029.1 GCA_021806605.1 Pseudomonadota bacterium
CAGCATATCCTGCGAATTCGTTGACGCCGGTTGCAAAGCCGCGCTGTTCAGCTCTCGTGATGTCGACTTTGCTGGTGACAGTCATACTCCAGGCGAAACCCTGGTTGATGCCGAGAAAGACGTTCGCAGCAACGATCCACCCCCAGTTCGGCGCATACAGGATCATGAAGGGGATGGGAAGCGCGGCAAGCCAGCCCATCAGCAGCACTTTTTTTCGCCCGATATGTTCGGAGAGGCGTCCGGCCATGAAATTGAGGATGCCTTTGACGAACCCGAAGGAAACCACGAAGGACATCAGGAAAAGGAATGAACCCTTTGATACTCCGAAGTCTCCGCTCAGTACAGGCAGGACGTTCCGTTCCATGCCTATCATCAGTCCGACGAAAAATACCTGTACGGCCTGCTGGATGAACTGGTGGAGATTGGCGCGTATGCCCCGTATATAAACAGCTTCTGCTGCCACAGCAGCGCGAGTATCCATTATTTCGGCAACTTTCATGCCGCGATGTTGGCTGCCACCATCCTGTCCATTTCAGCTGGACGAGGCGGGATATCCTTGACCAAATGCTCGATGAAGGCTTCCCTGTTCATCGACAGTCCCGGGTTCCAGCGTTTCTCGAAGCCTATCGTGGAAGAAGGCTTTCCTGACAGTCCTGCGCCGCACACGCTGCCTGCCTGATGGCCGGGGAACAGTTCGACTTCATCGGATAGGCGTAACAGCTTGGCATGTAGGCTGTCATAGAGCTGCCCTGCCATCTCGCGTTCGCGGCCCAGGAGGTCGGGGCGGCCGATGGAGCCGACGAACAAGGTATCCCCGGTAATCACGAACCAAGGCAATTCACCTCTGCGCCGGTCCGTCACCAGCAGGCAAATGCTGTCGGGAGTGTGGCCGGGAGTATGCAGCACTTCCACATCGACATTACCGAGATTCAGAAGCTGGCCGTCGCTCAACGGGTCGAAATCGAATTTGACGATTCCCTTATCCGATTCGTGCAGGCAATAGGGCGCACCGACCATTTCAGCGAGCTTCCGCCCCCCTGAATAGTGGTCTGCGTGAATATGGGTGTCGACGACAAAATTGATGCTGACGCCGGCTTTCTTTGCCTCCTCGATAAACCATTCCTCGTCACCGGCTACCACATCCACTGCCATGGATTTGCCCTTGGTGCCGCAGCCGAAAAAATAGGACAGGGAGGATTCTTTCGTTGCAAGCTGCTTGAAAAACATGTTGCCTTCCTTCCGGATTAATCAGATCACTAAATATCAAAATTTTTCTGTGGTATTGCCAATGTCAACTTCGCCCTGCTGCGCAGCCATTGGAAAACACCTCATGAGCGTGGTTTTTCGACTTGGTCATCGGCTTTCACGTTCTGATCCTTCCACTTTTCATAGCACTCCAGACCGCAAAAGTGCATAACGTAGTCCGTTGCTTCTGGAACGGTGGCTTCGCTGATCGGCACTTCCTTCAGGCATATCACGCATGCGACTTGTTCCACTCTGACCGGTTTGCCTCTTGTAGTCATGGTGTTCTCCTTTTAATCCGACCACCCAATTCGTTCCTATCTCCGGTGGGATTGTGATCCGCATTCAGGGCACCCAACGAATTACAGGCCAACCAACTGCGCCTGGTATCCCTTGCTTCTCACCACATTCAGAAGCGCAGCGGAACTCGTGGTATCCGAGTCATACAAAATCACGAGGAGGTGAGGCTGGTCAAAGCGGGGCGCGATCACTCCTTCGATCTCCCTCAGTTCAGACTCGATGGCCTGCTGCTGAACTGCGTCGAGCGTTCCGTTGATGTGAATCATGATGTCTGTTGTTTGCATAACGATTCTCCGTCACGTTTGCGGTGCATCTGGCAGCGCCACCCTAAAACTCGAACAGCCAGAATTTCTCGAATGCCACCTTGCCCAGATGCAGGGTGCGGTTCGGCTGCCGCAGCTTCACCTGCGGCACAGGTTCGGCGTAGAAATCGCCGCTCCCGAAGCCCGCCTTGCCGTCCCCCGTCTCAAGGAAACATTCGCCGTGGCCGTCGAAGCGCCGCAGTTCGCCTTTGCCCGTGATGGCGTGGATGAGATTGTCCGCCACCACCTCTGCCTCGCCGTGGGCGAAGACACCGGCCTTGGGCAGCGGCTTGCCCATGGCGAGCATGATCCCGGTGACATCGCCCAGCGCATAGACGCCTGGGAAACGGGTTTCCAGAGTGTGGCGATCCACCGGCACCCAGCCCGATTCGCCGGTGAGTCCAGCTTCCTTCACGACTCGCGGCGCACGGTGCGGCGGCACGTAGGCCAGCAGGTCATACTCAGCCATTTCCCCATTGGCGAAATGGATGCGCCGGGCTTCGGGTTCCACGCGCGTAACAACATGTTCCGGGTGATAGCCTATCCCTTTGTCTTCCACCATCTGCCGCACCTGCCGGGAGACTTCCGGCCCCGTTACCGGCATGGGTCCCGGTTCCGGAGTGTAAACGTCCACGCTGATGCTGTCCCGCAGTTTGCGCTTGCGGCAGTCATATTCCAGCAGCATGGCCGCCTCGTAAGGCGCTGCCGGGCATTTGAACGGCACGGAACTCACCAGCACCGCCATGCGTCCCTCGCGTAACCCGAGCCGCGCTTCGCGCAGTCCCTCCGAGCCTTCCAAGGTGTAGAAGTTATGCCCCACTTCGGCTAGGCCGGGAATGGCATCCGGGGCGAACTCCGCACCAAGGGCGAGCACCAGATAGTCGCCACCGAGCACCTGTCCGTTCACCTCGACTTCGCGCCGCACGGGATCAATGCGCGTAATTTCTCCCCTCACCAGTTCCACGCCCTGCTGCCTGGGCCGGGAGTAGGACCTGACTATCTTGTCGCGCGTGCGCAATCCCACCATCAGCCACAGGAAGGACGGCGCGAAGACATACCGCTCCTCCCGCTCGATCAGCACCACGCGGTGCTCGCGGGACAGCCCCTTGCGCAGGCGGCTTGCGGCTACGATACCGCCAATCCCGCCTCCGAGTACCAATATGGTTTTGCCTTGTGCCATTGCCATCTCCTTCGCTCGAATACAACCTTCAGGAAATCGCCACCGATATTTTCAGAACACCAGCACCTTGTCCGCCCACGCCGTCCATTCGGTCAGCTCGGCCAAAGTGCTCTTGTGGGAACCGTCCGCGATATCGTCCTCATCTATTCCCCGTGCTTCCATGCAGGTGCCGCAAATGCCGACAGTTCCGCCATGACGGATCACGTTGCCCAGCATGACTTCGATGCTGTAGTAGCCTTGCGGCACCTTCTGGCCCTTGTGGGCAGCGGCGGCGCCGTCCCCGATCAGGAAGATGCGCACCTCGTTGCCCTCCTGTTTGGAGAGCGAGCCGGCTAGGCGAAGGCCATTATAGGTGCGCTCGCTGCCATAAGGGCCATCATTCAGAATGAACAGCGTTTTCATGATCCCTCCATACAATCTAATGATTGTTAGACTAATTAAATACCATGAGATTCGATATGTCAATATTTTCTGGGTGTTTTCCAGTTTTCTTGACTTGTAATCTGTATCGAAATAGATTGTTGGTTATGGACAATGGAAGACAGATCAAGGATATGCTTTACGAGCAGGTCGCCAGGATTGGTAAGGCGATTTCCAGCCCCAAGCGGCTTGAACTGATCGAATTGCTCTGTCAGGCAGAAAAAGCCGTGGAAACGCTCGCGCAGGAGGCGTCAATCAGCATGAAACTTGCCAGCGCTCATTTGCGTGAATTGCGAAATGCCAGGCTGGTCGATACTCGTCGGGAAGGCAAAAATATTTTTTACCGACTTGCAGACAAGCGAGTAGCCGATTTCTGGGTGAATGTCCATTCGCTCGCCGAAGATCGTCTGGTGGAATTGCAGGAAGCACTACATGATCTTTCCCTGTTGCCTGACGAACTCGTGCCCAATGATCGGGAAAGCCTCATGAAGGCTGCACGCAAAGGGGAAGTGGTCGTGCTCGACGTCCGGCCAGTCGACGAATACCTGACCGCCCATCTGCCTTTTGCAAGATCAATCCCCCTGGGGGAACTCAAGCACAGGCTTGCGGAACTTCCCAAGGACCGCCCCATCGTCGCCTATTGCAGAGGACCTTACTGTCTGATGGCGCCGGATGCAGTCGCATTGCTCAAGGATGAAGGCTACTCAGCACATTTGCTGCGGGATGGTGTAGCCGAATGGGCGCGGCCGAGCGGTAATTGATGCGCTCGTCAACATTGATGAGGATATATAAAGATGGCGATGTCACCTAGCGAGTACGATGCCTGGTATACCACGCAGCGTGGCAAATGGATTGGCGAGGAGGAATATCATCTCATCGCATCGATGCTTGCCCCTCGCCCAAATGAAACGATGCTCGATGTTGGCTGTGGTACGGGGTATTTCACGCGCAAATTTGCGGCCGATGCTGTCGTCAAGAGCATCGTTGGCACCGATGTGAATCTAGATATGCTTCGCTTCGCCGCTGAGCATTCACCTGAGTCCGTTCTCTTTGTCGCTGCTGATGCACGTAACCTCCCGTTTCCTAATAAGAGTTTTGATTTGGTCTTCAGTATTGCCGTCTTGTGTTTTATCCCTCAGGAAAAAGCGGCTCTGCACGAAATGATCCGTGTGGCGCGTCGAAAGCTGGTCCTGGGATTGCTTAACCGCCGTAGCATGCTCTACTTCCAGAGGGGCCGGCATGGCGGCAAGGGTGGGTATCGAGGCGCGCATTGGCATACTCCAAGAGAAGCCCTACAATTGTTTCACGGTTTGAAGCAAGGTGAGGTCGAGTGGCGGACCATCATCGTGCTTCCAAATGAAAACAAGCGTTGGAAGCAGAAAACGGAAGCACGCCTCCGGCGCTGGTTTCCCGGCAGAGGGGCTTTCCTCGCCGTTTCCGCAACTACATGACGCCCGAACCTTGCTTGATAGAAATGCGCTTTGGAAATGATTTCATGAAGGACAGAACATGAAAAAGACGAGCAGCGGATTATCTACATGCGTACACGCGGGTGAAATAAAAGATGCACTAGGCTCGCCGCATACGCCTACTTACACGACCACGACCTTCAAGTTCGACTCAACATCCGATTTGCTCGATGTGGTGGAAGGTCGCAAACAGGGCAGCCTGTATACCCGTTATGGCCTCAACCCCACCATATTCAGTCTTGAAGAGAAACTCGCCGCGCTGGAAGGCGCGGAAGCGGCCTGGGCATTCAGCTCCGGCATGGCGGCTTTGTCTGCATTGTTTCTTGCCCATGGGCGCAAGGGCATCATTTGCATTGGCGATGCTTATGGAGGCACCATGGAACTGCTTTCCAGTCAGTTGCCGGAACTTGGCATACCCACATACTTCTTATTGGGCAGCGAGTTGGACGGGCTGAAGAAATTCATTGAAATAGGCGCGGGTTTGGTGTTTTTCGAGACGCCATCGAACCCGACGCTGGAAGTACTGGACATACAAAAAATCAGCGGCACTGCCCACGAGTCTGGGGTTCTGGTGGCAATTGACAATACTTTCGCTTCGCCTGTAAACCAGAACCCTCTCGCTTTGGGAGCGGATTTCGTCGTCCACAGCGCTACCAAATACTTGGGCGGGCATAGCGATATTACTGCCGGGGCATTGATGGGCTCGAGGCATTTGTTGGCGCCTGTATGGGTATGGCGCAAGAATCTGGGCACCATGGTAGCTCCGGAGGTTGCTTCTCTTCTCGCGCGCAGCATACGGACACTTCCAGTGCGGGTGGAAAGGCAAAACGCGACCGCCCAACTTGTAGCGGAAACCATGGCTCAGCATCCCAAGGTGGAGCAGGTTTATTACCCTGGTTTGCAGGATTTCGAAGGTCACACTATTGCAAGATCTCAAATGAAGGGATTTGGCGGTATGCTGACATTAGATCTGCGGGGCAACCAGGCGGACGCCATACAAGTGATGGACAGGTTCAAGTTATTTGCCATTGCCCCCAGTCTGGGCGGGGTGGAAAGCCTGGCGACCATGCCGGTGACCACGACGCATCATGGATTGCCGCTGGATGAACTGATGCGGCGAGGAATCTCGGAGACCATGATCAGGCTTTCCATCGGCCTGGAAGACGCTCAAGATCTGATTGCCGATCTTGAGCAGGCGCTTGGTTGAATTTCTGAAAGTGAATACACAAACAAAACAATATGGGCACACATAACAAAGGCATGCAATGCCATAATAGTAAGCAATATGTTCTTGACTTCAGCGCCGGCTTCGCCTAACTTGAAAAAATGTTGACAAGAAGAATACGCCATTTGCTCGCAGTATTCTGTATCGCGATGCTGGGATGGGCCCAGTTCGCGGCGGCGTCCTACACCTGTCTGCAGGACGTTCCGAAGATGGCGTCCATGCAGGACATGCAGCCAGATTGCGCGGGAGGAATGCACGAAAAGCCTTCCATCCTGTGCAAGGTTCATTGTGAAAGTTCCACCCCTTCGCCTCAAGCGATGGATATTGCCGCACCGATTCTGCCCATGCTCTGCATGACAGCTTCTCCGGATGCGCCTTGGCATGACATGCTCCCGGCATCCGCTTCAAACCGCTACAGTCAATCCGGTGCCCCCCCTCCGCTGCGCATCCAGTATCAAGTCTTTCGCATTTAAGCATCTTCCGTGACCGGTTTGCGCCGCGCAATGCGCGGTATTTGTTCACTTGAAGGATGCTTCACCATGCCCATTTTTATTTCGCGCCAGTCCAGCTGGCGAACGGCATTTGCCCTGCTGCTTCTCGCCTACTGCGAAGCAGGACATGCCCTGACATTCGAAGAAGCGCTGAACCTTGCGGAAACGCAAGCGCCGCAAATCAAGGCGCAGGCGGCGAACATCGCCTCCGCCAGATTGACCAGGAAATCGGCCGGGCAATTGCCCGATCCAAAGCTCGAGGTCGGGGTCGAGAATCTTCCGGTCAGCGGTCCCGAGCAATATAGCCTGACCCAAGACCCCATGACGATGCGCAGAATCGGCCTGATGCAGGATTTTCCCAATGAAGAAAAGCGGAGAGCCCAGGCGGAGGCTGCGCGGGCGGGCGTGGATGTCGCCGAAAAACAGATGCAAATCGAGAGGCTCACTGCAATGAAGGGTGCAGCTTCAGCCTGGATTGAGCGCGACACCGTCGAGCGGCAACTGCAATTTGTAGATGCCCTGCTTGAGGAAAACAGGCTTTTCAATGCGGCAGTGCGTGCGGGCGTTGCCTCGGGAAAGGGTACGCTCGCGGATGGCATTATTCCCCAGCAGGAAGCCGTGTCGATCGAGAATCTTCGCAGTGATCTGCTCGCCCGCCGGGAAAAGGCGGTTGCGGAACTCGAACGCTGGATCGGCAAGGCAGGCGGCGAACCGCTTACGGGCTCCGTTCCAGACTTGCCCATAGACCGGGACATGCTCTCCCATGCGTTGCATCATCATCCAGAACTCGAAATATTCGATTCCAGAGACCGAAAACTCAATGCCGAAATCAGTGAGGCCAAGGCAGCCAAAATACCGGATTGGGGGGTGGAGTTGGCTTACCAGGAGCGAGCTCCTCAATTCGGCAACATGGCTTCATTCCAGTTCACCATCGCTCTCCCTGTCTTTCCGGAATCCCGCCAGGATCCGCGGATCGCCGAGAAACAGTCGGAAAAGGCGGCGCTCGATGCGGAGCGCGAGGCGACCTTCAGGGAACACAATGCCATGCTTGAGTCGGATCTTGCCGAATACAAACGGCTGAGCGACATGGCGAGGCGCCAGGAAGAGACATTGATTCCCCTTTCCGAAGAAAAAGTGCGTTTGACGATGGCCGCCTGGCGCGGCGGGAAGTCGGGCCTGGCGGAGGTAGCTTCCGCCAGGCGAGAGCGTATCGAAACAAAACTGAAGGCCATTGAACTGGAAGGCAGCCGCGAACTCGTTGCAGTGCGCCTTCATTACACGATGCTTCCGGGAGTCAAGCCATGAAGAGACCAAAATTGTTCGTTTTTCTTTTGTTTTTGCTGTTGCTGGCAGTATCTCTGAGTTTGTATCGGGCAAAACGTCCAGGGTTGGATAAGAAGCCTCATCCACCATCAAAACAAGCCAAAGTGTTGTACTGGTATGATCCGATGCGCCCGGATCAGCATTTCGACAAACCTGGCAAGTCCCCCTACATGGACATGGATCTGGTGCCCAAGCTTGCCGATGAGGAAAAAACCAATGCCTCGGTGAAGATCGATCCGTCCGCAATGCAGAATCTCGGTGTACGGCTGGCGAAAGTGGAAGGCATTGCGCTTTCGTCCAGAATCGAAGTCTCAGGAATGATCGGCTTCGACGAGCGGGATGTGGCCATCGTGCAGAGCCGCGCGAACGGATTCGTTGTAAAAGTGCCGCCGCTCGCCCCCGGCGACGTCGTTCACAAGGGGGAGGCGCTCGTGGTTCTTTCCGTGCCTGAATGGTCAGCCGCCCAGGGCGAATTTCTCGCGGCCCAGGGCGACCCGGCCTTGGTGGAGACAGCACGCGAGAGGCTGCGCCTTTCGGGAATTCCGCAAGATTATATCAGCGAAACCGAGAAAACCGGGAAGGCAAACCTGGAATTCGTCCTGCGTTCACCTGTTTCCGGGGTGGTCCAGTCGCTCGACATCCGCACAGGCATGAACGTTTCCCCGGGGCAGACGCTGGTTCGCATCAACGGACTTTCGACAGTCTGGCTGGACGCAGCCGTGCCGCAGGCGCTTTCCGGCGAAGTTCATGTCGGGGACAAAATTGAGGCGATGATCTCCGGCTTGCCGGAAAAAGCCGTTCCCGGGCGAGTCGAAACGGTTTTGCCCGTACTGAGTGATCCAAGCCGCAGCCTGAGAGTAAGGATAGCATTTCCTAATCAGGACCTGAAATTGCGTCCGGGTGATTCGGCCCAGGTCAGGATAGGCCATATGACGGATGAAACCGCGCTTGCCGTTCCGACTGAAGCCGTCATCAGGACGGGGAAGCGGTCTCTTGTCATGGTTTCCGATGGAAAAGGAAGGTTCGTTCCCGCTGAAGTGGTGCCTGGCCAGGAGATAGGCGATAGGACAGTGATCCTTTCGGGCCTGGAAGAAGGCCAGAAAATTGCCTCGAGCGGGCAATTCCTGATCGACTCGGAGGCGAGCCTCTCTGGAATCATGGCGCGATCTTCCGCACCAGCCAGCGCATCGGGCAATACGGACGAAACCGATGCGACCATCATGGATTTGTCAGGAAAGGAAATCACCCTGCGGCATGGCCCGTTCAAGGCCTTCAATATGCCCGGCATGACCATGACCTTCCCGCTTGCTGACCCGGATGTCGCCAATGGATTGAAATCAGGCGACAGGGTGCATGTGACGGTGCGCAAAACCGACCAGGGCATGGTCGTCGAAAAAATGGGCAAGATGGGAGGCATGCCGTGATAGCCAAGCTCATCCGCTGGTCCGTAAAGAACCGCATCCTGGTTCTCATCGCGACCCTTTTTGTCACGGCATGGGGGATCTGGTCCGTCAGAACCGCGCCTGTCGATGCGCTCCCGGATCTTTCAGACGTACAGGTCATCATCCGCACGAGTTATCCGGGACAGGCGCCGAGGATCGTGGAAAACCAGGTCACCTATCCGCTTACGACCACCATGCTCTCCGTTCCGGGAGCGAAGACGGTGCGAGGCTATTCCTTTTTCGGCGACAGCTATGTCTATGTGCTGTTCGAGGACGGGACAGATCTCTACTGGGCCCGCTCCAGAGTCCTCGAATACCTCAATCAGGTTCAGGGCAGGCTGCCCGCGACAGCCCGTTCGAATCTCGGACCGGATGCAACAGGCGTGGGCTGGATATACGAATATGCGCTTGTCGACAGAACAGGGCACCACGATCTTTCGGAGCTCAGAGCTATCCAGGACTGGTTCCTGAAATACGAACTCAAGACCCTCCCCAACGTGGCCGAAGTCGCCAGCATCGGCGGCATGGTCAGGCAATACCAGGTGACTCCCGATCCCGTGAAGCTCGCGAGCTTCGGCATCACCTATGGAGAAATGAAGAAAGCCATCCAGGATGCCAATCAGGAGGCGGGGGGTTCGGTTCTCGAACAGGGAGAGACGGAATTGATGGTACGCTCCTCCGGCTATCTGAAAAACATTTCGGATTTCAAGGCCATTCCCTTGAAGCTCGCGAACGGCGTGCCGGTCACGCTGGGCGACGTCGCCAGAATCCAGATCGGCCCGGAAATGAGAAGGGGGATAGCGGAGCTCGACGGCCAGGGGGAGACCGTGGGTGGCGTGATCATCCTGAGATCGGGCAAGAACGCAAGAACCACGCTCTCGGCGATCCATGAAAAGATCCGGGAACTCGGGAAAAGCCTGCCTGAAGGGGTTGCGATCGTTCCTACCTACGACAGGAGCGGATTGATCGACAGGGCGGTGAAGAATCTGGACCACAAGCTCATCGAGGAATTCGTCGTGGTAGCCCTCGTCTGCGGCGCATTCCTCTGGCATCTGCGCTCTTCCTTCGTCGCTATCGTGTCGCTTCCCCTGGGCGTATTGATGGCTTTCATCGTCATGAAATACCAGGGTATCAATGCCAACATCATGTCGCTCGGCGGAATCGCCATCGCCATCGGCGCCATGGTCGATGCGGCGATCGTGATGATCGAGAATGCCCACAAGAAAATGGAAGCCTGGAAAGAGAGCCATCCGGGAGAAAAGCTCGTTGGCAAGACGCACTGGGAAGTGGTAACTGAAGCCGCGATCGAGGTTGGCCCTGCGCTCTTCTTCAGCCTTCTGATCATCACCGTCTCCTTCGTTCCCATCTTCACGCTGCAGGCTCAGGAAGGCCGGCTCTTTTCGCCGCTTGCCTACACGAAAACCTATGCCATGGCGTCAGCCGCCGCCCTTTCCGTAACCCTGATCCCGATCCTGATGGGCTACTGGATCAGGGGAAACCTGCCGAGGGAAGAAGCCAATCCCCTGAATCGCTGGCTGATCCGGATCTACCGGCCGCTGCTCGAATCCGTGCTCTCAAGGCCAAAAATGACGCTGGCCGCAGCCTTTCTGGTCTTTCTGACGGCCGCCTTTCCATTGAGCCGTCTGGGCGGGGAATTTTTGCCGCCGCTTGACGAGGGCGATCTGCTCTACATGCCTTCTGCGCTACCCGGTCTTTCAGTTCAAAAAGCGTCGGAACTGCTGCAGCAGACGGACAGGCTGATCAAGTCCGTCCCTGAGGTCGAGGAGGTGTTCGGGAAAGCAGGACGTGCCGAGACGGCAACGGATCCCGCGCCGATCGAGATGTTCGAGACGATCATCCGCTTCAAGCCGGAAAATCAGTGGCGGCCCGGCATGACGAAAAGGAAGCTCGTGGATGAGCTGGACAGAACCGTCAAGGCCCCGGGGCTTGCCAATATCTGGGTGCCGCCCATCCGGAACCGCATCGACATGCTGGCAACGGGCATCAAGAGCCCCATCGGGGTCAAGATATCGGGCTCGAATCTCGCCGATATCGACCTTGTCGCCCAACAGGTGGAGCAAGTGGCAAAATCCGTTCCCGGCGTCTCTTCAGCGTTTGCCGAACGATCCACGGGAGGCCATTACGTCGACATCGACATAGACAGGTTCGCAGCAGCCCGCTACGGCCTCAACATCTCGGATGTTCAGGATATCGTGAGCGGCCTGATAGGCGGGGAGAACATCGGCGAAACGGTGGAAGGATACGCACGCTACCCGATCAACCTGCGCTACCCTCGCGAATGGCGCGATACGGTCGGAAAGCTGGAAACATTGCCTATCGTGACGCAGGCGGGTGCCCAGATCACGCTGGGCATGCTCGCGAATATCCATGTCACGGATGGACCGCCCATGATCAAGACCGAGAATGCCAGGCTGTCCGGATGGGTTTATGTCGATGTGAGGGGGCGCGATCTTGCATCAACCGTTTCGGATCTTCGTCATGCAGTGGAAAAAGAAGTCAAACCGGCTCCCGGGGTGAGCATTGCCTATTCAGGGCAGTTCGAGTTCATGGAACGCGCCAATCAAAGGTTGAAGCTCGTGGTCCCGGGAACGCTCCTGATTATCTTCGTCCTGCTTTACCTGACCCTGGGTCGACTCGATGAAGCGCTTCTCATCCTCGCGACCCTGCCTTTTGCGCTGACGGGAGGAATCTGGTTCCTTTACTGGATGGGGTACAACCTGTCCATTGCCACGGCCGTGGGGTTCATCGCGCTGGCAGGCGTCGCTTCGGAATTCGGGGTCGTCATGCTGATCTATCTGAAGCACGCCTGGGACGAGCGGATTGCTTCGGGCCGGGCTGCCGAAGCTGATCTGCTGGAAGCCATTCGCGAAGGCGCCGTGTTGCGTGTACGCCCCAAGGCCATGACCGTCGCCGTGATCATTTCCGGGCTGCTTCCGATATTGTGGGGAAACGGCACGGGGAGCGAGATCATGAGCCGCATCGCGGCCCCCATGGTGGGGGGCATGATCACCGCCCCGCTTCTTTCCATGTTCGTCATTCCCGCGGCGTACAGGCTGATGCGCCGCAGGGAAATTACTCTCAACCAGCCACAGGAGCGTCTATCATGAAAAAGATTTGTTTTGCGTTGATTCTGTCGGGCATTTCCATTGCCGGAGTTGCCGCCGACATGTCAGGCATGGACATGAAGGGCATGGACATGAAGGGCATGGACATGAAGGGCATGGAGCAGCCCGGAAACAAGGCCCAAACCTATCGCACCACCGGCGTCGTCAAAGCGCTGGACCCATCCGGAAAACGCGTAACCATCGCCCACCAGCCCGTCGAGGCACTCGGTTGGCCTGCCATGACCATGACCTTTTCCGTCAAGGATAGGAAGCTGATAAAGAAGCTTCATCCTGAAGAAAAAATCAAATTCGAGTTCGTCAAGCATGGGAGCGGGTATCTGATCACCGGCGTGAACTGATGTCCGTTCCGGAAAGGAGGACTGAAATGAACATTTGAAACAGGGTTTCATCGAATTTTGTTTTCAATTCTTAAAGGAGATTGTGAAATGGACAAGAAATCAACGTGGATCGCAGGCGTAGTATGCGGCGCGGCTTTAGCACTCGGTCTTACTCTCGGAGGATATGCAATCGGAGCCGATGAGGGCCAACAAGCTGTTTCCATGGAGCAGCAGATCCTCAACGCCAAGACCAAAGCCGATCATGAGGCGCTGGCGGCGCAATACGAACAGGAAGCCAAGGAACTTGAGAAGAAGGCGGAGGAGCACAAGGAAATGGCCAAGGCTTATAGCCGGAATCCAGCCCTGGAAGCGAAGCATGGTTTGGTGACGCATTGCAACAGACTCGCAGAAAAATATGCGGAAGCGGCCAAGGAAGACATCGCCCTGGCGAAACTGCATCATCAACTGGCGGAAAAGGCCAAATGAAGGGATCGCTTGCGCGATCCGAAATGACGAGCCCCCGCCTGCTTGTCGGGGGCTTTCATCCGAGCTCATATCTAACGTTTCTCGGGAGTTTTCATGCATTTTGGAATCAAGCACTATGTGGCTCTGATTGTGTTGCCATTGACCATCGCCATGATGGGCGTAGCAATCTTCATCTACTCAGGAAGTTACAACATCGGTGCCGACGATCATCACACCAAACCGGTTTTCAGGATCTTGGAGACCTTGCGCGACCGTTCGGTCAAGACCCACGCCCGGAACATCGTGGTCCCCAAGCTCGACGACGAGAAACTGATCCTCAAGGGCGCCGGGCAATACGCAGCGATGTGCACCGGATGCCATTTGATCCCTGGAAAAAAAGACTCCGAAATCCGGCACGGACTTTATCCGTTGCCGCCCAACCTGACCCAAGTGCGGATGGACCCGAAGGAAACTTTCTGGATTATCAAGCACGGCATCAAAATGAGCGCCATGCCTGCCTGGGGCGGCAGCCACGATGACGACACGATCTGGAGCATGGTGGCTTTCCTGCAGAAACTGCCGGACCTGACACCGGGACAATACAAGGACATTGTCGCCAAGGCCCCGCCCGATGATGACATGGATATGCCAGATCACGGCTGAATCCGCCATCCCGCGCAAACAATGCAGTCGCGGTTCATTCTGATCAATGACTACGTACTAGACTAAGCAAGGGAAGTGAACTGTCAGCATCATGACATTTTGGGATTCTCGCAGATCAATCGAATAGAGGGGTTTTCAACAAAAAGGAAGATTGTGATGAAAAAACGGATCGCCAACGGATTCATTGTTTCGGTTCTGGCCTGTAGTCTCGGCATGATTTCGATTCTGGCATGGGCAGGGCCGGATTTCCAGCAAAAGCAGTTGTACCAAAACATCCGCGATGCGGAAATGAAAATGAAGGAGACAGAGGCGGCCAAAGGCGCCGAGCGTCAGAAGCTGCTTGCGCAACACCTGAAAATGATGAAAGACGTCATGGATAAGATGAAGGCCATGAAGCCGAAACCTGGCATGACCATGCAGGAGCACGAGGAGTGGATCGACGAGCATCAGAAATTGATGGAATCCATATTTGGGCAAATGATGAAAGAACACCACATGCTCATGGATATGAATAAGCCTATGAATGGTCGGTAACCAGGTACAGCTACCTGGAATGCTCCATTGAGAACCTGATACCCCCGCCTTTGGGCGAGAGGTCAGCAATGAAAGGAAAAGACATGTTCCCTGATCATATGTGGTTTGCCGGTGTGTGGTTTTTTTCTATTTTCTTCCTCGTCGTATTGATTTTCATCGGGTTCTCATTTTTGCACAGGGGGCGCTTCGGCCCGTCCGGAGACGCATCCGAAACCCCTCTGACTGTCTTGAAAAGGCGTTATGCCAATGGGGAGATTTCGAAGGAAGAATTCGACCGGATGAAACAGGATGTATCATGAACCGTATTGCGCGAAATGGTGGCGTCGAAATGCATGCAGTTGCATGACCTGGAAATTTCAAAACTCTCAATTCATGCCCCCGAAAGGAAATCAACGTGAGCACTGCTACTGATCCGGTATGCGGAATGGAGGTCGACGACAAGTCGGGGCGCAGCTTGGAACATACGGGCAGGCGCTATTACTTTTGCTCTCAACATTGCATGGAAAAGTTTTCCGCAAATCCCGGTAAATACCTGAACCCGGCTGTGCCCACCGCCACGACGCAGTCTGCCAGAAGCTATACCTGTCCCATGCACCCTGAAATTCATCAGCCTGGGCCGGGGAATTGCCCCAAATGCGGCATGGCATTGGAGCCACGCAACGCGCCCGCCGAGGATAACGCCGAGCTGCACGATATGACTCGACGCTTCTGGGTCAGCGCAGCGCTGGCCTTGCCGGTATTCCTTCTTGCGACGGTTTCCGACCTGTTTCCGCGCGCCATCCCTTCCTCGGTTTCCATGGTGATGTTGCAGTGGATCGAATTCTTCCTGGCGACGCCGGCAGTGGTGTGGTCCGGGTGGCCGATCTTCCAGCGCGGCTGGGCTTCGCTGGTGAACCGCCATCTCAACATGTTCACGCTGATAGCCCTCGGCGTGGGAGTAGCTTGGACCTACAGCCTGGTAGCAATGCTGCTGCCGGGCATCTTCCCTGAAACGATGCGCAGCATGATGGGCACGGTGCCGGTGTATTTCGAGGCGGCGGCGGTGATCACCGCACTGGTGTTGCTGGGCCAGGTGATGGAATTGCGCGCAAGAAGTCAGACCAGCGCCGCCATCAAGTTGCTGCTCGGGCTTGCGCCAAAGACCGCGCGCATCGTAAGGACCAATGGACACGAAGAAGACATTCCACTCGCCCAGGTGCAGCCGAATGACGTACTGCGCGTGCGCCCTGGCGAGAAAGTGCCAGTGGACGGGGTGGTGCTGGAAGGAACCAGCGCGCTGGACGAATCCATGGTCACCGGTGAATCAATCCCAGTCGAGAAGACGGCGGGCGCAAAGCTGATTGGCGCGACGGTGAATGGCACCGGCAGCCTGTTGATGCGTGCCGAGCGTGTCGGCGCAGACACGCTGCTCGCGCAGATCGTGCACATGGTGAGCGAGGCGCAGCGCTCGCGTGCCCCGATCCAGCGCCTTGCCGATGTCGCCTCAGGCTATTTCGTTCCGGCAGTGGTGGGAGTTGCGCTGGCTACACTAGCGGTGTGGGGAATCTGGGGCCCCGAACCGCGCCTGGCACACGCCGTGGTCAATTCGGTAGCCGTTCTGATCATCGCCTGCCCCTGCGCGCTGGGGCTGGCCACGCCCATGTCGATCATGGTGGGCACCGGGCGGGGAGCCACTGCCGGTGTGCTGATCAAGAATGCCGAGGCTCTGGAAACCATGGAGAAAGTAAACACACTGGTGGTGGACAAGACCGGAACCCTGACCGAGGGCAAGCCTAAACTGATGTCGGTCACCGCCCTTGCCGGTTTCGACGAAGACACAGTGCTAAGGCGTGGTGCGAGCCTGGAGCGCGCCAGCGAACATCCGCTGGCCGCGGCTATCGTGGGCGGCGCACAGGGCAGGAGCTTAATCCTTGCGGCGGTCAGCGATTTCCGCTCCTACACGGGCAAGGGCGTGTCGGGAAGCGTTGAGGGCCACGCCGTGGCGTTAGGCAATCTCAAACTGTTCGAGGAGCTGGGCATCAATGCAGGGGTGCTGCCGGTGCGCGCGGATGAAATGCGCGCCGATGGCCAGACCGTGATGCTGCTCGCGATAGATAAGCAGCCAGCCGGGCTGATCGGGGTCGCCGACCCGGTGAAGGCATCCACGCCGGATGCGATTCGCGCATTGCACGAGGAAGGCGTGCGCATCATCATGCTCACCGGCGACAACCGCACCACCGCGGAGGCGGTGGCGCGCAAGCTGGGCATAGACCAGATTGAAGCGGAAGTCCTGCCGGAACAGAAGGCCGCCATCGTCAAGCAACTTCAGGGTCAGGGCCGCTTCGTCGCAATGGCGGGCGATGGCGTCAACGACGCGCCTGCGCTTGCCCAGGCGCAGGTTGGTATCGCTATGGGCACGGGCACCGATGTGGCGATGGAGAGCGCGGGCGTCACGCTGGTGAAAGGCGACCTGCGCGGCATAGTGCGCGCGGTGCGATTGAGCCGCGCCACCATGAGCAATATCCGCCAGAACCTGTTCTTCGCCTTTATCTATAATGTACTCGGCGTGCCGGTGGCGGCGGGAGTGCTGTATCCGTTCTTCGGCCTGCTGCTGTCGCCCATCATAGCTGCGGCGGCGATGAGCTTCAGCTCGGTTTCGGTAATCCTGAACGCGCTCAGGCTGAACCGGGTAACCCTGTATCAGAAGGATCTGTCATGAACAAATGGGCATGGCTGTGTCCCTGGCTTGCCATAGCGTTGGCGGCTGCTATATTGATTCTATGGGGATTGACATGGTGGACAGCGCTGCTGTCCGCGCTTTTGCTGGTCTGTCCGGCCATCGTGCTGTGGGGATTCATCGCATTGCGACGCCCCCCGGACAGGTCAGGAGAAGACAATTAGCTTGGAAAATCGTGGCCACTCCATGATCGCAGCGGGGCAGCGAAAAGGGATCGAGAATGTGTTGCGGCTCGGCCGCGTGAAGCTTTGAATACTTGCAATAAGCAGAGGGGCGGTCATGGAAGGCTTATTTTCGTTATTGTTGTTTGCCGGATTATTCTTTCTGATGATGCGCTTTGGTTGCGGCGCCCACATGGTCCATGGCGGACATGGGCGGCACGACGCTGCAAGCGGTAACGATACCGATCCGGTATGCGGCATGCAGGTACCTGCCGGCAGCGGCTATGCGAAATCGCATCACGGCGTATTATACCGTTTCTGTTCCAGAAGCTGCCTCGACAAGTTCGACGCCGATCCGCAACAGTACCTGGGCAAAGAAAAGGAGCAGTCATGAAACAAGGCGTTTCTTTGGTGGCGGTGGGGCATGCGACCAGCCTGTTTCTGGCGATCACTTTTGCGCTGTGTGTGGCGTTCGATCTGGTTAGATCGGA
>JAJZQY010000030.1 GCA_021806605.1 Pseudomonadota bacterium
TCTCTTTGTCGTGCTCCTTGATGTCGTAGACCCAGCTACGATCTGCGTCGCGCTACTCGCGATCATCTCGATTTGGCCGTACCTCGAAACTACGCTTCGCTCCGTTTTCCCAGCAACGCACTCCGCGCGGAATAAATCAGTGGTTCCCTGGCAGTCTGTCAGAAAGGCTTGACCACCACCAGTATCACGACGAGGGTCAGCGCCAGCACCGGAAATTCGTTGAACCAGCGGTACCAGACATGGCTTTTTTCGTTCTTGCCCGCCCTGAAGTCCTTCAGCAGTTTTCCGCAATAGAAGTGATAGAGGACGAGAAGCAGCACCAGGAACAGCTTGGCATGCAGCCAGCCCCCCGAGAAGCCGAATCCCAGCCAGAGCCAGGTGCCGAGGGCAAGCGCCAGGACTCCCAGGGGCGTCATGAACCGGTAGAGCTTTCCCGCCATCAGCAGAAGGCGTTCGATTTCAGCCTCCTGTTTCGCCATCGCCAGATTCACGTAGATGCGGGGCAGGTAGAAGAGGCCGGCGAACCAGCTGGTGACCAGGATGATGTGAAAAGCCTTGACCCAGAGCATGTCAGTCCTTGAAAGAATCGACCACGATTTTCTTGAGCTGGGCGAGCCTGCCGTGGAAGAAATGGCTCGCCCCCGGGAGCACGGTCACGGCATGCCCCTGCGGGCGCGCCCATTCGAAGAGGTCGGAAAGCGGGATCACTTCGTCCTCTTCGCCGTGGATGAGAAGCAGATCCTGCTTCACTTCCGGCACGTCGTATTTCCCCACTGCAGGGGCGATGAGTGCGATTTTCTCGGCCTCGATTCTGTTCGCCACCTTCGCCTGGACGAAGCCGCCGAAGGAGAAGCCCGCGAGCGCGAGGGGGAGATTCCCTTCCCGCTTTTTCAGAAACTCCAGCAGGGCGAGCGCATCCTCGGTTTCTCCGATGCCCTCGTCGTAGGTCCCCGAGCTTGTTCCCACCCCCCTGAAATTGAAGCGCACCGAAAGGTAGCCGAGCTCGAGAAAGGATTTTGCCAGCGTCTGGGCTATCTTGTTGTCCATGGTTCCGCCGAACAGGGGGTGGGGATGGGCAATGAGCGCGATGCCCCTTCTCTTCCCCGGGTCGTAGGCATGGGCTTCGATTCTTCCGGCGGGTCCTTCCGCTTCGAACCTGTATTGTTCCATCAGATCTTCAGCCTGGAAACGATGCGGTTCCCGACAAGGTGGGAGTCGATGATTTCGTCGATATCTTCCCGGTCGACATAGGTGTACCAGGTTTCCTCCGGATAGACGACGATAACCGGGCCTTCCCCGCAGCGGCCGAGGCAGCCTGCCGCATTGATTCTGATCTTTCCGTCCAGATTCAGCGACTTGATCCTTTCCTTGGCGTGCAGGCGCATGGCGGTCGCATCGAAATTGTTGCAGCAGTCCTCCCCGGCTTCCCTCTGGTTGAGGCAGAAAAAGACATGCTTGTCGTAATGGCCCATTTTCCGATACCCAAAAGTGCGATTATCTCATACCCGCCTGCGATAGATGAAGCCGAGGTAGGCCAGTGCGAGGTATGGCCAGAGCTTTGCGAGGAAGGAAGTGGCGCCGCTCAGGGTGATGAGCTGCCCGTATTTCCAGTCGAAGAGGAAAAGTTCGGAAGCCGGGGAAGCGATATCCGGCGTGAGGCCGGTGAATGCGATCTGGGCGAGGATCGCCGCTGCCGCGATGGCCGCGCGGCTTCGCGACGGGAAACTCCTGAGCGCGAAAATAAGGGAGAGCCCGGTTGCGACGCCGACTATCGCTTCCTGGTTCGCCCAGGCGAAAAAAACGTCTGGCTTGAGCAGGAAGCCGGCCATGGCCGATTTGATCAGTATGGCCAGAAATAGCGCCAGGACGACGGGCCTCACCTTCGTTCGCTCCGGGCGCAGCATCAGGGAGGTGACCAGCCCGAAAGACAGCAGATTGAGCGCGACCGAGCCCGCCTCGACGGGGCTGAAATGGTGGGGGGAGAAAAGGCGCTGCAGCAGCGGCCCCTCGTCGAGAACCCAGCTGCCCATCAGGGGGAGGGAGGGGTTGACCTGGGTGAACAGCCAGAGTGCGATGAGCGCGATGCCGGCGTCCCCTGCATTGCCATGAATAATCCACGCATCCCTGAATTTTGCCAGGTGGATGTCGAAAATGGGAAGGCGCCATGTGCGCAGGGCGACGAGTGCCCCGCTCATCCCGCCGCAGCTGTTGGCGAGCCAGTCGAGGGTGGAGGCGACCCTGGCCGGCAGGTACATCTGCATGGATTCCATGGCAAGGCTCAACAGGCAGCAGAACAGGGCGGAGACGATAAGCGCGCCCGCATGCCGGAACCGGGAAAGGGCTGCCATGGAGACGAGAAAGCCGAGCGGAACATAGGCCGAGAAATTGATCAGCAGATCTCCCGGAAGCACATGTTTCAGCAGGGGCTTCGACAGGAAGGAAAGCGCGGATATGCCGGGGTCGCGCCAGCCGGAGAAGGGATAGAGGCTGGCGAAAACGATGACGAGGGTGTTGGCGAGCGCCAGGTAGAAAGCCAATTTCGTGCCGCGCGGCATGCTCATGGCGACGCTTCAGGTCGAATTGCGGATGCGGCCCAGGAGGGCGGTTGTCGATCTTTCGAAAATGAAAGGAATGGAATGAACGCTTCCCCCCCAGGAGGCCACTTCCTTCCCCCCGACGATGTCGGCTGTTTTCCAGTCGCCGCCCTTCACCAGCACGTCCGGTTTGCATGCGAGGATCAGTTCGAGCGGAGTGTCCTCCCCAAACCAGGTCACGAGATCCACGCTTTCGAGCGCGGCGAGCACCGCCATGCGGTCTGCGAGAGGATTGACCGGACGGTCTCTGCCCTTTCCCAGCCTTCTCACGGAACCGTCGCTGTTCACGCCGACCAAGAGGCTTTTCCCCAGGGATTTCGCCTGGGCGAGGTAGGAGACATGCCCCCGGTGCAGGATGTCGAAGCAGCCGTTGGTGAAGACGAGCGGCCGGTCGAGCGCGGCGACCCTGCCTCGAATTTCGTCAGGATTGCACAGCTTCCTCTCGAAGTCGGGAGGCGTCATCAGTCGGTATATTCGAAAAGATCGACGACTTTCATGACTCCGCCGGTCTTGCTTGCCAGTTGTATCGCCGCATCGCCTTCCTTGTGGGAGACGATGCCGAGCAGATATACGGTCCCGCGCTCGGTGACGACCTTCACGACATTGGCCGGCACCGTCTTGCTGTCGAGAAGCTGTCCCTTTATTTTCGTCGTGATCAGGGTGTCGCTGCTTCTCGAACCGAATGAGCTGTTGGGCATGATGCCGAGCTCGTCGGTGATCGAGCGGACATTTTCCACGCTTCTTGCGATCTGCTCCACCCTGTTCCTGGCATCCTGGGAGGGCACTTCCCCGGTCAGGAGAACGCTCCTGTTGTAGCTGGTCACGTTGACATGCACCTGGTCCTTGAATTCTTCGCTGATGCGGTTTCCTGCTTTTAGTTCGATCCCTTCGTCGTCGATGTAGGCCCCGCTGGTGCGCCGATCCGCAGCCATCAGCGCGCCGGCGCCGACGCCTGTCGCAACGACGGGAAAGCAGCCAGAAAGGAGAAGCGGGGCGAGGAGGATCCAGCAGAGTTTGCGCATTATTCGACTCCCAATAAAAGACAATCGATCGCGTCGCACAGGCAGTGCAAGGCGAGTATATGGACTTCCTGGATGCGTGCAGTGCTGTCCGAGGGGACGCAGATGTGGATGTCTTCCGGCCGCAGGATCTCGGAGATCACGCCTCCCGAATGCCCGGTGAGCGCAACGACTCCCATCTTCAGGTCGTGGGCGGCGGAAACGGCTTCCACGACGCTCCTCGAACTCCCGCTGGTCGATATGGCGAGCAGCAAGTCCTTCGGCCTGCCGAGCGCGGCGACCTGCTTGGAAAAGACCTGCGAATAGTCATAGTCGTTCGCGATGGCGGTGAGCGTGGAGGAATCGCAGGTCAGGCAGAAAGCCGCAAGCCCGGGGCGCTCCATTTCGAAGCGGTTCAGGAGTTCGGCCGCGAAATGCTGTGCATCCGCTGCGGACCCGCCGTTTCCGCAGGAGAGAATCTTTCCGTCCTCCATCAGGCACCGCTGCATGCGTTCGGCTGCAGCTGCAATGGGAACAGCGAGCTGGCCCATGATTTCCAGCTTGAGGTTGGCGCTCTCAGTGAAAGTCGAGGTGATTCTCTGGATCAGGTTCATGGTCTGCATCTGGCATTCGATGAGGCCATTTTACCTGAAACGGGCGGCGCTGCCATCTTGCTCGAGGAATGCATTCCTGATCCATTCGGGTTTGCCGTCTTCGCCGAAGAGCACTGCATCGAAACGGCAATCCGGCACGGGTTCGAATTGCATCAGATAGTGTTTCGCCGCGGCCAGAATTCTTTTCTGCTTGGCAGGGGTGATGCTTTCCGCCGCTCCGCCGAAGTCCGGGCTGGAACGCTGTCTGACTTCGACGAAGACGAGCGTATCGCCTTCCTTCATGACGAGGTCGATCTCGCCCATGCGGCAGCGATAGTTTCTTTCGAGCAGATCGAGTCCCTGTCCTTCCAGGAAGGACAATGCGGACGATTCGGCGCCCTTTCCCCTGTTCATCTGGAAAAGGGCAAATTGCTGCCGTATAGTGTCGCCATGAACATGACATCTCCCGACGCTAAAGGGACATTATATGTGGTGGCAACGCCGATCGGGAATCTGCGCGACATCACCCTGAGAGCGCTGGATATCCTGAAGGGTGTCGACGTGGTCGCAGCGGAGGATACGCGGACCACTTCCGGCCTGCTGAAGCATTATGGCATTTCGGTGCGGCTGGTTTCCCTGCATCAACATAACGAACGGGAAAAAAGCGAAGCCGTCCTGGCATACCTCGCCGAAGGAAAACAGGTTGCCCTGGTGAGCGATGCCGGAACTCCGGCGATTTCCGATCCCGGTTCCCATCTGGTGGCCTCGGCCAGGAATGCAGGCTTCGATGTCGTTCCCATCCCCGGCCCCAATGCCGCGATCGCGGCGCTTTCGGCTTCCGGCATGAGCGAGAGCGGCTTTCTCTTCTGCGGCTTTCTTCCGGCGAAGAGCGCTGCGAGAAAAAAGGCGCTCGAACCTTTGAAAACGCTTCCCCAGACCCTGGTGTTTTTCGAGGCCCCTCACAGGATCGTGGAGCTGGCCGGGGACCTTTCGGATGCCCTGGGGACGGAGCGCAGCGTCGTTTTCGCGAGAGAGCTCACCAAACTTTACGAGACCATCCATGCCTGTCGCCTGGGCGAGGCGGGGCAGTGGCTTTCCTCGCAGCAGAAGGGGGAATTCGTCGTCATCGTGGAAGGGGCGAATCCCGTGAAACGGGAGGGAATATCGGAAGAGGCAAAAAGAGTGCTGGAAATACTGCTGCCCGATCTTCCGCTCGCCCAGGCGGTAAAGCTCGCTGCGCGAATCAGCGGGGAAAACAGGAATTCGCTTTACGAACTTGCCCTGGCGCGGCGCGGGCCTGCCTAGCCGGAATAAACCTGCCAGGCGATCAGGATCGCGAGCAGCAAGGTTGCGATGAACAGCAGGCGATTCCGGCTTTTCTGCAAGCGAACCAGCGCGCGCAATTCGGCTTCGAGCGGCTCCAGCCTGTTCTCAACGAGCGCCCTATGGACAAGGCGGGGAATTTGCGGAATCATCGCCCCCCAGTTGGGCCCCTCCGTCCGGACAGCATTGACGAACCCGCGCCACCCGACCTGCTCGCTCATCCATTTTTCGAGAAAGGGCTTCGCGGTTTTCCAGAGATCAAGGTCCGGGTCGAGCTGTCTGCCGAGCCCTTCTATGTTGAGCAGGGTCTTCTGCAGCAGCACCAGCTGGGGCTGGATCTCGACGTTGAACCTGCGGGATGTCTGGAAAAGGGAGAGAAGCACCTTTCCGAATGAAATATCCTTGAGCGGCCTGTCGAAGATCGGTTCGCAGACTGCCCTTATCGCTGCCTCGAATTCGTCCACGCGCGTGTTCTTGGGCGCCCATCCGGCATCGATGTGCGCCTGGGCGACGCGCCTGTAGTCGCGCTGGAAAAAGGCGAGAAAGTTTTGAGCGAGATAGTTCTTGTCCTCGTCCGTCAGGGTTCCCATGATGCCGAAATCGAGCGCGATGTATTGCCCCCCGGCGGATACGAAAATGTTTCCCGGATGCATGTCGGCATGGAAGAAGCCGTCCCGGAAAACCTGGGTGAAGAAGATCTCGACCCCCATGCTCGCCAGTTTCGGGATGTCTATCGAGAGCTCGCGCAGGGTGTCGATCTGGCTGATCGGCGTCCCCGTCATTCGCTCCATCACCATGACGGATGTGGTGCAGTAGTCCCAGTATATTTCCGGAACGATGAGGAGCGGAGACCCTGCGAAGTTCCGCCTCAGCTGGCTCGCGCTCGCCGCTTCCCGCATCAGATCGAGCTCGTCGTAAAGATGCTTGGAGAATTCCGCGACGACTTCGCGGGGCTTGAGCCTTTTGCCGTCCGCCCACAGCCTCTCGATCAATCCTGCCGCGATGTCCATGAGCGCGATATCGTTTGCGATCACCCCGAGCATTCCGGGTCGCAATATCTTGACGGCGACTTCGCGGCCGCCCGGCAGGGTCGCGAAATGCACCTGGGCGATCGATGCGCTTGCCACGGGCACGGGGTCGAAGGATTCGAAGACCTTGTCCCAGGGCTTGCCGTAGGCGCGTTCGATCTCCTCGAGAGCGAGCTTTGAAGCAAAAGGCGGAACCCTGTCCTGGAGCTTGGCCAGCTCGTCGGCGATGTCAGCGGGGAGGAGATCCCGCCGCGTCGACAGGGCCTGTCCGAACTTGACGAAGATGGGACCCAGCCTCTCGAGCGCCTGCCTCAGCCGGATCGCTCTCGGGGAGCCCAGGTTCCTGAAGAAGAATATCGTGTTGACGAGGCGCTTGAGGCGGGAAGCTTCGGGGTGGGCGAGCAGAAATTCGTCCAGGCCGAAGATGAAGCCGATGCGGAATATTTTCAGAAGGCGCAGGACTCTCAAGAACGGCCTTCCAGTTTTTCGATCCGCTTTTCGATGCGCGCCGCATCGTCCCTGATGGCATCAACGTCACCCAGAAATTTCGAGATGTCGCCCGATTTCGCCAGAAGGGGGCGCTCCTCGGTCCAGTATTCGGCAAAATTTCCCAAAAGATTCCATGCCGCCTTTTTCTGCCAGGAGAAAAGCGTGCTCGCGGCGCCGGCGAACCTGTGCGCGAGCACGTCCCCGGTCAATCTTGCCAGATCCGCTTCATAATCCCACCTGAGGTTCCTGAGCAGGAAGCTCAGGGTTTTTGCAAATGCCACGTCTCCCTCGATGCCGATTTCGGCCATTTCACCCCCCAGCGATTTGACGAGCGCGGAAGGAGTGGCCCTGATCCGGGTTTCCGGCACGCCTTCGGCTGCATCCAGCCTGCCGTCCGGCAGTACGGTGATGTCGAGGTCGACGGGAGGGAGGGAGAGCCGCGCCGATTTTCCCGCATGGGGGGCGAGGGCTTCCCTTGCCCAGGACTCGGTTTGAAGCAGGTGATTGACGGCTGAAATCAAGGGGCTATTCAGCATTCAGAGTTTGTGGCCCACATGCAGCGCGACCACGCCTGCGCTCAGATTGTAGTACTCGACGCGCTCGAACCCGGCTTCTTCCATCATCGCCTTCAATTCTTCCTGCGAGGGATGCATTCTGATCGATTCGGCGAGATAGCGGTAGCTTTCGGAGTCGTTTGCGACAAGCTGCCCCATGAAAGGCAGCACCTTGAAGGAGTAGAAGTCGTAAGCGCCCTGCAGCGGCTTCCATACCCTGGAGAACTCCAGCACCATCAGCTTCCCTCCCGGGCGCAGCACCCGGTACATTTCCTTCAGCGCCATATCCTTGTGGGTCATGTTCCTGAGGCCGAAAGCGACCGTCGTGCAGTCGAAGTAGTTCGACATGAAAGGGAGCTTTTCCGCGTCACACTGTGCTGCATCCATCCTGAAGCCATGGTCGAGCATGCGATCGCGGCCCCTTCCGAGCATCGCGTTGTTGATGTCGGTGAGGATTACGCGCCCTTCGGGGCCGACTTTCTCGGCGAATTTGAGGCTGAGGTCGGCGGTGCCGCCGGCGATGTCGAGCACTCTGGCGCCCGGACCGACCCCGGAGAGCGCGATGGTGAAGGTTTTCCAGAGACGGTGCATCCCGGCGGACATCAGGTCGTTCATCAGGTCGTAGCGGCTCGCCACGGAATCGAAAACGTCGGCGACCTTGCGGGCTTTTTCTTCTTCCTCGACGGTCTTGAACCCGAAATGGGTGGTTTTCTTCATGTCAGGACTCCCGGCTCGCGCCGGCCTCGGAGAGTCGCTTCAGGTAATCCTGCCAGAGCTTTTCCTGGTTGATCCCGTAATCGTGAAGCAGGTCCCAGGAATAAAGGCCGGTATCGTGCCCGTCGGAGAAGGTGATCTGCAGGGCATAGCGTCCCACGGGCTCCATGTTCTCGATGTCCACGTCCTTTTTCCCGGTCTGCAGCACTTCCTGCCCCGGGCCGTGCCCGCGGACTTCGGCTGAAGGAGAATAGACTCTCAGGAATTCGAAAGGGAGGGAAAAGGTCTTGCCGTCCGAGAAGGCGATCTCCAGCAAACGGGATTTTTTGTGCAGCCTGATCTCCGTGGGAGAGGGGGTGTTTTTTTCCAGTCCGGCCATGGCATTCCTAGATTCCGCGTGATCCTATATCATAAACCAGCCGCATCGAAACTCAAACCTGTCACAATGTCGCAATATTGGCTGAATACCATTGCAAAGTTAAAATTCAATAGAGGCTGACGATGGCTGCAACCATACTTGTTGTCGAAGACGAGCCCGCTATCCAGGAGCTGATCACCTACAATCTGCAGCTGGCCGGGCATCGCGTCGTTTGCGCCGAAACCGGAGAGCAGGCTTTTTCCCTCATCAAGCACGAGCTTCCGGATCTGATCCTGCTCGACTGGATGCTGCCCGGGGCGAGCGGGGTGGACGTGGCGAGAAGGCTGCGGGCCGGCGAAAGGACGAAGCTGGTGCCGATCATCATGCTGACGGCAAGAACCGACGAGCGGGACAAGTTGCTGGGACTCGAGACGGGCGCCGACGATTACATCACCAAGCCTTTCTCCCCCAGGGAGTTGATTGCGAGAATCAAGGCGGTGCTGAGGCGGCGCGCGCCGCAGATGACCGACGACATGGTTTCCATGGGCGAGCTGAGACTGGACCCGGTTTCCCGCAGAGTGACGGGAGGCGGCAAACCTATCGAGCTCGGCCCCACGGAGTTCCGGCTGCTGCATTTCCTGATGACGCATCCTGGCAGGGTGCATTCCCGCGCCCAGTTTCTCGACCAGATCTGGGGAGACCATGTTTTCGTCGAGGAGCGCACCGTCGACGTGCATATCCGCAGGCTGCGCAAGGCGCTCGAAGAGAGCGGTCTCGACGATATGATCCAGACAGTGAGAGGGGCGGGCTACAGGATGTCCACCGATTGAAGCATTGAGGCGGAAAATGTCGAGGTTCTGGCTACGCATACTGCCGCAGTTTCTTTTCGTGGGCGGAGCAACGCTCCTGATCTGGGCGGCGTTCGGCGCAGCCGATGCCTTCATCTTCCTGAGTTTGTCCGGGCTGACTCCTTTTTTCTTGATGCTGCGCAATCTGGCGCGCATCGATGTCTGGCTCGATGCGCCGACGGTGGAGAGCGTTCCGGACGGCAGCGGCCTCTGGGAGGGCGTTTTTTCCCGACTGAGAAGGATGGTTCGCCAGCGCGATCAGCGCCAGCAGAAGCTGGAAACCATGCTGCGCGATCTGCAGCAGGCCATCGCCGCTTTGCCGGATGCCATCATCATTCTCGATGCCGGCGACCATATCGAATGGTGCAATCCGATGGCGCAGGAATATTTCGGGCTGGACGAGCGGCGGGATATGGGACAGCAGATTTCCTATCTCATCAGGCAGCCGCAGTTCGTCGAATATTTGTCGGAGCCCCAGTCCGACCAGCCCTGCATCCTCAAGCTTTCCAGCGACAGCATTCTCTCGGTGCAGCTCATCCCTTATGCCGACCGGAAAAAGCTGCTTCTTGCGAGAGATATCACGCGCATCGAGAATGTGGACAGGATGCGCCGCGATTTCGTCGCGAACGTGTCGCATGAATTGCGCACTCCCCTCACGGTGGTGAACGGGTTTCTCGAGACGCTGTCCGACATGGGGGATGCGCCGGATGCGGAGATGCTGAAGCGTTCGCTCGCCCTCATGACCGGACAGACCGACCGCATGAAACGGCTGGTCGAGGATCTGCTGACCCTGTCGAAGCTGGAGAATGCCGAGAACCACTTGAGCGAGGAAGAGGTGAATGTGCCCCTGCTCGTTGCGCAGATACATCAGGATGCCCTGAGCCTGAGCGGCAAGAACCACCAGATCGAACTTCGCATCGAGACCGATGCGGGCCTGCGCGGCAATACCGAGGAACTCAGGAGCGGATTCGGCAATCTTGTCAGCAATGCCGTGCGATACACTCCGGAGGGAGGCAGAATCGCGCTCACCTGGAAAATGGAGCACGGATGCGCGGTCTTCGCGGTGGAAGACAGCGGCATCGGCATCGAATCCGAGCATATCCCGAGGCTGACCGAGCGGTTCTACAGGGTAGACCGCAGCCGTTCCCGCGGAACGGGCGGGACTGGGCTGGGGCTTGCCATCGTCAAGCATGTGCTGAACCGGCACCAGGGGCGATTCGAAATCAGCAGCGAGATCGGAAAGGGCAGCCTCTTCAGGGCCGTCTTCCCCTCTTCGCGCGTGGTTTCCGCGATGCCGGAAACAAAATGATCCCGCTATCCGGTAAAATGGCTGGGTGAAATTGAGGATGCGGGGTGAGGAATGCTGAAAAACGGTCTGCCCGCGCGGGGTTGTTATGCGCTCGGGTTCCTGGTTTGCGCGGCGCTATTGGCCTATGCCTATTATCTCCAGTTCGAAAAACACCTGGAGCCCTGCCCCCTTTGCATATTCCAGAGACTTTTCTATGCCGGGACGGGGATAGTTTTTCTTCTGGCGGCGCTCCATAATCCGCGTCGGCTCGGGAAGGCCGTCTACGGTATTCTTTCGGCGCTGCTGGCCTCTGGAGGCGCTGCCGTTGCGGCAAGGCAGGTCTGGCTGCAGCATCTTCCTGCGGATCAGGTGCCGGAGTGCGGCCCCGGGCTCGACTACATGCTGGACGCCTTCCCGCTCAACCAGACGCTGCGGATGGTGCTTCGCGGCTCGGGTGAGTGCGCCAAGGTGGACTGGCGCTTCCTGGGGTTCAGCATCGCCGAATGGTCCCTGCTGATTTTTGGCCTGCTGGCGATTTACAGCCTTTTTCTGATGCGCAAGAAAAATGCCTGACATTCTGGAAAAGATCCTCGCAGCCAAGAGGGAGGAAGTCGGGGCTTCCTCCAGAGCCAAGCCGCTCGAAGCGATCCGGGCGGAAGCGCTTTCTGCTGCGTCCCCGCGCGGATTCCTGCGGGCGATTCGGAAGAAAATCGGTTCGGGGCATCCCGCGGTGATTGCGGAAATCAAGAAGGCCAGTCCCAGCAAGGGCATATTGAGAGAGAATTTCGATCCCTCGGCCATTGCCGGAAGCTATGCCGCGCACGGTGCAGCCTGTCTTTCCGTGCTCACCGACAGGGCGTTCTTCCAGGGCGCTCCGCAGTATCTGATCGAAGCTAGAAGAGCCTGTCCCCTGCCGGTTCTGAGGAAGGACTTCATGATTGATCCCTACCAGGTTTATGAAGCCCGTGCGATGGGTGCGGATGCCATCTTGCTCATCGTCGCGGCGCTCGATCTGGCGCAGATGCGCGAAATGGAATCGCTTGCCTTCGATCTCAAGATGGATGTCCTGGTGGAAGTGCACGACAGGCAGGAACTGGATGTCGCGCTCGAACTTTCAAGCCCGCTGATCGGGATAAACAATCGCAATCTCAAGACCTTCGAGGTCAGCCTCGACAATACCCTGGGGCTTTTGGGCGCGCTTCCGAAGGACAGGATCGTGGTCACGGAGAGCGGCATTCTGTCGCCGGCTGACGTTTCCCTGATGAGGGAAAACGGGGTGAATGCCTTTCTCGTGGGGGAAGCTTTCATGCGTGCGGAGGACCCGGGTCTGGAGCTGTCCAGGCTGTTCGAGGCGCCCTGACGAAAGTATAATCGTTAAATTTCAATAACGACTGCTATCATGGCCCTGCTAGAAATTCGCAACATCGTCCGCCGCTTCGGAGATTTCACTGCAGTGGACGGCGTGAGCATGGACATCGAGGCCGGCGAGTTCTTCACCCTGCTCGGGCCTTCGGGCTGCGGCAAGACCACCCTGCTCAGGATGATCGCGGGCTTCGATTCCCCCCAGTCGGGGGAGATGCTCCTCGACGGGAAGGATCTCGCTTCCATCGCTCCCGAGAAGCGGCCGATCCATACCGTATTCCAGAGCTATGCCCTTTTCCCGCACATGACGGTTGCCGAGAATATCGCTTTCCCGCTCAGGATGAGGAAATTGGGGAAGGGCGAAATCGGCGAAAGAGTGAGGCAGTCCCTCGAAGACGTGAGGCTCACGGATCGCGGCGGGCGCTATCCGGGCGAACTCTCCGGCGGGCAGCGGCAGCGCGTCGCGCTCGCCCGTGCGCTGGTGAACCGGCCGCGCCTGCTGCTGCTCGACGAGCCGCTCGCCGCGCTCGACATGAAGCTCAGGGAGCAGATGCAGCTCGAACTGATCAATTTGCAGAAGGAAGTCGGGATCACCTTCATTTACGTCACCCACGACCAGACCGAAGCGCTCGCGCTTTCCCACAGAATCGCCGTGATGAACGGGGGGAAGGTGGAGCAGCTCGACGAGCCTTCAAAAATCTACGATTCCCCGAAAAACCGGTTCGTCGCCGACTTCATCGGCACCTGCAACCTGATCGATGCGGAAGTTTCCGTGGCCGGCGAAGAAAAGATGGTGCTTCAGATCAGGGGGCTCGGGGAGGTGGCGGCCAGGAATCCGGGGGCGACCGGCGGGGCGAAGGGGATTCTCGCGCTGCGTCCGGAAAAGGTCAGGATAGCTGCGCAGCTCGCCCCGGAGGACGATGAAAACCACTTCAAGGGCAGGGTGCATGATTTCCTCTACATGGGGGATGTGACGGTTTACATCGTCGAAGTCGGAGACGGGGTGCATGTCGAGGCCCTGCTTCCCAATTCTGCCGCAGGCCGCCCCAGGATTCTCGCTGTGGGAGACCCCGTGGAGATTGCCTGGCGCTATGACGCGGGGACATTCCTCGATGGCTAAGCATCTCGGGAAATGGCTGATCAGCGGCCCGCCCGTGCTCTACCTGATCGTCTTCTTCGTCATTCCCACCTGCATCATGGTGCTCGCCTCCTTCCGCTATGCCGGGGAATACGGCGGGCTCGCGCCGGTTCTTTTGCACGATGCATCCGGCGCGCACCTCAATCTCACGCTCGAGAGCTATCAGGAATTTTTTTCCGACTTCATCTACAGCTGGCTCTTCATCAAGACCCTGGTTTATGCGCTCGTCACGACGTTCTGCTGCCTCCTGATGGCCTATCCGCTTGCCCTCTTGATTGCGCGCAGTGCCAGCAAATACCGCGACCTGCTGGTTCTGCTGGTGATATTGCCGTTCTGGAGCAATTTCCTGATCAGGATTTACGCCTGGATGATCCTGCTGGGTCCCCAGTCGGCTTTTTCGGCTGCTCTCAACGGTTTTCTAGGCATATTCGGGGTCGGGCCGGTCAGGCTCCTTTTCACCCCGTTCGCAGTGGTTCTGTGCCTCATCTACGTTCAGCTCCCCTTCATGGTGCTGCCTCTTTACGCCAATCTGGAAAAGCACGACCCCGCCTTGCTGGATGCGGCGCAGGATCTGGGCGCGAATGCCTGGCAGCGCTTCTGGCGCGTCACTTTCCCGCTCTCCCTGCCCGGAATTTATGCCGGCGTCGCCCTCGTTTTCGTCCCGGTGCTGGGCATTTTCGCTGTTCCAGACATCCTCGGCGGCACTAGGGGCATCATGATCGGCAACCTCATCAAGCAGGAATTTCTCGAGGCAAGGGACTGGCCTTTCGGCAGTGCGCTTTCCATCATGCTGACCATAGGCGCAATGATCATCGTGGGCGGGGCGGCCCTCTTTGCCGGAAGAAGGAGGAGTGGCGATGTCTAAAAAGCTCCTCGCGGCCTCGGGAATCGCAGTCTACGCCTTTCTTTATCTGCCGCTCGTCGTCGTCGTCGCCTATTCGTTCAACAATTCGAAACTCAATGCCGAATGGGTGGGGTTTACCTGGCACTGGTACCAGGTGCTGCTTTCGGACGATACCATGCTGAAAGCGGCTGGCAATTCGCTCCTCATCGCGCTGACCGCGAGCCTCGCATCCACGGTGCTCGGGACCATGGCGGGCTATGCCCTCTACCGCTACAAGCTGAAGCTACTTCCCGTTCTGGTGATGGCCCCGCTCGCCATTCCGGAAATCCTGGTCGGCGTGAGCCTGCTGATATTCTTCGTCGCGATCAATCTGACCCTCGGGCTGCTTTCGATCATGCTTTCCCACATCGCATTTTGCGTCGGATTCGTCGCGATCGTGGTGCGCTCCAGGCTCTCCGGCATGGATGAAAGCCTTCCGGAAGCGGCAAGGGATCTCGGCGCGACCCCGTTTCAGGCATTTCGCCTGGTGACCCTTCCCCTGATTGCGCCCGGCATCATCGCCGGGGCGCTGCTCGCCTTCACGCTTTCCATAGACGATTTCGTGATCACTTTTTTCACCGCAGGGGTGGGGGCATCCACCCTGCCGCTGCAGATCTATTCGATGATCAAGATCGCCGTCACGCCGGAAGTCAATGCGATTTCCACCCTGCTGATGCTGCTGACCCTGTTCCTTATCGTCGTCGCGTCCAGGCTTTCTCCCGATTCGATCCGGGGAAGATGACATGAGCCGCCTGCTTTTTCTGCTCTGTCTCGTCGCGATGCCCGTGCTCGCTGCGGACGAACTGCACCTTTACAACTGGAACAATTACATCGCCCCGGAAACGGTCGACCGTTTCGAGGCCTACTGCAAGTGCAAGGTCATCCAGGACTATTATTCGGATAACGAGGAACTGCTCGCCAAGCTCGCCGCCGGAGCGAAGGGCTACGACATTCTGGTCCCTACGGGAAATGCGCTCGCGTCGCTCGTCAGGCAGGGTGCGCTGCTTCCGCTCGACAAGAGGCTGATTCCCAACCTGAAAAACGTCAACCCTGCCTATCTCAATACCCCTTTCGATCCGGGCAACCGCTATTCCGTTCCCTACGCCTATACCGTCACGCTGATCGGCTACAACGTCGAGAAGATGAGGCAGCTCGGGCTTCCCACCGATACCTGGGCGGTGATATTCGAACCGAAATATCTGGCCAGGGTGAAAGGGAGGGTCACCGTTCTCGACAGCCAGCGCGAGCTGATGGCTGCGGCATTGAAGTATCTGGGTTATTCGGCCAACGACACCGTTGAGGCGCACTGGTACCGGGCCGAGCAGGTCATCCTGAGGGCGAAGCCCTACTGGGCCGCGTTCAACTCATCGAGCTACATCAAGGAACTGACGGTCGGTAACATCTGGCTGGTGCACGGCTACTCCAACGACATGTTCCAGGCGCAGAACGACGCGAAAGCGGCGAAGCGGAAATTCACCATAGGGTTTTCCATTCCGAAGGAAGGGGCGGTTCTCGCGCTGGACAACATGGTGATCCACAAAGATGCCCCGCGCCCGGATCTCGCCCACAAGTTCATCAACTTCATGCTGGACGGCAGGAATTCTTCCGAACTCACCAACATGATCGGCTCGGGCAATCCCAATCTTGCCGCATTGAAATACATCAACCCGGAAATCGCTTCGAACCCGGCCATTTTTCCCGGGAAGGAAGAGCTCGGAAAGCTTGAAATGCTTCAGGATCTCAACATGGAGCAGCGCAGGGTATTGAACCGCCTCTGGATCAAGATCAAGATAGAGTAATCACTTCCTGATGCGCAGGATCACCCCGGCGCTTTGCAGCGCGATGGTTTCCGTGGCCATGCCGAGCATCGCCATGTTCCTGCTCAGGATTTCGTTTTTCCGGTCCCTCGGGTCGAACATCAGGTAATCCACGCCCTTGAGCATGGCGAGCTGGGTTTTGGGATCGGCGGCTGCAGCCGGCAGAGGAAGCACGTCGCATTGGCAGGCAATCATGGTTCTTCCCGGCCACTGGCTCGCGACGAGAATGTGCTTCTTGGCGTCTGCATCCGTTTTCGCCTGCCGCGCGATCGTCGAGATCAGCCTGTCTCCTATGGGCATGGGGTCAAGGCGCCTGAGATCGTAATTCGCCCTGTCGTTGACCATGAAAGTGGTCGCGACGATGAAAATGAATGCCATGATTCCGCTGCGCTTTGCCATGAAGCCTTCCCCGGGAATCGTTTCGTGCGCCCGGATCAGGAGCGGAACCCCGGTGAAGAGCAGAAATGCGAGCACGATCATGGCCCAGGCGGAGTCGGCCGAGGTCAGGCCGAAAATCACGCCCAGCATCAGGGTTCTCTTTGTCAGATCCTGCCAGAACTCGCGCAGGTTCCTGATCAGGGTGAAGAGCAGCGCCACGAACACGATTCCTCCCGTCATCCAGCGCAGCGAGGTCATTTCCCCGGATGGGCCGAGCGCGACCATGGCGAGGGCCTTGACCGGATTCACCCACCAGGAAAGATCGCTCCAGCCCATGCGGATCAGCAGGACGAAGGCGGTGATCGAGAGTATTCCGATGAAGTAATGCCGCTGCTGCCTGGAATCGACGGGATGCCTGTGCCATTGCCAGAGCAGGGATGCGGGGTAGGCAAGTCCTGCGGGATGCAGGCTGACCGAAAGTGCGACGAGAAAGAGCTGGGAGAAGTACCATCCGCCCAAGGGGCGGGGGTCTGCCCGGTAGGCCCTGTCCAGCCAGAAGCCGAGGCCGGCTGCGAGCAGGAGGTAAGGGCCGGATCCGATCGAGTCGATCTGGGTGAGCGCAAGCGGGGAAACCAGCATCAGCCCGATTGCGATCAGTGCGCTTTCCCGGTCCTGGGTGCGGGCCGCCCAGTCATACAGAAGCAGTGCCGCGGCGGCCAGAATCAGCAGGGTGAGGATTTTAGCTGCGGCGATATTGCCCGTCCACATGAGGCCTATGGGAATGAAAAGCAGCGCCCTGAAATCCGGAGCGCCCAGGACCACGACCGGATGCGCGACGCCATCGACCATCGACCAGACGAACATCAACGTCCTTGCCGCATTTTCCTGAAGGCCGTAGGGGTCATAGCGTATGAAGAAGAAAAGGATCGCTGCGCCCCATACCAGAAATACCGAAAGGACCTTGTAGCGAAGCGGAATGGTGAGGTTGCCCATGGAGAAAAAGACCCGGAAGCCATAAAGAATTGCGCCTATTCTATCGGCAACCCGAATTCAACGCAAAGCCGAGTCCGATTTGATTGACACCCGGAAGTATCATGTATTATATTTCGCCGAAGTAGGCTGGTTTAGGTAGCATTCATAATGACATTCACGGGAGGAAGCCATGCTGTTTGAGACGGATACGACGACGACGCAAGTAGTGACGATGTACGTATGTTTCTTTGTATTTTTCTTTGGGTTGGCTGTCTTGTTGTTCAAGAAGAATTCATGAG
>JAJZQY010000031.1 GCA_021806605.1 Pseudomonadota bacterium
CATTCACAAGTACATCGTATCGCTTGCCGCGACCACGACCAATGCGAATGCGTTGGGCTACACGAATCTGTACGGCCGGAACGTGGGGGCAGGGCATATCGTCGCCTCGGTCTATCGCGAGTTCTGACAGGATGCGCATGAATAGGAATCTCCCCGACGCTGGACGGGGCAACTGAGAATGTCAGCCGGCCGATCATCGAAGCCAGTGGGCCCGGTCCGCACCCTGGAGAACTGAGTCATGCGCTACTGGAAGGTGCAGGTCAAGCCCGGCAACGGCGAGCCGTTCTGGTGCAGGGCGGTGGAAATGTCGGAAGAGCAGGTGGTGCTGCATTCCGAGCATGCGTTGCCGGCTGGGATCGAGTGCAGCATGCGGATCAACGTTCCTGCCAGGGAATCCGCAATGGTCCAGGCAGGATTCTCCGGAAAAGTCGAGCAGGTGGTCTTTTCCTCGCGCGGCATCGAACTGTCGCTCAGGGTGAAGTGGCTGAGCGACGATGCCAGGCGCCTGATCGGAAAGGCGAAGGCGCAGCGCGCCGGAGTCGGCAAATAGATTCAATCAGAGGGCGAAATGCTGAACAATTTCAGTTTCGGGAATAGGGCGGGGGCGATGAGACGCCCGGCCGGCGCGGGAAGGCTCCTGTGGGCTTCCCTGCTCGCGCCGTGGACGGCCCAAGCCGGCAGCCTTGCCGATGCGCTGGCCGAAGGCAATCTGGATTTTCAGGTGCGCCCGCGCTACGAATCGGTAAGCCAGGATGGCAAGGTCTACAATGCCGATGCCTTCACCATGCGCACTTTGCTGGGATACAGCGTGGCACCGGTTTCCAGCTTCGGCGGAAAGCTCGAATTCATCAATATCAGCAACCTCGGTCCGAACCACTTCAACAGCACGGAAAACGGCCAGACGGCCTATCCGGTCGTGGCCGACCCGTCGGTGAACGGGGTGAATCAGGCCTACCTCGACTACGTCGGGCTGCCCGGGACGAAAATGCGGGTTGGACGCCAGGTCATCATACTCGACAATTCCCGCTTCGTCGGCAACGTGGATTTTCGCCAGGACATGCAGACCTTCGACGCGCTCTCGCTCCTGAACGGCAGCATTCCCGACACCGAACTGTTCGCGTCCCACATCACCCATACCAAAGGCAGCTATGCGAACTATCAGGTTCCGGTCGGGTACAACCTTCAGCCGGTGAACGTCAATCTGCTGCATGCGACCTATACGCCCCTTCCCGGGACAAGGCTTTCCGCATACGACTACCTTTACCGGGACGATAGCGTCGTGCCGGGTTCGCCCGCCGACATCTCGAATTCGACGGAAGGATTGCGCCTGGACGGATCCCATTCTGCAGGAGGCTTCGATCTGCTCTACACGGCAGAATATGCCAGACAGCATGGCTATGGCGGCGGGCATGCCGGGATCGATGCGAATTACGAATTTCTCGGCGGCGGGGCGCGCCTCGGCGGATTCTACGGCAGGCTCGACTATGAGCGCCTCGGCAGCAATGCCTCGGGAACCTACGGCCTGCAGACCCCGCTTGCCACCAAGCATCCCTTCAACGGCTGGGCCGACATGTTCCTGGTGACGCCCGGGAAGGGGCTCAGGGACACTTTCGCCACATTGGGTGCCGCGTCCGGGAAATTATCCGTGCAGGGCATGGCTCACGACTTCAGGGCGGCTTTCGATTCGACCCGCTATGGCAGCGAATGGGATATTTCCTGCGTCTATGCCATCGATGCGCATCTTTCCGCCAGCCTGATTTATGCCGATTATGCGGCAAGGGACGGGGCGAATGCCCTGCTTCCCGGAACCGCCGTGCCGAACGTGAATACCCGCAAGACGTGGCTTGCCCTGGCTTACAACTACTGATGCAAAGGATTTGACAACAATGAAGGATGGAATGCAATTGAGCCGCACGGTGCGGATCAACGAAGAAATCAAGCAGGTGGTGCGCATTTCCGCAGGCATCAATCTCATGGCGATCAATGCCATGCTGGTTGCCAAGCGCTCGGGAGCGCGCTCCGCCGGCTACGGGGTCGTGTCGGGCGAGTTGCGCAGCTTCAGCGGGCGCCTGGAATCCATCATGCTGGAAACCAGCGGCCTGATCTCCAGGATGATCGGGGATGTGGCGTCACTCCTCAACCAGAAGCGGTCGATGGCGCGCATCGGTCGCGCATCCGGCATGTCCGAAATTACCGCGGGTCTGCTGGAAGAAGCCATGGAAAGTAAGCATCTTGCGCTCTCCGGGATGCAGAACAGGATACGCGAGCTTGGCGACAGGCTCGGCCTCCACTCGGAGACGGCATTGAGGCATTGCCAGAGCGGCGTCGCTCTGGCCCGAAGCGCGAAGATCGAGTCGGTGTACGGCGGAGAGATGGCCGGGGTTCTGGAGCAGGTGTCTGTCGAGGTGGAAGGGCGGATGCTGGCGCTGTTCGAGCGGCTGAAGAGCCTGAGCGCCGATGTGCGGGCCTGGCAGGCATGAGATTATCTTTTTTGGGGTGTAATGGATGAAGAAGCTGCAATACATATTCGAGGAGGGCAGGCACAAGTGGGCTGCGGTTGCGCGCGACCCAGAAAAGCCCGGATACCTGATCGACACCAACGAATACCTGATCATCAACCAGGGGGAAGGGCTCCTGACCGATCCGGGCGGATCGGAAATCTTTCATGCCGTATTTGCCGCCATCAGCGCAGAATTCGATCCCGGCAGGATCATTGCCCTGTTTGCCTCGCATCAGGATCCTGATATCATTTCGTCCCTCGCGCTGTGGCTGGATTTCAATCCGGAACTGAAGTGCCACATGAGCTGGCTGTGGAATTCCTTCGTTCCCCATTTTGGCGGCAACGACACGACGTTTGTCGATATTCCGGATGAAGGATCGGAAATCGCTCTGGGGAATCTGACGCTGCAAGCCGTCCCGGCCCATTACCTGCATTCTTCAGGGAATTTCCATCTTCACGATCCCAAGGCGAAAATACTGTTCTGCGGCGACGTCGGCGCAGCCCTGCTGCCCGAAGGCGAAGACGGGCTTTTCGTCCGGCACTTCGACGGGCATATTCGCCATGCAAGAGGATTCCACCGGCGCTGGATGGGCTCGAATGCGGCCAAGCGCGACTGGTGCGAGCGCGTTGCGAAAATGGACATCGACATGCTCTGCCCGCAGCACGGCGCAATTTACCAGGGGGAGAACGTGATGCGTTTCATCAACTGGTTCGACGAGCTCGAAGTGGGGACCGCGATAGCGGCATAGGAGAAATCATGCGCGAAGTTGCCATCACCGACCAGGAATTCGTCCAGTTTCAGAAGCTGATCTACGACATTGCCGGCATCAACATGACGGCGGCGAAAAAGCCGCTGGTGGCAGGGCGCCTCGCCAAGCGCGTCAAGCATTACGGGCTGGCAAGCTATGGCGACTATTTTCAGCTGCTGAAGAAGCCGGGCAACGACGGGGAAATGCAGATGGCGGTGGATTTGCTCACCACCAACGAGACCTATTTCTTTCGCGAGCCCAAGCATTTCGAATTTCTGCGCAACCGGATACTGCCTTCCCTCAAGGGGCGCCAGGCGGTCAGGGTGTGGAGCGGCGCGAGCTCGAGCGGGGAAGAGCCCTACAGCATCGCCATGACGCTCGACGATTGCCTGGGGGAACAGCCTTGGGAACTGCTGGCGTCCGACATCAGTTCCCGTGTTCTTGAAAAGGCGAGAACGGGGCATTACGTGATGAACCGCATGGAAAACATTCCGAAGGCTTATCTGACCCGCTATTGCCTCAGGGGGACAGGCGAGCATGAAGGCACTTTCCTGATCAACGCGAGCCTGCGCAACCGCATCCAGTTCCGGCAGATCAATCTCAACGAGACGCCGCCCAACCTGGGCGAGTTCGACGTGATTTTTCTGCGCAACGTACTGATCTATTTCGACGTCGAAACCAAGAAGCGGGTGGTGAAGAACCTGCTGCAATTATTGAAGCCGGGCGGGTATTTCATGGTCAGCCATTCCGAGAGCCTGAACGGCATAGCGGAAGGGCTGCAGGCCGTAGCGCCTTCCATTTACAGAAAGCCCTGAGATGCAAAAGCCTGCGCATGCCATCGAGATCTTTCTGCAGCCGGGAGAATTCTATTTCGGTGCACAGGATACCCGCATCAGAACCCTGCTGGGTTCCTGCGTGGCGATCACCATGTGGCATCCCAAGCGGCTGATCGGCGGCATGTGCCATTTCATGCTGCCTTCGCGCATTGTCAGGCCGGCAGACGAACTGGACGGGCGCTATGCCGACGAGGCGATCGAGCTTTTCCTCAGGGAAATCCGCATGCACGGCACCCGTCCCGACGAATACCAGGTCAAGCTGTTCGGGGGCGGCAACATGTTCAACGTGCCGATCCATTGCGAGAAAGAATTCGACTGCAAACACGTCTCCTGTCGCAATGTCATGGCGGCGCGCCGCCTGCTGCAGCAGCATGGCCACAAGGTGGTTGCAGAGCATGTCGGCATGCAGGGGCACCGCAACGTCATGTTCGACATCTGGAGCGGCAAGGTCTGGATGCGCCATGTGGAAAGTGCATTGCCTCAAACCAAGGTGAATGATCTTGAAGAAAATCAGTGTATTAATAGTTGACGATTCGGCGGTGGTGCGCCAGGTGATGGCCGAAGTGCTGGGCGGGTCGCCTGAAATCGAGGTGATCGGGGCCGCATCCGATCCGATATTCGCCATGGAAAAGATGAAAAAGCAGTGGCCGGACGTGATCGTGCTGGACGTCGAAATGCCGCGCATGGACGGCATTACCTTCCTCAAAAAAATCATGGCTGAGCGGCCGACCCCGGTGGTGATCTGTTCGACCCTGACCGAGAAGGGGGCGGAAACCACCATGCAGGCGCTTGCCGCAGGCGCGGTGGGGGTGGCTGCCAAGCCGAAAATCGGGCTCAAGCAGCATTTGCAGGATGCATCCGACGACTTGACGCACATGGTCAAGGTCGCGGCGCGAGCCAACGTGAAGCGGCTCCACAACCCGTCGCCTGCGCCGCCCAAGCTTTCCGCCGATGCGATCCTGCCGCAGTCCGGACATGCCATGGCGCGAACCACGGACATGGTGGTGGCGATCGGCACATCCACCGGCGGAACCCAGGCGCTGGAGACCGTGCTGGCTGCGCTTCCCAGGGTCTGCCCGGGGATCGTCGCGGTGCAGCACATGCCCGAGAAATTCACCGAAGCCTTCGCAAAAAGGCTGGACAGCGTATGCCAGGTCGAAGTGAGGGAAGCAAAATCGGGGGACAGGGTCATGCCGGGCAGGGTGCTGATCGCTCCCGGCGGCAGGCACATGCTCCTGAAGCGCAGCGGCGCCCAGTACCATGTCGATGTCGTGGACGGCCCGCCGGTAAGCAGGCATCGCCCTTCGGTGGATGTGCTGTTTCGCTCCGTGGCGCAATGCGCCGGCAAGAATGCGCTCGGCATCATCATGACCGGCATGGGGGACGACGGCGCCAACGGCCTGCTTGAAATGCGCGAGGCGGGCGCAAACACCCTGGCCCAGGACGAGGCTACCTGCGTCGTGTACGGCATGCCGAAAGAAGCCGTGAAGCGCGGCGGCGTGGGTAGAACCGTTTCACTTAATGCCATCGCGGGTGAAATCATCCGGTTCGGAGCCTGATCGATGCATGCATCCGGGGCATTGCGCGTGCTGATCGTGGAAGATTCGTCGGACGACGCGCTGCTGCTGGCCGAGAGGCTGAAAAATGGCGGCTACGAGCTCGCCTGGCAGTGCGTGGAGAGCCCATCCGAATTGCAGCAGCAGATGCGGAACAGGGACTGGGATCTGATCCTGTGCGACAACGATCTCCCGGAACTGGATGCGCGGCAGGCTCTGGGCATCGTGCGCCAGCATCGCTCGGATGTGCCATTCATCATCGTCTCGGGCGGAATTTCCGAAGAGGATGCATCGGAAGTGATGAGCCTCGGCGCGAGCGACTATGTTTCCAAGCACAATCTGAGCCGCCTGATGCCGGCAATCAGGCGGGAACTCAGGAGCCGGGCGCGGATCAACGGAACGGGTGAAAAGCTGGGCCTGTTGCGGCGCCAGGATATCCTGGATCGCCTCGATGCGGAACTGGGAAAGGGCGGGCTTCTCGTGCTGGTGGAGTTCTGCCATTACAGGGAGCTGCTCAAGGAACTGGGTGTGGCCGGGGAAGCCCGGCTTCTCGGTGCGTTTTCGGAACGCCTCTGCGAATTGCCCTGCGCGCAGGTGCTGGGCCGGATCAGCGATGACCTGTTCGTCCTGATGGTGCAAGCGGATGGCGATGCGGAAAGCTGCGGGCATGCGATCGTCGAGTCGTTCCGCCAGCCCCTGAAAATGACGGAAGAGGAATTGTATGTCAGCTGCCGGGTCGGGGGAAGCATGCTCTCCATCGAAGATCTGGATGCCGAGGCGCTGCTGGCCCAGGCCGAAACCGCGCTGCAGCATGCGAGGAATCCGGAGACGGGAGGCATCAGCTTCTACAGCCTGGGCATGGAGCGGCGCGGGCGCAAGAAGCTCGAACTCGAGAACGCGCTCTATCAGGCCGTCCACAACGATGAATTCAGTCTCGCTTACCAGCCTCAGTACGATCTTGCAACGGGCAGGATGATCGGAGCAGAAGCCCTGCTGAGATGGAAGCGGGCAAACGGCTGGCTTTCGCCGGCCGAATTCATCCCGCTGCTGGAGGAGACCGGCCTGATCATTCCGGTCGGAGAAAGGATATTGCGCAGGGCCTGCCAAGCGAACCGCAGCTGGCAGCTGCAGGGCTTGCCCGAAATCAGGATGGCGGTGAATCTTTCGGCGATCCAGTTCAGGCAGCCGGACCTTGCGGCGATGGTGGGCCGCATTCTCGATGAGACCGGACTTTCGGCACGGCACCTTGCGCTTGAAATCACCGAAAACATCGCCCTGCTCCAGGGCGCCGAAGTCATTTCCGTGCTCAATGAACTGAAGGCGCTGGGCATTGAGTTGGCGCTGGACGATTTCGGCACGGGATATTCTTCGCTCGCCTACCTCAAGCATTTCCCGGTGGATAAGCTGAAAATTGACCAGTCCTTCATCAGGGATCTCCTGTCCGACAAGAGCAACGAGGCGATCGTGATGGCGATACTGGCGATTGCAGAGAGCCTCGGACTCACCGTCATTGCCGAGGGCGTCGAAACCCTGGAGCAGGCAATGCTGCTTGAGGCCTGCGGCTGTGCGGAAGTTCAGGGCTATTATTTCAGCCGTCCGGTTACCGAAGACGCGTTGAGGGCAATGCTGGTTCAGGCAGGAAAACAGCACCAAAATCGGTAAAATAGCCGGTTCAAGCGGCTCGCCTGTATTCCCGATGAACCCCAAAGACCTCGAATTGCTCGTTGCCACAATCATGCCCTATGGCAAATATCAGGGCAGACCGATCGCCGATCTGCCCGGGCATTACCTCAACTGGTTCGCCAGAGCCGGGTTCCCTGCTGGGGAAATCGGCCGGCTGCTCGCCCTGATGCGGGAGATCGACCACAACGGCCTTTCATATCTTCTGGCGCCGCTCAAGAGCGCAGGGGCGAACTTTCCGGCCGATCCGCTATCCAATGGCAAAGGCCAGACGGAGAAACGACAATGAAGAAGCTGCTTGCGATCTTGCTGATGACGATTTCGATGGCAGGCACAGCCCATGCCGATGGCCGCTGGGGAGGCGGTTGGGGAGGCTGGCACGGCGGGTGGCGCGGCGGTTGGGGAGGGTGGCGCGGCGAAGGCTGGAGAGGCGGCTGGGGGGATGATGGATGGGGCTGGGGTTTCGGCGCCGGTCTGGTGGGCGGAATGGCCCTCGCCCAGCCGTTCTATTATCCGCCTCCCGTGTATTATGCGCCCCCTCCGGTATATGTGGCGCCGCCTCCCAGGGTCGTCGTTGTGCAGCCCCCTGTGACCTACGCTTCTCCCGGAACCATCAGCTATGGGCCGACCACCTATTACAACGGCTACGGACCCGGGGCGAACAACTGAAATTCCCCGTCTTCCTGTGCTAGACTTCGGGGGGTATGAAAAGACTCTTTTTTGCGGCCATGCTGCTTTCCCTTTCAGCCTGTGGCGGGAGCGATGTCTACCGCAAGGAAGACTTCGGCAAGAGTCATGCTTTTCAGCGAAATTTCGCGGCTTCGGCAGATAAAGCATGCGCGGCAGCGGAATTCGTCCTTTTGGGCCGCGGATATCTTCTCGAGCGCAAAGCGCAGGGAGAATTCTTCGCGAGAAAGGAATTCCAGCCCGAGAAGGAAGCCAATGTCACAATCGATTTTAGCGTCGTGTGCCGCGATGTTGCTTCCGGATCGGTGGTTTTCGCCAGCGCCGTCGAAACCCGCAACGAACTGAAAAAGACCAGTCAGTCCGCCAGCATCGGCATTCCGGCGGCGGGGTCGATTTCCCTGCCCTGGTCGAATAATGCGGAGGCGCTCATCAAGGTCAGGGGCAAAACCATTGAAGACGAAAAATTCTATTCCGGGTTCTTCGATGCCGTGGGATCGCGCCTGGGAAAATAGCCCTCGAAACGCATTGAAACGAGCGAGGCTTCCGGAGTCGTGACGAAAAATAAACAAGGAGAGGGTATGTTCAGGCAATTGGCAATCGGAATCGGAATCGCAATCCTCGGCGTGGCTTTCCTGCCCAAGATATTGCCCGGGAGCCTGCTCGTGCTGGGGCTCGGGATCGTTCTCCTTCTGGGAATAATCGGACTGCTGGTGTTCTGAATGTCGAAGAAGTCCGTTTATATTGTTGCGGCCGCGGTGGCGGCCGCAATCGGCGTCGTCCTGTTCGAGATTTTCAAGGTCGTCGGGACCCTGGCGAGCCCCTGAACGATTCTTGTGCAATGCCCGGGATACCTACATCCTGAAATTCCGGACCATGTCTTCCAGCGAGATGGACAGCGCCTTAAGCATTCTGGCCGTCTCGTCGACCTGGGCGATGGAGTGGCTGTTTTCTTCCGACATCTGCGCAATTTTTTCGACATTGGCCGCCACTTCGCGGCTGGCGATGCTCTGTTCCCTGATCGAGTTGGAGATGTCGTCGACGCCGGTCTTCACCTTTTCGGCGCCGCTGCCGATTTCGAGGATGGCTTCCCCTGCCGCGCCTGCCAGCGCTTCTCCGTGCTTCACCTTTTCGACGGCCGCTTCGATCATGCGGATCGCATCCAGCGTGCCCGCGTTGATTCCGCCTATGGTTACCGTGATTTCCTGCGTGGAATGACTGGTCTTTTCGGCGAGCTTCCTGACTTCGTCCGCCACGACCGCGAATCCTCTGCCCTGTTCCCCCGCCCTGGCAGCCTCGATCGCCGCATTCAGGGCGAGCAGGTTGGTCTGGTCGGCGATATCCCGGATCACCTGAATGATGCCGTGGATTTCTTCCGTGCGTTCGCCCAACGATTTGATGGCATTGGCTGCGGCCTGGACTTCGGTGCCGATCGAGGACATGTCCGACACTACCTGCTTCACGGTTTCCCCGCCCTTCGAGGCGATTGCGCTCGATTCGACCGATATGCCCCTCACTTCGTCGGCGTTGTCGGAAACATGGTCGATGCTGACGGAAATTTCCTCCATGCCGGCGGCCATGTTGTGGGAAGCCTCGGACTGCGCATGAGCTGCCTGGCTTGCCTGCGATACGGCTTCCGACAGGTGCTCCGCACGGTGTTCCATTTCAATGGATACGGAGCTTATCTGGTCAATCATGGCTCCCATCAGCACTTTCGTCGACTGCAGGGCGCAGAACAGCTCGCCGGCTTCGTCCCGCTTCGAGATGTCGACCTGCCTCGAGAAGTCGCCGTCGACGAGTTCCATCAGATGATGCTTGACCTCCTCGATGGGACCTGCGACGAAATGCTTCGCGATCCATCCCAGGAAGAAATACAGGAAAATCTGGAGCGCCAGCTGCCCTGCGGCGAGGTAGGCGATGATGACGTCGAGGTGCCTGAATTCCGCCGAGAGATCGATGGTGATGTCGGATGCGCCGTTGGAGCTTCCGACCGCGACCTGATGGCAGGTAAGGCAGTCAGTGCCGTGGAAATCATGCGATTCGATATAGGGAGTGATTGCCCTGAAGACGGGCTTGCCGCCGACATGGTCGAGCGAGAAGTGCGGAATGGATCGGCCTGCCTTGACGGAATCCTCGATGGTTTTTCTGACCAGGGGATCGTCGAGGTGCTCTTCGGGAAGTCCCGGTCCGAATTGCTTGACGACCTGCTCGGTGCGCATCAGCCTCAGCGACCTGAGATGCTGCCCCTCGATGACTTTCTTGATCATCAGCCTGCGGTTGTCGGGTTCGGATATCATGCCCGTGACCATCAGCATGTTGGCCGAATCGATCACCTGCATCGCGGTCGATTCGGCCCTTTTCTGCACGTTCTCCAGGATGGCCGATCTCATCTGGAAGTAGACCGCAAAAGTTGCGGCGACCAGGACGATCAGCAGGATGGGCTGGATCTTGAGCTGCAGGGAAAGATTGCCGAACCACTGCACGATCGAATGCCGCTTTCTGGGAGGCTTGCCGCTCCTGTAAAGCGCCTCGGCTTCCGAGATTTCCTGCCGGGAGGGTTTCTTTTTCAGCGAAAGGTAGCCGGTGACCTGGCCCTCATGGGTGATCGGGGAGACCGTGGCGCGCACCCAGTAATGGTCGCCGCTCTTGCAGCGGTTCTTGACGATTCCCCGCCAGGGGTGGCCGCCCTTGACCGTTTTCCAGAGATCCTCGAACGCCCAGGAAGGCATGTCGGGATGGCGCACCATGTTGTGGTTTTTCCCGATCAGTTCTTCGCGCGAAAATCCGCTGATTTTCACGAAGGCATCGTTCACGTAGGTGATGATCCCCTTCAGGTCCGTTTTCGAGACCAGCGCCATGGATTCGCCGTATTCGGTCTCGCGTTGGGTGACTGGCTGGTTGTTTGTCATGGTTTTTTCCTCATTTCATTTCCGGCAGCGGCATGCCCAGGTGATAACCCTGCGCATAATCCACGCCCATTTTCTTCAGTTCGTTGAGCACTTCTTCCGATTCTACGAATTCGGCGACCGTCAGGATGTCCAGTCCCTGGCAGAGCCTGATCAGATTGTGCACCAGGGTGTAATCGACCTTGGAGTTGAAGATGTTGCGCACGAAGGCGCCGTCGAGTTTGACGTAGTCGAAATGCAGTTCCCTCAGGTAATGGAACGAATTATACCCGCTTCCGAAGTCGTCCAGCGCGAAGGAGAATCCCTTTTTCCTGAGATCGGACAGGAATTTCCGCATGTGCGTCATGTCGCCTATGGCGTCGCGCTCGAGAATCTCGAATACGACGACTTGCGGAGGAATGTTCAATTCGCCGCAAAGCTGCTCCGCGAATCCGAGCACGCCTCTGCCCTGGATTTCCTGGGCGGAAAGGTTGATGAAGAGTCGGGATGAATCGTTTCCGCTGGAAATCCTCGCCTTCATCGCGCCAAGCGCCTTGTTGATGATGGCGCGGTCCAGTTCGCGCCCCAGGCCGTAGCGCTCTATCGTTTCGATGAACATTCCCGCTGAGATGGTTTCCCCACTTTCCTGGATCAGCCGTGCCAGTGTCTCGTAGGCAAAAACCTGTCCCGTTCTGCAGTCGATGATGGGCTGGTAATAGGGAATGACGCGGTCCTGCTTCAGCGCATCTCTGAGCGTTTCGGCGTAATTGCGCGTTCCCCGGTTCGCCTGGATATGATCCTCGATCGAATCGAGCACGCATACTCCGTCCTTGCCCAGTTCCTTGGCGCGGTACAGCCCCAGATCGACGCCGGTCATCAGGTCGGAGGCGTTTTTCGCGTCGAGGGGAAAGGTCATGAGCCCGATCGAGGTCGTGACATGGAACTGCTTGCCGTCCGTGCCTTCGAAGGCCATTTTGCGCAATGCCGTCCTGAGTTTCTCCGCGACGATGAGCGCGTTGTCCTTGCCTGTTTCGGTCAGGACGATCGCGAATTCGTCTCCGCCGATGCGGGTCACGAGATCTCCCTTGCGCACGAAGGCGTTCATCGCTTCCGCGACCATCTTCAGCACCGCATCGCCGCAGGGGTGGCCGTAGGTGTCGTTGACGTCCTTGAAATCGTCGAGATCCAGCATCAGGATCGAGAATTCGTGATTGTGCCGCTCCGACCTGCCGATCTCGTATTCCAGCATTTCGTTGAAGTAGCGGCGATTGTGGAGTCCGGTGAGCGGATCGTGGGTGGAATAGTATTCGAGCTCCGCGAGCGTTTTGCTCAGCACCTTGCTCGAACCGACCACCATCACCATCACCGCCAGAATGGAGCGGATCACGCTCGCTTCCTGAGGGCTCAGCTTCTGCACCGAGCCGTAGGCGACCCCGAGCAGGCCCGCGAGGTTGAGCGTTTCCAGTTCGGGAGTCGAAACGGAAACTGCGATCATCTCGATCTCGTCGACGCCGTCAAGCTTCTCCGGCACGGGAATCTGGAATTCCTCGATGTCGAGCGGGGCATCGACAGGCAGGCCGAGCTTGCTGATCATCTCCTTGGACAACTTCTTCCTGACCGAGGATTTGATTTCTTCCGAACAATCGCCGAGGTAGTAAATGAAGAGGGAAAGGCCGTGCTCTTCGGAGAACGCGATGAAGAAGAAGTTGAACGGAAATATGGAACGGAAGCCGGTCAGGATTTCCTGGACGAACGCCTTCCACTGCGAAACTTTTTCGTGGGACAGGATGATGCTTTCGAGCACCTGACTCTGGCGCTCCAGCAGGTCCTTTTCGATCAGGGTGCCGACCAGTTCTTCGGTGGTCTTGTGGAATTCGAGCATGATCTGCTGCAGGTGGCGCCCGTTTGAAAGCCATTGCCTGTCCCGTTCCCCGATCAGAAGATCCAGTGTCTGGTTGAGCCTGGAGCAGCGCGTGACCGCGTTTTGCAGGCCGGATGAAATCGCATTCTTTTCGGATTCGGCAAGATTGCTGTTCTCCACTTCACGCATGCTCTGCTTCAGGTCAGACTCGATCTCGGCATGGATGTTGTGCACCAGTTCGCCGATATTGTTGGAAAAATGACTGGTGAGGGTCTGGCTCTCGAACAGGGCCGCGAATTTCTGCACGACCTGCTGGCGCATTTCCTCGATGTTGACGGGGGTGAGGGAAGGAATCGGATTCACAGGCTTGCCTCCGCTTCGAAAATGCCGCTGCCTTTCATCAGATCGATCCCGCACCGGAGTTCGCGGAACCAATTCAGGAAATCATGAACCGATTTTCCTCGATAGATCGCGCCATGCTGGGGAGCGATCATGTCGATGTCGAGCTTCGATACGGCATCCACCCAGAGCCTGGCGGCTTTGTTGGAGCACATGTAGCGCTTGTGGAAGGGTTCGATGTAGGGGAGATGGGACTCGAAGTCGTCGACGAATGGCGCATCCCGGCCATCGGGCAGCGTCGCAGCGCCGATGTCGCCGGTGAAGAGAATCTTCGATGCCGGATCGTAGACGTTGATCTGGCCTTCGGAGTGCAGGAAATGGGCGGGCAGAAGATCCAGTTCGAATCCCCGGTCGATGCTGCAGCGCGTTCCTTCGTCCGGCAGCCCCCTGAACCGGTTCATGTCCCTGATGCCGTAATGCGGCAGGAAGCGCATCCAGATCTTCGAAACAAAAACCGGCGCGGTAGTGAGTTCAAGCCAGGTGGATATGCCGCCGACGATATCCGGGTCCTGATGGGAAAGCACGATGCCTTTCAGTTCTGCTGGCCCGATATGGCGCAGCATCTCGGCAAGAACGCGCGGCATCACGCCGAATCCTCCCGGATCCACCAGGACGCCCGATCTCCCGTGCAGAATCAGGTACTGGTTGGACCGGATTCCGTCCTCTTCCCCGGGCTCGCTCTCGTTGAGCAGGATGAACTTGTGTTCCCCATTCTCGAACAAGGTGATGTTGCGCATGCTTCCCCCCTGGAATCCTTTTTATATGCATTGCGCAGGCCGGGGGAAACGGACAACCCCGCGAGCCATGTGCGCATGCCACGACAGCATCCAACGGGGTCTGGGTTGGATAGAGAAATTCTAAGAGCCAATCTATGAGTTGTCAAACCGGCATAAATGCCGGTCATGAAACTGTCATGTTTCCAGAGATCCGCCTATGATCTCCGAGGCGACGCTGTCCATTTTTCTTCTCAGGCTGCGCGCCTGACGGCGCATGGCCGCGAAGGCCTCGTTCTCGGTCATGCCGTGCCGCTCCCTCAGTATGCCGATGGCGACGCTGATGTCGCGGGAGTGCTGCATCGCCGCCTGAAGTTGGGATTTTTCGTTGCGCAGGCTGCGAAATTCATCGCTTCTGGCGAGGGCGAGTTCCACGCTCGGAATGATCTGGTGGACTTCCAGAGGCTTCACCAGATAGCCGTAGCCCCCTATGGAGACCGCGCGCTCCACCTGTTCCTCGTCCGAGTAGGCGGTCAGGAAAAGGATCGGGACATCGGATATCTCCCGCACTTTCCTTGCCAGGGCGAGGCCGTTCATGAGGGGCATGCTGATGTCGAGCAGGATCAGGTCTGGCACTTCGTTCTGCACGGATTGCCAGGCAATTGCGCCGTTTTGCGCTACGGTGACCCGGTATCCCGCGCTGGAAAAGCCTTCGGAGAGCGTGAGCAGGATGATGCGGTCGTCTTCAGCGATCAGAATGTGCTTTTGCATGGCTATCCTGTGACGGGAGGGGCGAGGCGCAGTTCCGCAGTAATTTCTCCATGACCAGGCTTGAAGGTCAGGGAAGCTCCAGCGGGCGGGAGCAGGGCTTTCACGAGATTCAGGCCGGCTCCGGCGCTGTTTCCGCTCTCCATGTTGAAGGCATCCAATCCCGAAGCGGCATTTTCGATCCGGATGATGGAAGCCTCCTTGCCGCCCGCCACGGTCACCCTGACGGGAGACTGGCCGGAATTGCCATGCTTGATGGCGTTGGTGACAAGCTCGTTGATGATCAATGCGGTGGGCACGCTTTCCCCGTCCACGACGACGACATCCTCGGGAATCTGGATCTGCAGCATCAGACGGGAAAGGCTGGTGGCCTGGGCAGCCTCGCAGATCTGGCTCACCATCTTGACGAGCGAACTCTTTCCCAGGCGGGAGATGCCCTGCATTCCGTGCACCACGGCAATGGTGTGCAGCCTGTCGATGGCCTGCTGCAGCGGTTTTTCCAATTCCGGGTTGTGCCGTATCTGGTATCTCAGCAGGCCGATCACGCTCTGGATATTGTTCTTGATGCGGTGATTGACTTCCCTGATCAGGGTATTGCGTTGCACCCGTGCATGCGCCTTGCGTTTTTCTTCGGCCAGCTTCTCGTTCAGGATGTTTTCGCTGAAGACGATGCAGGATTGGGGCGCATCGGGAGGATTGCGCAGGAGGGATACGGCCAGCCTGGCCCAGATCGTCGTGCCGTCCTTGCGGAGATAGCGTTTCTCCGCTTTGAAGCTGGAAGATTCCTCGCGCTGCAGGCGCGAGTAAAGCGGCAGGATTTCATCCCGGTCCTCGTGGCGGAATAGGTCAACGAAGAAGAGGCGCAATAATTCCTGCTCGGAATAGCCCAGCAGGGCGCAAAAGGCGGGATTCACCCTCAAAAGATGCATGTCCCTTCCCACGATGGAAATGCCCATCGGACTCTGCTCGAAAATCATGCGGAACTGCGCTTCGCCCTCGGGGAAGTGCAGCATCTGCAGGGGCGTCATTGCCAGTTCCGGTTTTGGCATCCAAAGACCTTATCTATGGTATGGTATTAATGTTAGCACTCAAACAGTCGATCGGGGTAGGATATTTTCCGACTTGGCCGACATGTTCAGGATTACAATACGCGGATGAAATTTTTTTTCCTTCTTTTCCTGGCGCTGTTTCCCGTCCTGCTCGAAGCCCAGGGTATCGGGCACGAAAGGGAAATCGACGCATTCATCGGTCGGATGGTCGAGGCGCATGGTTTCGACAGGGCGGAACTGGAGAATCTGTTCGCCAAAATCGACCGTGTCGAAGCCGTGGTGCGTCTGGCATCCCCTGCGCCTTCCGCCAAACCCAAGGACTGGCATGCCTACCGATCCCTTTTCGTCAACCGGATCAGGATCGAGGACGGGGTCATCTACTGGAACAAGTACCGAGCTGCATTATCCAGGGCCAGCGCCAAATACGACGTTCCTCCGGAAATCATCGTCGCCATCATCGGCGTGGAGACGCTTTACGGCAGGCATACCGGATCTTTCAGGGTGCTCGATGCCTTGTCGACTCTGGCATTCGATTATCCCGAAACATCGAACCGGGCAGCCAGGATGGCTTTTTTCAGGAGCGAGCTCGAGAATGCGCTCGTTTTCGCAAGACAGGCCGGGGTCGATCCGCTTTCGCTTTACGGTTCCTATGCCGGCGCGATCGGCATGCCCCAGTTCATGCCGGGCAGCATCATGAAATATGGGGTCGATTTCGACGGCGACGGGAAAATCGATCTCGAGCGCTCGCCGGTGGATGCCATAGGCAGCGTCGCCAATTTCCTCGCCATGCACGGCTGGCGCAAGGGGGAGGGGCTGGTCTATCCGGCATCGGTTGGTTCCGGCAACGCGGGATGGAAATCCCTTGCAGGCGACATGTCGGCGAGATTCAGCCTGAAGAAGCTGGAGTCATTGGGCATTCGCCCCGGCACCGATACGCCGGAACTCGATTTCGGACTCATAGATCTCCAGAACGGAGATCGGCCTGCCCAATACTGGCTGGGAACGGACAATTTCTTCGCCATCGCGCAATATAACAGGAGCTACTACTACGCCATGAGCGTCGTCGATCTCGGTGAGGCGGTGAAAAAAGCGCGCTCGGTTCATGCCCGGTGACCCGGTCTGCCGGGAGCCTGTTTCAATCCCAGGCATTGCGCCAGCCTCTCCCAGGTCTTCTCATCCCGCATGCAGGAAAACTGCACGGCGCGGTCGCATTCCTCGGGCCGAAGCGGCTCGCTCGATGCTTCCAGGGCGTCCAGTACCGCAAGGTCGGCTTCCGATGCATCGTTCCTGCGTGCAAGGATGCGCTCTTCCAGGCTTGACCGGGGGGGCGTCAAGGATGCGATGACGAAGGGGACAGAAAGATTTTGCGCGAGATCCCTGAATCGCCGTCTTTCTCCGGATATCAGGAAAGCGGCATCGACAATGACGGGAAAGCCCGAAGACAGCACTTCCCGCGCAAGATCGAGAAGACGCGAGTAGGTCGCCCTGGAGGCTTCTGCCGAATAAATTCCGGAAGCGATTCCGAAATGGCTGCGCGCTTCGGAGGGAAGCCCTGCGAGGCGCTTTCTTTCCACATCCGAACGGATCCTTATCGCGCCCAGTCTTTCAAGGGCAGCCTGAGCCCAGGTGGTTTTCCCTGATCCCGGCAGGCCATGGGTGACGATCAGGAACGGACGGCGCTTAGACAAGATTTCGGCTGCGAGGGCAAGGTGTCTTCTGCATGAAGACTCTTCTCCTTTCATGGCATCGACCATGGCGCGCACTACGGCGCGGCAGGAAAGATGGAAGCGGAACCCCTTGATGCCGCCGTAATCCCCCGTCCTTTCGAGATAGGCGTTGAGGAATCGGCAAGCCAGCCCGGGGCATCCGTGGAAAAGCAGATCCATCACCGGAAAGGCCATTTCGTTCATGACG
>JAJZQY010000032.1 GCA_021806605.1 Pseudomonadota bacterium
ATCGATTTTCTGCGCAAATACTACGACGAGTTCCAGATTGCGCCGGCAGTTCGCGTACTGACGAAGGCGATCGGCAAGAAGCTCGGACCCGAGAAAGGCAACAGCCAGTATCTTTACGAGCTGTTCCCCTACGGCCCAGGCAAGCAGGCTTGCAAGGTGGCTGGACTGCCCAAGCCGACAGGTTGCATCTGAGACGGTGAGCATGATTTTCGCAGCGCTGTTCTATGCCGCCTTCCTGATTCTGGCAGGCGGCCTTGTCTACAGGATAAGCGATTACCTGCGCACCCCCGCGCCGCTCAAGATTCCGACGACGCCTGCCCCGACTACCGGCGGCGGAGTGGCGCTGCGCATGACCCGGGAGGTTCTGCTTTTCGAGAGTCTCTTCAAGGGCAGCCTGTGGACCTGGGGGTTCGCCATGCTTTTCCACGGCGGGCTTGCGCTGGTGCTGATGCGCCATCTGCGTTATTTCACCCAGCCGGTCTGGTCCTGGGTGGATCTGGTCCAGCCATTCGGGATTTACGCCGGGTTTGTGATGGCGATCGGTCTTGCCGGGCTCTGGGGAAGGCGCTTTCTGGTCGACAGGATACGCTACATTTCCACGCCTTCGGACCATCTCATGCTGGCGCTTCTGCTCATGATTGCAATATCCGGACTTTCCATGAAGTTTCTGGATCATACCGACATCATCGGGGTCAAGGCATTCTTTCTCGGACTTGAGCATTTCGACCCGCAGCCGCTGCCGGCGAGCCCGCTGCTGTATCTTCACCTTTCGCTGGTCGCGAGCCTGATGATCATATTTCCCTTCAGCAAACTGCTGCATGCTCCGGGCGTGTTTTTCTCGCCTTCGAGAAATCAGCCTGACAACCCCAGGGAGCATCGCCATCTCTCGCCCTGGGCTGCAAAACTGGAGTCCGAAAGCTAATGGCTACTGAGATTACGGCACCGCCCTATCGGGTCATCCCGATCATCCCGGCCATCAAGCCGGGTGCCATGGAAGGATTGAAGCCTTTCGTCGCGAACGACAAGATCCAGGAGGCGCTCGGCTTTCCGGGAGAACTCGTCGAGGACTGGAAGGACCGCGCGATCGCCAAGATGGGCGACCTGCTCAAGAAGTACCGCTCGCTGAAAGTCTATCTCGATGCCTGCGTCCACTGCGGAGCCTGCTCCGACAAATGCCATTACTTCATTGGCACGCAGGATCCCAAGAACATGCCTGTCGCGAGACAGGATCTGATGCGCAGCGTCTACAGGCGCTATTTCACCCTTCCAGGAAAGCTCTTTCCCAAGCTGGTCGGCGCCAGGGAATTGACGAAAGAAGTGCTGGACGAGTGGTATTCCTATTACCACCAGTGCTCGGAATGCCGCCGCTGCTCGGTGTTCTGCCCTTACGGAATTGACACTGCCGAGATCACCATGGCAGCGAGGGAAATCCTCGATTCGGTGGGATACGGCCAGAAATATTCGAACGAGATCATTGGCAAGGTCAATACCATAGGCAACAACCTCGGCCTTCCCGGACCTGCCCTCGAAGATACTCTGGAAGGGCTGGAAGAGGATGTCAAGGAAGATACCGGGATAGACGTGCGCTTCCCGCTCGACGTCAAGGGCGCGGAAGTGCTGCTCATCACGCCATCCGCCGACTTTTTCGCGGAACCCCATATCGACAGCCTGATAGGCTATGCGAAGGTTTTCCACGCGGCAGGCATCTCCTGGACGCTTTCCTCGATGTCTTCTGAAGCGGGCAATTTCGGCCTTTTCATCGGCAACTACGAGCAGATGAGGAAGATTGCCCTGCGCATTCGCCAGGCGGCACTGGAACTCGGCGTCAAGCGTATAGTGGTCGGGGAATGCGGCCATGCCTGGCGCGTCGCATACAGCTTCTGGAATACTCTCACCGGAATAGGGGACGGGGCGGAAGACAAGTTCGCGCTTCAGCTGCAGAAGCAACTGGACCAGCGGTACAGGCAGCCCACACACATCTGCGAGCTGACCTGGGACCTCATCGAGAGGCAGGCCATCACGCTGGATCCCGAAGCCAACGACAACCTCATCGTCACCTTTCACGATTCGTGCAACGTGGCGAGGGGCTCGCGCATGGGCGAGATGGCCGGCGGCCAGTTCGAGATTCCGCGCAGCATCATCAGGGCGGCAGCCAACCATTTCGTCGACATGTCCGACGCCACCACCCGCGAGAAGACCTTCTGCTGCGGAGGCGGGGGCGGCCTGCTGACTGACGATCTGATGGATCTCAGGGTGAAAGGCGCATTGCCCCGCATGGAGGCCCTGAAAGAAGTGGCAGACAGGGATGGTGTCAATTTCATGGCGACCATCTGTGCCATCTGCAAGACGCAATTCAGCAAGGTGCTGCCCTATTACGGGTTCAACATGCGCATGGTGGGCGGCGTGCACCAGCTCGTGAGCAACGCGATCAGGCTCGGCGGCAAAGAATAGAACCCTTACCTAAAATATATCGGAGGCAGGAAATGTCAGAAACCATGGAAGATGCGAAGCTCACTTTCCGACGCTACAAGGACGGTGACCACAAGGTTCACTCCTGGCGTGACCAGATATTCCAGGCAAGCTATTCCTACAAGTGCCCGACCTATATCCAGTCGACTCCGCCCTGCCAGGGAAGTTGCCCGGCCGGCGAAGACATCCGGAGCTATCTGCAGATCGTGAGGGGCACGGAAAAGCCGCCGGCAGGCATGCAATGGCAGGAATACGCATGGAGAAGGCTGACCGAAGCCAATCCCTTCCCTTCGGTGATGGGCAGGGTCTGCCCTGCGCCCTGCGAAACCGGCTGCAACAGGAACGAGGTGGAGGACCATGTCGGCATCAATTCGGTCGAACACTTCCTCGGCGAGTATGCGATCGCCAACAATCTCAAATACGCGAAGCCCGAGATTTCGACCGGCAAGAAAGTGGCGATCATCGGCGGCGGACCGGGAGGGCTTTCCTGCGCCTATCAGCTCGCCCTGAAGGGGCACGACGTTACCATATTCGACGACCATGAACTTCTGGGCGGCATGATGCGCTACGGCATTCCGGGCTTTCGCACGCCGCGCGATGTGCTCGATGCCGAAATCCAGCGCATTCTCGATCTCGGCGTCAAGGCGCGCATGAATTGCAGGATCGGCAAGGATGTCACGCTGGAGCAGATCCGCAGCGAATTCGATGCGGTTTTCCTCGGCATGGGGGCGCAGGCGGGCAGGGCGCTCCCCACCCCGGACTCGGATGCCCCGAACGTCGTGACTGCAACCGCCTTCCTTTCCGCGTTCAACGACGGCAGATTGCGTTATGTCGGAAAGCGCGTGGTGGTCGTGGGCGGCGGGGATACTTCCATCGACGTTGCGACTGTGGCAAGGCGTCTGGGGCATATCGAGAATGCCCAGCCCACCGATCTGGAAAGAGCAATCGCAGGACAGATGGCGCATGATGTCGCGGGCATTTCCGCCAAGCAGGGCGCGGAAGTCACGCTCACTTCGATTTTCCCCATCGACAAGATGCAGGCCAACAAGCATGAAATCGAGCAGGCGCTTGCCGAAGGCATTGCGATCTTGGGGGGGCTTGTCCCGGTCGGGGTGGTCAAGGATGCAGGCGGACGGGCCACGGCCTTGCGTGTCGCCGAATGCGAGGCAAAAATGGTGGGTGGCAAGCTCGAAATCAATAAGCGCGAAGGTTCCGAGCGCGACATCGAGGCGGACCTCATCGTGTCGGCCATCGGCCAGGCGGTCGATTTCTCCGGGCTGGAAGAATTCGACAACGGCAGAGGAGCGATCACCACCGACCGCAACTATCAGGTTCAGGGAAAGGTCGGCGTATTTGCAGGAGGCGACGTGATCCGTCCCCACCTTCTGACTACGGCCATCGGTCACGGCTCGATTGCCGCAGAAGGCATAGACCGGTTCCTGCAAGGGGAAGAGCTTGAGAAGCGCCCCAAGATCGACGTGCATACTTTCGACCTGATGCGCAAGATGGTCGAGAAGGGGCTGAACGTGGAGGAAGTGCACGAACCGATCCGCGGCACGGATTCGATGCCTGTCGCCGTGCACAATTACGACAATCGCTCGGGGCGCTACGTCATCCCTCATGATGACATGTTTCTCGGGCATTTCACCTTTACGCCGCGCTACAAGCGGAAAATCATTACATTGGATCGCGAGTCCGCGCTCGGCAACTTCGAGGAACGCATCGAAGCGCTTGCGGAAGATCAGGCGGTCAATGAGGCCAAGCGCTGCATGAGCTGCGGGCTTTGCTTCGAATGCGACAACTGCGTCGTCTACTGCCCGCAGACCGCCGTTTTCAAGGTGAAGAAGAACCAGTCCACGACGGGGCGTTATGTCGATACCGACTACAACAAGTGCATCGGCTGCCATATCTGCTCCGACGTCTGTCCGACCGGCTACATCCAGATGGGGTTGGGCGAGTAGCATGAAGCGGATTCAGTCGGCTCTCTTCGCCCTGGCGCTTCTGGCTTCAGGCGCGGCCTTTGCGGATGTGACCGTGCCGCATCTGGATGTCGGCAAGGGCGGGCATTGCGTCAACGACCCCAAGTTCATGAAGCTCAACCATGGCGATCTGCTCATGCACCAGAGGACCATCACGGTTCATCAGGGGGTCAGGGGAAGGTACAGCCTCGAAAAATGCGTGAATTGCCATGCGAGCCGGGTGAACAACAGCGTGCTCGGCACCGACAGGAATTTCTGCCAGGGATGCCATGCGTATGCCGCGGTCAAGATAGACTGTTTCGAATGTCATTCCAGCCGGCCCGAAACCGTCAGTGAAACTCTCACGGAGATTGCGAAATGAGCGAGGAGTTGGACAGGCGCCAGTTTCTGAAGGGTTCTGCGATGCTTGCAGGGCTCGCAATCGCCCCTGGCATGCTGCTTTACGATCTGGCGCACGGCCGTTCGCTCAACGAGCCTGCATCGAGCGCGGTGCGGTGGGGCATGCTGATCGACACCAGCCAGTGCGAATCAGGATGCGACGACTGCGTCAAGGCCTGCAACAAGGAGAACGGGCTTCCGGGAGGAACCCGTCCGACCGACGAACAGTGGATCCGCAAGGTCGAGCTGAAGGACATGAGAACCGGGAAGGCGACATCCCTTCCGATGATGTGCCAGCATTGCGAGGAGCCCCCCTGCGTCGACGTCTGTCCGACTGGGGCTTCCTTCCGGCGGGCGGACGGCATCGTGCTCGTCGACAGGCATCTTTGCATAGGATGCCGCTACTGCATGATGGCCTGCCCCTACAAGGCGCGCTCATTCGTGCATGAACCGCTCCACGACCAGAAGCCGGATGTGCCGCGCGGCAAGGGCACGGTGGAGAGCTGCACGCTTTGCGTCCAGCGCATCGACCGAGGCGAGAACAACACCGCGTGCGCTGAAGCCTGCTCCAAGGCGGGACATAAGGCGATCCTGTTCGGCAATCTCAACGATCCGGACAGCGAGATTTCCAAGCGCATCAGGACGGTCGCATCGACCCAGATCCGGGCCGATCTGGGGCTCAATCCCGGGCTTCACTACGAGGGTTTGTGATGGATGCATTGCTGAAAAACAGACGCGACAGTCGCAATTTCTACCTGCTGGTGGCCCTGGGCCTGCTTATCGTCGCTGCAGGTCTGGCCGCTGCCCATTACATGGAGGAATACGGCCATATCGTGACGGGCATGAACAACCAGGTCGTGTGGGGAATGCCGCATGTCTTCGCCATTTTCATGATCGTTTCGGCTTCCGGCGTGCTCAACGTCGCCTCGATCGGGTCGGTTTTCGGCCAGGCGCCTTACAAGGCGCGCGCGCCGCTTGCGGGGCTGCTTTCGATTGCCCTGCTCGCAGGCGGCCTCACCGTGCTCATGCTGGACTTGGGGCGCCCCGAGCGGGTCATCGTCGCCGCCACGCAATTCAACCTGAAGTCGGTGTTTGCCTGGAACGTCTTTCTCTATTCCGGGCTCTTCGCCTTTGTCGGCATTTATCTCTGGACCCTGATGGAAAAGCGCATGAATTCCTGGTCCAAGCCGGCAGGGCTGCTCGTGTTCGCCTGGCGCATCATCCTCACCACGGGAACGGGCATGATCTTCGCGTTCCTCGTTGCGAGACAGGCTTACGGCACTGCGCTGCTGCCGCCGATGTTCATCGTGATGTCCTTTGCATGGGGGCTGGCGGTATTCCTGATCGTGCAGGCGGCGATGTACGGCTGGAACGAAATGCAGCTTCATCCTGCAATCCTCAAGCGGCTGAAGAATCTGCTCGGCCTTTTCGTCATCAGCGTGATTTATCTGGTCACGGCCTATCACATGACCAACCTCTATTTCGCCAGACAGTCCGCATTCGAGCACTTCATTCTGGTGGACGGGGGAATTTATCCCATGCTTTTCTGGGGCGGCTATCTGTTCGTGGGAAGCCTGATTCCGCTGTTCCTCATCTATTTTCCGGGAATGGGCGGGAGCCGGCACGTCCTTGCGGCATCGATTCTCGTGATTCTGGGGAGCTTCAGCCTGCTTTACGTCTTCATTGTCGGCGGCCAGGCATTCCCGCTGTCCATTTTCCCGGGGTACGAGGTGACAAGCAGCTTCGGGGATGGGCAGATCGCCCATTACGCGCCCAGCTTGCCTGAAATCCTGCTGGGATGCGGCGGGCTCGGAGTCGCTTTCCTGATCACGGCGATAGGGGTGAGGGCGCTCAACTTCCTGCCCAGGGATGCTGCGGACTGAAATGAAGCGAATCCTGGTTTCTGCCGCCCACAAGTCTTCAGGCAAGACCACGATCAGCATTGGCCTCTGCGCAGCATTGAGACAGCAGGGGTTCGCTGTCCAGCCTTTCAAGAAGGGGCCGGACTACATCGACCCGATGTGGCTTTCCGAGGCGAGCGGGCGTGCCTGCCGCAATCTCGATCTTTACCTGATGAATTCCGACGAGGTGGTCTCGACCTTCCAGCGCCATGGCGAAGGATCGGATGTCGGGATCGTCGAAGGAAACAAGGGGCTGTATGACGGCCTCGCTTTGGACGGCAGCAACAGCAATGCGGCGCTTGCCAAGCTTCTCGACCTTCCGGTGGTGCTGGTGATCGATGCGCGCGGCATGACGCGCGGCATCGCCCCTTTGATTCTCGGCTACCAGGCATTCGATCCGGAGATTTCGATCGCCGGGGTGATACTCAACAATCTCGGCGGCGCGCGCCATGAATCCAAGCTTCGCGCCGTGATCGAGCACTATACCGATGTGCCGGTGATCGGGGCGGTGCATCACGACGAACGCCTCGAAATCGTCGAGCGTCATCTCGGGCTGATGCCGAGCAACGAATCCGGGGAGTCGGGAGAGCGCATCCGGAAAATCGGCGAGTCGATCGCGCAGCAGGTCGATCTCGATCGCCTGCTGCGTCTTGCCGACAAGCCCGCACTGGCAAGCGCGTATTCCCGCGACGTTTCTCCGCTTCCCGTCAGGGAAAAGGTCAGGATCGGCATCGCGAGGGACAAGGCTTTCGGCTTCTATTATGTCGACGACATCGAGGCATTGGAGGCTGCGGGCGCCGAGCTTGCCGTGTTCGATACGCTGAAGGATGTGCGGCTCCCCGAAGTCGATGCGCTTTTCATAGGCGGTGGTTTCCCGGAGTTGTTCGCAAAAGAGCTTGAGGCCAATGTGTTGTTGCGCCAGGAGATCAGGAACAGAATCGAATCCGGCATGCCGGTCTATGCGGAGTGTGGCGGCCTCATGTACCTTGCCAGAACGATCACTCACAAGGGGGAAACCTTCGAAATGGTCGGGGTCATTCCGGGGGATGTCGTGATGCACGAAAAGCCTGTCGGACGCGGATTTGTCCATCTCGTGGAAAATGAAAGCCACCTCTGGCCATGCCCGGTTGCGCGATCCTGCGGCCAGAAGGCGCACGAATTCCATTATTCCAGTCTCGACAACCTGCCGGAAGATGCAAAGTATGCGTATCGCGTGGCGAGAGGGCATGGCATCGACGGATCCCATGACGGCATCGTGGTGAACAATCTGCTCGCCCAATTCACCCATCAGCGCAGCATAGGCGGATGCTACTGGGCTGCGCGGTTCGTCGCCTTCATAGAGCGAACCAGGCGCAATGCCGGAGCGGCTGCGGATATCCGGGTTCAGGCATGAAAATCATTTTTGACGTGATGCTTCACGATTTCGAGCGGGAAGTGCTGGAGGCATCCCGCGCCTGCCCGGTGATGGTCGATTTCTGGGCGGACTGGTGTCCGCCCTGCAAGGCGCTGACTCCCGTTCTGGAGCGCGTCGTGACGGGCTTCTCGGGGGCGGTTCGCCTTGCCAAGATCGAGGTGGATGAAGGGGACAACATGAAGCTTGCGGGTCGTTACCGGTTGCGCGGCTTTCCTACCGTGATCCTCTTCAGAGACGGTGAGGAACTGGGACGTTTTTCGAGCGCCAGGACGGAACACTGGGTGAAAGAGTTTCTGAAGGAAAAGCTGCAGGATTCCCTGGCAGCCTCTTGATTTAAATTTCCTCCTGGCGCATACTCGTTTAACCATAATATAAGTAAGGCTTTTGTGCGGGGCATGGCTCGGATTCGGGGTCGTTCTGTCCAAATAGCCATACTATTATGGTGGTTATTGGCATGGATCGCGCATCAAGCGTCGCTCCGGCTTGTGAAAGCAAACCTGATACGAGGGAGAATTGAAATGGAAGCTCAATACTGGTACGTCATTTTCTTATGCACGACTTTCGTCATTCCCGGGATCATTCTCCTGGCCGACGACGGCAATTTCAAGAGAAAAGGCTAATAAAAAAAGCGGGCGCACCAGGCGCCCGTAAATTGGAGGAGGGGTGAGAGCAGGAACTGCCCTCATCCCTCCTCTAGCAATTTGAATGCCAGGTTTTATTTCATTCAATATCAGGTAGTTATTTTTTTTATTTCGAGACGTCGTATACGCCATGCGCCGGCATGATGCAGCGTCTCTTCTCCGCGCACCAAGCCGAGGCAGGCTTCGGATTCGACAGTTCCTCTTGTATGGTTCTCCCAAAAGGGGTTAAATGTGGCTTGTCTGCCTTTTTTTCGGAAACCATGGATCCTAAAGATTTCGTAGAGTTGTCCTGCGCGAATTGCATCGAGGGTGCCGGGCTCGACATCGATTTCTCGTTTGCCTTTCAGCCCATCGTCGATACGAAGACGCGAACCGTTTTCTCCCATGAGGCTCTGGTGAGAGGGCCGCAGAACCAGCCTGCCTATACCGTTCTGGATCGCCTGACGGACAGGACCCGTTACCGCTTTGATCAGGCCTGCCGCGTCAAGATCGTCAAGATGGCTGCGGAACTCGAATTGCCGGTCAATGTAAATATCAACTTCTATCCCAACGCGGTTTACAAGCCCGAGCTTTGCATCCGCACCACGCTGGCTGCGGCGGCCAAGTATGGCTTTCCCACGGAGCGGATCATCTTCGAAGTGACGGAAGGGGAGGAAATCACCGATCACGCCCATCTTCTAGGCATCATTCATGAATATCGCAGACTTGGTTTCCGCACGGCAATTGACGATTTCGGAGCAGGTTACGCCGGCCTCAATTTGCTGAGCGAATTCCAGCCCGACTACATCAAGCTGGACATGAAGCTGGTCAGGGGGATCGACGTCAATCGTCCGCGCCAGGCCATCGTCAGAGGAATCGTTCAGGTTTGCGAAGAGCTTTCCATCAAGATCATCGCGGAAGGCGTGGAAACCGCCGAAGAATATGGCTGGCTCAGGGATTCTGGCATCAGTCTGTTCCAGGGCTATCATTTCGCAAAGCCGGGATTCGAGTGCCTTCCCGAGGTTCCGCAGCACGCCTATCTTTAAGGTCGGGCTTGATTTTTCGGCATCCCGATTGTACAATTTCACCATCTCATAGCATTGGAGGCGTTCGCCTTGGACGGTTGCAGTAATCTGAACGCCTAGGACGCCCCTCACTCACGCTCGAGGCGCTTCCCCTAGGCAAACTACTAGAGGGAAGGCCGGAGCGAAAACCCATCCGGATTTCATCCTGTCTTCCATGTATCGACGATGCCGCGCGGCCTATCCTGTCCGTGTGCCTGCATCGAAGGAGACTGAGATGACCTTGAAACTGCATGTACTTGCAAAATCCGTCAAGCGCTTTCTCGACGGGCATTCCTCGAATGAAGCGCTGATCACTGCCGCCCGCCTGGAGCGCGAGGCGCTTCTGAAATGGCTGGATACCACCGAAGAGGGGCTGCTGGACAGGGAGGCCGAGGATCGCCTCGCCTTGCTCTCGCCCATCAAGACGGATGACATGAAGGCAAAGGTGCTGCGTCGCGACAGGCGTTCGGCCGTGCCAAGGGAGATTGCTGCGGTCTTCAGCGTGCGGTTTTCCGCGCAGAAGCCGCAAAGCAGGGAAATCCCGGCAAGCGAGCTCGTTCCGGGAGACCTGATCGAACTCGGCGAGGGAGACGTGGTGCCATGCGACGCCAGGCTGCTTTCCTGCGATGATTTTCACGTGGATCAGTCCGCGTATACCGGCATTCCTGTCCCGGTCAGGAAATATGCCGGAATCGGGGAAGGGGAAAGTGCCCATGACTACCCGAATCTCGCGCTGCGCGGCATGCGGGTGACCAGCGGCACAGCCCTTGCCGTGGTCGTCTCGAACGGTCCGGTTCTCGCGAAAAATGCTGCAGAGTGCAGGGAATCGGTCAACTTTTCCGCATACGGCTTCCTGGTTCCGCAGCGCTGAATAAAAAACCCGCCGCCTTTTGCAAGGCGGCGGGTCGAGTGCGTTTTTCCTGTTTCTGAAGGATCAGAACGGGTAGTAGCGCAAGCTGGTGAAGAACATGTTGTCGCTGGTGCTCAAGGAACCGCCACCAACGGGGGTGAAGGTATTGAGCGTGGTATGCGAATATTGCAGACCAAGCTTGGCTGCGCCGTAGCCGCCCTTGTAGAAGCTCCACCAAACGCCCGCAGTGGACTGTGCTACATTCTTCAGATAGCTTCCGGGTGCTCCGTCCAGTGTGGCGGCCGAAGCAACGCCATCCCCGAAACCGCAAGTGCCGGTGCCGCCAGTGCAGGCATAGGTGCTGGAATTGATTCTTTCCTGGCCATAGTTGGCGTAGACATCCCACTTAGGATCGGCTTTCCAGGTCAGTCCCGTCAGGAAAGAGCTGCCGCTGAGCGGGGTAAGTTCTCCGAGCGCATTGTAGGTTGCATCGTTCAACTGGGTGGTTCCGTAACGCCCGACGCCCTTGCCGACCAGACCGCTGATCGAGAAATCAAGAACCTTGGGTACGATCGGAATGATCGCGCCAGCACCGACTGCATTGGTCCAGGTGTTCGCTGTTGCAGGGGTTGTGGTCGATGCGCTCTGGAAATTGCGCATCAGATCGTAGATCTCATAGTGACCATAATCGGTTTCTGCAGCAAACTTGGCGATGACGTCGGGATACTTGTTGTAGGACATCGTATTTTGGTTGTCAAACAGCGAGCCGCCTACGTTAGGCAGGGTGTATCCAAAGGCTGTGACCCCTGTGGGCAATGCACCTGCTACACCGTGAGTCTGCGAATTTTCGAAGGAAAGGGCTCCCCAGTATTTCTTGTCCCAGTCCTTGACCATGCGGAACTGCCATTGACGAGCCCAGTTGAAGCCCACCACGTACTGCGCGTCGATGGTCAGCGGGATGTATTCGTTTCTAGGCGTGATGCCTTGGGTGTTCAGGGTCGCAAGGGACCAGGTCTGCCCTGCCAGGATATGGAATCCGGAATCCAGCCAGTCGATGTTGGCATAAACATGGCGGGTTCTTGGGCTGAACGAATTGCTCTGGTTCGGGTTGGCTGTTTGCGGTGCTGCCAAAAAGTCCAGTTCGTAATAGCCCGATACCACCGTTTCTGGATCGACATTCGCGGTAGCCAGCATAGAAATTCTCGACTGCCTTTCCGTTCCGCGGAATTCGGACTGATTGTAGCGGTTGTCGCCTACACTGCTTGCAAATGGGATTTGCGAGAAGGGTGAGCCGATGTCAGATTGAAGGCTTCTGGAACGATAGGCCGTTTCTGAAGCCAGGAAGCCGCCAAACTGGAGGTTGACCTTTCCGACCTGGATGCCTTTTCCTGTAGGGATACCCCTGACCGATTCGGACATATTTGTCACGGTGGATGCCACCTTTTCTACCTTGACCTGGGTTTCTTCCTGGGCCTTTTTGGTTTCTTCGACCTTGGCTTCGGTTTGCTGCTGAACCTGCTTGGTCTTCTGGACGTCAGCCTGCATGGATTCGAGCTTCTGTTCGAGCGCCTTGATCTCCCGCTTCATTTCGTCGATCTGCGACGAATCGGCGGCGAACGCCGGCATGCTGGAAGCAGCCAGGCAGGACGCAACGACCAGACTGATCTTTGTCCGCATGAAAGTGTTTTGCTTTCGCATGAAATTACCCCTATTTTTAAGATGATGTAAAAGAAGAAGCCGCTCTTCTTTTGCGTTTGCACTGATCGCGCAAGTCCGTATTTAATACAAGCAATATTGCAGTTTTATTAAATAAAGTTAATTTTCCGGGTGACTGTTGCGTCCATGCAACGATTGCTATCGGAGCGATTGAGAAATTCGTTTTGATAAAATCAGGCATCTTGGCTATAGTTTCTGAACGCAAACAAAAAGGAGATGAGCATGAAGAAAACGGGTGTGTTTCTTGTCCTGATGGGGGTTTTTTCTGTAGCCTGGGCGGACGATATTTCTGCCTGGAAGCTTCCCGCCGTTCCCGTTCCAAAGGACAATCCCCAGAATGCAGCCAAGGTTGAACTCGGGCATCAGCTTCTTTTCGACAACCGCCTTTCCAAGAACGATTCCATGAACTGCGCAAGCTGTCATCTTCCGGCAACGGGAGGGGCGGGCCCCACGCCCAGGGCTTTCGGGCATGGCGGGGAACTCGGCAGATGGGCGCCCTCCTGGGTGAACTCCGCCTACTACACGTCCCTGTTCTGGGACGGCAGGGCGGCTTCTCTCGAAGAGCAAACCGGCGCGCTCCCCGGTCACATGGGGCCGATCAGCGCGCCGGGCGAGATGGGTGGGGATGTCGATGCGATCGTGGCCAGGCTCAATGCGATACCGGGATACAAGGCGGAATTCAAGAAGGCTTTCGGCGAAGAAGTGACGGCGCAGAATATCGCCAAGGCCATCGCCTCCTACGAAAGAACCCTGGATGCGACGGCTTCACCATTCCAGCGCTACGTCAACGGGGATGCCAAGGCAATCTCGCCGGCTGCAAAGCGCGGCTTCAAAATTTTTCAGGGCAAGGGAAAATGCAACTTTTGCCATACGCCGCCGCTCATGACGGACAACGGCTTCCACAATATCGGCGTGCCGCAGGTCGGGCCTCTCAAGGAAGACCTAGGGCGATATGAGGTCACTAAGGATCCTGCGGACAAGGGGAAATTCAAGACCCCTTCGCTGTACAATTCGTCTTCCTTTGCCTTTTTGATGCACGACGGCGCTTTCTCGTCGCTCAGGGAAGTGATCGACCATTACAACCAGGGTGGCAATCCCAAGGATGCGAACCAGGATGTCTTGATAACCAAGCTTGACCTGAGCGAGAAGGAAAAGTCGGATCTGATCGCATTTCTCAAGACCCTCACGGACGAACGAATCAACAGGATCGCGCCGCCCAAGCTTCCCTGAAAAGCGGGCGTTTGCGCGGCGGGCATCCCGGATGCCCGCCGCTGCCTTTGATTCTTCTTGCCTTTTCCAGTATTTCGCACTATTCTTGAATCTGGAAATGGCTGGAATCAGGGGCAATTCATGTCAATGTCAACCGGTTTGATGGGCTCGCTCAACAGCATCAACGTCAATCAGTATCTGTCGATGCAGTCGATGAGCTCCGGCAAAAGGCTCAATACTGCCGCCGACAATCCTGCCGGAATGGCGCAGTCCGTTTCGTATACCGTCCAGTTGTCCAGCACCGCGCAGGCCATGAGCAATGCGCAGGATGCATCCTCCATGCTGAATGTCGCCCAGGGCGGCGTTACCCAGGTTGGAGGCGACCTGCAGAATATCAACACGCTGTCCGTTCAGGCGGGGGACGGTGCGCTGAATGCGTCCGACAAGCGGGCAATCCAGGCCCAGATAAACCAGTCCGTGCAGGACATCAACCAGACAGCCAATAATACGCAATTCAACGGGAAGCCGCTGCTCAATGGTACGCAGGGTCTATCTGCCCAGAATGGACCGAACGTCGGCAATGCGCAAAGCGTGCCGTCTACCAATCTGACAGCTTCGTCGCTCGGTCTATCCGGAGTCAATGTCACCACCCCCTCTGGCCAGGTCTCGGCCCTGTCTTCCGTGAGCAGCGCCATCGATCAGGTCAGCGCCTCGGGCGCGAGTCTGGGTGCCGCTCAAACCGGTCTGAATGTTTCGCAGTACACGCAGGGCTCAGCCTACAACAACCTGTCTGCTGCGAATGGCACGCTGGGCGACACCAACTACGCATCTTCGGCATCCTCCCTCGCGCGAAGCAATATCCGGCAACAGGCGACGATGTATGCGCTCAACATGTACAATGACACGCAGAAGAGCATACTGACGCTTTTCCCTTGAAGGCTTGCAGATAGTCGCGTCCGGAATCCCGGACGGTTTCAGGCGTGGACGTCGATGAGGGTTCCCACCGTCTGACCGCTGGTGTTGACTGTGGGTTGCGGGGGAGATTGCGACGGTGCCGGTTGCGCTGCCTGAGCCAGATTTCCTTGCCCCAACTGCAGCGCAAGGCTCGCCAAGGTTTTCTGCAGCCCGCTTGACTGCTGCTGCGCTGTGCTCAATCGGGCTGCATCCCTGTTCAGTTGTGCCTGATCCTGCCTCAGTTGTGCCTGATCATGCTGCACTTGCGAGCGGTCCCCCTGCACCCGCTGCTGAGCAACCAGCACAGGTATGGTCGAGTTGTTCGAGCTGGTGGACAAAATGCTCATCGATCGGGCCGCATCAGGAAATCTTCCTCTCCCAATTCTAATTTGAAGCCGGCCAAAGTCAACGTGAATTTGCCGAACCGAAATTTAAAACCGCTTCGAGGGCAATTCAGCCTGCTGTCAGCAAGGGGTGTGATACAATCACGGACTGATTCAGATAACGATGAATCACAGGTTGCTGGGGATGGGTGGTAACGACAGGGTTTCCGGTGCGGAAACAAAAAACGCACTGCCGGGGTTTGCGCAGTGCGGTTTAAATTGTATTCGTGGTGCCCAGAAGAGGACTCGAACCTCCACACCTTGCGGCACACGGACCTGAACCGTGCGCGTCTACCAATTCCGCCATCTGGGCATTTCCGTTCGCAACGGAAGCTCCGAATTTTATAGGATTTTAATTTTTTGTCAATGAATAAGAAAACCACAGTCAGATTGAGCGACCCTTTCCTCGAGCGGGAAAGACAGAAATACCCCCATCCCCTTCCCAGCAGGGAATTCATACTCGAGACGCTTGCCGGGTTCGGCGTTCCTGTTTCGATAGACAAGCTTTCCGAGGCGCTCGAGATCGAGGAGCATGAGGCCGATTCCTTCAGCCACAGGCTGCGTGCGATGGAGCGCGACGGGCAGATCATGAAGAACCGGAAGGGCGCGATCTGCGTCGTCGAAAAGCTCGACCTGGTCAAGGGAGTCGTTCAGGGGCACCCGGACGGATTCGGCTTCCTGGTGCCGGACGATGGCAGCAGCGATCTTTTTCTCGGCCCCAAGGAAATGCACAAGGTTTTTCACGGCGATCGCGTCATGGCGCGCGAGATCGGCATGGACAGGCGAGGGCGGCGCGAGGCGAGCATCGTGGAAGTGCTGGAACGCGCCAATACCTGCCTCGTCGGGCGCCTCTACGTCGAGCATTCCGTGCTTTTCGTGGTAGCGGAAAATCGCCGCATCAACCAGGATATCCTCGTCCCTCCCGGTGAGCACATGGGAGCCCAGCCCGGGCAAGTGGTGATGATCGAAATCATCGAACAGCCTTCCAAGCGCATGCAGCCGATAGGGCGCGTCGTCGAGATACTGGGCAATTATGCCGATCCCGGCATGGAAATCGAGATCGCGTTGAGAAAGCACGATCTGCCCCATGTTTTTCCTGTGGACGTCGAGAAGGCTGCCAACAAGTTTCCCAAGAAAGTCGGAAAGGGCGAACTGGAGGGCCGGGTGGACATCCGCCATCTGCCGCTTGTGACGATAGACGGAGAAACTGCAAGGGATTTCGACGATGCGGTTTATTGCGAGAAGAACGGCAAGGGATTCAGGCTGTATGTCGCCATTGCCGACGTCAGCCATTACGTGAAGGCCAAGGGCGTGCTCGATGTCGAGGCGCTGAAGCGCGGCAATTCGGTTTATTTCCCGAGACGGGTCATCCCGATGCTTCCGGAGGCGCTTTCCAACGAGCTTTGCTCGATCAATCCGGGAGTCGACAGGCTCTGCATGGTTTGCGAAATGGAGCTCGATGCCCACGGCGAATTCCAGTCCTATCGCTTCTATTCGGCAGTCATGCATTCCCATGCGAGGCTCACTTACACCAAGGTGGCGGCCATGCTGGAAGATCCCGAAGCTGCGGGAGAGCATGCCGGGCTGCTTCCGAATATCCAGTTGCTTTATACCCTTTACGGGGTGCTGGCGAAAGCGAGACAGAAGCGCGGGGCGATCGATTTCGAGACCGTCGAGACCCAGATGGTCTTCAACGATCAGGGAAAAATCGACAAGATCATTCCCGTGGTGAGAAACGATGCGCATCGCCTCATCGAGGAATGCATGCTCGCGGCGAACGTTTGTGCTTCGGAATTCCTGAAGAAGCACCAGCAGGCTGCGCTTTACCGCATCCATGAGGGGCCGACCCCGGAGAAGCTGGTCAATCTGCGCAACTTCCTGAAGGAGTTCGGGCTCGATCTCAAGGGGGGAGACGATCCTCATGCCAAGGATTATGCCGCGCTTCTCGCCAAGATCAAGGACAGGCCGGATGCGCAGCTGCTGCAGACCGTGATGCTGCGTTCCCTGCAGCAGGCCGTCTACAGCCCGGAGAATGCCGGGCATTTCGGTCTTGCCTACGAGTCCTATACGCATTTCACTTCCCCCATCAGGCGTTATCCCGACCTTCTGATCCATCGGGCGATCAAGGCGGTTCTGGAAGGCAAGAATTACAATCCGGGCAACTGGCAGGAACTCGGCGCGCACTGTTCGGCAACCGAGCGCCGCGCCGACGAAGCGACACGGGATGTGGAGTCCTGGCTGAAATGCTACTGGATGGTGGACAAGGTCGGCGAGAGCTTCGAGGGGACGATCAGCGGGGTCACCGGATTCGGCCTGTTCGTCGCCCTGGACGACGTTTATGTCGAAGGGCTGGTGCATATTTCGGAAC
>JAJZQY010000033.1 GCA_021806605.1 Pseudomonadota bacterium
ATCTACAACGGTTTGGTGCCATCCGCAGTCGCAATGTTCGAGTACTTCTTCTCGCAGGCATTTCAAGTTTTAATTGCTTACGACAAATTGGCTCTTGAAAAGCGAGAAGATCACAAAGCAAAGTTCGATTTTTCTGCGATTCTAGACATCCATAGAAACAAGCGAAGCATTGAAGAGTTAATAGCGGAAAACTACACATTTCAGAATCTGGATCAACTAAACAAGGCCTACAAGGATTGGCTAGACATTGATGTTCGAAAGATATTTTTCAAAAAGAAACGCATTGGGAAATCAATAACTTTTCTCGAAAACAGAATCTCGGAAATAATCCAATATCGCCACGGCATTGTCCATCACTTCGCGATCGACAGAAGCCTAACGAGAGATGCGTATATTCATATTCTCGATGCAATATCTCTGGCAATCGAAGAGTTTGTTCTGTTCATCGAGATGAGGTACAAAATTGATATTGACAGGACATGAAGCCATATAACATGGCGTTCGAGCAGGGTCGGGGTCAGGTCTCACAATCCAGCAAAATATTGGATTGTGAGACCTGACCCTACTGCCCTGCAACTTGCCATTCCGCCACATACCACTGACCGCATGAAGAAATGACTCTTCCCAATGATCTCTTGGCCGTCACACAAGTGCACATTGATCAGCTTGTTGCCGACCAAATTCGCGAAGGTCCACATCTAGATTTCAAGCGCGACTTGCCGACAGCATGGAACGATGCTACCAAACACGAGCTCTTGGCAGACACGACAGCGTTCGCAAATTCTGGAGGCGGAGATTTAATCTTCGGTGTCGAAGAGGATGGGCAAGCTCAAGCATCGGCAGTCATACCGCAAGTCATTGTGAACGTCGATCAAGAAATTCGTCGCTTACAGGACTTTCTGCTTAACCTAGCTGAGCCACGATTGCCAGGAGTAAAGGTTCACGCAATCCCAGTGTCGGTTGCGGGAACTGAGGGTCATGTAATCGTGGTGCGTATTCCTCAAAGCTGGGCGGGGCCTCATCGTGTAAAGACGAATCAGCATTTTTTTGTTCGCGATGGACTGAGAAAGCGTCAGCTCGATATCCCTGAGATTCGGTCACTATTTCTGCGTACGGAGAGCCAAGCACGGAGAGTAGACGACTTCCGCACTGAACGACTTGGCAAGATATTGAGCGGAAATGCACCGCAACGAATTGTCGACGGCCCTATTCTCATTGCGCACCTCATACCGACCCAAGCAGCGCTTGGGCTTGTACAGATTGATCCGGTTCCATACACAAACCAGCAGGGGCTTCCAGTTATTGGAACATCTGCTGGTATGGCGCGATTGAATCTCGACGGAGCATTAGTCGTCCGCAATGAAACGCCGCAGGGCGAAACTCACGGCTATTCGCAGTTCTTTCGTAACGGCTTCTTCGAATCCGTGCTTGTGCTTTCACGTCGAACAGATGAAGGGCGAGTAGTCCTGCCAAGCCGGAGCTATGAGGAGTACTTAATTGTGCTACTCGTGAATTTCAGACGAGAACTTGATCGCCTTGGCATAAATAGCGAGTGTGCTGTGATGCTCTCCTTGCTCCGAGCGGATGAGGTTCAGCTTGGTGTCAAGTCTGAGTGGGGCTTCGATGATCCCCATCAAACGTTGTTTGACCGAAAGACACTTGTTCTACCCGACATTGTTGCCCGATCAGACGTAACACCTGAAAAGGCTTTAAAGCCCGCATTTGACTTGATGTGGCAAGCAGCCGGCTTTGCTGGCTCTCGGAATTTCAATAATGCCGGTGAATGGGCGCCAATATAGAAAGGATATGACTTTTGGTGCCTGGTCTTGAAATATCAGTTTCTGACGCGGCGGGGCGGGGTCGGGTCTTTACATGACGCATTCTGCGGCGCGGACAATCTGCCGTCTTGGTGCCAGGTCTTGAAATGATGTATTCGCGTAGGCCCGAGGGGGAGTGCTTGCGAATTCCCCGGCCATAATTCAGAATCAGCAAGCAGGGGATCGGTGTCTGCCCTTATTTCCAGCGACGCTGTTTCCTGATAGGATTTTCCAACTTTGCTGTTATTTCCAGAAAGGCTGAATCGGCGGGAACCAGGCGCTGCCCAATCAAATGATCTCGTCATCCTGCAAGGTGATTACGGCTTGCGTATAAACGGAACAGAAAGGACGCATTTCCCCAATGCCACTGTTGACGAGCTTGCTCATTCTCATTGTTGTTGCGCGGCTTTTCGGGCAACTCTTCCAGCGCTTCAGCCAGCCAGCCATTATCGGTGAAATGTTTGCTGGCGTAATCCTTGGGCCCAGCGTTCTCAATCTGGTCAGGGTGGATGCCGCTCTGTCCGGCATCTCTGAATTTGCGGTTTTCCTCATCGTTCTTTCTGCGGGACTGGAAATGAACTTCAAGGACATCGTCGATTCATTGCGCAGCAAAGGCGTCGTAATCGCGGTCCTTGGGTTTGTAATCCCGCTGGCTGCCGGGATTATAGTAGGTACCGCGTTTCATCTCGACGGAATGAGGACAGTCTTTCTCGGACTTTGCATATCGATTACTGCACTTCCCGTCGCCGTCAGCATTCTCCAGAGTTTTAACCAGCTCGATTCGGATATTGCGCGCTATTCGGTGGCTACCGCTATTTTCAACGATGTCATGGCGTTATTGGCGCTCGGTATTATTCTGAACCTCCCGGAGCAGCAATCTCTGCACGCTGTGGGACTGTCGATCATCAATGTGAGCTGGAAACTGATCGCACTCGGCGCTTTCATATTGGGCTTCAACTGGACGCTGCAGAAAATAATCGACAAAGGTGTTCATATCGAGAGACTTTCTGAAAAGCTGGTCGATCTCCTCGGAAATGAGGCTCTGTTCGGAATTTTGCTGCTTTTTGTACTGCTTTTCGGCTCGGTCAGCGCGGCGCTGGGATTTCAATCGATCATCGGTGCGTTCTTCGGGGCGTTGTTGATCGACCGGAAGTTTTTCCTGGCCTCGCGCTATGATGAACTGGATCTCACGCTACGATCGATCACCGGGGGGTTTCTGGCCCCGGTATTCTTCGCCTACCTCGGTCTTGAGTTCAATGTGAGCATCATTGAGTCCTTCTGGTTTGTCGCAGTCGTGCTGGCGGTATCCGTAGGTTCGAAAATCCTGGCCGGTTGGCTAGGGAGCCGTCTTATCCGGCTACCCCAGACCATGTCACTTGGGATCGGCATCATCTTGAATGGCCGGGGAGTCATGGAACTCGTCATCGCAAGTATCGCTTACCGGCACAACTTCATCGACCAGAATCTATTCTCCGTACTGATTTTGATGGGAGTAGTCACAACGATAATTACACCTTTCATGTTCCGAAAATGGGTCATGCCAAAATTGTGAGCAGCAATTTTCGGAGCTGACGAGGGTCCAGTGGCGGAAGAGTAGGGGATCTGGCGTCAGATACCGTCTTGGGGGAAAATGGCTTGCCTGAGCGCAGCACGCCATACATATGGCGCGGGGGCAGATCCCGCGATCGAACCTGCCGGCGAAAGCCGGCAATGCTCACCGGTCCTGCTTCATGATCCTGAGCGCAGGCCTGCCGTTGACGTTTTCCAGCGGGAAATAGACTTTGCGGGTTGCGGGATCGACGACGACCACATGGGCATTGTCTGCGAAAAATCCTTCCCATGCCTTGTGCATCCCGCCGGACAGATCGAAGATGGAAACGAAGCCTGCTTCCCCTGCGACATAGAGACGGCGCAGGCCGGGGTCGAAGGCCAGCACGTCGGGGTCCTTCCCGATGGAGAATGACCGGGAAACTTCCATCGATTTCATGTCCAGAACGAGCAGCCTGCCGTTGTCCTGGCATGCGACGAATGCGAGCCGGTCGCGTGCGTCGATGAGCAGCCCGTGGGGCCCGGCGCATCCCTGCAGGGCATGGCTTGCGACTATCCTGTCGGTTTCGGGGTCGATCTCGATCAGTCTGCCCGATGTCTGGGCATTGACGAAGACATGTCCCGAGGCCGGATCGTACTGGGAATTGCCGACCTCGCTGTCCAGGCGGAGGGTCGAAATCTTCCGGTTGCGCTTCGCGTCGATCACGGTTTCCGTCTTTCCGTGCTCGTCCGAAACATAAAGCTTCTGCTGGCGCGGCGCATAGGCCATGCCGTCGGGATAGATGCCTCCCGGAATGCGCGCGATGATTTTCAGGCTTTTCTCATCGATCGCGACGATCTCGTTTGCCGAGGTCGCCGAAGCATAAACCCTTCCCAGCTCCGGCACCGCCAGGACGCCGTGGACATGGCCGATGCCCGGAATGTCGGCCAGGACCCTGTCATGCTCCGCATCGAAGACGATGACCGCGCTGTCGCCAAGATGGGCGATGAACAGCTCCCGGGTTGCGGGGTCGAGGCTCGCATAATCGAGGCGCGTCGCGTTTCCCGGCAGCGGAACATCCGCGAGGGCTGTCAACGGAATCCCGGCAGCCGGAGCCGCAAGGGGGGACGCAAACAGGGCGGCAAGAAGCGTCATGCGCAGCATCATGGTCATGGTTTCCTCGATTGCATGGGTTGCAGAAATGCGTGCAGTGTAACCGAGCGGAATTAGACAATCATTACGATGCAGCCCCGGCTGAGAACGGTCGCTGCGCCCGATGCGGTTCCCTAGAGCGTGATCGCGAGATAGGTCGCGTAGAGCATGCCGTTCAGAAGCAGCGACCAGACCGGAAGCCCGGCCTGGCGGACGCTGATTCTGAGCCATGCGGCTGCAATCAGGGTGAGGGCGACGCCGCTCAGCACCTCGATGCGCGGCTGCCAGGGGGTGAGCATGATGCCTATCGCGGGAAGCAGGGTGCCCTGGAACACCATCGCGCCGGTGATGTTGCCGAAGGCGAGCGTGTCCCGGCCGCGCCTCGCCCACAGGATGCTGTTCACCTTCTCGGGGAGTTCGGTCGCAATCGGAATCACGAGGAGCGACAGCAGGAGCGGGGAGATGCCGAGTATGCGCGACACGCCCTCCACGCCGGAAATGAATCCTTTCGCGCCGAAAACGAGCAGGGCGAGCCCCATGCCGAGCTGCATCAGGATGGTCAGGATGTTGGTCGGCAGGCCGAGCCTGGCGAGGAACATGCTGGCTCCCGCCTCGGTGCCGTGGCCCTCTTCCACCAGCCGTCCGGAGGCCTGCAGGGTCAGCATGATGTAGACGAAATAGACGAGGACCAGCGTCAGGCTGAGCCCAGCGCGCAGGTAGCGCAATTCCTGCGGAACGTACATCGCCGCTGCGGAGATGGAAAATGCCAGCAGGAAGAAGTTGATGTCGCGCACGAAGCCGCTCCGCTCCGGACTGATTCGGCCCTGCAATCCCCGCCCCTTTAGCACGGCAAGGGCCATGAGGCAGGTCGAGAGCGTCGAGAGCATCAGCGGCGCGCCCAGGATGGAGCCGACGCCGATCTCCTCGTTGACGCCGACATTGCTGGTCCCGGCGAGCAGGGCGAGCAGCGGAACCATGGTTTCCGGCAGCGCCGTGCCGATGGCTGCGAAGAGCGATCCCGTCACCCCTTCCGAAATGCCCAGCTTTTCCCCCAGATGCTCCAGGGCGTTGGTGAAGAGTTCGGATGCGGCGAGGATGACGAGAAGCATCGCCGCGAGTTCGAGTGCGTAGCCTGTCATGTTTTTCCGTGCAATTATAGTCCTCACGGAATTATGGGGCCTGCAAGCGCCCATGGCAATTTCCGGGCGAGGGCCGCGCGGATCGCGGCATAGGGATCGAGCCTTGGCCGTGGTAGGATGATTCCATGGAAATCAGAATGGTAGGCTGGGGCTCGCCCCTGATGGCGAAGGCGCTCGAACTCAGAAGGGAAGTTTTCGTCTCCGAGCAGCGCGTGCCGCTGGAGCTGGAGATCGACGAAATGGACGAGACGGCGCTCCATTTCCTGCTGCTACTGGAAGGCGAGGCCGCCGCGACGCTGAGGCTGCTTCCTTGCGGCAATCGCGTCAAGATAGGGCGGGTCGCCGTCAGAAGGGAGCTCCGCTCGATGGGGCTCGGCACCCTGCTGATGAAGCGGGCAATCGAACAGGCCATCCGGGAAGGCTTTTCGGAAGCCGTCCTGGATGCGCAGCTCGATTCGATGCCCTTTTACGCGCGGTTGGGTTTTTTCGCGGAAGGGGAAGTTTTCATGGATGCCGGCATCCCCCACAGGGCCATGCGGCTGAAACTCGCATGAAGGAATTTTCCCTGATCCCGGCAGGCTAAAAGCCGGCCTTTTTTGAACATATGCTTCGCGATGCGACAAGAAAATCCCGTTTTCCATACATGTCGCGCCATCGGCATATCCGGAAGTCATGTCAATGAAAATGAAAAATATCGACATGTCCGGCGGCCTCGTCCGACTTGACGCGCCTTGACACAAAACTTGACTTATACTTGACACTTAATTAGCCTTCCAAGATGGCGTACGTTCCGCAATTCACCATCACCCCGGCCCTGCTCACCGAAGTCGAGCAGGTGGCGGCGTTGCGCGAGCGCATACAAAGCGCCGTGGTTGACCTTGCATGGGTACCTGCATTGCAGAAGGATACCCGCACGCGTAACGTCCATGCCTCGACAGCCATCGAAGGAAACCCGCTGACTCTGGAGCAGGTGCGCGCATTGGAAGAAGGGCGCGAACTCTCATCCTCCAATGCGCGGTCGAAACGCGAAGTCATCAATTATTTTGCCGGGCTGCGTTATGTTGAAAAGAATGCGGCCAAAAAAAAGATAGGCCATGTGGACATTCTGGAACTGCACCGGATACTGGCCGGGGAAGTAATGGATCAGGGCGAGGCCGGAAAATACCGGATCATCGCCGTCCGCGTCGGATCATATCTCCCGCCTCCACCGGATGTCGTCTCGGGATTGATGTTTGAGTTGCTGGAGTGGTGGAACACGGCAGCAAAAAAATTTTCGCCGGTTCTCAGTTCGGCCATCCTGCATTATCGATTTGAGGCTATCCATCCATTTGCAGACGGCAACGGCCGCACCGGCCGCGCGCTTGCATTGTGGGAGCTTTACCGGCGCGGTTTTGATACGCATCACATTTTTTCGGTGGACGAGTATTACTGGGAGGATCGCCCGGCATACTATGCTGCGCTGCAAGGCGTGCGCGAAGCTGGAGAGGATATGAGCGCATGGCTGGAATACTGTGCGGCGGGATTGCGGCAAACTCTGGAGCGGGCGTGGCTGCGGATCCAAACCTTGCAGGTGAAGTCCGCAGAGAAGCTTGTTTTGCGACCACGTCAGGAGCAGCTTCTGCATTTGCTGCGAGATCATGGGAGCATGGCTCCCGCTGAGATATGGGAGACACTGGGGGTGTCCAGACAAGGGGCGATGGATTTGCTGCGCCCGTTGCTGGATGCAGGTGTGGTCGAGAAGGTCGGCGGGAACAAGACCGGTCGGTATGTCTTGAAAAATTCATGAACGAAGCCGAAATAGGCCGAAGCATGTCCAACTTCACCTTCATGGCGGAATGGCCCGAGTTGCAGGAACCGGCGGGCAAGGCCGAGTCCCTGGTGCAGGCCGCCCCGCGCGTTGGCCATCTTTATCGGGGTGGCCTGAAGCGATGAATCGGGCCGGCTAGCGCAATTCGACCAGGAAGACGCATTCCTGCAGGCGGGAGAGGCCGCGCTGCTTGAAGCGCGCATTCCGCTCCAGGTCGAGCGCGTCGGTTTCGGCGAGCAGCTTGACTTTCGCGTGCTTTCCGTAGCTTTCCGCCACTTCCCGTTTCGAAACGGCAAAGGGCGGGCCCTGCATCTCTTCCCCGACATAGTCCAGGGTGATCAGCAGGATTCTTGTGCCGGATGGCAAAATGCCGGCCAGGTGGGAAATGTAGCGCTCGCGCATTGCCGGGGGCAGCGCGATCAGGGAAGCCCGGTCGTACACCGCGCCGACGTTTTCGAGCAGGGAGCGGTCGAGGTCGAAGAAGTCGCCGCACAGGATGCGGATGCCGCCCGATTCGCAGGAATCGAACTTTCCCTGCGCGGCATGCCGCGCAGTCAGCCCGTTCTCGTCGAAGAAGGCTTTTGCCGCGATCGCGCTCAGCTCCACCCCCAGCACGGGGTGGCCCCGGCCTTCGAGCCAGATCATGTCGCGGCTCTTGCCGCACAGCGGGACGAATACCTGGCTGCCCCGGCCGAGCTCCAGCCGCTGCCAGTATTCGCGCAGGTAAGGGTTGTAGTCGTCCTGATGAAAGCCGATCTCCTCCTTTTCCCAGCGCTCCAGCCAGAAATCCTTTTCCATTTCATTCTCCCCGTTTTTCAAGCATCCCGAATTTTCCCATATCCGGGGCGGAATCAGAAACCGAAGCGCCGGAAGATCCTGATCTTGACGAAGTCCATGAAGAGCAGGTAAGCCAGCACCAGCGTCATCAGGCCCGCCACCAGCTGCGGGGGAATGGGGGCCATGAGGATGCCCTGCGTGGCAAGCACGCAGACTGCCAGGATGTCGACGACCGATGCCAGCAGCAGCCACCGGCTTGGCCTCGATTTCCAGAAATGGCGCCGCTCGCGAACCAGATAGACATTGCCCTGCCCGGTGAAGACCAGCATCGCGAAAATCAGCGTCTGCAGCTGGTTCAGGGGAAGGTGGAGCCAGTTCCGTCCGGCGAAGAACACCGCGAACGAAAGCACCAGCACCAGCGCGGCGAGGGTGCCGGCCGTGATCATCAGCGCCGGAACGTTCCAGCGCTCGGGTTTTTGCGAATAGGTGACATTGTCGGTCGCGATGGACATGGTGACGAAATCGTTGGTGAAGAGCAGCAGCACGATCAGCAGCGGGGTGATGACGAACACTCCGGTCAGCATCACCCCGACGCTCAGGAAAATGGCGATTTCCAGGGTCTTGATGATCTTGTTCAGGGTATAGGTCAGCATGCGCTGGTAGATGCGCCGGCTGGTCTGCACCGCGGCTTTCACGTCGGACAGGCCAGGGTTGGTCAGCACCAGGCTGGCGGCGGCCTTGGCGACATCGGTGGCATTGGCGACCGCGATGCCGACTTCAGCCTGCTTGAGCGCGGGGGCGTCGTTGACGCCGTCCCCGCTCATGCCGACCACGCGGCCCGTCGCCTGCAAGGCCTGCACCATGTGGAACTTGTCTTCCGGCAAGACATGCGCAAAAACGTCGTAATCGAGCACATGCCTGGCGATTTCCTCCTGCAGCGCTTCGGGGGGGCAGACGCGCATTCCCAGACCCACTTCTTCGGCAATGGCCCTGGCGGTGGCCGGGCCGTCGCCCGTGACCATCATGACCCGCACGCCCAGGTCGTTCAGGCTCTTGATGAGAAGACGCGAATCTTCCCGGGGCGGGTCCTTGAGGTCGACCAGTCCGACCAGGGCGAGGCTGTCCTCCCTGCCTGCAGCGACGGCCAGCACGCGCAGCCCCTGGGCGCCCATGCGTTCCACATCGGCGGCAATGTCGGGCTTGCCCGCAACCAGACCGGCCACGACCATGGGCGCGCCCTTGATCACGTGCAGCTTGCCTTCTGCCTCCTCGAACAGGGCTTCGGAGCGCTTGGTTTCCGGATCGAAGGGCACGAAACCCAGCCTGCGGGGAATATCATCAAGCCTTCCCCGCGACCTTGCCGCATCCAGAATGGCGATGTCGATGGGGTCCTGGGTCGCGTCGTCGCAGGCGAGCCCGGCAAGGCGCAGCAGGTCGGCTTCTGGATGGGCGCCGAAAGAATGAAGCGCCGTCAGCGCCAGCCTGTTCTGGGTGATGGTCCCGGTCTTGTCGCTTGCCAGCACATCCATCGCCGCGGCTTCCTCGATTGCGGCCAGGCGCGTCACCAGCACCCCGTTCTTCGCCAGTTCCAGGGATCCCAGGGCGGTTGCCAGCGTGAATGTCGCAGGCAGGGCGATCGGAACGGAGGCCACCAGCAGGATGAGTGCGAAAGGGATCACCTCGGCGATCGCAATGCCGGAGACCATGGTATAGGCAAGCAGGGCGGAGACCAGAACCACATCGAGCGCGATAAGGTACCTGACGATGGAGAAGATCAGCTTTTCGAGATGGCTCGCGGTCTTTGCGGTCCTGACCAGTTCCGCGGTCCTGCCGAAATAGGTGCGCGACCCCGTCGCCGCGACTTCTCCCGAGGCTTCGCCGCGCTTCACGATGGCGCCGGCATAAGCGGTCGTGCCTTGCCCGGCCTCGATCGGCAGGGATTCTCCGGTGAGCGCGGACTGGTCCAGAAGAATCTGGCCGTCGAGCAGGCTGACGTCTGCCGGAACCAGATCTCCCATGCGCAGATGCACCACGTCTCCGGGAACGAGTTCCTGCGCCGGCAGCTTTTTCCAGAGACCATCCCGCAGCACGCGCACCTGAATTTCCAGCCTGCCTTTCAGCAGGGCCAACGCCTTGTTGGCTCGATTTTCCTGAACGAAGCTGAGGATCGCGTTGAAGAGCAGCAGGGCTGCTATGATTTGCGCCTCGTCCGCCTTGCCGAGGGCAAGCTGCAAAGCGATGGTGATTTCCAGCATCCAGGGTATGGGCGACCAGAATTTCTTCAGGAAAGCCAGCCAGGGGTGGGAGTCGGCCTCCCTGACGGTATTGGGCCCGTATCGCGAAAGCCGTTCGCCGGCTTCGGCGCTGGACAGGCCCTTGAGTGTGGATTCTGCAGGCATCTTCTCGGGTCGGATATCGAAGGAGCCATCCTAGCACAGGCGGATGGCTCCTGCCTTGACGCTCGCAATGCTTTCCTCGAACGGGCGTGCAATTCTGGTTGCAAATCGGGCTCCGTCAGAATTTCCTGTAGCCAGAATCCGCGTTTTGTAGTTACAATCGATGAAGTTCGTTGTGTGATACAGATAACAAAAAATAAAGAAACTCGGAAACCCTGGGACCTGGGGGTTTTCGGCATCTCACGGGGAAGCGTTTGACTCGGGCAAGGTACGCAAAAATCCGGCTTCCGCTCGGCATCTCGCTCGTTGCGGTCGGGCTGCTGATCGGCGTCAACTGGAGCATGGCTCAGGCTGCTGCGGCCCTGGGATTCGCGCTCTGCGGACTGGCTCTGGCCATCGATTCGGGAAGGCCGTCCTTGCCGATTTCAGTTCTGGGCGCATCGGTTGCGCTGCTGGGGCTTGCCAATGCCGTGGCCGCCCCGGAGTTTGCCATTGCCCTCTTCGCTGCAGGCCTCCTCATTGCGCTCAAGAACCGGATCTCCGGTTCGGCTTCCCTGCTGACGCTGCAGCTCCTCTGGCTGATCCTTTACGTCGTCGCCTTCGGCAGCCTTCTGGGTCATCTGCTGAATGCGATCCTGAATATCCCGCTGTTCCAGCAGGTACTCGGAAGATACGAAGTGAACAGGGTGGATTCGGCGGGACTGCTCGCGCTGTGCATGATGCTGTTCTATTCCCTGCGCCAGACGCCGGCGATGGCTGCCTTTTACGAAGGCAGGCAGGACCGCCAGATCGCCGCCCAGGGCATCGTGCTGCTGGTGAGCCTGGGGCTGGTCGCCGGAATGGGCGGGGCGGGCATTCTCGCCAAGGAAATCATGACGGGATTCGAGGCCACCCTTTCCGATGCGCTGGAGGCAAATGCCCGCCACTTCAGGGAATCGGTGGCGAGCGCGATGGGGGAAGCCGACAAGATCGCCGTCCTTTCCGACCTGCAGGGAGATTCCGGCACGCTGCAGGCCAGGCTGCAGAAGATACTCGAATTGCAGAAGGCTGAGGGGGTCAGGGCCATCTGGGTCAGCGACGGCAAGGGACGGCTGCTCGCTTCCGTCGGCGAGCGCTCGAGGCGCTTCGAAAACAGGGTCGGCCTGGCGCTTGCCCATCCTTCCTGGCTGTTCTGGAAGAAGGGGCTGCGCCTGGAATCCGATGCGCCGATCTACCGGGGGGGGCGCGAAATCGGCGAGATCGGGGTCGAAACCGATCTGCGCGACCTCGATTCCGAATTCGATCTGGCGCACAGCCTGGGCCAATCCCGCGAAGTCGTGGTCTGCGCGCCTGACAAGGGCCAGATGGACTGCTTTCCCTCCCGCCTCCAGGAGACTTCGATCCGGCTTCCCCTCGCCATGAACGGCCAGCTCCTGTCGATGAGCTATGCGCTTTCCGGGAAGTCCGGGGTCGCGGTCGGGCGCGACTACAGGGGGAAACTGGTGGTCGCCGCTTACAGTCCGATCGGCGGCCTCGGCCTCGGCATGGTGGAAAAGGTGGATGCCGACGAGCTTTATCTGCCGGCGCGGAACCGGATGATTTCCGCCTACGGCTTTCTCCTGGCCGTATCTGCGTTGGCTTCGTGGCTCTTGTATCGGCGCATGCGCCCTCTGGTGCGCGGACTGATCAGTGCAGAGGCGCATGCAAGGGCCATTCTGGACAACATTCCGGAAGGCGTGGTCACTACCGATGGCAAGGGCGTGATCCGCTCGTTCAATCCCTCCGCGCGAAAAATGTTCGGGCCGGGTTTTGTGGAGGGCGGGAAAGACTTCCCCTTGCTCAAGCAGCTTTCCGATTGCGCGGGCGGGAATTGTCCCCAAAATGCGAGTTGCATCGACGGGGGGTGCGCTGGCATCGACGGGGAAGCGCGCAGGCAGGATGGCTCGGTCTTTCCCTACGAGATGGCGGTGGGGGAATTCAGCTTCGAGGGAGAGCGGCATTTCGTCTGCATCGTGCGCGATCTGACCGAGCGCAAACAGGCTGAAACGATGCTGCGCGAAAATGAGCGATATACCCGCCAGCTTCTGGAAAACCTGCAGACAGCGGTCGTGGTGCATGCGTCCGACGGCTCAGTGAATTACCTGAACGCCGCAGCCAGGCGCTTCTTCGGGTTCGATGCCGTTCTCTCCGGCGTGCACATTCCGAACCTGTTCATGCGTTTTTTGAAGGAAGACGGCAGCGCCATGCCGCTGGAAGACCTGCCGGAGAACAAGGTTCTGGCCGACGGTCAGCCTTTCTACAATCACGTGGTCGGCGTGGAATTCCAGGGCGAGGAGCCGACGCGCTGGGCGCTGGTCAACGGTTTTCCCGATGTGGACGAAAACGGCGCCATCCGCGAGGTGATCGTTTCCTTCATCGACATCACCGACAGGAAGCATGCCCAGCAGGGGGTCGTCGAGGCCGGAGAAAAGCTGGAAAGGCTGAACCGGCTCTATCTCATACAGAGCCAGGTGAACGAGGCAACCGTGCGCATCCGCGACAGGGACAGCCTGTTCAGGGATGTCTGCAACATCATGGTCGATTCGGGCAAGTTCGTGATGGGCTGGATCGGTTTGCTCGACGAGACCGGGGAGATCATCCCGGTGGTGCATGCCGGACAAGATGCGGGATATCTCGATCTGCTCAGGAAAACCGGTTTGATGGGACTCAACGGGCCGGCTTCCCTGGTGCTGAAGACCGGAATTGCGCAAATCTGCACGGACATCGCGAACGACCCGAGAATGGCAGCCTGGCGGGAAGAAGCCATCTGGCGCGGTTACCGCTCTTCGGCCGGCTTCCCGCTGCATCTTGGCGACAAAAGGATAGGCCTGATCAATGTGTATTCGAACGAGGTCGCTTTCTTCAAGGAGGATATCGTCAGCCTGATGCAGGAAATTGTCGGAGACGTTTCCTTTGCCATCGGCTATCTCGACCAGCAGAACCGGCGCGAACAGGCGGAAGCGCTTTTGAGGCAGGCCAATTCGGAACTCGAGGAGCGCGTGCAGATGCGCACCCGCCAGCTCGAGGCGGCGAACACCGAACTGGCAGCCTTCAGCTACTCCGTTTCCCACGATCTGCGCGCCCCGTTGAGGAGCATAGACGGCTTCAGCGAAATATTGCTGAAGCGGCATGCGGAGCAGCTCGACGATACGGGAAGGGATTACCTCGGTCGGGTGAGGCGAGCGACCCGGCGCATGGGGGAGCTGATCGAGGATCTGCTGGAACTCTCCAGCGTCACCCGCAGCGAAATACTCAGGGAGGAAGTCGACCTGAGCGGGATCGTCGAGAACGTGATCCGGGAATTCGAAGCCGGGAATCGGCAGATCGAATGGGCGATCCAGGCTGATGTCAGGGGAATTGCGGATGTTCGCCTGATGAAGATCGCATTGGAGAACCTGATCGGCAATGCCTGGAAATTCACTTCACTCAGGAATGAGGCGAAAATCGAATTCGGCGTTTTCGAGCAGGGGGGTGAAAAAATATTGTATGTGCGCGATAATGGCGCAGGGTTCGACATGAAATACGCCGGAAAACTGTTCGGCGCCTTCCAGAGGCTGCACAAGGCCGAAGAATTCGATGGAACCGGAATCGGTCTTGCCACGGTGCAGCGCATCATACACCGCCATGGCGGGCGCATCTGGGCGGAAGGAGAAGTGAATGTCGGCGCAGCATTCTATTTCACGCTTGAAGGATGACATGGGAAAGACGGCACACAAGGCGATGTTGCTGGTGGAGGACAATCCGGACGACATGGAATTCGCCCTGCTCGCGCTGCGCGAGAACGGACTCGCCGGCAAGGTCGTGGTGGCGCGGGACGGCCAGGAAGCGCTGGATTATCTTTTTTCCGGTGCAGCGGAAGATCCGCCCGGATTCGTGCTGCTCGATCTGAAAATGCCGAGAGTGGACGGCTTCGAGGTGCTGAGGCAGATGCGCGCCAACGAGGCGACCAGCCATCTGCCCGTGGTCATCCTGAGTTCCTCCAATCAGGAATGCGACCTGGAGGACTGCTACAAGCTGGGCGCAAACAGCTATGTCCAGAAATCCCTGGATTTTTCCAGGTTCACCGAATCGATCAGGCAGATCGGACATTACTGGCTCGATCTCAACGAGGTGCCAGGAGCATGCCGCCCGGCCTAAGTCCGCTTAGGCTGCTGCTGGTCGAAGATTCCGAGGACGACGCGGCGCTCGTTCTCGCAGCCCTTTCCGCCGAATTCGAAGTGTTTCCCCTGCGCGTCGAAAATGGCCCCGCCATGAAGCAGGCGCTCAATGAACAGTCCTGGGACGCGGTGCTTTCGGACTTCAATCTTCCCAAATTCTCGACCGTGGGAGCGCTGGACATCCTGAAGTCTTCCGGGCTGGACATTCCCTTCATCGTCGTCTCCGGCTGCATCGGCGAAGAAGCGGCGGTCGCCCTGATGAAATCCGGCGCGCACGACTTCGTGATGAAGGACAATCTTGCCCGCCTCCCGCCCGCATTGAAGCGCGAATTGCGCGAAGCCGAAGTGAGGCGCGAGCGCAGGGGCATGGAAGCGGATATCGAGCGGTGGGCGGAGATTTTCAAACATGCGCAGTGGGGGATAGCGATAGAAAGCGCAGACGGAAGAAGATTCGAGAACATGAATCCGGAATTCGCGCGCATGTACGGCTACGAGATCGGGGAACTGAAGGGAGCCGCCCTGACCGACTTCTTTCCGCCCGATTGCTGCCAGATTCCCTGCTGTGTCCCTGAAGAGCGGGTATGGGAGGCGATGCATGTCCGCAAGGACGGCAGCAGCTTCCCGGTATTGATCAACGTCACGGAAGTGAACGATTCCACAGGGAATATGGCTTACAGGGTGGTGAATGTCCAGGACATCACCCGGATCAAGGAAACCGAATCGGCCCTTGCGACGAGCGAAGCCCGCTTTCATGCCATGACCAACAATGTCCCCGGCATGGTTTTCCAGTACCGGATGGACGGATCGAGAGGGCGATTTACCTACGTCAGCGAAGGTTCGGCGGCGATATGCGGCCTCTCCCCGTCGCACCTTGCGAGCGATCCGGATGCCTTCATGGCCCTGCTCACGGAAACCGACGCGAAAACCTTCATTGCGGCGCGGAGCCATTCGGCGGCTGCGCTCGGCGTCTGGAACTGGGAAGGGCGAATTGCGCTTTCCGGGAGTCATGTGAAATGGGTCAATCTCAGGGCCACGCCGCGGCGCATCGAGGACGGCAGCCTGGTATGGGACGGGGTGCTGTTCAACATCACCGACAGCAAGCTGAAGGAAGAAGAGCTGCGCTGGTCGAGGGAGGCGCTCGGACAGCTCTCCGCCCACCGCGACACGGTCAGGGAAGAGGAGCGCAAGAGCATCGCGCGCGAGATCCACGACGAGCTCGGGCAGGCGCTCACGGCCTTGAAGATAGACGTTGACTGGCTCGGCCGGAAGCTGCCGGAGGGGGAGGCCGGGGTGGACGAAAAGCTGCGCGCCATGTCGAAGATCCTGGACGGGACGGTCGACTCGGTGCGCAGGATCGCCGAAAACCTGCGCCCCGGAATGCTCGACGATCTCGGTCTTGCGGCCGCCATAGAATGGCAGGTCGAACAGTTCGGAGAGCGCACCGGCATCGCTTGCGAACTGGTCATGAACCGCGAGGAATTCGATCTCGACGACCGGCTTGCCACCTGCGTCTTCCGGATCATCCAGGAAGCGCTCACCAATGTCGCCCGTCATGCCGGGGCGGACCGGGTCGAAGTCAGCCTTTTCGAAGAAAACGGCGAAATCGAACTGGAAGTCAGCGACAACGGCAGGGGGTTCCGGGAAAGCGCCAAGAAAGGCTCCTTCGGGTTGCTGGGAATGAAGGAAAGGGTGAAGATGCTCGGTGGGGAAGTGGCTGTTTCGGGCAGCCCGGGCAAGGGCACTTCCGTGCGCGTCAGGCTGCCGACCCGGGAGGCGATCCGGTGATTCGCGTGCTGCTGGTCGACGACCATACCATCCTCAGGGAAGGGCTGAAGCAGATCCTCGCCGAATGCGGGGACATGGCGGTGGGGGGCGAGGCCGACAATGGTCATGACGCCCTGAAAAAGGTGCGCAGCGAAGACTGGGACGTGGTGGTGCTGGACATGTCCATGCCGGGCAGAAGCGGGCTGGAACTCATCAAGCTGATCAAGGACGAGAAGCCCAGGCTGCCCATTCTGATCCTCAGCATGCACCGGGAAGACCAGTATGCGGTGCGCACCCTGAGAGCCGGCGCATCGGGTTACCTTTCCAAGGACAGCGCATCCGCGCAGCTGGTTTCTGCCATCAGGAAGGTGGCGGGAGGCGGCATGTTCCTCAGCCCGGAAATGGCCGAGAAGCTGGCTTTCTCACTGCGCCCGCAGTCTGACGCGCTGCCGCATACCCTGCTGTCCGACCGCGAATACCAGATTTTCATGCTGCTGCTGCAGGGCGGCGGCATTTCCGAAATCGCCGAGGCGCTCAGCCTGAGCGTCAAGACGGTGAGCACCCATAAGACCCACATCATGCAGAAGATGGCAGTCGACAACATGGCTTCCCTGGTCAAATACGGCATCCGCCATGGCCTCGTCGATTCGGGCCAGCTCGATTAGGG
>JAJZQY010000034.1 GCA_021806605.1 Pseudomonadota bacterium
TCTCTGTCCATCACCTCGAATTTCACGTCTATCGCGGGGGACGTCTTGTCTTCGTATTCGACTTCGGCTTCGGCGAGCGCGGAGCCGCAGTCGAGGCACCAGTTGACCGGCTTCTGCCCCCTGTAGATATGGCCGTTCCCGAGAATTTTGCCGAGCGCCCTGACGATGTCGGCCTCGGTTCTGAAGTTCATCGTGAGATAGGGGTTTTCCCAGTCGCCGAGAACGCCGAGCCTGATGAAGTCGTCTTTCTGCCGCGCGACCTGCACGGCCGCATATTCCCTGCACAGGCGCCTGAATTCGTCGGGAGCGACTTCCTTCTTGCCGAGCTGCTTCTCGACCATCAGCTCGATGGGCAGTCCGTGGCAGTCCCATCCCGGGACATAGGGGGCGTCGAAGCCGGAAAGGGTCTTCGACTTGACGATGATGTCCTTCAGGATCTTGTTGACCGCATGTCCGATGTGAATGTCGCCGTTGGCATAGGGCGGGCCGTCGTGCAGGATGAATTTCGGCCTGTTTGCCGCGATTTCGCGGATTTTTCCATAGCGGTTCTTCTGGCGCCAGGATTCCAGCATGCCCGGCTCGCGTTTTGCGAGATCTCCCCGCATGGGAAACAGCGTATCCGGAAGGTTCAGTGTTTGCTTGTAGTCTGTCATGTCAATTTTCAAAATATCGTCTGGCGTCCTGCACGTCCCTGCCTATCCGGTCCTTCAAGGTTTCGAGATCGGGAAATTGCTCCTCATCGCGCAATTTGAACAGAAAATCGACGCGCAGGCGAGCGCCGTAGATTCCCCCTGCGAAATCCAGCAGATGCACTTCGAGTACGGGATTGCCGCCGCGAACCACCGTGGGCCTCACCCCCAGGCTGGCCGCTCCCCTGACGGGGTCCCTATTGATGCCGTGCACTTCGACCACGTGGATGCCGGAAAGCGGCGGCTTGTTGTGCTTGAGCCTGATGTTCGCCGTGGGGTAGCCCAGGGTCTTGCCGAGCTTGTCGCCATGGACAACCCTGCCGACGATGCTGTAATTTCGCCCGAGAAGTCGCTTCGCGAGCCCGAAATTGCCCATCTTGACGGCTTCCCTGACGAGAGTGCTGGAAATCCGCTGACCGTCCAGCTTCACGCTGTGCATGGCTTCGACTTCGAAACCGAATTGCCTCCCCGCATCCGTCATCGAACCGAAATTTCCGGCACGCTTCGCGCCGTAGTGGAAATCGTCCCCTATCAGCACCCATTTCGCGCCCAGCCCGGAATGGATTCTGGATTCGAACTCAGCGGAATTCATTTTCGCGAATTTCGCATCGAAGCGGCACAAATGGACCCGGTCGATGTCCATAGCCGCGAAAAGCGACAGCTTCTCGCGCATGTCCGTGAGCCTTGCCGGAGCATTGGCAGGATCGAAGAACTCCCTGGGGTGCGGCTCGAAGGTCATGACGCAGGCAGGAACACCCAGGGACTTTGCCTTTTCGACGAGGCGCGCAAGAACGGCCTGATGCCCGAGATGAACGCCGTCGAAGTTGCCTATGGTGAGGGCGACCGGAGCTTCGGCTTTTTCGGGGATTCCGCGGAAAACCAGCATAGTTCTTGCAAAATAATGGATTTTACTGCTTATCCCCGCAATTTCAAAGCATGGTTTTGGCTGCATTCCACCAATGGGTCAGCCAGCCGGCCTTTTCCACTGGAGCCAGGGCCACCAGGGGAATCTCGACGACTTTCCGGCTGCCGTCGCTCAGCACCAGCTTGCCAACCGTCTGCCCGCGCTTCAAGGGCAGGGAAATCGATGGCGAAAATTCCAGGCTGGGCTTGAGGCTAGAATAGGCTCCCCTGGGCACGGTCACCCAGACGTCTTCGAGGGGCCCCGCCTGAATTTGCATAGGACTCGCTTTCGTATCCTGCAGCTTGCCGACCGTCTGCCCGGCATGGTAGGCCTTGCGCGTTTCGAAGAAACGGTAGCCGTAATCCAGCAGCGCTTCGGCCGATTTGGCGCTGGCCTCGCGGGAAGAGGCGCCGAGCACCACCGCGATCAGCCTGTGCCCGCCGCGCACTGCGGTCGCATCCAGGCAGTAGCCCGCCTCGTCGGTGTGGCCGGTTTTCATGCCCGTCACCGTGCTGTCGCTGAAAACCAGGGGATTCCAGTTGTTCTGGGTGACATGGTTGTAGGTGAAGGTCTTTTCGCCGAAGTAATGCAGATATCCGGGATACTTCCTGATGATCGCTTCGGTCAGGATGCCGATGTCTCTTGCGCTGGTCAGGTGGGATGGCATCGGCAGGCCGTCGACGTTGAGGAAGTGGCTTTCGTTCATGCCGAGTTGCGCTGCGGTGGCATTCATCATTTGCACGAAGCTGTCCATGTTGCCCGCAATCGCCTCAGAAAGAGCCACCGCCGCGTCGTTTCCGGATACCACCACCATGCCCTGGATCGCCTGTTCAACCGCCACCGGCAACCCGGGCTGCAGGAACATGGTCGAACCGCCTGCCTTCCAGGCCGCGACGCTGACCGGCACATTCTGGTCCAGTCTCAAAGTGCCGTTGGAAATCGCCTGAAAGGTCAGATAGGCGGTCATCAGCTTGGTCAGGCTGGCAGGCGGCACCTGCTTTTCGGCATCGTGCGCGGCGAGCATCTGCCCGGACAGCGAATCAATCAGCGCATAATTGCGCGCATCCACTTGGGGTGCCGCAGGAAGCGGAAGGGGATCGGCAGGGGCGCTCGATGCAGCCAGCAACAAGATGCCCAGGGGCAGGATCGGTAATTTCATGAGGTTTCCTCTGCGTGCGGTCATTTCCGCAATTATACGGAAACCTAGTCAGGAATTCAGATCATCATGCCGGCCGCCACCGTGTTGTTGGTGGCCTCATCGATCACGATGAAGCTGCCGGTGGCACGGTTCTTGGCGTAACTGTCGATTGCCAGCGCATGCTGCACCTTGAATCCCACTCTGGCGATGTCGTTCATGGAAAGCGCCTCCCCACCTGACTCCTGCTCCAGCGTATTGACGTTCACCCTGCAGGCTATCCTGTCGATAATGATCCTGGCGGTTTTCGTCGCATGCTTGATCAGGTATCTGCGCCTCACATCGAGCCGATCTTCCGAAAGCCAGCAGAGCATCGCTTCGAATTCCTTCGAAAGATCGGGACGGTTTTCCGATTTGACGATCATGTCGCCGCGCGAAATATCGATTTCGTCTTCCAGCAGCAGGGTGACGGACTGGGGGGCGACAGCCTCGACAAGGTTGCCGTCAAAGGTCGAAATGGCCCTGACCCTGGAAGTCCTGCCGGACGGCAGAACCGTGACCGCATCGCCTATCCTGATGCTGCCGGACTCTATCCTTCCCATGTACCCCCTGAAGTCGTGCCACTCTTCCGTCTGGGGCCTGCAAACCCATTGCACCGGAAAGCGGAAGTCTTCCATGTTGATGTCGTGGTCGATCTCGATGTTTTCGAGCACTTCCAACAGGGTTTCCCCGCCGTACCAGGGCATGCTGCTTCCCCGCTCGACGACATTGTCCCCGGCCAGCGCCGAGATCGGAATGGGAATGATGTTCCTGAGATTCAGCCCGGATGCGAATTCCTCGAATTGCTTGACGATGGACTCGAATACCTCTTGCGAATAGCCGACGAGATCCATCTTGTTGACTGCCACGACAAGGTGCGGGATGCCGACGAGGCTCGCCAGGTAGGCATGGCGCCTCGTCTGGGTGAGCACGCCGCGCCTCGCATCGATCAGGATGATCGCAAGATTCGCGGTAGAAGCGCCGGTCACCATGTTTCTCGTATACTGCTCGTGCCCCGGCGTGTCGGCGATGATGAATTTGCGCTTCGGGGTGGCGAAATAGCGGTAGGCGACGTCGATCGTGATGCCCTGTTCGCGTTCTGCCTGGAGTCCGTCGGTGAGCAGCGAAAGATCGACCCCTTCGAGACCGCGCCTTTTCGTGGTTTTTTCGATGGCGCAAAGCTGGTCCTCGAAGATCGATTTCGAATCGTGCAGCAGCCTGCCGATCAGGGTGCTCTTGCCGTCGTCGACACTTCCCGCTGTGATGAAACGCAGCAGCTCGATGTTTTTCATCAGAAATACCCTTCCTTTTTCCTGAGTTCCATGGAAGCTTCCGAGGTCTGGTCGTCCATCCTGGTCGCCCCCCTTTCCGTGATCCTGGTCGTCGCCGTCTCGATGATGATGTCTTCCAGGGTGGATGCATCGGATTCGACCGGGCAGGTGCAGGTCATGTCGCCTACCGTCCTGAAACGCACCGACAGTTCCTCGACTTGCTCGTTTTCCCGAGGCCACACCAGATGCGAGACGGGAAGCAGGCTGTCTCCCCTCCTGATCACCTGGCGCCGATGCGCGAAATAGATGCCGGGGATTTCGAGCCTTTCCCTGGCGATATACTGCCAGATGTCCATTTCGGTCCAGTTGCTGATGGGAAACACGCGGATGTTCTCTCCCGGATGAACCCTGGCGTTGTAAAGATCCCACAATTCCGGCCTCTGGTTTTTCGGATCCCACTGACCGAATTCATCCCGGAAGGAAAATATCCGCTCCTTGGCGCGCGCCTTTTCCTCGTCGCGTCTTGCTCCACCTATGCAGGCGTCGAACCCGAATTCCGCTATCGCATCGAGCAGCGTGACCGACTGGAAAGCATTCCTGCTCTGGCCGGGGTGCTTCAGGATGACGCGATTCTGCCTTATCGAGTCTTCCATCGACCGCACGATCAGCCTCTCCCCGAGTTCCGAAGCGCGCCGGTCCCTGAAATCGATCACCTCGGGAAAATTGTGCTCGGTGTCGATGTGCAGCAGCGGAAAGGGAAATTTCGCGGGCCTGAACGCCTTTTCCGCCAGACGCAGCAGGACGATCGAATCCTTGCCTCCCGAGAAAAGCAGGGCCGGGTTGCCGCATTCGGCCGCGACCTCCCTCATGATGTGGATGGCCTCGCTCTCCAGCACGTCGAGGTGGGTGAGTTTGCGGGAAATGATATTCAGATTGCCCATGTCATGCCTTTTTCCTGTGAAGTCCGCATTCCCTGCCGGAGGACTCTTCCCACCACCAGCGCCCTGCCCGCACGTCTTCGCCGCGAGTGATGGCGCGGGTGCAAGGAGCGCAGCCTATGCTGGGATAGCCCCTGTCGTGCAGGTCGTTGTAGGGAACGTTCTGCATGCGGATGTAATTCCACACTTCCGTCTCCGACCAATCCAGCAGCGGATTGAACTTGTAAAGCCCGTTTTCCTCGTCATAGACGGCATCCAGCAAATCGCTGCGTGTCGGGGACTGCTGCCGCCTCATGCCGGTGATCCATGCCCCTTTTCCTTTCAACGCCCGCGAAAGCGGCTCGACCTTCCTGATCTGGCAGCAGGATTTCCTCAACTCGACCGAATCGTAGAAGGCGTTCGGGCCGTTCCTTTCGGCATAAGCTTCGACCGAGTCCGCTTTCGGGAAGTAAACCTCGATTTCCATTCCGTAGCGCTGCCTGGTTTTCTGCATCAGTTGATAGGTTTCCTCCGGAAGTCGCCCGGTGTCGAGCGTGAATATCGAAACCGGGATACCGTGCCTCGCCAACATGTCTATCAGCACCATGTCTTCCACGCCGAAGCTGCTCGCCAGGGATGCCGGCGCATGATCGGCTGCAATGTTTTCCAGGGCATTGCGCAATGCTTCTATCTTTTCCATGTCAGGCAGCCCTCGGCAATGCTTCGCTCAGATCGAGCTGGCCGTCGTGCTGCAGGCAATATTCGGCAGCCTCCCGGGTCCAGGCGTCGAGCGATCTGAAGAGGCTGGAGAGCGAATCCGTTTCCGAATCCTGAAGGCGCCTGACGATGTCTTCGAAAAGCTGGCTCAAATTCACGGGAACCACGGATTTCAGCTGTTCCGAAATCTCCGCAAGCGCGTCCCCGGGATTGCCGCCATGAAGATGCACCAGCCCCTGCCCGATCAGAGTCAGGATGGACTCGGCGCATTTTGCAGCCTCCGTATATTTGCGCTGCATGAAGAGCGCATCGCGGTAGCGCCGCTCATGGGCCGCCTCGAAAAAACTCGACCCGATCCTGACCTGGGATGCGCCGGCGCATTCGCCGCCGCCCAGCTGCAGCACCTTGAATTCCCTGGATTCCCCATGATCGTGCAGAACGGCGAGGATTTCATCGGACTTCACTTCGACCAGATCCGAGAGCAGTTCGTTGATCGCCTGCTGTCCGCTGCTTCTTACCCAGTCGAAGAAGGAGCCGTTCCCCCCATGCGCGTCTTTCAGGCGCGAGATCGCCTCTTCTATTCTGGCCGAGGGAACGGAAGGCCCCTTGATCGCAAGCGCACCTTCCCCCATGCCGTTTCCGCCCAGGTAGAGCTGATAATGGGGAACCAGCTTGCCGTGGATGCGCCGCCCTTCTCCATAGAGGCCGATGTCTCCGGTCTCGGGCTGGGCGCACCCGTTGTGGCAGCCCGACACCCTGATGCGCAGATCGCTTTTCCCGCCGTCCAGCTTGGGCGCGAGAACCATGCTGGAGGAAATGCCCAGCCTGCAGGTAGTGGTGCCGGGGCAGGCGGTCACGTTGTCCCCTGAGGCAGGCTCCCTGAGGCCGAGTGCCGAGAATTCCCCGCGCAATGCAGGAATCTTTTCCTCCGGCACGTTCAGGATCACGAGATTCTGGTCCTGTGTGGTGCGCAATGCTTCCAAACCATGCCGCCGGGCGATCCGTGCAATTCCCCGCAACTGGCCGGAGGAGAGGTTCCCTATGGGAAGGCGGACCGGAAAAACGAACAGCCCTTCCTGTTTCTGGCGGAAAACGCTCCTCGGCGCGCCCTGGCCGCAAGGCTCAGCAGCATCCCCCTTCTTCCAGGTTCCCTCGGGATAGGAATGCTGCGCCAGCGCGCTGCGGGTTACCGCCAGTTCCTCGCGATAGCGCTCGATGAAGCCTTCCGCGCCGAAGCGGTCGACCAGGAATTTGATCCTGGACTTGGCGCGCTTGGTTCTGTCGGAATAGCGATTATGGAGCGAAATCAGGGCCTCCATCACGATGAGCAGCTCCTTCTCCTCGACGAAGGGTTCGACGACTATGGCCTCGTGAGGCTTGTGTCCCAGCCCTCCCCCTGCGTAAATCCTGAATCCGAAACGCCCTTCATCGCTCACCGCTACGATGCCGACATCGTGGATCATGGCCTGTGCGCAGTCGGCTTCGCAACCCGAGAGGCTGATCTTGAATTTCCGCGGCATCTGCTGGCTGAGCGGATTCCTCAGAAAATGCAGCACCGCCCCTTCGAGATGGGCGGATACGTCGACATGCTCTCTGGAGCACACCCCCGCCATGGGGCAGGCGGTGATGTTGCGCACGGTATTGCCGCAGGCTTCCCGGGTGGTGAGGTTCGCCCTTTCCAGGATGCGCATGGCCGAAGGGGTCTCGGCAAGCGGCACGGAATGGACCTGAATATCCTGGCGTGTCGTGACGTGAACCGTATCGTTTTGCGAGTGGATATCCAGCACGTCGGCTATCGCCTCGAGCTGCGCCGGATTGATCGATCCCCCGGGAATCTTCACGCGCAGCATGTTGACTCCGTCCTGGCGCTGCCCATAGACCCCCTGCTGCAACCGAATCGCGGTGAACCGCTCGGCATCGATCTGCAGGTTGAAATAGCCTGCAAGCGCAGCCTCGAAACGATCGATCTCTTCGGAATTCGTCAATACCTCGTTCATGATTCTTCCTTTTTCAAAATACCAATTTGCCGCCGATCAAAATCAGCATGCTGGCCAATGCCCCTCTCAGCATTCTTTCTGGAATCCTCGAACCGATATGGCTGCCGATATAAATTCCCGGCAATGATCCCAGCAGCAGGCTGCCCAGCAGATGAAAATCGACTTCTCCCATAGCCGCGTACCCCAGCCCCGCAATGGCCGTCAAGGGAACGGCGTGCGCGATGTCCGTCCCGACCACACCGGTTGCGGACAGGCGCGGATACAGGTAGAACAGCGCGACAGTGCCGAGTGCGCCAGCCCCGACTGACGAGAAAGTGACGAGAAAACCCAGAACGGTTCCCAGAATCACTGTCGCAATGCCGGTCCTGTCTTCGGCGATCCTGACGAATCTCCCTATCCCTCCCCTGAAAACGAGCGAGACGGAAGTGAGCATCAGCGCGATCCCGAGGGTGGTCGATACCACGGATGCCAAGGCATGCCTGTCCACGGAAAGATGCTTCAGCACGAAGATGCTCAAAACGGCAGCAGGAATGCTGCCGGATGCAAGCAATCGCGCGACCTTCCAGTCGACATGGCCGCTCGCGCCATGCACCCATGCGCCTCCCGCCTTGGTGATCGCGGCATAGAGCAGATCGGTTCCCACTGCGATTGCCGGAGGGATGCCGAATACGATCACGAGCAGCGGGGTCATCAACGATCCTCCGCCGACTCCCGTCATGCCCACGATGGAACCTATGAGCAACCCGGACAGGGCATATCCGAAATCCATTCGCTTCCTTCTGAAATACCGAGTGGACCCATGATAGCAATCAGCCCATATATTCTTAAATAATTTTATGTTAGAGTTTTATAACCTTGCGGAATTAGGATCGAACTCATGAAGCTTCAGCAATTGCGCTATCTCTGCGAAATCGTGCGTCAGGATCTCAACGTTTCCGATGCGGCGGGCTCGCTTTTCACTTCCCAGCCCGGCATCAGCAAGCAGATCAGGCTGCTCGAAGAGGAGCTCGGCATCGATGTTTTCGTGCGCAACGGCAAACGTCTGGTTGCGGTGACCGAGCCCGGGCAGGTCGTGGTCTCGATCGCCCAGCGCATGCTGCAGGATGCGGAAAATCTGAAGCGGGTCGGTGAAGAATTCGGCGATCAGCCCACGGGGAGCCTCAAGCTTGCCACGACGCATACCCAGGCGCGCTATGTACTGCCTGCCGTGGTGCAGAAGTTCATCGCGCTTTACCCCGGGGTCACGCTCAACCTGCATCAGGGAAGCCCGATGCAGATCGCCGAAATGGTGCGATCGGGAGAAGTGGACATCGGCATCGCAACCGAGGCGATAGAGCTATTCGAGGATCTCGTGATGCTGCCGTGCTACGAGTGGAACAGATGCGTGGTGACGCCGCCCGGACATCCGCTACTGAGATGCAGGCCGCTCAGGATCGAGGACATTGCGCAATACCCGATCATCACCTACGACTTCGCTTTCACCGGGCGCTCCAAGATCAACAAGGCTTTCGAGGCAAAGGGACTGAATCCGAATGTCGTCCTGACCGCGATCGATTCTGACGTCATCAAGACTTATGTGGGCATGGGACTCGGTGTGGGCGTGCTGGCGAAAATGGCTTTCGATTCCCATCGCGACCGCGATCTCAGGGCGATCGACGCATCGCATCTTTTCGAACCCAGCATGACGAGAATCGCGATCCGGAAAAACAGCTACCTGCGGGGATACATGTACGACTTCATCAGCCTTTTCGCCCCGCACCTGGATCGAAAGCAAATCGAATCCAGAATGGGCAGCTAGTCCACAGGGCATTCCCAGAAATATTTTCCGTTGCCCAGCGGAAGTCGGTCTTCGGGCAGCCCCGGCGCGAACAGCCTAGTCCTCAATTCCTTGTGCGGGAGATCGAATAGCGTTACCAGCTCGACATGCCTTTTCCAGATCATCGTATCCTTGGCGACGCTGTCGATGGCGCAGGATATGCCGACCGATGCTTCCTTCCCCTCCTGCTCCATCGAAGCGATTTCCTGTTCGAGCTCCTTCTGCTCCTCCTGAAGGGCCCGGATTTCCGAGTTGACGGAAGAAATGGCTTTCAGCTCGGGAGCGATCTTCGCCCCAAGCCTCTGCCAGTTGCCCCTCTGTTCGTCCGTCAGGGTGATCTCCTTCCTTTGGACTTTTCCCGCAATGAGAAGATAGCTCCTGACTTCCTGCTGTTCCGCAATGGCGGCGCTCTTCTTGCGCCTTTCCTCGATTTTCAGCCCGATCTCGGCGATCCGGTTTGCAATTTCGGCAGCTCTGGCCTTGAATCCGGACAGATCCGGGAGCAGCACCGACACCACAGTCTGGGTATCCCTGAGGGAGTGAGAGATGCCGATGTGAATTGCCTTTCCGGCCACGGCGCATCCTTCCGCTATCTCGATTTCGATGGCCTCCCCCACAATGGTGCAGTTTTTTGCAGATTCGACAGTCACGCGCTCACCCACGATCAGGGAATTCTCGGCGCGCTTGATGGAAACCGTGCCATGCCTGGCGTGAACCTGCGCATTCGACGTCAAGCCTTCCACGGTGATGTCGCCATCACGATTCGTCGCCGAACCGCCGCCAAGATTATGCTTCAGCAGCACTTTCCCGCCTGAAGAGATGACTTTCCCGTAAACATTCGCCATCACGGTGATGTTTTTTCCCTCGATGACCCGGTTTTCCTGGACTTCCCCATGCTCTTCGAAATGCTCCCCGTCGAGCGAGATGTCGCCTGTCGTCTTCATGCTGACGCCGGTGTAATTGACGATCTTTTCCATGACGGCGATTCGATTCGTCGCGTTATCGATGTTGAGGAACCCGCTCATGCTGGCGACGATGAATTCGCCGTCGGCAGTGATCTCGATATGCGTTCCCTCGCCAGCCAAGGCCGAAAGATCGAAATCCTCGGGCAAAGGAGCCTCGATCGGCTTTCCGTCGAGATCCATGCCCGGAGTTCCCAGGACGCGCGGAGACTTTCTCAGCAGGCGCTCGCCTTCCCTGATCTGCGGAAATCGGTTGCTGAATTGCCTCAGGTCGAACCTTCCATCTCTCAATTTCCGAGGAGAGTTGTCCCTGTGAAGCTTGTTCGTTTCTTCTTTGAGACTGGAGTCCTCGCCATCATTGGGAGGAAGGGCTCTGGCGATAGTGAATCTGCCTGTTTTACCGCTTGCGATGATTGCCTTCACGGCATCGGCGTCGATGCCATAGCGGATGCCTTTCGTCCACATGGCAGCGACGAATTCGTCGAAGGATAGCGCATCCTTTACCGTGATGGTTCTCTGCTCGACGCCGACGACTTCCTGCACCCCGTCCGCGTTCTCCGCGTAGAGGGGTTCCTCTACCGTCTTTTCGACCATGATCAGTTCGAACAGATACTCCGCCTTCCCTGAAGAAATCCGCGCATCCCTGTAAAATTTCAGCCTGTCGGGAGGGAAAGCCACGATATTGGAAGCGAAGCGCATCCTTCCAGATCGCTTAATCTCGGCAGGATTCTTCGTGGCGATCATCTCCGGGGTATATTCACTGAGCAGTTCGAGAAATGTCTTGTAGTCGATCTCGGAAAAGAAGTATCCGGTCGAAAATACGCGCTCGACGAACAGCGAAAACTGCTCGGAAGATTCGAGATTGGCGAGGTCGACGAAAACCCCGTCGCCAGTCTTGACGATGAAGCTGGAGGCGCCGAATTCGTTTAAATTGTCTGGCTGATCGCTCTGCATGGGATTTCTGCTTCTATGCCACCGGGCAGTTTAGACTCTTTCCAACCCGTTGACAATCAATCAAAATCCGTTCATCTCGAGATTGTCGATGAGGCGCGTCTTCCCCAGCCACGCAGCACCCAGGACAACCAGCTTTGGTTCGGAGAATCCCGGCCTCGCCAGGCTTTCCGCTTCTCTGACTTCCAGATAGTCGACTTTCCAGCCGCGATTTGCAAGATCCTGCCGCGCTTCCGTTTCGAGGCGCCGGAAATCCCTTTCTCCGGCAGCCAGGGCCAGCAGCACCTTCTCGAGATTGTAGTGCAGCCGGGGCGCTTCCAGGCGCTCCGCCTCAGTCAGGTAGCGGTTTCTCGAACTCATGGCGAGCCCGTCCGCCTCGCGTACCGTTTCTCCTGCGACGATGGCTATGGGGAGATCGAGCTGGGAAACCATTTTCCTGACAAGATGGAGTTGCTGGCAGTCTTTCTTTCCGAACACGGCATAATGGGGCTGGACGATGTTGAAGAGCTTGAGGACGACCGTGGCCATGCCACGGAAATGTCCCGGGCGACTGGCACCGCAAAGCTCTTCGGCGATCGGCGGCAGGTTCACCGTCACTTCCTGCAAAACGGGATAGAGCTCGGCTTCTTCGGGCGCGAACAGGACGTCGACCCCGGCCTTCCCGAGTTTTTCGCAATCCTCGTCGAAAGTGCGAGGATAGCGATCGAAATCCTCACCCTGCCCGAACTGGAGCCGGTTGACGAACAGGCTTGCGACGACGCACCCGGCATGCTCTCTGGCGATGCGCATGAGCTCAAGATGCCCCTGATGCAGATTCCCCATCGTCGGCACGAATGCAACGCCGCCCTCGCCCTTCAGCCTTGCGCGCAGGGCGGATATGGTCCGCAGCACTTCCATCAGAAAGTGTGCTCGGGGCCGGGGAACGTGCCGCCTTTCACCTCAAGGACGTAGCGCCTGACCGCATCCCCGATATCGCTTGCGCCAGCCATGAAGTTCTTCACGAATTTCGCCTGCTTGCCGGGATAGATTCCCAGAAGGTCATAGAGCACCAGAACCTGGCCGGAACAGGCGCTTCCCGCGCCTATCCCTATGGTGGGAATCGAGATGCTCTCCGTGATCTCCCCCGCGAGTTCTCCGGGAATCGCTTCCAGCAGCAGCATCGCAGCGCCCGCCTGTTCGAGCGCAGCCGCTTCGCCGAGAAGGCGCTTCGCCTCTTCCTCCGTTCTCCCCTGGACCCTGTAGCCGCCGAGGCGATGCACGGACTGCGGCATGAGTCCGATATGGGCGCAGACCGGGATGCCGCGCTCGGACAGAAAGCGCACCGTGTCGAACATCGCCAGCCCTCCCTCGATCTTGACCATGTGGGCGCCTGCGGAAAGCAGCATCGCAGCATGCGAAAAAGCCTTTTGCGCATTTTCCTGATAGCTGCCGAAAGGCATGTCGGCCACGATGAAGGAGGATTTCGAAGACTGCGCAACGCATTTCGTGTGGTAAGCCATGTCTTCCATGGAAACGGACAGGGTCGTCTGCTTCCCCTGAATCACCATGCCCAAAGAATCCCCCACCAAGAGGATATCCACGCCCGCCCCTTCGAGGAGAGCAGCGAAGCTCGCATCGTAGCAGGTCAGCGCCGCGATGGGGATGCTTTCCTCGCGCATCCTGAGCAGGGAAGCGAGCGTTTGCATCATGCCCCCCTGCTGAAGAATTCCCGACCGCCGCGCATCCGATCGATGCGCTCCAGAAGCAGATCGAAGTCGTGGCTTTCTTCGATGAAGTTGAAGTTGTCGCTGTTGACCATGAAAACCGGCGCCGCATCGTAATGCAGGAAAAAACGGCTGTAGCCCTCGACCAGCCTGCTCAGGTAATCTTCGGTGATTCCTTTTTCGTAGGCGACACCGCGCCGCCTGACCCGCTCGATCAGCTTGTCGGGGGAAGCTTGCAGATAAATCACGAGATCGGGAACCGGCACCTGAGGCTGCAAATGCCGATACATCTGCTGGTAAAGATGGAACTCGTCGTCGCTCAGGGTCAGCCTCGCGAATAGCGGATCCTTGTCGATCAGAAAATCGGTCACCGTCGCACGGCTGAACATGTCGGGCTGAATCAGTTCCTGCAAATCCTGGATGCGCTGGAACAGGAAGAACATCTGGACGGGAAGCGCGAAGCGCTGGGGATCGTCGTAAAATCTCGCCAGAAAGGGGTTCCTTTCCGGCTTTTCCAGAAGGAGTCGCGAATGATCGCCGAAATGGGCGGCGAGACGCCTCGCCAGGCTCGTCTTGCCGACGCCTATCGGCCCCTCGACTGCGATATAGCTGTATTTTTCGAAAAGCATGCGCTACTCCGTCATTTTCTGCAGCATTTGGCCGGACAATGCAGGCAGCAAATCCTGCGCCCTGCCGAGCCCCGGAATCTCGCAATCCGGCTCGATCTCGAGAAGCGGGCACAACACGAACCTGCGCTCATGCATGCGGGGATGCGGAATGATCAGATGGGGCTCGGACAAGACCAGGTCATTATACAACAGGATGTCGAGGTCGAGCGTCCTGGGCGCATTCTGCGCCGTGCGCACCCTGCCTCGGGAAAGCTCGATGGCAAGCAGCACATCGAGCAGGGCAGGGGGTTCGAGCCCGGTTTCGACCAATGCCACCGCATTGACGTAATCCGGCTGGGCGATAGCGGAGATTGGAGCGCTGAGATAGAGGCTGGAACGGGCAAGGAACCGCGTCCTTGGCATGCGCGAGAGTTCGGCGAAAGCTGCGGCCAGCTGCGCCTTCGGTTCGGAGAGATTGCTGCCGAGGGCGATGAACGCCCGGTTCCGGGTCATGTCAGGTCGCCGCAGGCGTCGCCTTGGGGCGGCGCCTGCGGCGACGCTTCGGGGCCTCATCGGCAAGCAGCATCCCTTCCCGCGCTTCGCTCGATGCAGCCTGGAAATCCTCCCACCACTTTCCGACTGCAGCATCGACCTCGCCGCTTTGACAGCGCAGCACCAGAAAGTCGTATCCCGCGCGAAACCTGGGATGCTCCAGCAGCAAATATGGCCTGCGCCCCGAGCGCTGCAGAAAGCGCGACTGAAGGCTCCATATTTCCTTCATGGTGGCAGTATATCTTCTCGGGATGGCAAGCTTCTCCTGCTGCAATCCGAGCACATGATCCATCGCATCGAAAAGCGCGGGAACCGGCCTCTCCCCCTTCTCCTGGGCGGCTTTCCATGCCACGAGCACCTCGTGCCAGAGCAGGGAAGCGAACAGGAACGCAGGAGAAACCGGCTTTTCCTCGGCGACCCTCTCGTCGGTATTTCTGAGGGCGGCCATGACGAAGCGCTCGCCCATCGGCTGCTCCAGAATGACGTCCAGCATGGGCAGCAATCCGTGATGCAGTCCGGCCCGCCGCAATTCCAGGATGCACGGCACGGAATGCCCTGACATCAGGAGTTTCAGCATTTCTTCGAAAAGCCTCGCCTCCGGAACGTGCTGCAGCAGCTCTCCCAAAGTTTCGATGGGCGCTTCGGTTTTCCGGTCGAGCTTCATCCCGAGCTTGGCGGCGAAGCGCACGGCGCGCAGCATGCGCACCGGATCTTCCCTGTAGCGGGTGGCAGGATCCCCGATCATCCTGAGCTTGGACTCCCTGAGGTCGGCATAGCCGCCGTGGTAATCCCAGATTTCCTCCGTGGAAGGGTCGTAGAAGAGCGCGTTGACCGTGAAATCGCGCCGTTGCGCATCTTCTTCCATATTGCCGAAAACATTGTCGGCGAGCACCCGTCCGTGAACATCGGTTCTTCCTTCGCCCGCTTCCTCGCTCTCGTCGGATGCATGCGATCGCCTGAAAGTCGAGACCTCGATCACTTCCGCCCCGCACATCACGTGAACCAGCCTGAAGCGCCTGCCTATGATTCTGGAGCGCCTGAAAATCGCCCTGACTTGGTCGGGATCGGCATCGGTCGCCACATCGAAATCCTTGGGTTTCCTGCCCAGCAGCAGATCCCTGACAGCGCCGCCCACGACAAATGCCGAAAAACCCGCTTCCTGCAAACTCGACGTCACTTTTCTCGCGCAGGAACTCACGCTCTCGCGGCGGATACCGTGCTTTTTCAGGGGAATGACGACCGGGCCGTTTTTCGGCTTTTCGAAAACCCGTTGGATGAATTTGCGGATCATTGCGCCGGCGCAGGAATGAAATTGATCATCCGCCGATTATAACGGAAAACCCTCTCGCAAGCTGATGATTTGCCATCCCATTCTCTCGGCATGGTTCCTGAGCGTGGGATCCGGATCGACGGCGACAGGATGGCTCACCTCCTGAAGCAGGGGAAGATCGTTGAGCGAATCGCTGTAGAACCAGCTCGATTCGAAATCGGAAAGCTTCTGCCCGCGCGATTTCAGCCAATGCTTCAGGCGGGCGACCTTGCCTTCCCTGAAACAGGGCGTGCCGAAAGGATTCCCGGTAAACTCCCCGCCTACAATCTCGGGCTCGGTGGCAAGCAGATGCGTTATCCTGAATGCAGTTGCGATGGGCCCGGTGACGAAGCTGTTCGTCGCGGTGACGATAGCGCAAAGATCCTCCCTGTGGCGCTCGATCAGCCTGAACGCGGATTCCTGCATCATGGGCCTCACCTTCGCCTCCATGAATTCGGCATGCCAGAGATCGAGCTGGCTCCTGGCATGCCTGGAAAGGGGCTTGAGCTGGAAAGCGAGGAATTCGCGAATGTCGAGCGTGCCGGACTTGTAGTCCTCGTAGAATTGCCTGTTCCTGGCTTCAAACACTTCCCGGTCGAGTACGCCCTTTTCCATCAGGAACTGAGCCCACTCGAAATCGCTGTCCCCTTTCAGCAGGGTATTGTCGAGGTCGAACAGGGCTAGGCGCATTTCATTTTCTCCATGATTTCCTTCAGCAGGGGTATCGTTATCGGGCGCCTGTTTTCGAGCGAATAATCGTCGAGCGCATCGAGCATCGCAACGAGCGTCGGCAAATCGCGCCGGACATGATGCATCAGGTAATTGACCACTTCCACAGACAACTCAAAACCGCGCGCCCTGGCGTGGGACTGCAGTGCCTCGCGCTTTTCATCGTCCATCAGGGCGTGGACCTGGTAGACGAGGCCCCAGCCGAGGCGGGTGGCAAGATCGGGACGCAAGCCTATCCGGAAAGGCGGCGCATGCCCGCTCGCAAGCAGCACCCCCCCCTTCTCGCGCAGGCTGTTGTAGCGATGGAAAAGCCCGATCTGTCCAGTTCCCCCCAGCTTTTCCACATCGTCCACCGCGACGAAATCGGCTTCGATGTCGAATTCCGTATCCGCTTCGCAAGGGATATATGCGGATTTCAGCCCTGCATCCGAGGCTTCATTGCAGCATGCCGCAAGCAGATGACTCTTGCCGCAGCCGCTCTCGCCCCAAAGATAGACCATGCGTTCCTTTACCCTGCCGCCCAGGAGATCGCGCAGCATCTGCAGCATTTCCGCATTGGAGCCGGTGACGAAATTCGAAAGGGTGGGATTGCCGGAGGAGAGGCCCAGAAGCAGTTGTTTCATTCAGCGCTTGACATTCATTTGCGGTAAAATCGGCATTAACTTGCAAAAATCGTATTCTAGCAGCACTGCTGGT
>JAJZQY010000035.1 GCA_021806605.1 Pseudomonadota bacterium
GGGTGTGGATCTGAGTTTCATCCTGCACGCCGTTGGCGGTGATGCGAAATGACTCCACTGCCCAGTCCAAATAGGTTTTCCACTGCGCCTTGCGCAGCGGCAGCCCTTCGCGCAGCGCGGCTTCGTCAATCTGGATCACGCGCACTCCGGCCTTTTCCAGATCCAGCACTTCCTTGCGAATCGCCAAGGCCAGTTGATAGCAGGACACCGAGCGCGGCTGGTCGTCGCGCACGAAGGACCAGTTGAGGATGGTCACGGGTCCGGTCAGCATGCCCTTCATCGGCTTTTCAGTCAGCGATTGCGCATACTTGATCCATTCCACGGTCATCGCTTTCGGGCGGCTGATGTCGCCGAACAGGATAGGGGGTTTCACACAACGAGAACCATAGGACTGTACCCAGCCGAACCGGCTGAATGCGTAACCTTCGAGCTGCTCGCCGAAATATTCCACCATGTCGTTGCGCTCGGCTTCGCCGTGCACCAACACGTCGAGGCCCAGCGCCTCCTGCTCGCGCACACTGCGTTCGATTTCAGCCTTCATCGCAGACTTGTAGGCCACATGATCAATCTCTCCCGTCTTGAATCGGCTGCGAGTCTGGCGGATTTCCGCCGTCTGCGGGAAGGAACCGATGGTGGTGGTTGGATACAGCGGCAGCTTTAGCAGGGCAGCCTGCTTCTTGGCGCGGACCGGATAGGGATTCTTGCGCTGACCCAGCGCTGGACTGATGGCGGCAAGCGCCTGCTTGACCGCAGGATTGCTCACGCGCGGCGAAGTACGGCGGCTGGCAATAGCGGTCCGGTTGGCTTCCAGCTCGACGGTCACGGCACGACGCCCCTGATTCAGCGCGGTGGCAAGCACACGCAGCTCTTCAAGTTTCTGGATGGCAAAGGCCAGCCAGGACTTGATCTCGTCATCCAGTTTCTGTTCATTCCCCAGATCCACCGGCACATGAAGTAGAGAGCAGGAAGGGGCGATCCACAGGCGACTCCCAAGTCGCTCCGCGAAAGGTTCCAGCCAGTCGAGCGTGGCATTGAGATCAGTCTTCCAGATGTTGCGACCATTGATGACGCCCAGGGATATTACCTTGTGCGAGGGCAGCAGATTCAGCATCGGCTGGATTTCGTCGCGAGCATTGATGGCGTCGAGATGGATACCGGCAACCGGTAGATTGCAGGCAAGATGCAAGTTCTCCTGCAAGGTGCCGAAATAGGTTGCAAGCAGGATCTTGATGCGGCAGCTCTTGAGGTGATGGTATGCCAGGTTGAAGGCATGCCGCCATGCGGGGTCGAGTTCGGTGACCAATACCGGCTCGTCGATCTGCACCCATTCGACCCCATTGGCAACCATTGCCTCCAGCAGCTCGGAATAGACAGGGAGCAGGCGCTCCAGCAAGGCCAGCCTGTCGGAATCGTCTTTGGATTTTCCGAGCCAAAGATAAGTGACGGGGCCGACGATTACCGGTTTAATCTTGACTCCCTGCGCCTTGGCTTCGGCGATTTGTTCGAGAAGACGCGAATCATCAAGTTTGAACTCGGTGTCAATAGTGAATTCTGGCACGATGTAGTGGTAGTTGGTATCAAACCATTTGGTCATTTCGCCTGCAGAGATACCGCCGCAACAGTCCGCGTGATCCTCGCTGGCTTGCACGGAACGGCCGCGTGCCACGCGAAAATAGTTGTCGAGCATGTCACCTCGAAAGGCCCATGCGCGCTGCGGCAGATTGCCCAGCGTGAAGCTCATGTCCAGCACCTGGTCGTAGAAGGAAAAATCGCCCACGGGTATCCAGTCCAAGCCGGATTGCGCCTGCCAGTGCTGCTTGCGCAGCTTTGCGCCGAGCGCTTCAAGCTCGGCGCGCGATGACCGCCCTTTCCAATAGGATTCCAGGGCGAATTTCAGTTCGCGCATCGCGCCTATGCGTGGAAAACCGAGATTGTGCGTCGTAACCATGTCTTTCCTTCATTGCTTGATGTGTGATGCATGCATGGTAGGCTGTTTTAACAATGAAATAAAATGGTATTATTTCAACATTCAATGAATTAAATTCATTAACTATCATGTTGGAGAAAATTCACCTGTCCATCGTCAGGGAAGTTGAGCGCCAGGGATCTCTGACGGCGGCAGCCGATGTGTTGTGCCTGACACAATCAGCCTTGAGTCATGCAATGAAAAAGCTCGAGCAGAAGATGGGCACGGATATCTGGCTGCGCGAAGGCCGCAGCCTCAGATTGACCCAGGCAGGAAAGTATCTGCTTGCGCTCGCCGAACGGCTGCTGCCCCAACTGGAGCTGGCCGAAGAGCGCCTGAAACAGTATGCCGAGGGTGAGCGCGGCACGCTGTGCATCGGCATGGAATGTCATCCTTGTTACCAGTGGCTTCTCAAGGTGGTGTCGCCTTATCTTGCCGACTGGCCGGACGTGGATGTGGACGTCAAGCAAAAGTTCCAGTTCGGCGGCATCGGCGCTTTGTTTGCTTACGAGATCGACCTGCTCGTGACGCCCGACCCCTTGTACAAACCCGGGTTGCACTTCGAGCCGGTGTTTGATTATGAGCAGGTGCTGGTGGTCGGCCCACAGCATCCCCTACGCGGAGCTGAATACGTGTTGCCCAAGCAGTTATCGGAGGAGACGCTCATCACCTACCCGGTCGCCATCGAGCGACTCGACATTTATAACCTGTTCCTGACCCCTGCGGGTATCGCGCCCAAGCGCCACAGAGTCATCGAAACGACCGAGATCATGCTGCAAATGGTGGCCAGTGGACGGGGAGTTGCGGCGTTGCCGCGTTGGCTGGTGGAGGAGCAATCTGCCAAATTTGATGTCGCACCGGTGAAACTGGGGCGGCGGGGCGTGGCCAAGCAAATCTTTCTCGGGTTTCGCGAAGTGGATACGGACATAGACTATCTACAGGCGTTTATTAATCTTGCCCGCGACGGCGTTGCTGAAAACGGCGAATCCAGGCGACCTGCTCGATAACCTCCATCTGGCAGTCGAATTATTCATCGCTGAAGATTCGGATGGGTTTCCTCTGCGCTGATTGCCAGATACCAGCCCGACAGGCCAAGGAGGATGGCGGTCAGCAAGAATGCCATAGAGACATCTTGTTCCCACTGGGCAACGAGGCCCAAAAGGATAGCGCCTATGGCATAGCCTGTATCCCGCCAGTAGCGGTAGGTGCCTAGAGCGGAGCTGCGCCAGTTGGGATGGGCGATGTCGGCTACCGATGCGATGAGGTTCGGATAGAGCAAGGCCATCCCCACTCCCATGATCACTGCACAAATTGTCCAGGCGGCAATGCCATGCACCAACGTGACGGCAGCGATGCCCAAGCAGAGCAGCCAGAGTCCGGCAACGATGGGGGGTTTCCGACCGATGATATCGGATAGGGCGCCGGTCAGAAGCTGGGATGCGCCCCACACTAGGCCATACACTGCCGTGATCCATCCAATCTGTACCAAACCCAATCCTCTTTCATGCAGGAACACAGGAAAAAGCACCCAAAGCAACGCATCGGCGATCTTGTTGGCAATGCCTGCCTGGCAAAGCGCCCTGAATGTCGCATGCTTGCATGACACCAGCTTGAATACTTCCCATGTTCCGGGGTGTTCGGATATTCCCATGGGCCAACGTGATTGATGGCCTGCATAAGTGCCGTTGGTATGTTCGCGGCTTTCCGTTCTTGCCCAAGGCAGGGTTTCCTTGACGAAGAAGAAGGCAATCATTGATGCCAGCCCGATGACCGCCAGCGTAAAGCCGAAGAGGGCTTCGCGGGGGCCATAGAGTCGCGCAAGATAACCTGTAACCAACCCGCCGATGCCCACGGCGGCATAGCCGGCGAATTCGTTCACCCCCGTGGCAAATCCACGTTGTTCCGCACGGGTGATGTCGACCTTGCTGGTAACGGTCATGCTCCAGGCAAAACCCTGGTTGACGCCCAAAAAGATATTCGCCGCGACGATCCATCCCCAGTTCGGCGCATACAGGATCATGAACGGAATGGGAAGCGCACCCAGCCAACCGAGAAGCAATACTTTCTTTCGTCCGATTCGCTCGGAAAGATGCCCTGCTATGAAATTCAGGATGCCCTTGACGAACCCGAAAGAAACCACGAAAGACATCAGGAACAGGAATGAGCCCTTTGGTATTCCGAAGTCTTCGCTCAGCACTGGAAGGACGTTGCGTTCCATACCTATCATCAATCCGACGAAGAAGACCTGAATCGCCTGCTGGACAAACTGGTGAAGATTGGCCCGGATGCCGCGGATGTACATGGCCTCCGACATCAACGCATCAATCTGTCCGCTCATGATTTTCCTCCCTTATCCGGCAATGTTGGCTGCGACCATCCTGTCCATCTCGGCGGGGCGAGGCGGAATGTCCTTGAGCAGACTCTCAATGAAGGCTTCCTTGGCCATCGACAGACCCGGATTCCAACGCTTCTCGAAACCGATAGTGGACGAAGGCTTTCCGGACAACCCCGCGCCGCAGACGCTTCCCGCCTGATGACCGGGGAAAAGTTCGACTTCATTGGACAGGTGCAGCAACTTGGCGTGCAGGCTGTCGTAGAGTTGCGCCGCCATTTCCCGCTCGCGCCCCAGCAGGTCGGGCCGGCCGATGGAGCCGACGAAAAGCGTATCGCCCGTGATCACGAACCAGGGCAACTCACCGCGACGCCTGTCAGTCACCAGGAGGCAGATGCTGTCGGGCGTATGGCCAGGAGTATGCAGCACCTCGACATCGACATTGCCGAGATTGAGCGACTGACCGTCGCTCAAGGGTTCGAATTCGAAATGGACGATCCCTTTGTCGGATTCGTGCAGGCAATACGGCGCGCCGACCATCTGCGCGAGCTTCCTGCCGCCCGAATAGTGATCTGCATGGATATGGGTGTCGACCACATAGCCGATGCTGACGCCAGCCTTCTTCGCTTCCTCGATAAACCACTCCTCATCCCCCGCGACCACGTCCACCGCCATGGATTTGCCCCTGGTGCCGCAGCCGAAAAAATAAGATAGCGAAGATTCTTTCGTTGCCAATTGTTTGAAAAACATGATTTATTTCCCCTACTTCAGAACACCAGAACCTTGTCGGCCCATTCCGTCCACTCGGACAATTCTGCCATCGTGCTTTTATGCGAACCTTCGACGAGGTCCGCATCCGTTATCCCGCGCGCGGCCATGCAGGTGCCGCATACGCCGACTTCGCCGGACCGGATCACCTTGTTCAGCATGACCTGGACGTTGTAGAAACCTTCCGGCACTTTCTGGCCGGATTTTGCGCAGGCCGCACCGTCCCCGATCAAAAACACTTTGACTTCACTACGTTCCCTGCTTGCCAGCGTTCCAGCCAGACGAAGGGCATTATAGGATCGCTCATTGCCATATGGACTTTCGTTTAAAATGAATAGCGTTTTCATGATGACCCTCCATATATACCAAAGATAATTAGATTGATTGAAGCAAATCTCGCAGGATAAGTCAATAACACCCTACAATTACTCCACGTTATTTGACTTACAGTCTGATTATAGATAGATTAGCAATCATGAATAACGCTCGACAGATTAAAAATGTGCTCTATGAACAAGTGGCCCGGATCGGCAAGGCGGTCTCCAGCCCGAAACGGCTGGAACTGATTGAGTTGCTTTGCCAGGGCGAAAAACCCGTGGAGCGACTTGCTCAGGAATCCTCGATCAGCATGAAGCTTGCCAGCGCGCATTTGCGCGAATTGAGGGAGGCGCATCTCGTCGACACGAGAAGGGACGGCAAGAACATTTATTATCGTCTTGCGGACAGGCAGGTGGCGGAATTCTGGGTGATGCTGCACACGCTTGCAGAAGAACGGCTGGTTGAATTGCAGATGGCGCTGCAACAAATTGTCTCATCACCAGGCGAGTTGATTTCCAACGATCGCGAGAACCTCATGAAGTCAGCCCGCAAGGGAGAAGTGGTCGTGCTGGATGTCAGGCCGGTCGAGGAATACCTCAACGCCCACCTGCCGTTCGCACGATCGATTCCATTAAACGAACTGAAAAACCGCATCGACGAGCTTCCCAAGGATCGACCCATTGTCGCCTATTGCAGGGGACCTTATTGCCTGATGGCAAAGGATGCGGTCGATCTGCTCATGAACGAAGGCTATTGGGCTGTGCATCTTAGAGATGGCATTGCAGAATGGAATTTCGCAGGGAAAGTGCGGGATGCTGAAAATATTGCTATACTGAAAAAGTGAAGCTAATGCGCCTGATTCTCATTTTGATGCTAACGTTGTCGCTGCCGATTTACGGTCAGGCGGCTGTGATATCGTCCGGCCAATGTACGATGCAGTCGGGTCATATGCAAATGTCCGATTGCTGCCCGAAATGCGACAAGGCTGGCATGAATGGCAAAATGAAGCACGATCATCCCTGCCAATCCTGTCAGGGATGCAGCGCTTATCAGCCCGTTTTTTTCCATCGATCGATATTTCCCCCGCTTGAATTCTCTCAGGCGTTTGGTTCTCTTCCCATAGCACCGCTTTTCACCCAGGGTCCGGACGGATTCTGGCGTCCCCCTCGTTCGGTCTGACTCTCCCCTGACTGCCCGTCCTTGTTTGACGGGATATCGGTGCGCCCGCTTGCGCACTGTCACGCCTGGAGTTGGATCATGCACTATCGCTGGATGGTATTCCCTTTTATGGGGCTGCTCGGGTTTGCCCAGGCAGCACCCTTGAGTTTCAATGCTGCGCTCGACTTGGCCGAGCGCGCATCCCCCGATCTTTCGGCGCAAAGCGCTTCAATAGCCGCAGCCAAATCTTCGGCAGTCGCGGCAGGCAAATTGCCAGACCCGAAGGTGTTTTTCGGGGTGGACAATCTGCCCGTCAACGGGCCTGACAGCTGGAGCACCAGCCGAGATTTCATGACCATGGAAAAAATCGGGCTGATGCAGGATGTGCCGAATTCGGACAGGCGCCACGCGCAAGCGGCGGAGGCCATGGCCGGCATCGACGAGGCACGGGGCAGGCGCAGCATCGAATTGAACAGGATCAGGCGCGATGCGGCACTCGCCTGGATCGACCGTTACTATGTCGAAAAGCGGCTTGCCCTGTTCGATGAACTGGATCGGGAAAATCGCACCCTGATCGAGGCCGTTCGAGCACAAGTTGCCTCGAATCGCAGCCAGCCCGCCGACATCATTACGCCGAAAGAAGAGGCGGTGCAGCTTGCCGACCGGCGCGACGATGTCGTTCGCGATCTCGCAAAATCCCGTGCCGAACTCGGGCGTTTTATCGGACAGGCAGCGGACGAGCCGCTTGCGGGCATTCCTCCTCAACTGGATATCGATCCGGACAGACTCAGGATGCATCTGCACCATCACCCGGATATTGCGATCTTCGATTCTCTGACCCGGAAAACCGAGGCGGAAGTCAGGGAAGCCGAGGCGGCCAAGGAATCGGATTGGGGGGTCGCCGTCGCCTACCAGAGGCGCAGCCCCCTATACAGCGACATGGTATCAGTCCAGTTCACTTTCGATCTGCCCATCTTTCCCGAGACCCGACAGGATCCCCGGATTGCAGCCAAAAAAGAGGAGCTTGAGAAAATCTCCGCAGAGAAGGCCGCCATGCTGCGGGATCATATTGCGGAACTCGAAAAGGATCTCGCCGATTATGCCGCGCTCGGCCGTCAGCTCGACCGCATGAACGAAATCTCGCTGCCGCTTTCCCGGGAAAAATACGATCTCGATCTGAGCAGCTACCGCGCAGGCAGGGGGCGCATAGAGGAAGTCGTCAATGCCCGTCAGGAATGGATCGAGCAAAGGCTCAAGGCGATCGATCTGGAAAGCCGTAAGGAGCAGGCCGCAGCCAGGCTCCGTTTCGCCTATGGGGAGGACATGCAATGAAAAAAACGATATTCAAAACCGGGATTCTGGCCATCATCGCAGCCGCCCTGGGCGCATCAGGAGGCTACTGGTATGCGCTCCAAAGCAGCCGTGGACATCAAAGTTCGGCGACTGCCATGAACATGAAAAACGGGCGCAAGGTGCTTTACTGGTACGATCCGATGAAGCCCGACCAGCATTTCGACAAGCCGGGCAAGTCGCCCTTCATGGACATGCCGCTTTTGCCCAAATATGCCGGTGAGGAAGGCGGGCAAACCGTCAGGATCAATCCGGTCATGAAGCAGAACCTCGGCATCCGCCTCGCTCCCGTCGAGCGAGCACGGCTCCCGCAGCAAATCGAGGCCTTCGCCAATGTGGTTTTCGACGATCGCATGGTGGCCATCCTGCAGGCAAGAAGTTCGGGCTTCGTCGAAAAAGTCTATGGCCGGGCGCCCGGGGATTTGATTGCGAAGGGCTCGCCGATCGCCGACCTGTTGATGCCGGAGTGGGCCGGCGCGCAAAACGAATATCTCGCCATGCTCGGGACCGGGGACAGGGATCTCGCTGTTGCAGCGAAAGAGCGCCTGAAGCTTCTCGGCATGCCGGCTGACGTGATCGGCCTTATCGAGAAAACGGGCAAGACATACCCCGTCGTGACGATATCGGCGCCCAGGGGCGGCGTGATCCAGAGTCTCGATGTGAGGGAAGGCATGAATATTCCTGCAGGCGCGACCCTGGCCAGGGTGAACGGTCTCGACCCCGTCTGGCTGGAAGCCGAAGTTCCGGAAGCGCAGGGTTCCCTCCTGACCGTGGGCAGGCCGATGGAAGCGCGTCTTGCCGCCTACCCGTCGGAAACATTCGGGGGGAAGGTGATCGATGTGCTTCCCGTGGTTTCGAACGATACCCGGACGCTGCGGGTCAGGATGGAATTGCCCAATCCCGGGCAAAAGCTGAAACCGGGCATGTACGCCGAAGTCAGGATCGATGCAGGAAAAAGCGGGCCCGTTCTGTCCGTGCCTTCCGAAGCCGTCATCCATACGGGCCGGCGCACCCTCGTCATTCTATCCTCTCGGGGCGGCTTCCAGCCCGTGGAAGTGGAAACCGGCCTGGAATCGGCAGGCAGGACAGTCATCCTGAAAGGATTGAAGGAAGGCGAGCAGGTCGTTACTTCAGGCCAGTTCCTGATCGACTCGGAAGCGAGCCTCGATGGCGTTCTGGCGAGGATGAATGCGCCTGAAAAGCAGGGCGTCATGCTCCACGAGGGCACGGGCATCGTCGAATTCGCGACAGCCAACGACATCACGATTTCCCACGGGCCGATCCCTTCGATCGGATGGGGCGCGATGACGATGACCTTCGCGCTGAGCAAACCGGAAATGGCTGAATCGATCAAGCCGGGAGACAGGGTGCATTTCGGCTTCGGGCAGGAAAAGGACAGATATGTGATACGGAAGCTGGAAAGGATGGGGAAATGATAGCCAAGCTCATCCACTGGTCGATATCCAACCGCTTCCTGGTGCTGATCGCCACCCTGTTCGCCGTCGCCTGGGGCGTCTGGGCAGTGAAAAACACGCCTGTCGATGCGCTCCCCGACCTTTCCGACGTGCAGGTCATCATCCGCACGAGCTTCCCCGGACAGGCGCCGCAAATCGTCGAAAACCAGGTCACTTATCCGCTCGCCACGACCATGCTTTCCGTTCCCGGCGCCAAGACGGTGAGAGGATATTCGTTTTTCGGCGATTCCTTCGTTTATGTGCTGTTCAAGGACGGGACCGATCTTTACTGGGCCCGATCCCGCGTCCTTGAATACCTGAATCAGGTTCAGGGCAGGCTCCCCGCCTCAGCCCGAGCCTCCCTCGGGCCGGATGCGACCGGGGTGGGCTGGGTCTACGAATACGCGCTGGTGGACAGAACCGGAAGGCACGACCTCGGGCAGTTGCGCAGCCTCCAGGACTGGTTCCTGAAGTACGAGCTGAAAAGCCTTCCGGACGTCTCGGAAGTGGCGACCCTGGGCGGAATGGTCAGGCAATACCAGGTCGTGCTCGATCCTGAAAAGCTCGCCGCCTACCGAATCCCCCTGGAGAAGGTCGTCGATGCGCTGCGCAAGGGAAATCAGGAAGCGGGCGGTTCCGTGCTGGAGCTGGCAGAGACCGATTACATGGTCCGCTCCTCGGGCTACCTGAAAAACCTGAAGGATTTCAGAAATATCCCGCTGGGCGTGGCTCAGGCCGGCATTCCCGTGAAATTGGGGGATGTCGCCCGGATACAGGTCGGTCCCGAGATGCGGCGCGGCATTGCCGAGCTCGACGGTCAGGGTGAAACTGTCGGTGGGGTGATCATTCTGCGTTCCGGAAAGAATGCCAGAACCACCATCGCAGCAGTGAAAGCGAAGCTCGCCGAACTCCAGAAGAGCCTGCCTGGAGGGGTGGAAATCGTTCCGACCTACGATCGCAGCCAGCTCATCGACCGCGCCGTTGAAAACCTCAATCACAAACTGATCGAGGAATTCATCGTCGTCGCTTTGGTGTGCGCCGCATTTCTCAGGCACCTGCGCTCCGCAATGGTCGCCATCGTGTCGCTGCCGCTGGGGGTGCTGATCGCCTTCGTCGTCATGTATTACCAGGGCATCAACGCCAATATCATGTCGCTCAGCGGGATCGCCATCGCCATCGGCGCGATGGTCGATGCCGCGGTGGTCATGATCGAGAATGCGCACAAGAAAATCGAGGCATGGAAAAAGGAACATCCTGGTGAAGCATTGAGCGGCGAAGAACACTGGGGGGTGATCGGGGAAGCTGCGGGGGAAGTCGGACCGGCGCTTTTTTTCAGCCTGCTCGTCATCACGCTCTCCTTCATTCCCATCTTCACCCTTCAGGCACAGGAAGGTCGACTCTTCGGGCCGCTCGCCTTCACCAAGACCTATGCAATGGCGGGGGCGGCAGGATTGTCCGTAACATTGATCCCGGTGTTGATGGGTTACTGGATACGCGGGAGAATTCCGGATGAATCCGAAAACCCGTTGAATCGCTGGCTTATCCGGATCTACCGACCGCGTCTTGACTGGGCGCTCGACCATCCCAAGACGACGCTGGTGGTTGCCGTGCTCGCTCTGATCAGCACCGTCTGGCCGATAACCCATATCGGGGGCGAATTCATGCCAACTATCGACGAGGGAGATCTGTTGTATATGCCATCCGCACTTCCCGGCCTGTCTGCCGCCAAGGCATCGGAACTGCTGCAGCAGACCGATGCCCTGATCAAGACCGTGCCTGAAGTCAAAAGCGTTTTCGGCAAGGCCGGCCGCGCCGAAACCGCGACCGATCCCGCCCCCATGGAGATGTTCGAAACCACGATACAATTCAAGCCGCGCAGCGAATGGCGTCCCGGCATGACGCCGAAAAAGCTCGTCAGCGAGCTCGACCGCATCGTCAGGGTGCCCGGGCTCTCCAACATCTGGGTGCCGCCGATCAGGAACCGGGTCGACATGCTGGCGACGGGCATCAAGAGCCCGATCGGCGTCAAGGTTTCCGGATCCGACCTGAAGGAAATCGACAGCGTTGCCCGGAAAATCGAAACGGTCGCCAGGGACGTTCCGGGCGTCAGTTCGGCGCTCGCGGAGCGGCTCACGGGCGGGCGCTACATCGACGTCGGCATCGATCGTAGCGTTGCCTCCCGATACGGGCTCAACATTTCGGACGTGCAGGACATCGTCTCGTCCGCCATAGGCGGCGAAAATATCGGTGAAACGGTCGAGGGACTGGCGCGCTATCCGATCAATATGCGCTATCCGAGGGAATACCGCGATTCCCTGGAAAGGCTGCGCAATCTCCCGATCTTTACCGGCATGGGGCAAGAGATCACGCTCGGGACGGTTGCAAAGATTTCCATCGAAGACGGCCCTCCCATGCTGAAAAGCGAGAACGGGAGGCCCTCGAACTGGATCTACGTGGACGTGCGGGGACGCGATCTCGCCTCCACAGTATCCGATCTTCGAACTGCTGTATCGAGAGAAGTCAAATTGCCGCCCGGGATCAGCCTTTCCTATTCCGGGCAGTTCGAATACATGGAGCGGGCGAATGCCAGGCTCGAGCTCGTCGTGCCCGCGACGCTCCTGATCATCTTCATTCTGCTCTATCTCACCTTCCGCAGCTTCCTCGATGCCCTGCTCATCATGGGCACCCTGCCTTTCGCCCTGGTGGGCGGAATATGGCTCCTCTATCTGCTCGGATACAACCTTTCCGTGGCAGCAGGGGTCGGCTTCATCGCCCTTTCCGGGGTCGCGGCCGAATTCGGCGTCATCATGCTCCTCTACCTGAAGAAAGCTGTGGCCGAAAAAGGGCCGAATCCGAATCGGGAAGCATTGCTGGATGCGATCCGGGCAGGGGCGGTGCTCAGGGTGCGCCCCAAGGCGATGACCGTTGCGGTCATCCTCGCCGGCCTCCTGCCCATTCTATTGGGAAGCGGCACGGGATCGGAGGTGATGAGCCGCATCGCCGCGCCCATGGTGGGCGGGATGATCACAGCGCCACTGCTTTCCATGTTCGTGATCCCGGTGGCTTACCGCCTGATGCGGCAAGGCGGCTTCCGCTTTCGCATTCCGTTGTGGAAAGGAGCAGGCATGAAACAGAATCGATGAAGGACAGTCAGATTTGCAGTTCAATCAACCCAGTAAAGGAGAATCGCCATGAAACAAAAAATCGCAACCCTCTCGCTGATTTTGAGCGTATCCGCTTCCGGAGTCGCGCTGGCGCAGTCCGACAATATGGACATGAAAGGCATGGACATGTCCGGCATGGAGATGCACGACAAGACGGCCAAGAGCGAAGCCATTGGGGTCGTCAAGCAGGTCGATCGGAACAATGGCACGGTGACCCTCGCGCACGGGCCGGTCAAGAGTCTGGGATGGCCGGCCATGACCATGAGCTTCGCCGTCGAAGACAAGATGCTGTTCGACAAGCTCGTACCGGGCAGGAAAGTCCGCTTCGAGTTCGTCAAGAAGGCCGACCGGTACGTGGTGACGAACGTGGAGTAGTCTGCGGATCAGGGGGACACTGCTATAAATGATCAAGGCCAATTTGAAAGGAGATGACAATGAACACCACCTGACTGTCATGAAATTGAAGATCGAGTTTCTTGGTGCTTAGGGACCGAAAGCGGTTCCGCTATTTATTTATGATCAAATGGAGATGGACATGAACAAAAGATCGTCGTGGTTTATGGGAGCGATTTGCGGTGCGGCGCTTGCATTCGGCCTGTCGCTTGGCGGGTATGCCGTGGGCGCGGACGGGGCATCGCCGTTGCCCATGGTGCAGAAAATCCTCGGGGCGAAGAGCAAGGCGGATGCGGAGGCTCTGGCTGCGCAGTACGAACAGGAGGCCAGGGAACTCCAGGCTAAGGCGGAAGAGCACAGGGAAATGGCCAAGGCGTACAGGACGGGCTATTTTGGTCCTGGCGGAAAATTCGACCTGGCGCGCCACTGCAGCAACCTCGCCAAGAAATACGAGGAAGCCGCGAAAGAAGACCTCGAACTGGCCAAGCTGCAGCGGGGTTCGGTGAAAAAATAAAACAGGCGATGTCGGCAGAATTCGAACCCAATTGGGTCCTGCCGCATTCGGTAGTGGATCAATCTTGACAAGAGGGGGGTTGCGATGAAAAGAAGTGGTCTGAATAAATTGATTACTGCATTTCTGGTTGGCGGGATCGGCTTGTTGTCGGTTTCCGCATGGGCTGGCCCGGATTTCCAGCAAAAGCAGTTGTACCAAAACATCCGCGAAGCGGAAATGAAAATGAAGGAGGCTGAGGTGGCCAAAGGCGCCGAGCGACAGAAGCTGCTTGCGCAACATCTGAAAATGATGAAAGACGTCATGGATAAGATGAAGGCCATGAAGCCGAAACCTGACATGACCATGCAAGAGCACGAGGAGTGGATCGACGAGCATCAGAAATTGATGGAATCCATATTTGGACAAATGATGAAAGAACAGCACATGCTCATGGATATGAATAAGCCTATGGATGGTCAGTAACCCAGTATGGCTACTTGGATGCTTTCTTGAGAACCCGATCTCCCTCGCCTTTAGGCGAGAGGTCAGCAATGATAAGGAAAAGACATGTTCCCTGATCATATGTGGTTTGCCGGTGTGTGGTTTTTTTCTATTTTCTTCCTGGTCGTGTTGATTTTCATCGGGTTCTCGTTTTTGCACGGGAGGCGCTTCGGCCCGTCCGGAGATGCATCCGAAACCCCTCTGACTGTCTTGAAGAGGCGTTACGCCAATGGAGAAATTTCGAAGGAAGAATTCGACCGGATGAAACAGGATGTTTCATGAACCGTATTGCGCGAAATGGTGGCTTCGAAATGCATGCAGTTGCATGATCCGGAAATTTCAAAACGTCTCAATTCATGCCCCCGAAAGGAAATCAACGTGAGCACTACTATTGATCCGGTATGCGGGATGGAGGTCGACAACGAATCGGGGCGCAGCTTGGAACATACCGGCAAGCGCTATTACTTTTGCTCGCAACATTGCATGGAAAAGTTTTCCGCAAATTCCGACAAATACCTGAGCCCGGCTGTGCCCGCTGCCCCGATGCCATCTGCCGGAGGCTACACCTGTCCCATGCACCCAGAAATTCATCAGCCTAGACCGGGAAATTGCCCCAAGTGCGGTATGGCGCTGGAGCTTGAGTCTCCGGTTACAGCGGCGACAGTCGAATATACCTGCCCCATGCATCCAGAAATCGTGCGCAGCGAGCCGGGCAGTTGCCCGATTTGCGGCATGGCATTGGAGCCGCGCAACGCGCCTGTCGAAGACAATGCGGAGCTTTCCGACATGACGCGCCGCTTCAAAATCAGCGTAATATTGGCCTTGCCGGTGTTCGTAATGGCGATGGGTTCTGACCTGTTCCCGCAAGTCATGCCGGAATCCATTTCGATGCGTACGCTGCAATGGCTGGAATTCGCTCTGGCGACCCCCGTGGTGCTGTGGTACGGCTGGCCGATATTCCAGCGCGGCTGGGCCTCGCTCGTCAACCGCAGCCTCAATATGTTTACACTGATCGCGCTTGGCGTCGGTGTTTCCTGGAGCTACAGCGTGGCGGCGATGCTGCTGCCTGAACTGTTCCCGCCCGCGATGCACAGTATGGGTGATCTGGTGCCAGTATATTTCGAGGCTGCAGCCGTGATCATGGCATTGGTCCTACTCGGGCAGGTGATGGAACTCAAGGCACGCAGCCAGACCAGCGCCGCGATCAAGCTCCTGCTGGGGCTCGCGCCGAAGACCGCGCGAATCGTGAAGGAAAACGGAAGCGAGGAAGACATTCCTCTCGAGAATGTTCAGCCCGGAAACGTACTGCGCGTGCGCCCCGGAGAGAAAGTGCCGGTGGACGGCGTGGTGCTTGAAGGAATCAGTTCGCTTGACGAATCCATGGTCACCGGCGAATCCATTCCTGTGGAGAAGACCGACGGCGACAGGCTTATCGGCGCAACAGTGAACGGCACGGGCAGCCTCCTGATGCGCGCGGAGAAAGTAGGAGCCGATACCCTGCTCGCACAAATCGTACACATGGTTAGCGAGGCGCAGCGGTCGCGCGCCCCGATCCAGCGCTTGGCGGATATTGCATCTGGCTATTTCGTGCCTGTCGTGGTCGCAGCCTCGTTCCTCACCCTGCTGGCATGGGGCATCTGGGGGCCGGAACCCCGACTTTCCCATGCCATAGTCAATGCCGTGGCTGTCTTGATCATCGCCTGTCCCTGTGCATTGGGGCTCGCAACGCCCATGTCCATCATGGTTGGTACGGGAAAAGGTGCAATGTCCGGTGTGCTGATCAAGAACGCGGAGGCGATTGAGCTCATGGAAAAGGTGGATACGCTGGTGGTGGACAAAACTGGCACGCTGACGGAAGGAAAACCCAAGTTGGTATCGATGCTCGCCTTGCCAGGTTTTAGCGAGGAGGAGGTGCTACGTCTCGCCGCTAGCCTCGAGCGCGCCAGCGAGCACCCGCTGGCCGCAGCCATTGTCAACGGTGCTCTGGAGAAGAATCTGCAACCCGAATCGGCTACCGATTTCAATTCCCACACGGGAACAGGCGTAACAGGATATGTAGCAGGGCGCCAGGTTGCGCTTGGAAACCCCAAGCTCTTCGAAACACTCGGTATCAATCCGACTGAACTGGCGGGGCGTGCTGAAATGTTGCGAGGGGAAGGCCAGACAGTGATGCTGGTGGCAATTGACGGGAGGGTCGCTGGACTTATCGGTGTTGCAGATCCAATCAAGGATTCCACGCTCGAGGCAGTGAAGGCCCTGCATGATGAAGGCATCCAGGTGATCATGCTCACCGGAGACAACCGGGTCACGGCCGAGGCAGTCGCGAGAAAACTCGGGATAGATCGGGTGAAAGCTGAAGTACTGCCTGAACAGAAAGCTTCTGTGGTGAAGGAACTCCAGTCGCAAGGTCGTATCGTGGCGATGGCGGGCGACGGCATCAACGATGCACCTGCCCTTGCCGCGTCCCAGGTCGGGATCGCCATGGGAACTGGCACCGACGTGGCGATAGAAAGCGCAGGCATCACCCTGATCAAGGGTGACCTGCGGGGCATCGTGCGCGCAGTGCGCCTCTCCCGCGCTACCATGAAAAACATCCGGCAGAACCTGTTCTTCGCTTTCATCTACAATGTATTGGGCATTCCTATAGCTGCAGGCCTGCTTTATCCTTTCTTCGGATTATTGCTCTCTCCGATCATCGCAGCGGCGGCGATGAGCTTCAGTTCGGTGTCGGTGATCA
>JAJZQY010000005.1 GCA_021806605.1 Pseudomonadota bacterium
TGGCGCACGAATCCGGGGTTCAGGGCGAGGTTGCCGAGAAGCTGGTATCGATTGCGGAGCGCTCCAGGAATCTGAAGGGTCACGGTCTGGACGAAGGGGTCTCGACGCGCATGCTGGTGTATGCGGGAAGCCTGATCGCCAAGGGGGTGGAGCCCAAGAACGCCTGCCGCGTCGCGCTGGTCAGGCCGATCACCGACGACCCCGACATGCGGGATGCCCTGGACGCCGCTGTGACCACCTTCTTCTCATAAATACCCGTTGATCGGTTGGCATCCGGAGGCTAGGGCCTACGGATGCCGGAAGGGGATCAGACATGTCAATCAAACTCGAAGACTACGCCGAGCTGCTGGAGGATCTTTCGCAGCACAGCCGCGATGCGCTTAACATCAGCTGGCATGATGCCACCAAGGTGTTCAGCCCGCGCGGGCTGGACAATTACCTCAAGGGCGTGTCTGCGATACGCGGCCTGGGGCGCGGCGACGCTCTGGTCGAAACCTGGATCAACGAGGCTCCCCGGGTTGCCAAGGAAGTCGGCGAAGACGTGGTCGGGGAGCTTGCCACGGCATCCCTGGTTCTCGCGTCCAAGACTTCGGGGGCGGTCATTGAACTCCTGCTTGCCACAGCGCCTGCCGCCGCCAGAAGGCTGGGCGATGCGCAGCTCTTCATCAACTATCTGCAGTTCGTCAATACGCTGATCGCGCAGGCGCCGCGCGGGGTTCGCCCCATGCTCGACAATCTGGAGACGCTTTTCCAGCATCTTACCCTGGGCGGACTCAGGCGCTGGGCATTGTGGGGCGCGCATGCTCACCGCACCAACTACGAAGAGCAGATTCGCTACTTCGGCCTCGATTCCAAGGAATCGCTGGCCATGCTGCAGAAAGAGCGCAAGGGCACCTTGCTGGTCGACGTGCAGCGGCGCATCAACATGTATTTGCGCGCCCTGTGGGCGCGCGATTTCTTCATGAAACCGACCTCCGGCGACTTCGAAACGAGGGAGGGCTACAAGCCCTTCGTGGAAGACTATTTCATCCATCTTCCGGATGCTTTCGACGATTTCGAGGGCATTCCAGGACTTGAGCTCTACCGCGCGACCGCAGCCCATGCTGCTGCCCATATCGTTTACACGAAGGAACCGATTTCGGCCGAAGCGCTGAACAACTGGCAGATGGCGGTGATCTCGGTAATCGAGGATGCGCGAGTCGAATCGCTTGCGGGAAAGAAATTCCCCGGACTGATGCAGCTCTGGGCCAGGTTTCATGCGGTCACTCAAGATCGCGCGGCGACAGCGGGAGACTATCTCGACCGGCTCGCCCGTGCGCTGCTCGACGAACGCTATGAAGACGAAGATCCCTGGGTAGCCCAGGGAAGAATGCTGTTCAGGTCCGCCGGGAATCTCGAAAGCAACCAGGTGTCATGGGATATCGGCGTGACATTGGCGCACACCTTCCTCGAAAAGAAGATTCCGTTCAGCGTGCGCACTGACGTGCTGTCGGCGCCATACCGCGACGACAATCGCTATTTCTGGGAATTCGAGGAATTCGATTTCGGAAAGGCCGCTTCGGCCGGGTACGAAAACCTCAAGCAGGTGAGAAAGTACGTCAACGTGATGGAGATGGCCAACGAAATCGATGTCGAGACGGCAGGGGACGATGCCGAGGAAATCTGGGTGCTTTCGACCGAGCTTTATCCCTACGAAAACATCGGCGAGGAAAGCGGCGGAAAGTCCTTCAACGAACTGGAGGGCAAGGAGCCCGTTTCGGAACCCTATCATTACTCCGAATGGGACTACCAGATCCAGCTGGAGCGGCCCTCTTGGGCGACCGTTCTGGAGAAGCGCGCGAGGCGCGGGGACGCCGCAGTCATCGACGGCATTGCCGCCCAATACAAGCGGGAAATTCATCGCATGAAGTTCCTCCTCGACGCCATGCAGCCGCAGGGCGTGCAGCGCATCAGAAAGCTCGAGGAGGGCGACGAAATCGACATCAATGCAGCCATTGCGAGCGCCGTCGATCTGCGCATGGGCATGCAGCCCGACCCCAGGATCATGATGCGTTCGGTGCGCAAGGTGCGCGACATCTCCATCATGGTGCTGTTGGACCTGTCCGAGTCCACCAACGAAAAGGTCTCGGGTCAGGAATTCAGCGTGCTCGATTTGACCCGTCAGGCCTGTGTGCTGCTGTCGGACGCCATTTCAAAGGTGGGAGATCCCTTCGCCATCCACGGCTTCTGCTCCGACGGACGAAACAACGTCGATTATTACCGATTCAAGGACTTCGACCAGACCTGGGACGAAACGCCCAAGGGCCGGCTTGCGGGCATGACCGGCCAACTCTCCACCCGTATGGGTGCAGCCATTCGCCATGCGGGATGGCATCTCAGGCAGCAGCGATCGTCCAAGAAACTGCTCCTGGTGATCACCGACGGGGAGCCGGCCGACGTCGACGTTCGGGATCCGCAGTATTTGCGCTATGATGCAAAAAAAGCTGTGGAAGATGTAGGCCGATCAGGTATCATCACCTATTGCATGAGCCTCGACCCCCGGGCGGACCAGTATGTTTCACGCATTTTCGGTGCCCGCAACTATATGGTGGTCGACCAGGTGGAAAGATTGCCTGAAAAGCTCCCGCTTCTTTATGCAGGTTTGACAAGATGAGCATGGAAAACAATTACGTCGGCTTTTATCAGGACAAGCACGGCATCACCCAGCTGGGGCGCATCGTGCTCGATGGCTGGCTGTTCGGAATGATTCCCGACACAGAGGACTGCGCCGGCTGGGATCTGGGACGCATGCAGAACCTGATGGACAGGGTGGAGAAAGAGTGGGACAAGTACGGCAATCTGCCCAGCCGCCTGCCGCCCGACTTGCGTGAACGTCACATCGCGCTGTATGAAAAAGCTACTCTCGATGCCAGAAAAAAAGGCTGGGATCCGGAACTGGGCGACGAAGACTAGCCGGCGACCTCCACATGGGCAATTCGGCCCGCCTCGCTTAACACGAACTGGGCAAAAGCCTGAGCGGCGGCGCTGGCGCGCTTTCCCTGCCGCTGAACCAGATACCACTGCCGCAACAACGGGAAGCCCTGCACGTCCAGAAGGCACAAGTTCCTTTTTGCGAGCTCTCCGTGAAGTGACACCACGCCTACGCCCAGTCCGGCCTCCACCGCCTGCTTGATCGCCTCGTTCTTGTTCATTTCCATGGCAACCTTGAGCGTCAGGCCGTTCTCGACGAAAAAATTTTCCACGGCGTTGCGGGTTCCCGAGCCCTTTTCACGACCGACGAAGGGTTCCTCTGCCAGGCGCTGCAAGGAGATGTCGTGCATTTCCGCCAACGGATGGGATGGCGAGGCGATGACCACCAGCGGATTATCCAGGAAGGGCTGTGCCTGAAGATCGTGACCTTCCGGCGGCAGACCCATCAGCGCAAGGTCGATGCTGTTTTCGGCCAGATGCCGCAACAATGTTTCGCGATTGACCGCATTCAGGCTCACGCGCACATCCGGGTGGGTCTGTCGGAATGCGGCGATCAGCCTCGCGCCAAGATAGCTGGCGGAGCTCACCACCGACACCGTCAGCGTCCCTCCCTTCAAGCCCCGCAAATCGCCCAGAGCATGTTCCAGATTTGCCAGTTCACGGCTCACGGCGCGGCTTGTTTCCAGCACTTCGCGCCCCGCCTCGGTGAGGTGAATGCGCTTTCCAATCTGCTCGAACAAAGGCAAGCCCAGGGACTCTTCCAGCTGTTTGATTTGCATGGAAACAGCAGGCTGCGTCAAGTGAAGCGCTTCGCTTGCACGGGAAAAGCTCCCGCAGCGGGCAACAGCCTCAAGCATATCCAGTTGGCGTAGGGTCAGTCTGGGCATAAGAATTTATTTGTAATCTTATCAGAATTTGTGAATATTGTTTATGGTTTTGTTGGCGTATAGTCCTGCTTGCCATAGGGCTATTTACCCACAATACAATCCTGGAGAATTGACATGGACCAGTCCAATCGTTATGCCAATCTGGACCTCAACGAAGAGAGCCTCATCAAGGGGGGCAAACACATTCTGGTGGCCTACAAGATGAAACCCAAAGCGGGTTACGGTTACCTGGAGGCCGCGGCGCATTTTGCCGCCGAATCCTCCACCGGCACCAATGTGGAAGTCTCCACCACCGATGACTTCACCAAAGGCGTGGACGCGCTGGTCTATTACATCGACGAAGCCACCGAGGATATGCGCATTGCCTATCCTCTGGAACTCTTCGACCGCAACGTAACCGATGGCCGCTTCATGCTGGTTTCCTTCCTGACCCTCGCCATCGGCAACAATCAGGGGATGGGCGACATCGAGCACGCCAAGATGATCGACTTCTATGTGCCGGAGCGCGCCATCCAGATGTTCGACGGCCCTGCCACCGACATTTCCAACCTGTGGCGCATCCTCGGCCGCCCGGTCAAGGATGGCGGCTACATCGCCGGAACCATCATCAAGCCCAAGCTCGGATTGCGTCCCGAACCTTTCGCCAAGGCGGCTTACCAGTTCTGGCTGGGCGGCGACTTCATCAAGAACGACGAACCCCAGGGCAACCAGGTTTTCTGCCCGCTGAAGAAGGTGCTGCCGCTGGTCTATGATTCCCTCAAGCGCGCCCAGGACGAAACCGGCGAAGCCAAGCTGTTCTCCATGAACATCACTGCGGATGATCACTATGAAATGTGCGCTCGCGCTGACTATGCTCTCGAAGTGTTCGGTCCCGATGCCGACAAGCTCGCCTTCCTGGTCGACGGCTATGTCGGCGGTCCCGGCATGGTGACCACTGCACGTCGCCAGTATCCCGGTCAGTACCTGCACTACCATCGCGCCGGCCACGGTGCAGTGACTTCGCCGTCTGCCAAGCGCGGCTATACCGCTTTCGTGCTGGCCAAAATGAGCCGCCTGCAGGGTGCTTCCGGCATCCACGTCGGCACCATGGGCTACGGCAAGATGGAAGGTGAGGCGGATGACAAGAACATCGCCTACATGATCGAGCGCGACGAGTGCCAGGGTCCGGTGTACTTCCAGAAATGGTACGGCATGAAGCCAACCACCCCGATCATCTCCGGCGGCATGAACGCGCTGCGCCTGCCAGGCTTCTTCGAGAATCTCGGCCACGGCAACGTGATCAACACGGCTGGCGGCGGCTCCTACGGCCATATCGACAGCCCGGCAGCCGGCGCGATCTCCCTGCGCCAGTCGTACGAGTGCTGGAAGACGGGCGCAGATCCGATCGAATTTGCGAAAGAGCACAAGGAATTCGCCCGCGCATTCGAGTCTTTCCCGAAAGATGCGGACAAGCTCTACCCCGGTTGGCGCCAGAAGCTGGGCGTTCATAAGTAATTCGCCGTCCGGCGCAACGCAAAGCCCCTGCGAGCAGGGGCTTTGTTATTTCTGAAGGAAATCTCATGAACGAAACGATTGATGTCGATCAGTACAGGATAAGCAAGGAGCCCTTCTACCAGCCGCAGGGTAAGGAAATTGTGCTCTTCGAGGCGGCCTATGCGTCCAGAATGCCGGTCATGCTCAAGGGCCCGACGGGTTGCGGAAAGTCCCGCTTCGTCGAGCATATGGCGTGGAAGCTTGAAAAGCCGCTCGTCACGGTGGCCTGCAACGAGGACATGACGGCTTCCGACCTGGTCGGCCGCTTTCTCCTGGATGCAAGCGGCACCCGGTGGCAGGACGGCCCGCTCACTATCGCCGCACGGATGGGGGCGATCTGCTATCTCGACGAAATCGTCGAGGCAAGGCAGGACACCACCGTGGTGATTCACCCCCTTACCGACTACAGAAGAACCCTTCCGCTCGACAAGAAAGGCGAGCTGATCGAAGCTCACCCCGATTTCCAGCTGGTGATCTCCTACAACCCGGGCTACCAGAGCCTGATGAAGGATCTCAAGCAGTCCACCAAACAGCGCTTTTCCGCAATGGAATTCGACTATGCGGCAGCGGAAGTCGAGGCCGGGATCGTCGCCAGGGAAACCGGGGCTGGCGCGGATCTGACGAGGAAGCTGGTCAAAATTGCGCATGTCGCGCGGAATCTCAAGGGGCACGGTCTGGATGAAGGCATTTCGACGCGGCTCCTCGTCTATGCGGCAACTTTGATCAGGGACGGAATAGAACCGAACGACGCGTGTCGCATGGCGCTGGTTCGTCCGATCACCGACGACGCGGATATCCGGGATACGCTGGATCATGCCATAGACTCGATTTTCGTCTAAATGAATTCGAAAAAACTGACCTGCGGCTTTCCGCGCGTTCAGAGCGTGTTCGGGGATTGCCTGGAGCATGCTGCAAAACTCCTGAGCGACTCCGGAGTGAACGCATACATCGATGGCGCGCAGGCCATCTGCAGAATGGGTCGGGGTGAGGAGCCCGTGCTCGCCTTTCTCGAGGAAATGCCGACAGCGGCTTCGCTTCTGGGCGAAGAAATCATTCCGGAAGCGGTCGAATTCACGAGAATGCTCGCGCGCTCGCCCAACAGTCGCGCGATGGCGCCCTTTCTGGAGAGCATGGCTTCAGCATCAAGGGCGCTGGAGTCTCGCGGGCTTTTCACGGAATACTTGAATCTCGTGAACCAGATCATGCTGCGCACCACGCCGAAAGTGCACGGCATCGATGCCATGTATGCAAGCGCCTGTCTGACGGAATTCCTGAAAAGCGCGCCTTATCTGTTTGGCCGGCTTTCCCTGGGAGGCATCCGGAATTGGGCGGAATACGGCATAAAAGGCTATGCGGCTGACCCGGACCGGCAACGCGACTATTTCCTGATGCAGTCCGCCGACAGTCTTGCCGTGCTGCAGCGCGAACGGCACGGCACCCTTTTTTCGGACAACGAGAAAAAGCTGGATCGCTATCTCAGGGGATTGTGGGAGACCGAGGCTGCCTTCGTGCCGTATTCGCTCGCTTTCGACATCCTGAGAAAGCCGGTTCCCTATTTCGACGATCTCGGCATCCACCTTCCCGACGTGTATGAAGATCTGCCCGGCGTGCGGGGGATAGACCGCTACCGGGCGCTGCTCGCCCACCTGTGCGCCCACCTGCGCTGGAGCAAGCCTGTCATGGCGGACAACCTGAGTCCATTCCAGAGAATTGCGGTCGAGGTTTTCGAGGATTCCAGGGTGGAGTATCTTGCGATGCAGGAATATCCGGGGTTGGCGAAATTGTGGCGCAAGCTCCATCCTGCACCGAAGGAAGGCGCATGCCCGGAGGGATGGTCGGGCATTCGCCACAGGCTTTTCATGCTCTCCCGCGCCCTGCTCGACCCCGCCCATCCTTATTCGAACGAGGCCATACTCAGGCATGCTGAAATTTTCAGGGAGACGATGAGGCGGGGGCCATCATCGACAGAAGAAATGGTGGACATGGGGGTGAAATTCATCGCCCAGACGAGGGAGCAGGCCGATCTGTCGGCGAAGGTCTTTTTCGAGGGTACCGAGGTCGATTACCGGGACGACAACCGGCTGATGTGGCGGTTTTTTGAGGAAGGGGATGAGGAGGAGTCCGACAGGAAGCCTCGCCGCAGCCAGGAAAAGCCGGAGATGGAACGGCTTCCCCCCCGGCTTTACCCGGAATGGGATTATTCGGCAGGGCACTACCGTCCAGATTGGGTGAGCGTTTACGAACACCTGCATCCGAAGGGGGATCCCGGGCATATCGACAGGCTGCTTTCCAAACACGCCCTGCTCGCCAGGCGACTCAGAAAAATCATCGACATGCTCAAACCCCAGAACAGGGTGCGTATCCGCTATCAGGAAGAAGGCTCCGACCTGGATCTCGATGTGGCCATACGCTCCCTGATCGATTTCAGGGGCGGGGCGCAGCCGGACATGCGCATCAACATGAGCCATCGCCATGACGGCAGAAACATCGCGGTATCCCTCCTGCTCGACCTTTCCGCATCCCTTGCCGACGTTCCCGAAGGTTGCGCCCAGAGCAAGCTGGAAATCAGCCAGGAGGCCGTTTCCCTGCTGGCCTGGGCGGTTGAAAAGATAGGCGACCCGCTTGCAATAGGCGGATTTCACTCGGACACGCGGCATGAAGTGCGCTATCTGCATTTCAAGGGATATGGGGAGCGCTGGGGAGACGAGGCGAAGGGGCGCCTCGCTGCGATGGAGGCCGGGTATTCGACGAGAATGGGCGCGGCGATGCGTCACGCCGGACATTACCTTGCGCATCAGAATTCAGACAAGAAGTTGCTCCTGGTGCTGACCGACGGCGAGCCTTCCGACGTGGATGTCCAGGATTCCCGCCTGCTGACGGAAGATGCGCGCATCGCGGTCAGGGAGCTCGACACGAAAGGCATTTACACCTATTGCATCAGCCTCGATCCGAAGGCGGACGAATACGTTTCGGACATCTTCGGCAATCGCCATACCGTGATCGACAATGTGGCGAGTCTTCCGGACAGGCTCCCGGCGCTCTTCATGGCGCTGACGAAGTGATGGAGGCCCGGAAAGAAAACCTGTAAAATCGTCGGGAGAAGAAACCGAACAGGAGAAGCAATGAGCAAGAATCTGGTGCAATTCATCATCGAGGAGCAGCGTGCCATAGCCGGGGCGACCGGCGATTTCACGGGGCTTCTCAGCGACATCGTGACGGCCTGCAAAAGGATTGCGCACGACGTCAACAAGGGCGCGCTGATCGGCGTCCTGGGCAGTGCGGGAAGCGAGAATGTCCAGGGCGAGACGCAGAAAAAGCTCGATGTGATCACCAACGAAATATTCATCGAATCGAACCAGTGGGGCGGCCATCTCGCCGCAATGGCGTCCGAGGAAATGGAGGACGTCTATCCCATCCCCGCCTGCTATCCGAAAGGCAAATACCTGCTGGTTTTCGATCCGCTCGACGGCTCCTCCAACATCGACGTCAACATTTCAGTGGGAACGATATTTTCCATCCTGCGCGCGCCAGACGGCGTCAGCAATCCGAAGGCTGAAGATTTTCTCCAACCCGGAACCAAGCAAGTCTGCGCAGGCTATGCGCTCTACGGCCCGGCAACCATGCTCGTGATCACCACGGGCAACGGCGTCAACGGGTTCACCCTGGATCGCGACATCGGCGAATTCATGCTGAGTCATCCGAAAATGACCATTCCGGAAGACACCCGCGAATTCGCGATCAATGCTTCGAACGAGCGCTTCTGGGAAGCGCCGGTTCAACGCTATGTCAGGGAATGCGTTGCCGGGAAGACAGGGCCCAGGGGCGAGAATTTCAACATGCGCTGGGTAGCCTCGATGGTCGCCGAAGTGCACAGGATACTCACTCGCGGCGGGATATTCATGTATCCCAAGGATACCAAGGATCCGAAAAAGGCGGGCAAGCTTCGCCTCATGTACGAAGCGAACCCGATGTCTTTCATCGTGGAACAGGCCGGCGGAATGAGCTCCACCGGAAGGGAGCGCATCATGGACGTGCAGCCTTCCGACCTGCACCAGAGAGTGCCCGTCATTCTCGGTTCGAAGAACGAAGTGACGCGGGTTGTCGGCTATCATCTCGAGGGGTGAGAATGGGAATGGTCAGCATACTGATGGGCAGCCAGAGCGACTGGGACGTGATGCAGCATGCGGCCAAGCAGTTGAAAAGCTTCGGCGTGGCCTATGAGGCGCGCGTCATTTCCGCCCATCGCGCTCCCGATCTGCTGATCGAATACATCAGGGATGCAGAATCGCGAGGAGCGGAATGCTTCATCGCGGGGGCAGGCGCCGCAGCCCACCTGGCAGGGGTGGTCGCTTCCAAGACGCTGCTTCCGGTCCTCGGCGTGCCGATGCCCTCGAAATACCTGCAGGGAATGGACTCGCTGCTCTCGACCGTCCAGATGCCGAAGGGAATTCCCGTCGCGACTTTCGCCATCGGAGAATCCGGGGCGGCGAATGCAGGGCTTTTCGCGGTTTCGATGCTCGCATCGACGGACGCCCGACTGAAGGAAGCGCTGCGCGCATTTCGCAAGAGCCAAGCCGATGCGATTGCAGCCACCGTGCTGCCGGCGGTCTGAATCATGCTGAATTCGGAGATCAAGAGCCTTCCCTTTCTGCATCGCGGCAAGGTCCGCGACATCTACGAGGTGGACAGGGACAAGCTGCTCATCGTGCAAACCGATCGCATTTCGGCTTTCGACGTGATCCTGTCCGAGCCGATTCCCGAAAAGGGAAAGATTCTGACTGCGCTGTCCAGCTTCTGGTTCGACAGGCTCGGGCATGTGATTCCGAATCACCTGACCGGAATTTCACCCGAATCGGTCGTGTCTGACGGAGAAAAAGGCGAAGTCGAGGGCCGGGCCTTCGTCGTGAAAAAGCTGAAAGCATTGTCGATCGAAGCGATCGTGCGCGGCTATATCGTGGGTTCCGGATGGAAGGAATACAAAAAATCCGGCACCGTGTGCGGCATTCCTCTGCCGCAGGGACTGGTCGAGGCGGAAAAGCTGCCTGAGCCGATATTCACGCCTTCCACCAAGGCGCCGATGGGCGAGCACGACGAGAACATCAGCTTCGAGGAGGCAAAGCGCCTGATCGGCGCGGATCTCGCGGAAAAGGTGAAGCAGGCTGCGATCGGGCTCTATTCGGAAGCGGCTGAATATGCGCTCACCAAGGGGATCATCATCGCCGACACCAAGTTCGAATTCGGGCTGGACGAAGCGGGAGAGCTCTATCTGATAGATGAAATACTGACGCCGGATTCATCGCGATTCTGGCCGAAGGACGAATACAGGCCGGGCAGAAATCCGCCGAGCTTCGACAAGCAGTATGTCCGCGACTGGCTGGAGACGCAGGACTGGAACAAGCAGGCTCCCGCTCCTGCGCTTCCCCGGGATGTCATCGAAAAGACGGCCGAAAAGTACCGCGAAGCATTGATGCGGCTGACTTCGAGATGAGAGATCTTGCCTGGCTGGTCGAAGGCTTCGGCAGGTTCAGGGAGCGGCATTTCGAGTCCGGTCTGTTCAAGCGCCTCGCCGAGAAGGGGCAGACGCCCAAGGTCCTGGTTCTGGGTTGTTGCGATGCGCGGGTCGATCCTGCCATCATTCTGGATTGCGATCCCGGGGATCTGTTCGTTATCAGGAATGTCGCCAACCTGGTTCCCCCTTTCGAAAACGCCGGGCATTACCACGGAACCAGCGCGGCCCTCGAATTCGGCGTTTGCAATCTCGGCGTCGAACATATCATCGTTCTCGGACATGCCCAGTGCGGCGGCATCCGGGCGCTGATCGAGGGGACCGCTTCCGGGGAAGCGAAGTCCTTCGTGGGCAGATGGATGACGCTCGCCGAATCCGCGAGGGACAAGGTTCTTTCGAGTCCTAGCGGAGAATCGCCGGCAAAGGATTGCGAGAAGCAGGCGATCCTGGCGTCCCTCGAAAACCTGAAGACTTTTCCGTGGATCAAGTCGCGCGTCGAGGAAAAGAGTCTTGAGCTTCACGGATGGTATTTCGACATCGAAAGCGGGACGCTGCTTGCCAGCAGGGACGGCGTGTTCGGTCCGGTCAGCCCAGCAAGGCCCGGTTGATGTAATCCCATTCGGAGGGATCGACCGGCGTGATGGAAAGCCGGTTGCCTTTCTGAAGAATCCTCATGCTTTCGAGTTCGGGATGCCTCCTGAGTTCCGAAATGGAAATCAGCGGCGTTTTCTTCAGGAAGCGCACGTCGACGTTGTACCAGCGCGGGTTCTCCCGCGTCGCCTTGGGGTCGAAATATTTTCCGGCAGGATCGAACTGGGTTTCGTCCGGATAGGCGAGCTTGTCCACCACCGCGATTCCGGCGATTCCCGGCTCCGCGCAGCTCGAATGGTAGAAGAAAACCATGTCCCCGACCCTCATCTGATCCCGCATGAAGTTCCTCGCCTGGTAATTCCGTACCCCGTACCAGGCGATGCTTTGTCCCGGCAGGGAGGCGAGATCGTCGATGCTGACCTCGGAGGGTTCGGATTTCATCAGCCAGTAGCGCATTCATAGTCCCTAATCTGCCATTGCAGCATTATCCCATCATCCGGATTCTACTGTAAATTTGCCTCGGACGGTTCACCGGCATTCCCGGCTCGACTGGCGGGCTGCAGTGTTGGCGAAGCGGTTGCCTTCGAAGCGATTCGAGATCAATATGACGCATGCCATATTTTTGACACCTGCCATAGCCCGCACCCCGACATGCAAGCCCCCGTTTCTTCAACCCGCGAACTGGTTCACCTCGCCTGGCCGATGCTGGTCGCGCAGCTGGCGATGATGGCCAATGCCGTGATCGACACGGCAATGGCCGGGCGCCTGTCTGCCATCGACCTTGCGGCAGTTGGCATCGCCGCATCGATCATGGCCACCGTGCTGATGTCGTTGGTCAGCGTACTGCTCGCGCTACCGCCTATCATCGCCCACCTATACGGCGCAGGAAAACGAGGCGACATCGGTCGCGAGATGCACCAGGGCATCTGGATATCCTTGCTGCTGGCATTTGCCGCGATCCTGCTGCTGCGGTTTCCCGGGCCGTTCATCGCGATTTCGGAATTGCAGCCCGCAGTCGAAACCAAGGTGCGCGCCTACCTGGCTGCGTCAAGCTGGGGCGTGCCCGCCGCCTTCGCCTTGCGCCTGTTCTTCGGCCTTTCCATGGGAATTGGCAGCCCGCGTCCCGTGATGCTTTTCAACCTGCTGTCCCTGGCGATCAAAATTCCGCTGAACGCGCTGTTCATGTACGGCTTTTCCGGCATTCCTGCAATGGGCGCGCCGGGAGCTGCAGTGGCAACGGCGGCGGATGCCTGGCTGATGGCCGCAATCGCCTGGGCCTGGTGCCTGAACCATTCGGACTACGCGGAATTCGGATTGCGCAGGCGCCTCGTCGCGCCGGATTTTACGGCCATACGGGAATTTCTGAAACTCGGCATCCCCATCGGGCTGACTTTCATCGCGGACGTGACCGCATTCACTTTCATGGCGCTGTTCATTGCGCGCCTCGGCCCCGTCGTTTCAGGCGCCCATCAGATCGCCGCCAACCTTGCGGCACTGGCCTTCATGGTTCCCCTGTCGCTGGGCAATGCCACATCGATACTGGTCGGACAGTCGCTCGGTGCCGGAGAACCCGTGCGCGCCCGCCGCGTTTGCTGGGAAGGAATCCGCCTCGGCATGTCGATTGCGGTGGCGCTGTGCCTGATATTCTGGCTGGGAGCCCCGCAGATCGCTGCGTTCTACACTACGGACCAGCGGGTTCGGGAAATGGCGATGCCGTTGATTGCAATGGTCGGGCTCTACCACTTGGGTGACGCGCTGCAAGCCGTGGCCGTCAATGCCTTGCGCGGATACAAAAAGTCGGTCGTACCGATGGCGATTTATACCGTGACGCTCTGGGTGCCGGGCTTGGGCGGAGGCATTGTGCTGGGACTGACAAATGCATTCGGTCCGGCGCGTGGCGCACCTGGATTCTGGCTTGCGGCGATAGCAGGCATCTGGCTGGTCGGCGGCCTGATGGCGCGCTACCTTGACGTTGTTTCGAAGCAGCATTGTGCGTGCCAGCGAGGCTCCTGAATTTTGGCGCGGGGCATCAAGCCCGCGCTTTCGAAGAGAAGCGCACCTCGAAGGTCTTGCCTTCCGGAGTATCCACTAGGAACACCTCCCCGTTGTGGGCGTGGGCTATTTCCCTGACGATGGAAAGCCCCAGACCGCAACCCTCCTCCTGACTCCCCAGAATGCGGTGAAAGCGCTCGAAGATCTGCTCCTTCTCGGCTTCCGGAATCGGCGGGCCATTGTCTTCGACGGCAATGACCGCGCCTTCTCCTTTCCTGAAGACTCTCACGGTAACTTTGCCCCCTTCCTGGGTATAGCGGATCGCATTGTCGACGAGATTGCCCAGCATTTCCTCAAGCAGGAACGCCGACCCTGAATGAAAGACAGGTTGGTCGGAGCCCTCGAACCCGAGGTCGATGTCCTTCTTCAGTGCCTGGGGCACCCAGCGTCCGGCGATTTCGCTGGCGAGTCCGTTCAGGTCGATTTCGGATGGAATTCCGGGCTTTTCCCAGTCGGGCTCGGCCCGTGCGAGCGCAAGCAGCTGGTTGACGAGGTGGATGGTCCTTTCGCTGCTTCTCTGGAGCAGCTCCAGAGAATGCCGGATTTCACCGGGATCGTTCTGGCGCAAGGCGTAATCCGTCTGGGTCTTGAGTCCAGCCAGGGGGGTTCTCAGCTGGTGCGCCGCGTCGGCGATGAAGCGGTTCTGCGTGGTGATGGCCTTGTTCAACCGTTCGAGCAGGCTGTTGATGGCGCGGATCAGGGAGCCGACTTCCCGCGGCACGTTTTCTTCGGACAACGGACTCAGGTCCTTGTGGGAGCGGCTCTGTACTTCGTTCTGGAGCCGCCCCAGAGAAGACAGCCCCTTGGTGACGCCCAGCCAGATAATTCCCGCAGCAAGGCCTGTCAGCAGCATCTGGGGCAGGATCACGCCTGCCAGGATTTCGTTGGCGAGAACCCTGCGCTTGATCAGGGTTTCCGCGGTCTGCACCAGGATCCAGTCCTCCTTGTTGCCGGGCATGCGAAGATAAAGGGAGGCGATCCTGATGTGACGGCCTTCCAGGGTGCCGTCGTGATAGTAGGGCTTGTTGAGATAGATCCTGCGCGGTTGAGGCGCGGGCAGGCCGGGAGAGCCCGCGACCAGCCCGTGGAGTCGACTGCTGACCTTGAAGTAGACCTTGTCGTAGGGATCGATCTCGATCATTTTCAGCGCGGTTTCAGGCAGGTCGAGAATTACCCTGCCGTCTTTCGTCCGGACCTGCTCGGCAAGCGTCAGGGTGGAGTCGAAAAGGGAGCGGTCATGGGCGAGGTCGGCGAACCTGACCGCGATGGTGTAAGCGATCACCCCGCCCAGTATCCACAGGGAAAGCACCGGGATAAGAAGCCACAGCATGAGCTGGCGGTGCAGCGAAGCCGACTTCATTGCCCCTTCTCGAGCAGATACCCCAGCCCCCGTATGGTGCGGATTTCGATGTCGGCAGGCTCCAGCTTCTTCCTCAGCCGGTGAACATAAACTTCGATCGCATTGGGGCCGATTTCCTCGTCCCAACTGCAAAGCTTTTCGGCAAGCTGCTCCTTGCTGACTACCTGGCCCGCCTTCAGCATCAGGATCTCCAGCACCCCGAGTTCCCGGGCGGAAAGCTCCAGGGGATTCTCGTCGATATGGACGCGCCTTCCGACGATATTGAATGCGAGCCTGCCATGTTTGAGGAGATTGCTGTGCGCACCCTGTCCGCGCCTCACCAGTGCCCTCACTCTTGCTTCGAGTTCGGCAAGATCGAAAGGCTTGGTCAGGTAATCGTCCGCGCCGAGGTCGAGCCCCGCCACACGGTCTTCCACGGCGTCCTTCGCAGTCAGGATCAGAACGGGCGTGGCCTGATTGTGGGCCCGGAACCGCCTGAGTACCTCGAAGCCGTCCAGTTTGGGCAACCCGAGATCGAGTATCAGCAAATCGTAATTCTGGAAAGACAGCGCATGGTCCGCATCCAGGCCGTTTCTGGCGTTGTCGACGGCGTAGCCTGCCTGCTGCAGCGAGCGGGTCAATCCGTCCCTGAGGACCATATCGTCTTCAGCCAGCAGTAGCTTCATGAGGTGTCCGATGTCAACACTCCGATTCTAAGCCGATCATGGATCATGCCGCAACCTTATGAAGACTGTAAGGAATGTGTAATTTGCCCCATGCTATGCTTCGCCCTCGCATCGACGAGGCCCTGAGCCAGGTGCAGGGGAGAAAAACGGGCAATGAAAATCGAAAAAAAATATGTTGTTGGGGTGGCGCTGGCAGCGGTCTTGGTTGCGGTCGGCATTCGTCTCTTCAATCCCGTCCAGCCGAAATCGCCCGTCGCATCCTCTTCCGCGCCAGGGACCTTCCGTCCGACCAGAGAACAGTGGGCGAACCTCACGGTGGCACCCGTGCAGGCGATGACTTTTCGCACCGAGCTTTCGGCCGAAGGCAATCTCGCCTACGATGAAGACGCCATGACCCAGGTATTTTCGCCCTTTACCGGACGCGTAACGCGCATCATCGCCAGGCCCGGGGACGTCGTCAGGAAAGGCGCTCCGCTGATGGCCGTGGCGGCAAGCGAATTCGTGCAGGGGCAGAGCGACCTGATCGCCGCTCGCGCCCAGGCTGCCCTGGCGGAAGCTGCCGAGAAGCGCCAACATGCGCTTTATCTCGCCAAGTCCGGAGCGCTCAAGGACTGGCTGCAAAGCCAGGCCGATCTTGCTGCCGCACGGAACTCTCTCCAGGCGGCCCGCGAGCGCCTGCGTATCCTGGGCAAATCAGACAGGCAGATCCGGGCGATGGAATCGGGATCGAAAGCCGGCAGTCCCGAGGCGCTGGTTCTGGCGCCGATCTCCGGCACGGTGACCCAGCGCCAGGTCGGCCTTGGCCAGTACATCAACAGCGCAGCCGGGGGAGCGGCCAATCCGGTGTACACCCTGAGCGATCTGTCGACGCTCTGGCTGATAGCCAACGTGCGAGAGTCCGATGCGGGAAGCGTCCGCGTCGGCCAGCCGGTAGAGGTTCATGTGTCGGCCTATCCGGGGCGGCTGTACAAGGCCAGAATCACCTGGGTTGCCTCTGCCATCGATCCCGGCACCCGCAGGCTGCCGGTTCGCGCCGAGATCGAGAATCCCGACGGGTCCCTGAAGGCGATGATGTTTGCGAGCTTCAGCATCATCGCGGGGGATGAAGCCGTTGCGCCAGGCGTGCCGCAGAGCGCGGTTGTCTTCGATGGTGAAGCGACCCGGGTGTATGTGGTGCGCGACGACGGTACGGTCGCCCTGCGTTCGGTAAAGCTCGGCCGCGCGCGCGATGACGGCATGGTCGAAGTCGCTTCGGGACTGGCTGCCGGGGAAAAAATCATCACCGGCGGAACCTTGTTCATCGACCGCGCCATAACCGTGGGGATGAACGCCGGGTCATGAATGCAATCGTAAAGTTTGCGCTGACCCAGCGAGTCCTGGTCGTTGCGCTTTTGCTGCTCATGCTGGCCGCCGGCGTCGCGAGCTTTCTCAAGCTCAACATCGAGGCCTATCCCGACCCGGTTCCGCCTTCCGTCGACATCATCACGCAAAGCAGCGGGCAGTCGGCGGAGGAGATGGAGCGCTACATCACCATCCCCATAGAAATACAGATGGCGGGGATCCCGCATGTCACCAGCGTGCGGACGATCTCGCTTTTCGGCCTCTCCGACGTGAAGGTGAATTTCACTTACGATTTCACCTATGAAGAGGCCCAGCAATGGGTGATCAACCGGCTTTCCCAGCTCCCGCCCCTTCCCAACGGCGTGCAGCCTCAGATTTCTCCCACGAGTCCCATCGGCGAGATTTATCGCTACCATGTGGTGGGGCCCGCCGGCTATTCGGTGACGGATTTGAAAACCATCCAGGACTGGATACTGGAGCGGCGCTTCAAAGCAATACCCGGCGTCATCGATGTCAACGGCTGGGGCGGCAAGACCAAAACCTACGACGTTTCCATCGATCAGCAGAAGCTCGTGAATTACGGGCTCACCCTGCCCCAGGTGCTGCAGGTGATCAACAACAGTAACATCAATGTCGGCGGGCAGACGGTGAATTTCGGGATGCAGGCTGCCGTGGTGCGCGGAATCGGGCTGATCCATTCGATGGACAGCCTGAGGCACACCATGCTGACATCGAACAAGGGGACGCCGGTATTGCTGGGCGATGTCGCCACCGTTTCAGTCGGGCACCAGCCGCGCCTCGGCATTGCGGGCCTCGACCAGGAGAACGACATCGTCCAGGGCATCGTTCTGATGCGCAGAGGCGCAGAAAGCATGCCGACCATCAAGCAGGTCGAGGCCGAAGTGCAGAAGATCAATCATTCGAACATCCTTCCCCCGGGCGTGCATATCGAGCGAATCTACGACCGCAAGGATCTGATCAACGTGACGACGCATACCGTGCTGCACAACATGCTGACTGGAGTTTTACTGATTTTCCTGCTGCAATGGATTTTCCTGGGCAATCTTCGCAGCGCCATCATCGTTGCGGTCACCATTCCCTTTGCGCTGTCTTTTGCCGTGGTGCTCATGGTGGTGCGCGGCGAGTCGGCAAATCTGCTTTCCATGGGAGCGGTCGATTTCGGGTTGGTCGTCGATGCTTCCGTGATCATGGTCGAGAACATTTACCGGCATCTTGCCGAAAGCTGGGCATCGCGGCATGAGGGCGAATCGCTGCTGCATCGCACCCGCGTGAGTACCGGGCTGCGCGGCAAATTCGGGGTGATCGCGAATTCCGCGACCGAGGTGAACCGGGCGATCTTGTTTTCTGCAGCCATCATCATTGCAGGTTTCCTGCCGCTCTTTACGCTTTCCGGAATCGAGGGGCACATCTTCGGCCCCATGGCCAAAACCTATGCGTATGCCATTGCGGGCGGCCTGATCGCAACCTTTACGGTTTCCCCTGCCCTGTCTTCGCTCCTGCTGCCCAAGCAGGTGGAAGAGGTCGAAACCTTCGTGGTCGAGCGCATCAGGCGGGCATACACGCCACTCGTGGAGTGGACGCTCAGGAACAGGTATCCGACGCTTGCCGGCTTCGCGCTGCTGCTGGTCCTTGCCGCCCTGGCAGCGAAAGGGCTGGGGCTGGAATTCCTGCCCAAGCTGGAAGAGGGCAATCTCTGGATACGTGCGACCATGCCCCCTTCCATTTCGCTCGAGGCAGGGGACGGCTACGTCAACCGGATGCGCATGCTGATCAGGAATTTCCCCGAGGTCGAAACAGTCGTTTCGCAGCATGGCCGGCCCGACGACGGCACCGATGCGACAGGGTTTTTCAATGCCGAATTTTTCGTGCCGTTGAAACCTTTCGATACCTGGCCGAAGGGGATGGACAAGGAAAAGCTGACGGCGCAGATGACGGCCGCGCTTCAGAATCGGTTCCCGGGAGTGGAATTCAATTTTTCCCAGTACATCGAAGACAATGTCGAGGAGGCGGCTTCCGGCGTCAAGGGGGAAAACTCCGTGAAGCTTTTCGGCAACGATCTCGATACCCTCGAAAAGACCGCAGCGAAGATCGAGGCCGTCATGAAGGGGATCCCGGGAATCACCGATCTTGCCGTTTTCAATTCCCTGGGCCAGCCTACGGTGCGCATCGACATCGATCGGGAGCGCGCGGCGCGCTACGGACTTGCACCCGGCGACATCAATGCGACCGTGCAGGCAGCGATTGGCGGCCAAGCCGCAGGGGACATCTACGAGGAAGGCAGCGACAGACACTTTCCGATCATGGTGCGCTTCGCTCCGAAATATCGCCAAAGCCTGGATGCGATTAAGCGCATCACCATAGGCGCGCCGGATCCCAATGGCGGCGTGGTCCAGGTTCCGCTCGGGGATGTTGCGCGGGTCAGGCTGGTTTCCGGCGCAGCCTTCATTTACCGCGAGCAGCAGGAGCGCTATATTCCGATCAAGTTCAGCGTTCGCGGGAGAGATCTCGGCACGACCGTGCTCGATGCGCAGCAGGCGGTCGCGAAACAGGTTCGAATTCCCGGCGGATACCACATGGAATGGGTGGGAGAATTCGGCAATCTTCAGGAAGCCATGCAGCGGCTGGCCGTGGTCGTTCCGCTCGCCATATTGCTGATCGGCATCCTGCTTTACATCAATTTCGGCTCTTTCGTCGACGTGTTGCTGGCCGCCAGCGTGATCCCCATGGCAATCACGGGGGGCATCCTTGCGCTCTACCTGACAGGCACGCCTTTCAGCGTCTCTGCCGCCATCGGTTTTGTCGCCCTTTTCGGGATTGCGGCAATGGACGGCATCATCGTGCTTTCCTATTTCAACAGCCAGATCGAAATCGGACTGGACCGCGCCAGCGCCATGCTTCGCACTTGCAAGGTACAGTTGAGACCGGTGCTGATGACCTGCATCGTCGCCTGCGTCGGACTGGTTCCGGCCGCGGTCTCGAACGGGATCGGCTCTCAGGTGCAGAAACCGCTCGCGCTCGTGGTGGTCGGCGGGATGCTGCTGGCGCCGATCCTGATCCTGACCGTGCTGCCAGTCTTGATCATGACTTTCTCGGTGCGCCAGCCGATGCCGGTAGAGGCTTCAGGAAAGGCGGAGCAACCATGAAATTCGCCAATCTTTCGGGCCGCGTTCTCACTGCGAGCGTATTGCTGATCCTGTCAGGCTGTGCGGTGGGGCCCGATTTCAAGAGACCCGATGCGCCGACTGCGAAAAGCTATTCTCCTTCCGGTGCGCTTCCCGGGGCAACGGATTCCGCCCCTGTTGCAGGAGGGGTGTCCCAGAAATTCGATGTGAAGGCCGCAATTCCATTCGACTGGTGGAAGTTGTTCCGGTCGCCGCAGATCAACTCGCTGATCGAGCAGGCCTTTAAGGCCAATCCGAGCATAGCAGCAGCCCAGGCAGCCTTGCGTCAGTCCAGGGAAAATGTGGTTGCGCAGGAAGGCTTCTTTTATCCCACCGTCGGCGCGAGTTATTCGCCGTCGAGAAACAAGCTGGCTGGCAATATGGGCGGGAATTCTCCTGGGGTTCAGGGCAACGGCACGATCATACAAACCTATTCCAATCCTGCCGGCCCGGCGCCGTTCAATGCCCCGGCCTATTACGATTTCCATGTCGCGCAATTGACGGTGGGCTATGCGCCCGATGTATTCGGCCTCAACCGCAGGCAGGTGGAATCGGCACAAGCGCAGGAGGCGGCGCAAAAGCTGCAGCTTGAGGCAACCTACATCACGCTGGCATCCAATGTGGTTGCAGCGGCATTGCAGGAGGCGTCATTGCGGGCGCAGATCGCAGCGATGGAAAGGATCGTCGCAATCAACAGGGAGATGCTTGCCTTGCTCAGAAATCAGCTTGAACTGGGCGATGTGTCCGGCGTCGAAGTGGCTTCACAGGAGGCTTCCCTGGCGTCCATGGAGCAGGCGCTCGATCCGATGCAAAAACAGCTGGAGCAGACGCGCGATCTGATTCGCGCCCTTGCAGGCAACCTGCCGAATCAGGACGTGGGGGAAAAGTTTGAGCTGGCATCCCTGCATTTGCCCCGTGAGCTTCCGCTCAGCCTGCCGTCGAAAATCGTCGAACAGCGTCCCGACGTCCGGGCAGCCGAAGAGCAGCTGCATTTTGCCAGCGCCCAGGCAGGCGTTGCGATTGCCAATACCTTGCCGCAATTCGCAGTGACCGGGGCCATCGGAGGAATGGCCGCGACGCCCGGCTGGATGTTCCGCAGCGGCGGCGGGTTTTTCGATCTGACCGCCAACGTCGCCTACACCATTTTCGATGGGGGGACGCTGAGGGCGAGGTCGCGGGCGGCGAAGCAGGCGCTGCTCCAGGCAGGAGCGCAATACCGCAGTACCGTGATTGCCGCGCTGCAGAATGTCGCCGATGTGCTCTATACCGTCCAGTCCGATGCGACAGCCCTGAAGCATGCCGCCGCCACCGCCCAGGCGGCGCAGACTGCGTTCGAACTGACGCGCAAGCAGTATGAGCTGGGGGCGGTAAGCTATCAGGCGCAGCTTTTGGCCGAACAGAATTACCAGTCGTCACTCATCAACCTGGTGCAGGCCCGCACCAATCGCTTCGGGGATACGGCGGCGCTTTACCAGGCGCTGGGAGGCGGCTGGTGGAACCGCCCCGGCGCTGCAAAGGCTGCTGCAGCGCACCGATAGGCAGGTTATCCGAGCAGCCGCTCGAATTCGTCGGGAGATAGGGGCTTGGCGTACAGATAGCCCTGGGCGTAGTCGCAGCGGATCGACGGCAGGATCGCCTGCTGCCCTTGCGTTTCCACCCCTTCGGCCACGACTTCCATGGAAAGGCTGTGAGCCATGGCAACGATCGCCATGGAGAGCGCCAGGTCATCCGAATCGCTTTCTATTCCCGAGATGAAGGATCGATCGATCTTGAGGTAGTCGATGTCGAATTTCTTGAGATAGCCGAGGGCGGAATATCCCGTGCCGAAGTCGTCTATCGCGATCTGTATTCCGGCGTTGCGCAAGCGGGCGAGCCTTTCGGCGACAGCTTCGGAGGCATTGAGCAGCACCCCTTCGGTGATTTCTACCACGATGCTTTGCCCGGAAAGCCCGATCTCTCTCAGGTGATCCGGCCAGGAATGCCCGCCCGACTGCCCCATGAGCTGAAGCGGGGAGACATTGAGGCTCACCTGGAAATTCTCGCGCAGGTTTTGCCAGCGCTTCGCCCAACGTGCCGCTTCCCTGAAGACCCAGTCCCCGATTTCGTGGATCAGCCCGGTTTCCTCGGCAAGCGGAATGAATTCGGTCGGGCTGACCGCGCCGCGCCTGGGGTTTGTCCAGCGCAGCAGTGCTTCCGCTTTGACGATGGCATTTGTTTCGAGCGCCACGATGGGCTGGAATGCGAGCTGGAGTTCCCCGTTCGGTAGCGCATTCCTGAGCTCCCCGGTCAATTTCATGCGCTCGAGTGCCGCTTCCTGAAGTTCCGGGGTGAAATAGGCGAAGCGGTTCTTGCCGAGCCCTTTCGCGACATACATCGCCTGGTCCGCATTCTTGAGGAGTTCGGAGGACTGCTCGGCGTCCGATGGGTAGAGCGTGATTCCGATCGAGCCCGAAACATAGGCCCGCTCCTTGCCAAGGTGGAAGGGCTCGGCGAGCTTCTGGATGATCGTGGTTGCCATGTTCTCGACATGGGCATCGCCCGGCAGGTCCGAAAGGATGACCGTGAATTCGTCCCCCCCCAGGCGCGCCACCGTATCCGATTCCCGGACGGAGGACGCAATACGCTGCGCGGCTTCAACCAGCAGTCTGTCCCCGGCTTCATGGCCCAGGGTATCGTTCACCTCCTTGAAGCGGTCGAGGTCGATGAACAGCAGGGCGAAGGCAAAACCGTTTCGCGCGGCTTTCCTGATTTCGAAATCGAGGCGATCCCGGAACATGCTGCGGTTGGGCAGGCCGGTGAGGTCGTCGAAGTTGGCCTGGCGCCAGACCTGCTCTTCCGCTTCCTTCTTCTTCGTGATGTCTGAGAAGAGCGCCACGCGCTCCCGGACGTTGCCCTGTTCGTCGTAAATCGTGTTGATGGTGAGCCATTCCGGGAAAACGTCCCCGTTCTTGCGCTTGTCCCAGATTTCGCCCTGCCAGTAGCCATAAGTTTCGAGAGAGCGCCACATTTCCCGGTAGAAGCCGTCGTCATGCCGGCCCGAGGCCAGTATTCGCGGGTTTTTTCCTTCAACCTCGTGCAGGGCATATCCGGTGATGTCGGTAAAGGCGGGATTGATTGCCACGATGCGGTTATCCGAATCCACCACCATTACCGCCTCCGAACTTGCCTCGAATATGGAGGTGAATCGCCGGAGCGACTCCTCGCTTCTCTTGCGATCGGTGATGTCGTGAACGATGGCATAAAGGATCGTTTTCCCTCCGAGATCGACCGGTCCGGAATAAATCTCGACATCGCGGACTTCCCCCGAGGCGAGCCGATGCTTGAAGTTGAAGCAAAGCAGCTTTTCATTTGCCGCTTTCTCGATTTCTGCGGAGATTTCAGCCCAGGACCGGGTATTGATGTCAGTTATCTTCATCGACAGGAGCTGGCTCCTTGAGTAGCCGTAGAATTCCTCGGCTGCCTTGTTGGCATCGACGATTTTCCCGTTCTCGGGATCGAGCGCGAGTTTCACTGCGGCGCTTTCCTCGAACATCTGCTGGTAGCGGAATTCGCTTTGCTTCAGCTCATCCGTGCGCTCCTTCACTTCCCGCTCGATGCGGGCGGCATAGCCGGTTCCGAGCAAGAGGAAAGCCCCCAGGATTCCTGTGGCAAAAATCCCGCCCGCAAGCACGGACCAGCTTTCCCATGTCTGGTGATTGCGAAGATAGGCTGCAGTCGGGGCCGTCTCGAAGGCATATTTCCTGCCGCCGAACTCGAAGTTGCTTCTGGAAAGCGCTTTCGCGTTATGAGGGAAGGTGTCATAGAGAGAAAGTCCGCTGTCAAGGTCCGCCAGCCTTGCATAAAGGGTCCCGTTCTGAGGATTGACCACTTTGGTGAGCAATGCTTCCATCTTGATGATGGCGAACACGACGCCCTGATAGCGCCCTCTCACCCTGAGCATGAGCAATACCTGGTCATTTTTTCCTGTCGGGGCGGTTGCAACGAGCTGACCTGTCGACATGGCTTTCAGGAGGGCTTCCTTCCATTGCAGGTTCGAATCGAGATTCGGGAAGCCTTCTGCAGCCGGCTCCAGAAGGGCAACGGGGTAATGAGGGGAAGTGCTGGGTGCCCATGCGAGCGCTCGTATGGTCGGATAGCGGGACAGGATGTCCTTGCTGAAGCGGCTGAATTCACCCCGGCTGATTTCGTCATTTCCCGTCATCAGGGCACGCACTGCTTCGACCAGTGCGCCTCTCGCGTTCAGGCGGGCGTGGATCACCTCAGCCGCCTTCTGGGATTCGAGGCGGAATTCGGAAAGCGCTTCTCCTTTTTCCCATCGGCTGGTCTGGAGAAACACCAGGATAAACAGGGCAAAGGCTGCAGACATGGGGAGCACAACCGTAAGCGCCCTTTTTTTCCAGAGATCCCGCGGTTCTCCGAAGGCGCTCATGACCAGCGGAAAAACCATCAACACCCCGAGCGTGTCGCCCAGCCACCAGGCGCCCCATACTGTCCGCGCTTCGGATGCGTCCAGGGTGCCAAGCCAGTGAAGCGACAGGGTCGACAGGGACGCGCTGGTGAGGCAGACGAGCGGGATGATGACCAGAAAGCGCGCAATGTCGGCTAGCCTGTCGAGCGGTGCCGGGTAGCCGACAAATCGCCTCAGCGCCCATCCCCCGATTCCGGCCTGGAGAGTCGATGCGATTGCCAGGCAGAGGCCGGATGCGATTTCAACCGGTCCGAAATGGTAGGTTTTGGAAAATCCGATCCAGAAGTTGAGCAGGAAAGCGCCTACGAATATCGCCGGGAGTATTTCGAAGCCGGTCGCAAAGCAGAAAACCACGGCGATGCCAGCCGGGGGAAATATGGGGGCGGCGTACCCGGAGAACTCCGCCAGCAGCAGTGCCGGTTCGCCCGTCACGAGGTAGGCCGTGACGATGAGGAAGAAGATGCGCCAGCGCCCGCCCGGCAAGCCGGACATCATGGATGCGAAACGGGAAGCATGGGGAGATTCATGGGCTGAATGTTACTATCCGGTCCCGGGATAGGCAAGCCGGCGTTCTGCCCGGTTTGGCTGGAATGGGGAATCAGGCGTTTTCGTATCCCGGCAGCGTTCTTTCGTAACCCGTCAGAGCCTTATCGTATCCCATGATGTTCACCATCTCCCGCTCCCATGAACCCGGGCGCCTGATCCCTTCTGCAAAATGGGTTGCGATCTGTTCCACGAGCCCCTTGAGTGAATCTGGTATATGGCTCGCCGCGGGCTTCTCCTCGACAAGGATGTTCAGCCATGTCACGGTTTCTTGTGACAATTCGATCTCGATCTTCACCTTAGCCTTCATTGCATTCCCTCAATTGAACTATCCTTGCCCGAAGGCATCCAAAATTCATTGCCCCGCAAGAATAACAGATTGCCATGACAGGGAGAATGGCGTGCGAGTCGAAAGCGGCAGGCCCTAGCCTCCCTCGATCAGGATGGAAAAATCGGTGCCCGCCCATTGATCGGTGGCATTGTCTTTATAGGTGAAATCGATTTTCTGGCCGGGAAAAAGTCCCGTGACATCGAGTTCTGCCAGATGAAGATTGAGGCCGCATGTTCCGGTCTGGATTTCTGCAGCATGCTGCCATCCGTCCACGCCCCACGAGACGGTAGCGGGATGCGGCAGGGCGACGACGAGTTTCAAGCCTCTGCCCATGCTGGCGATGGGTGCCTGCTGCAGCCAGAATACCTTTTCTTTCGCGGGGCGCTCCCCCCGGTAACGTTCCCAGACCGAATCCGGCCGATCCACGGGATAGCCGGCCTTTCTCGAGTAGGCGAGTTTGACAAATTCCGCATGTGCCCAGGCAAGCGGCATCGCCGAGCCGGTGGGGCGTCCGGGATAAAGGCGGTGTTCGGGGATCGCGACATCGTCCCAGATTTGCTCGGGGATCATGCCGCCTGCCCCCGCCATGGCGGCCATCGCCTCCAGGTAGGGAAGGGGATCGCGCCCTGCGCAAAGCTCATAATGCCCCCGTTCCCCGGTCAGGAGCGGCCAGGCTCTTCCCTTCCCTGAGCCGTTGTAGGCGCTACCATCCGCATGTTCGCCATAGCCGTCGCCATTGTAGCGGCGCCAGCAGGGTCCGTTCGGGGTATCGACCTTGAGCAGCGCATCGACCACCTTCAGGGTGTCCACGATCAGGGGGTCGTCGGGGTTGCGCAGCCCGAAGCGCACGAGCTGCAGAAAGTCGGTTCCAACCAGCTCGTCCGCCCGATACTCGGTACCGGTGACATGGTTCTTGATATGCATCACGCCCTTCAGCGCGGCATTGTCCTTGATCACGAGGGAAGGCGCGACCCGAATGTAGTAGCCGCGCACGTTCAATTCGCTCCTGAGGGGAGAATCCCTGACGACATTCCAGTCTTCGATATGGGCATTCCAGAAATCGGCCAGTTCGAGTGCGACGGCCCTGTCTTCAGGGTCGAGAAAGGGCGCCCCGGCAACCAGCGCTGCGATGCACACGGCAAGCGTAAAGGCGTTGACGCCGGAACTTTCCTCCCATCGGTCCTGGTCGCTCGCCGGCCCGGTCCTGGCGATGAAGCCGAGCGCCCGGCGAACCATGTCCCTGACCTGTATCCCGTCCAGGGCGTTTCGGTCGACAAGCGCTGCTGCGAGCAGCACCGGAAAGGCCGCTTCATCGAGCTGGATGCCCTGCCAGTAGGGCTTGCCCCCAAGCCATTGATTCTGGTACCAGTGGCCGTCCTCGTGCTGCGTTGCGATCAGATAGCGCAGGATATTGTGGGCATCCTGATCCGCGCCCAGCACCAGCAGCGCTCCGGCGCACTCGACGAGATCCCTGGGCCATACCAGGTGGTAACCCCCGAGTTCATCCCGGGTGTTGCCCCAGGGGATGCTCAGGCTGGCCACCATCGCTCCGGGGAAGCTCTTGTCCTGATGCGCTTTTAGCACCATGGACGAGACCATCAATTCCTTCTCCATGTCCGGAGGGAGATCTTCGCAGTATGAATGGCGCCCGTGCCATCGTTGCCACTTGTCCACATGCCTTTGCCAGATTTCGTCGAAAGGCTGCAGCAGCGCGGAAATGGCGAGGGTGGCTGCGGATTGCTTGGAGCTGCCGAATCCCAGCGCAAGCGTGGCCTGACGAGGCAGCTGCCCGGCAAGCGCGACGTTTCCCGGCCCGGCTTTTTGATATTCCCAGCGCATTTCCCCGTTGTGGGCGAAATCCTGCCAACCGTCGCTCAGCCCCACATAACCCGCGCTGGTCTTCCCGAGCGCGTCCTTTTGAAGATCGTCTACCGCGACCAGGGCGAGGCCGAAAGGGCCCTGTTCCGCCCAAAGCACGGAGCGGCCCCGGTAGCGCGAAGCTTCGGCGATGTTCTGCTGCCCGGTTCCGCCGAGATGGGGGGAAAGCAGCACATAGGGGAGCAGGTCGGGCTCGCCTTCGAGCTTCAATTCCAGCAGAAGCACATCGCGTTCCGGATCGGGGCAGATGCGCAGTCTGAGCTGGAACCGGCCATGCTGATGGATGACTTCCACAGCCGGTATGCCGGGACTGGCGAACTTCAGTTGATGGCTCCCGAGAGTCTTGACCTCGGCCCAGAATCCGCGGCTGCCGGCGATGACGAAACCCATGTCCTTGACTTGGGGTACGTCTATCCGCGGATAGTAAACTTCGTTGACAACGCCCCGGCTCAGGGTATACCACAGGCGCGAAGGGCCGAGTCCGCACCCCACCATCTCCTTTGCACTGTTCGTCCAGTTGGGGCTGAGGCCCGGGTGTCCGGGCGCTTCCGTGGATGTCGTCCCATTCATTCGAGTCGCTCTCCCCTGATTTGTTTTCATTAGTCACGATTCGACACCGTTCGCTGGATCAAGTTCGCAGGTTACATTCCGTTACGCCTCGGTCAAGAAGGGCGAACAATCCGCCTGTATAACTTTCTGAAATTGAAGAGAACGGGATAAAGGCTGGGGAGTGCGCTATCATCCCGAATTCCGGAGGCAACTTCAGAGAAAACCATGAGCACGACTATCGACCATATCCTCATCGTCGACGACGACAAGGAAATCCGCGCCCTGCTTGGCGACTATCTGCAGAAGAACGGATTCAGGGTGACTGCTGTTGCGGACGGCAGAGCCATGCAGGCGGCCCTTGAGGGGGATCCTGTTTCACTCATCGTGCTCGATTTGATGCTGCCCGGTGAAGATGGTCTCGTGCTGTGCAGGAACATCCGCGCCGGATCGGATGTTCCCGTGATGATGCTCACTGCGAAGGGCGACGACATGGACAGGATCGTCGGCCTGGAAATGGGGGCGGACGACTATCTTGCAAAGCCCTTCAATCCAAGGGAACTCCTGGCCAGAATCAAGAGCATACTGCGGCGCGCCAAGGTCCGGTCCGATCATCTCAAACCCGAGGAGGCGAGCGTGATGCGCTTCTCCGGCTGGCGTCTCGATACTCTTTCGAGACAGCTGACTTCTCCCGAGGGAGTGGCGGTTCCCCTGAGCGGGGCCGAATACAGGCTGCTCAGGGTTTTTGTCGATCATGCCAACAGGGTGTTGAACAGGGATCAGTTGATGGATCTTTGCCGGGGAAGGGAGCTGTTTCCCTTCGACAGGAGCATCGATGTCCAGGTGAGCCGGCTGAGACAGAGGCTGGGTGACGATGCCAAGGAGCCGCTTCTCATCAAGACCATCAGGGGAGAAGGCTACATGCTGGCTGCCAGGGTGGAATGCGAGAAATGATGCCGAAATCGCTTCTCGGCAGGATGATCCTGATTCTGGCGGGGGGGCTGATGATCGGGCAGATGCTGAGCGCTGCGATACAGGTACGGGAGCGGGAAAAATCCCTTTCCCGGATCATCTGGACCCAGGCTGCCCAGGGAATATCGGCCTATGTCCGCTTGCTTGATGCGACGGCCCCGGCGGAGAGAAAAAGGGCGGCGGCCCTTTTGAGCGCCCCTCCCCTGCTCGTTTCGGTCGATGGAAAATTCGCGGGAGAACCGATGCAGGGCGAAGACGCGGTGAGACTGAGGGCGCTGCTCGGGCAGTATCTCGGGGAAGGCATGCCGATTCGCCTGTATTCTTCCGGGCAGAAAGTGCCCTTCTACTGGCCGGAACATGCCTCTTTCGGCCTGGAGACCCGCCTGAAGGACGGACAGGCGATCGCCTTCAGCTACGACAGGGGAGTCAGCCGCCTCCTCCCCTATCGCCTCCTCATCAATCTCGTCATTCTTTTCGCGGCGGTCCTCGTCCTTTCCCTGGTGGCGGTGCACTGGGTGACACGCCCCCTGAACCTGCTGGCGGAAGCGGCCGACGAACTCGGCAAGAACATGCATCGGCCACCTCTTTCCGAAGAAGGGTCGGCCGAAATGAGGCGCGCTGCACGCGCATTCAACTCGATGCAGGCGCGACTTCTCGAATACCTCGAGTCCAGGGCGAGGATCCATGCTGCCATGTCGCATGACCTCAAGACCCCGATCACCAGGCTGACGCTGCGTGCAGAGCTGCTCGATGATCCGGAACTCCGAGCCAAATTCATCAAGGATCTGGAGGAGATGGACAGCATGGTGACGACAAGCCTCGAACTCATGCGCGGAATGGGAAACGGCGAACCTGTGCAGACTGTCGACATCACCGCCCTCCTGGAGAGCATTCAGGAGGACCAGATGGAAACGGGTGGGGAGGTCGAAATTCTGCAATCGCCGAAAATATATTATTCAGGCAAGCCGCAGGCGCTGAAGCGCGCCATCATCAATCTCGTCGAGAATGCGGTGAAGTATGGACGAAAGGCGACGGTTTCCATGGAAGAGGCGCCGAAGGAGCTCAGGATTACTGTCAGGGACCAGGGGCCGGGCATTCCCGAGGACAAGCTGAAGCTCGTTACGGAGCCATTCTACCGCCTTGAGACTTCCCGTAGCCGTGATACGGGAGGATCCGGCCTGGGACTCGCGATTGCGAAGGCGATCGCCGAAATTCATGGCGGAACCCTGTCGCTGGCCAATTGCCCGCAAGGCGGGCTGCAGGTGACGCTCTCCCTGCCGACGAAGGATTTTTCATAGCTCGGCGACAACGGGGCGGCGGCAGAATGGACGGCGGCGATTTCACGCCCAGGCCCTGCTTGCTGAACAAAGCCTTAAGTTTCCGCATTCGCATTTCCTGGCCAAATTCCTATAATGGAAAGGGCATGTTCGGGGAAAGGGAAATGACGACAGAAATCGAGCGCCTGGAAATGATCAGGGAGGCCGCCTACAGTCGCTACATGGATCGGGGCTACGAGCATGGACACGATCTCGAGGACTGGCTGGAGGCTGAAGCCGAGATCGATGCCGCAATGGTGGAGCCAGGCATCGAATTCGGCATGCAGCAGGGCGGGACCAGGGGCCCTGCCGGAGATGAGGCGATGAAGCGCCTCGTCAGGCGGCACCCGCGGAAAGAAATTCCCCTTGTCGAGGGAATCGAATCAGGAGAGGCGCCGCCCAGGGAATAGTGAACAGCCCCTAGTGCAGGGCATGGTTCACCTCGACGAGATCCGATTCCTGCAGGGAGCCGGAAGCGGCTTTGAGTTTCAGCTCCGATAGGAGGTAGTCGTATCTCGCCTTGTAGAGATCGCGCTTGGCAGAATAGAGTTGCTGTTGCGCATTGAGGACGTCGACCGCGGTCCTCACGCCGACTTCCTGCCCGAGTTTTGTGGAATCGAGTGAAGTTTTGCTGGAGAGGAGCGCCTGTTCGAGCGCCTTTACCTGGGCCATGCCGCTCGCGACGCCGAGGAAGGCTTGGCGGGCATTGAGTTCCGCGTTCCTGCGCGCATTCTCCTCGTCATCCTTGGATTTTTCGAGATTTGCCGCGGCTTCCCGGGTTTGCGAACTGATCGCGCCCCCCTGATAGATCGGCATGTTCAACTGCAGTCCTATCGCGCTCGTTTTTATGTTGGTTCCGACGTTGATGAGCGGTCCTCCGGTTGCGGAATTGTTGCCGTAGCTGGCCACGACGGCGAGTGTCGGATAGTGCCCTGCACGACGCTGCTCCACTGTCTTTTCTGCAATTTTTGCGAGAATCTGGTGGCTGACGAAGTCGAGGTTGTTCTTCAATGCCGCATCCACCCATTTCTGCACATCGTCAGGTTGGGGGGGCTTGGGTTCGAATTTCGGGTTGACGGATTCGAGATTATCCGGTGTTTTTCCGATCAGGGTGGCAAGCGTGCGCTGTTTGACTTCGAGGTCGCTCACTGCGGATATTTCCTGCGCCGAAATCAGATCGAATCTCGCCTGGGCCTCGTTGGTGTCGGTGATTGTCGCCGTGCCGACTTCAAAATTCTGCTTTGCCTGCTGCAACTCTTCCGAAATTGCAGCCTTCTGAGCATGGACGAGTTCGATATTGTCCTGGGCGAGCAGGACGCCGAAATACGCTTGTGCAACCCGGAGGATCAGGTCCTGTTCCGAGGCGTGGAATTGCGCTTCTGCAGCGGCAACCTGAAGGTGCGCTTCGTCGAATTGTATCCAGTTCTGCATCTGGAAAACGGGCTGGGAAAGCGAAACCGTGTAGCCGTTGGAATTGTAATTGCCGTTGCCGCCCAGGGGCAGGCCTGCCGGGCCCGGTGAGGTGAGTGTCGTGTCAAAACGATTGTAGGTGGTGTTGGCGTTGAGCGCGACCGAGGGAAGCAGGAGGGAGCGGCCCTGCGGCACCTTTTCCTGCGCTGCCTGCAACTGCGCCTGTGCCGCCAGGAAGAGGGGATCCTGGCGCTTGGCAATCCCGTAGATTGACATCAGGTCCGCAGCATGAGCTGCGGGGCTCAGGGCAAGCAGCATGGCGAAAATCGGCTTCAATGTCATAAAGTGTCTTACCGGTAAAGTAAATAAGACAATTCTAATATAGATTCTGCGCTTTTACACCTAATTTTGCTTTTCAGAACTCGAATTTCTGTGCCCTGGCGGCATTTTTCAGCGGCTGAACCCGGGTTTCGAAGAGATCTTCAGTGTGCCAGGAATCCTTGCCGATGCGCGTGATGAGGGTTGCCTTCATGACCGGATCTTCACCGACGACGGCGAAAAGTCTCCCCCCGAAATGAAGCTCTCTCTGGAATTCCTCTGGCAAAACCGGGGTCGATCCGGTCAGCACGATGACGTCGTAGGGGCCGTGCGAACCCCATCCCTTCGATCCGTCGCCGACCTCCAGCGTGACGTTCCCGACATGGTGAGCCTTGAGGTTTTTTTCGGCCATGGCAGAGAGCTCAGGGACGATTTCGACGCTGTAGACATGCTGGCCATGGCTTGCGAGAAGCGTGGTCATGTAGCCGCTGCCGCTGCCGATTTCGAGTACCCTGTCGGATTTTCTGAGGCGGACTGCCTGAAGGATCTTGGCTTCGAGCTTCGGAGGCAGCATGGCTTCGCCGAATCCCAGTGGAATTTCGATGTCGGCGAGGGCAAGTTCCCTGTAGGCTGCCGGGACATATTCTTCCCGCTTGGCTTCGAAAAGCAGGCCCAGTACGGTTTTGTCGAGAATATTCCATGGCCTGATCTGCTGTTCGACCATGTTGTAGCGAGCCCTTTCGAAATCCATCGTCACTCCCCTTGCATTTGAATCTTCCAACTATAACCAATCCTTGTCCAGACAGTCCAGTATAGTGCAGCAAATCTTGCTTTTGTCGCCGATTTGAAGTAGTTTCCATGGATTAGAACTGCACGAATCGCAGGCGATCTGCGATGTCTTAGCCCGGAGCTCCCAATGAATGCCATCCCGAAATTTCTGAACAAATCCGCGCAGGTGGACGAAGCGGCCGTCAAGCCTTTTCCGAAATCCAGGAAAACCTATGTCGAGGGGTCGCGACCCGACATTCGCGTCCCGATGCGCGAAATTGCCCTGTCTGCAACCGGAAACGAAGAGAACCCCCCCCTTCAGGTTTACGATACTTCCGGCCCCTATACCGATCCCGGGGCCCATATCGACATCAGGAAAGGCCTTCATCCCCTGCGCGGCAAGTGGATAGAGGAGCGGGGCGACACGGAAGAGCTTTCCGGACTGAGTTCGGCCTACGGAAGGGCGCGCCTAGGCGATCCTTCCCTTGCCAGCCTTCGCCTTGACACCCAGCGGAAACCCAGGCGGGCCAGGAGTGGGAGGAATGTCACGCAGATGCATTACGCTAGGCAGGGGATCGTGACTCCCGAAATGGAATATGTCGCGATCAGGGAAAACCTGAGGATGGAAGCGCAAAGCGAAATGCTGCGCTGCCAGCATCCAGGCCAGAATTTCGGCGCGGCTCTCCCGAAAATCATCACTCCCGAATTCGTCAGGGAAGAAGTGGCGAGGGGCCGCGCGATCATTCCGCTCAACATCAATCACCCGGAAACCGAGCCGATGATCATCGGCAGGAACTTCCTGGTCAAGATCAATGCCAACATCGGAAATTCCGCGCTGGGTTCGTCGATCGGCGAGGAGGTCGAGAAGATGACCTGGGCGACGCGCTGGGGCGGGGACACCGTGATGGATCTTTCCACCGGGAAGAACATACACGAAACGCGCGAATGGATCATCCGCAACAGCCATGTTCCGATAGGCACCGTGCCCATTTATCAGGCGCTGGAAAAGGTCGACGGGCGCGCCGAGGAGCTCAGCTGGGAAATTTTCAGGGATACCCTGATCGAGCAGGCCGAGCAGGGCGTCGACTATTTCACGATTCATGCCGGGGTGAGGCTCGCCTACGTTCCGATGACTGCGAAGCGCATGACGGGAATAGTCTCGCGCGGCGGATCGATCATGGCGAAATGGTGTCTCTCCCACCACAGCGAGAATTTCCTCTATACCCATTTCGAGGAAATTTGCGAAATCATGAAGGCTTACGATGTCAGTTTCTCTCTGGGGGACGGACTGCGGCCAGGCTCGATTTATGACGCAAACGACGAGGCGCAGTTCGCCGAACTCAAGACCTTGGGGGAGCTCACTGAAATCGCCTGGAAGCACGACGTTCAGACCATGATCGAGGGTCCCGGGCATGTTCCCATGCACATGATCAAGGAAAACATGGACCTGCAGCTGAAATATTGCGGGGAGGCGCCTTTTTATACCCTCGGGCCGCTGACCACCGACATCGCTCCGGGATACGACCACATCACCAGCGCGATCGGGGCAGCGATGATAGGCTGGTACGGCACGGCCATGCTCTGCTACGTGACGCCCAAAGAGCATCTGGGTCTTCCCGACAAGAACGACGTGAAGGACGGCATCATCGCCTACAAGATCGCCGCCCATGCCGCCGATCTCGCCAAGGGCCATCCCGGCGCGCAGGTGAGAGACAATGCCCTTTCCAGGGCGCGCTTCGATTTCAGGTGGGAGGATCAGTTCAATCTCTCCCTGGATCCGGATCGGGCCTGCGAGTTCCACGACGAGACATTGCCCCGCGATTCGGCCAAGGTCGCGCATTTCTGCTCGATGTGCGGGCCGCATTTCTGTTCCATGAAGATCAGTCAGGATGTACGGGAATACGCGGAAAAGGGAATGGAGGAGAAATCGGCCGAATTCCTGGAGTCCGGGGCTCAGCTCTACAGAAAGGCCTAGCATGACATTGCTGCAGATCATGGGGCTCGCCATCGTTCAGGGCGCAGCGGAACTCCTTCCCGTCTCCAGTTCCGCGCATGTCATCGTGGCAGAGAAGCTGATGGGCCTGGATCCCGCTGCGCCCGAGATGACGATGCTCCTGGTGATGCTCCATACCGGAACCATGTTCGCGGTCATCGTCTATTTCTGGAGCGCCTGGAAGGAAAGTTTTTTTTCTTCGAAGACGGCTTTCATCGAATCGGCAAAGCGCATCATTGTCGCGACCCTGGTGACGGGGATCGTCGGGTTCGCGCTCAAGCTCCTCATCGAGAAGCTCTTCATGAAGAACGTGCCCCATGCCGAAATCGAGCAGCTCTTCGGCAACATGAGCCTGATTTCAGCTTCCCTTGCTGTGGCAGGAATCCTGATTTTCTATGCCGGAATGAAAACCAGGGAAGCTGCCCTCGCTCATTCCGTGGATGTCAGGCAGTCCTGCTATGTCGGCGCAGTGCAGGGCATCTGCCTGCCTTTCAGGGGATTCTCGCGTTCGGGCGCGACGATATCCGCAGGACTGCTGCTGGGTGTCTCGCGAAGAAAGATCGAGGAATTCAGCTTCGCCCTTGCCGTGGTGCTGACGCCTCCCGTCATCGCCAGGGAGGCCTGGCGTCTCTTGAAGGATCAGCAGCATGTTTCAGCTGCGGATCTGGGCGGCATGTTCACGCCCGGCATCCTGGGCATGGTGTTCAGCTTCATCGCCGGGCTCCTGGCGCTCAAATGGCTGTCGAACTGGCTCGAAGTCGGGCGCTGGCACTTTTTCGGCGTCTATTGCCTCGCCGCTTCAGCAGTGGTGTTTGCGCTTCACCAGGTGGGAGTCTAGCCCTGCTCCCAGGGCAGGTTGGCGAAGCGCCATCCGTTCACCTTGCCACGGTGGGCATGCTGATTCTTGTCCCCTTCGAAACCTTCCAGGACATTGTAGCATTCGGTATATCCGGCCTGGGCGGCGGCAGATGCTGCGCTATGGGAGCGGTGGCCGGAGCGGCAGATGAAGAGCACCAGGGCTTCCCTGTCCACCTGTTGCAGAAGCTGGCTGAGGAAATGGGGGTTGGGCTGCATGCCGGGGTAGCTCAGCCATTCAATGTGAATGCTGCCGGGAATCCTTCCCACCCAATCGTATTCCGCCCGGGTTCTGACGTCGACGAGCTTGGCTCCGGGCGCTGTCTTGAAAATGGAATAGGCTTCTTCCGGCAGCAATGCACCTTCATAAGGCAGATCGGCCCCTCGCTCTTTCGCCCTGCCGAGTATTTCGCTGATATGGCCCATAACAATCCCGCTGTTAAAAGAAGGCAAATGAAGATATTCTTCCTAACATGATAGACCCAAACCAGATTTCCCAGGAAGCCGACTCGACCCGTTATCGGGCTGCGCGCAAAAGCACCCTCATCAGCATCGTCGTCAATCTTCTGCTGACCTTGCTGCAGATTGTGGTGGGTTTTTTCGGGCGCTCGCAGGCATTGATGGCGGACGGCCTGCATTCGTTTTCCGACCTGCTTTCGGATTTCCTGGTGCTCGCAGCCAACCGCCATGGCAACAGGAGCGCGGACGAAGACCACCCCTACGGGCATGCCAGGATAGAAACTGCGACCACCCTGATCCTCGGCATCATGATGGGCGCGATGGGGCTCGCCCTGCTTTATGCCGCAGGTTCCCGCCTGCAGCATCCGCAGCAGATTCAGCAGGTTCATGTCATGACCCTGTGGATCGCATTGATCACCCTGCTCGCCAAGGAGCTGCTGTTCCGCTACATGATCGCCGTGGCGAAACGCGTGCGCTCCCAGATGCTGGTCGCCAACGCATGGCATTCCAGGTCCGATGCCGCATCTTCCCTCGTCGTTTCCGTGGGCATAGCGGGCAATCTTGCAGGTTATGCCTTTCTCGATCTTTTGGCTGCAGCGCTGGTGGCCTTCATGATTGTGCGCATGGGGTGGCAGCTCGGGTATGAAGCCTTCAGCGAATTGGTCGATACCGGGCTTTCCGAAGAAGATCTTGCCGAGATCCGCGCCACAATCGAAGCGACCCCCGGAGTAATGGGGTTGCACGAACTGAGAACCAGAAGAATGGGCAACCAGGCGCTTGTCGATGCCCATATTCTGGTCGATCCCACGATCAGCGTCTCGGAAGGCCATTTTATCGCTGAGTCGGCGAGGAGCCGCGTGCTCGGGCACCACGACGTGCTCAATGTCATGGTGCACGTCGATCCCGAAGACGACTTTCACAGGAAGCCGAGCGTCCTTCTCCCCGACAGGGAACAGTTGCTGGCCGTCATCCGCGAAAAACTCCAGGTTGAACCTGAGAGAGTCGTCCTGCATTATCTCGACGGCATGGTCGATGCGGAAATTTTCCTGCCTGCAGGATTTCCGGAAGAAGCGGCCGTGGGAGAAAAGATTCCCCGCCTGCTGGAAAACCATCCGCATTTTCATTCCATCCGCATGCACAAAATCGGTGCCAGAATGGACAAAAATGCCCCATAACGGGGCGCACCCTTAATTCACATAAGCCCGGAAACTTGTGGCACAATAGGCAATTGCGTTTTGGGCCTTGGCATGCATTGTGCTAGATGAACCGTCGTCAGTTTTCGTTTAACCATCCTGGAGGAGAATAATATGGCAGTCGCCAACGTATTGAAAATGATCAAAGAGAACGAAGTCAGGTTCGTCGACCTGCGCTTCACCGACACCCGCGGAAAGGAGCAGCATGTTTCGATTCCCGCTCATGTCGTGAGCGAGTCCTGGTTCGACGCCGGCCACGCCTTCGACGGTTCCTCCATCGCCGGCTGGAAAGGCATCCAGGCTTCCGACATGATCCTGATGCCCGATGCGGAAACAGCGAATCTCGACCCTTTCATGGAAGAGGCCACCCTGATCCTGACTTGCGACGTGATCGAGCCTTCCGACGGCAAGGGATATGACCGCGATCCGCGTTCGCTGGCAAAGCGCGGCGAAGCCTACCTCAAGTCGACCGGCATTGCGGACACCGCCTATTTCGGCCCGGAACCAGAATTTTTCATTTTCGATTCAGTGACCTGGCATGCAGACATGTCCGGTAGCGCCGTCAAGATCGAGTCCGAGGAAGCGGCTTGGAGTTCCAGCGAGCGCTTCGAAGCCGGCAACATCGGCCATCGTCCTGCGGTCAAGGGCGGTTATTTCCCCGTTCCGCCGGTCGATTCCTTCCAGGACATCCGTTCCGCCATGTGCCTCGCTCTCGAGGAAATGGGCGTTCCGGTCGAGGTTCATCACCATGAAGTCGCTACCGCCGGGCAATGCGAAATCGGCACCAGATTCAACACGCTGGTGCGTCGCGCAGACCAGACCCAGATCCTGAAATATGTGGTTCACAACGTCGCCCACTCCTATGGCAAGACCGCGACTTTCATGCCCAAGCCCGTCGTTGGCGACAACGGCTCCGGCATGCATGTGCACCAGTCTCTGTGGAAAGATGGCAAGAACATGTTCGACGGAAACGGCTATGCCGGACTTTCCGAACTTGCGCTCTATTACATCGGCGGCATTATCAAGCATGCGCGTGCCCTGAATGCGATCACCAATCCCGGAACCAACTCCTACAAGCGGTTGGTTCCCGGTTTCGAGGCGCCCGTGATGCTGGCCTACTCGGCGCGCAATCGTTCCGCATCGATCCGCATCCCCTATGTGACCAATCCCAAGGCGCGCCGCATCGAGGTCCGCTTCCCCGATCCCACCGCCAATCCCTACTTTGCGTTCACCGCGATGATGATGGCGGGCCTTGACGGCATTCAGAACAAGATCCATCCGGGAGATGCAATGGACAAGAATCTGTACGACCTGCCCCCGGAAGAAGCGAAGAACATTCCCACGGTTTGCTCTTCCCTCGAAATGGCCCTCGAGTACCTCGACAAGGATCGCGAGTTCCTGACCCGTGGCGGCGTTTTCTCCAACGACATGATCGATGCCTACATCGAACTCAAGATGGAAGAGGTCACGCGCTTCCGCATGACCACGCATCCGGTCGAGTTTGCGATGTACTACAGCCTGTAAGGCTGGCTTGAAGCGAGAAAGGGCGGGGTTCTCCCCGCCCTTTTTTATTTTGGTGTACTATTGTGGAATGCCGCACCGGGAAACACAGGTATGAAATCGATACTGCTCATCGCGCTTTTCGGGCTTGCCGCGCTTGCCGCCCATGCTGAGATCTACAAGAGCGTGGATGCGAGCGGGCGCGTCACCTATTCCAATATTCCCACTAGGGGTGCGAAAAAGCTCAGCATTACGCCATTGACCACGCTGCCTCCTTCTTCGGTATCCGATGCAGGCTTCAAGGTGGACAGCCAAACGCAGAAAATGCGTGACGGGATGCGCTACAAGATACTGAACGAGGAACTCAAGGCCGAGGAGGTTCGCCTAGAGGCATCCCGCAAGGCTATCGCAGATGCCGGAGGCGACGAAGCGAAGGCGAAAAAATCCCGCGACGACGTGAAGTTGCACGAGAAAAACATCGAAGCGCTCAAGAAGGAAATTGCCAACCTGAAATGATGCGCTCGGCCATTCTTCCTGGCAGGCCAGTCTGAAACAATGACCCCTTCCCCCTTTCCCGGCCTGGATCTTCTGGCGACGGCGGTTTTGCTGCTCGACGAAAATCTGAAGGTGACTTACGCCAATCTCTCGGCCGAAAACCTGATCGAGTTGAGCCAGAAACACATCGTCGGCTATTCGCTGCCATCGTTCTTCAGCGATCCGGCGGAATTGCTCTCTGCAATCGGCAAATCCCTTGCAGACAGGGCCACCTATATCGAGCATGATCTTGTCCTGATGACCGAAGGGGGAACCACTTTGCACTTGATGGCGAGCGTGACGCCGATCGAGTACAAAATGGCACGGATATTGCTTGAGTTCCAGAAGATCGATCAGCAATTGAAGATCGCGCGCGAGGAGCGTCTGATGGATCAGAGCGAGGCCAATCGAATCTTGATAAGAAACCTCGCGCACGAGATCAGAAATCCGCTGGGGGGAATCAGGGGGGCCGCTCAGTTGCTGGAGCGGGAGCTGGGAACGAAGCACCTGCTGGAATATACGCAGGTGATCATGAAAGAGGCGGACCGCTTGCGGTCTCTTCTGGACCGGCTGCTTACGCCCAGCAGGCCGCCCCATTTTGGCGAGGTGAACATTCACGAAGTGCTGGAGCGGGTCAGGAGCCTGATTCTGGCGGAGTTTCCGGACGGCATAGCTGTCGCAAGGGAGTATGACACGAGCCTTCCGACATTCATTGGAGACAAGGAACAATTGATTCAGGCTGTTTTGAACATCGCAAGAAATGCCGCCCAGGCCATGCAGGGAAGAGGGCGGCTCGTGCTGAGAACCAGAGTGGCTCGCCAGGTGACCATCGCCAAGAAGCGCTTCAGGCTCGCCATATCGATGCAGATCGTCGACAACGGGCCGGGCATACCCGAGGCGATCAGGGACAGGATATTCGATCCGCTGGTATCCGGAAGGGAAGGGGGCCACGGGGTCGGCCTCACTCTGGCCCAAACCTTCGTCAACCAGCATCACGGCATGATCGAGTGTGCGAGCCAGCCGGGGAAAACATCCTTCAATATTTTGCTGCCTTTGACTGAAAGTTACTGATGAAGAATCCTGTCTGGATAATTGACGACGATCCTTCGATACGCTGGGTTTTCGAGAAAGCGCTGACCCGGGAAGGCATCGATTTCAGGATCTTCTCTTCGGCAAGGGAAGCGCTCGACGCCTCCCTGACCGAGAAGCCGCAGGTTGTGGTGAGCGACATACAGATGCCCGGCGGGTCCGGCCTCGATTTGCTGCAGACGCTCAAGCTCAGAAACCCGGAACTTCCGGTCATCATCATGACCGCCTATTCGGATCTGGATAGCGCCGTGTCTGCATTTCAGGGCGGCGCTTTCGAGTATTTGCCCAAACCCTTCGACGTGGATCTCACGATCCAGCTGATACGCCGCGCACTCGAAGAGAGCACCAAGGAGGCCGGCTCGCCGGAAGAGAGCTTCAGCGCGCCCGAGATTCTCGGCAAGGCGGCTGCCATGCAGGGGATATTCCGCGCCATAGGTCGGCTTTCCCAGTCTCATGCCACTGTCCTGATCACGGGCGAGTCGGGAACCGGAAAGGAGCTCGTTGCCCATGCGCTGCACAGGCACAGTCCCAGAGCGGGAAAGCCGTTCGTTGCGATCAATACCGCTGCGATCCCGAAGGATCTGCTCGAGTCAGAACTGTTCGGCCATGAAAGGGGGGCATTCACCGGGGCGCAGGCGATGCGGCGCGGCAGGTTCGAGCAGGCAGAAGGCGGCACGCTTTTCCTGGACGAGATAGGGGACATGCCGCCAGATCTTCAGACGAGGCTGCTGCGCGTGCTTTCGGACGGGCACTTCTACCGCGTCGGCGGCCATCAGCCCATCAAGGCGAACATCAGGGTCATCGCAGCGACCCATCAGGATCTCGAGAACCGGGTGAAGCAGGGGCTCTTCCGGGAGGATCTCTTCCATAGGCTGAATGTCATCCGGTTGAAGCTTCCCCCCCTGAGGGAGCGGCGCGAAGACATCGAGCTGCTGACCAAGTTCTTCCTGCAGAAGAGCGCAAAGGAACTCGGCGTCGAGCCGAAGAAGGTTTCCGACGCTGCCGTAAGCTATATCAGCTCGCTCGATTTTCCGGGCAACGTGAGGCAGCTCGAAAATCTTTGCCACTGGCTCACGGTCATGGCCCCGGGGCAGAACATCGGGGTCGACGACCTGCCTCAGGAAGTGAGGAGCGAGACTCCTGCATCCGGCCCGGAAAGCTGGGTCGATGCGCTTTCTAACGAGGCGGACTTTTGGATGGCCAGAGGGGAGACTGCGATCATGGAAAGGCTGGTGCCGCTTTTCGAGAAGACCCTGATCCTCAGGGCATTGCGCCATACCGGTGGGCGCAGGATCGAAGCTGCGACGCTCCTCGGTCTCGGCCGCAACACCCTGACGAGGAAAATACAGGAACTCGGACTGGAAGAGGCCTAGCTATTCCACTGGCCAGTCGCCGGGAAGCAGGGGGAACCAGGCTGCCGCAGGGCGATGATTGTACCAGCGCCATTCTCTCGCGGCGAACAGGGTGTTGCTGTTGATGTTTTGCATGACGTCGTCTTCTCCGATGGTCAGGAATGCGTTGATCGCGGCATAATCGTCTGGAAGGGCGGCGTTGTGCCAGCCCTTTGCAGAATGCCGCGCCAGGGATGTCGCGATGTTGACGTTGATTACGCGCTGCAGATTCGCATGCTCCGTATCCATCAGCGAGCGCAGCAGTGCGGGAAGCTTCCACATGGCCGCGAGAAGCAGCTGCAGCTTCATGAGATCGAAGCCTAGAATCGCCTGTTGCACGTCATGGCTTCGCAGGGTGGAATCGCGCATCATCCTGCGCCTGATCTCGATCATCTCATTGGGCGAATAGCACCAGAACAGTATTTCGGCCATATCGTGAAGCAGTGCCGAGATCGTCACCTCGTCGGACTCCAGATCAAGCCGCAGTATCGCCCAGTCCTGGGCACAAAGTGCGGCATGGCGACTTCGGCTCATGACGGAAAGCAGACCGGAGAGCGCTGCGGGATTGTCGGCGAGGAGATCCTCGACGACATGAAGGCTGGAGAAATGCTCGAAGAATGCGCCCGTTCCCATCATCATCAGGGCATGCGAGATCGTCGTGATTTCCGCGCCTTGTGCTTTTCTCCTGGATTCGATGAAGCGGAGCACCTTGATGGTCATCATCGGATCGTGCAGGATCGTCGATGAAATGTCCTTGGCCGTAATGTCGTCTTCGTTTTCCCGCATGCGCTCGATCTCCTGCGCCGTTCTTCTCAGAACGGGCAGGTCGATTTGGGTCAGACGGACGACCCAGTCATTGATGTTTTTGTGCAGCATGTCTCCTCCCTGGGGGTTCAGACTTCTACTTCTGCCATCACCGGAGCATGGTCAGAAGGCCGCTCCATCTTTCTCGGAAAAATATCAACCTTGCAGCCGGTGCATTTTGTCGCGAGCGCATCGCTCAGGAGGATATGGTCTATCCTCAGGCCCATATTACGGCGAAATGCATTCATCCTGTAGTCCCACCAGGTAAAAGTCTTGTCAGGCTGATCGAAAATCCTGAAGCTGTCCTTGAACCCGAGCCCCAGGATTTCATTGAATGCGCGGCGCTCTTCCGGGGTGACCAGCACGCTTCCTTCCCAAGCCTTAGGATCGTGGACATCCCTATCCTCGGGGGCGATATTGTAATCTCCGAGTACGGCCATTGCCGGATACAGCGCGAGTTCGGTTTTGAGCCAGCTCTGAAACGCGTCGAGCCACTTGAGCTTGTAGGGATACTTTTCCGATGCAGGGGATTCTCCATTGGGGACGTAAGCGCAGACCACCCTGGCCCCGTTCACTGTTGCCGAAAGCACGCGCTTTTGCTCGTCTTCGAAACCGGGAATACCCTCCGTCCGGTCCGCAAGGGGAAACCGGCTCAGGATGGCGACGCCGTTGTAGGTTTTCTGTCCGCTGTAGATCGCTTCATATCCCGCAGATATGATCTCCTCAAGCGGAAATTTGTCGTCGGTGAGCTTGGTTTCCTGCAGGCAGAGCACGTCGGGTTCGGCAGCTTTCAGCCAGTCGAGCACCTGGGGAAGCCGCACTTTCAGCGAATTGACGTTCCATGTGGCAAGCTTCACGAAGGGTTCGCCTTGTAGACGATGCGCCCGCCGACCAAAGTGTATTTCACCCGCCCCTTCATCTCCAATCCGAGAAAGGGCGTATTCTTTCCCTGGCTCTTGAGCGATCTGGCCTCGATTTTCCAATAGGCATCAGCAGCGAAAATGCACAAGTCGGCGGCCGCCCCTGGCGACAGCGTTCCGCTTTCGATGCCGAGAACCGCTGCGGGCCGGGAGGTGATCCGCGAAAGCGCATCGACGAGCGGCACCTTTGATTCTTCGGCCCATTTTAGCACCAGGGGAAGCAGCAGTTCGAGTCCGGTCGCTCCGGCTTCCGCTTCGGCGAAGGGAAGCAATTTCGCATCGTCGTCGACGGGGGTGTGATCGGAACAAACCGCGTCGATGGTCCCGTCCTTCAGTCCGCGCTTCAAGGCGTCCCGGTCCCGGAGGCTTCGGAGCGGCGGGATCAGGTGGCAGTTCGAATCGAAAAAGCCGATATCCATTTCCGAGAGATGGATGTGGTTCGCCGAAACGTCGCAGGTCACGGGAAGCCCCTGCTTCTTGGCTTGCCGGATCATCTCCACCCCTTCCGCACTGGAAATGCGGCAGACATGGACTCTTGCGCTGGTTTCTTCCGCAAGGCGGAGAATCTTCGACAGCGCGATAGTTTCGGCACAGGTCGGGATTCCGGGAAGCCCCAGGCGGGTGGCGACTTCCCCTTCATGGGCAACGCCTATCCTGGAGAGACTCGCATCTTGGGCTCTGAGCCAGACCGGAAGATCGAAAGTGGCGGCATATTGCATCGCGCGCATCATCACCAGGGCATTGTCGAGCGGCCTTTCGGCATGGCTGAATGCCACGCAGCCGGCGTCGCTCAATTCGGCCATTTCGGTGAGATTCTCGCCGAGCAGTCCTTGGGTCAATGCGCCAACCGGGAAGACATGGGCCTGATTCAGGCTCATCGCCCGATATTTCAGCATTTCGACCAGCCCCGGCTCGTCGAGCGGGGGGTCGGTGTCCGGGGGGCAGGCAAGGGAAGTGATTCCGCCGGCGATGGCGGCTTCCATTTCGGATTCGAGAGTCGCCCGGTATTCATAGCCAGGCTCTCGCAGTCTCGCAGAGAGATCGACCAGCCCCGGGCAGACGATGAGTCCGTTCGCATCGATTTCATGGCTGGCGGTGAAGTTCTGCGGAGGCGCCCCTATGGCGGCCACTTTACCTGCGGCGACAAAAATATCGGCTTTCCTGTCGAGATGGGTTTTCGGGTCGATAAGGCGTCCGTTCTTGATATGGATCTTCATGTTCAGCTTCCGGCAAGAATGCTCATGACCGCCATGCGTACGGCGATGCCGAAGGTCACCTGCGGGAGGATGACCGACTGCGGGCCATCGGCCACGGCGGAATCGATTTCTATCCCCCGGTTCATCGGACCGGGGTGCATGACGATTGCATCGGGCTTGGCGAGCGCCAACTTCTCCGGCGTCAGGCCGTAGTATTTGAAATACTCCTGGGCGCTTGGCAGCAGTGCGCCCTGCATTCTTTCGTTCTGCAGCCTCAGCATGAGGAGGACGTCAACGTCCTTCAGCCCTTTCGACATGTCGTGGTAGGGGTGCACGCCGAGATGCTCGACCCCCTTGGGAAGCAGCGTCTTGGGCGCGATCACCCTGACCTCGGGAACGCCCAGAGTGGTGAGCGCATGGATTTGGGAGCGCGCCACGCGGGAATGCATGATATCCCCGACGATTGCCACCCTGAGCTCGTGGAAATCGCGCTTGAAATGCCTGATCGTGTACATGTCGAGCAGGGCCTGGGTAGGATGGGCATGGCGACCGTCGCCGGCATTGATCACGTGGATTTCCGGTGCGACGTGATTCGCGATCAGGTGGGCGGCGCCGCTCTGCGCATGCCTGACGATGAACATGTCGGCATGCATCGCCGAAAGATTGTTGACGGTGTCGAGCAAAGTTTCCCCCTTGCTCTGGGAGGAAGCGCTGATGTTGAGATTGATTACATCGGCTGAAAGTCGCTTGGCCGCGATCTCGAAGGTCGTGCGGGTCCTGGTGCTGGGCTCGAAGAAAAGGTTGAATATCGCTTTCCCTCTCAGGAGCGGCACCTTCTTGACCTCTCTTTCGGTCACGCCGACGAAGGATTCGGCCGTGTCCAGGATATGATGAAGCATGGCCGAGGACAACCCTTCTATGGTCAGCAGATGCTGCAGTTCCCCGTTCTTGTTGATTTGTCTTTGCATATCAGTTTCCAACTCTGAGTCTGAGTTCGAGCCCGCCCGTTTCGTTCCTCAGCAGGTCGATCATCCTGTTTTCGTCGAGATCCAGCTTGATGCCGGTGAACCGGGCTTCGATGGGCAACTCCCGCCCGCCTCTGTCGACGAGGACGGCAAGCCTGATCCTGGCTGGTCTGCCGTAATCGAAGATCTCGTTGATGGCCGCTCTCACCGTGCGCCCGGTGTAAAGCACATCGTCGACGAGCAGGATGTCGGCTCCGTCGACATCGAAAGGGATGTCGGAAGGCTTTACTTCGGGGTGCAGGCCGATGCGCTCGAAATCGTCCCGATAGAAGGAAATGTCGAGCATGCCGAGCGGCGTGGAAAGGCTCAGCATGCGATGCAGCTCTTCGGCGAGCCATGCGCCGCCGGTATGGATGCCGACCAGGATGGCGTCATCGCTGAGGTCGATCCGGATGTCTTTCGCCAGTTTTTCCAGAACGTCACGGGTCTGGGGTAATTCCATTTTTCTTCTCCTCCAGATACGCCTGCAGCAGACATTGCGCAGCGACCTGGTCGATATGGGCCTTCTGCGCCTTTCCGGAAATGCCGGCTTCCCGCAATGCTTCTTCTGCAGCGAAAGAGCTCAGGCGCTCGTCCACGAATTCGACGGGCAGCCTGTATCGCGCCTCCAGTCGTCTGCCGAAAAGCTTCGAAAGCCGTGTGAGCTCATGCTCGGTGCCGCTCATCGACAGTGGCAATCCTACCACGAGCAGGGAGGGTTGCCACTCCTTGATCAAAACATCGATCGCTTCGAAGCATTCGGACTTTTTTTCCCAAAGGATGGTCGAGAGGGGGTGGGCGATTCCGGTTTCCTGGCTGCCGAGGGCTACGCCGATTCGCCTGGTCCCGAAATCGAAGGCCAGCATCTCACCCATGGCCCGCCGATTCACTGAGGTTGGCCCAGTCTATGCCCATCATCCTGAGCGCGGCGGGAAGACGTTCTTCGGCCGCAGTTTCGAAAAGGATTTCCTTCGAGGATTTCGCGCTCAGCCAGGCATTCTGGCTCAGTTCGTGCTCCAACTGGCCCGGCGCCCACCCTGCATAGCCGAGCGCAACCAGAACATGCCGAGGGCCCGAGCCTTGCCCCAGGGACTGAAGAATGTCCTGGGAAGTAGTGAGCCCCACGCTTTCGGTGACGGCAATTGTCGATTGCCATTGTCCGACCGGCTGGTGCAGAACGAATCCCCTTTCCATTTCGACAGGCCCGCCGAAATAGACCGGAACCTTCTCGAATTCTTCGTTCCTGGATGCTATGCCGAGCTCGCCGAGCATGGAGGCAAGATTCATCGCGATCGGGCGGTTGACCACCAGCCCCAGCGCCCCCTGATCGTGGTGCTCGCAGATATACATCAGGCATTTGGAGAATACCGGATCCATCATGCCGGGCATGGCTATCAGGAAATGGTCTGTAAGATCGAAAGCGCTCATCACGTTCCATTGTAGTCATCTGGTTGCAACTTCACAATTGCGCTATTTTCGCCAAAAGGCTGGGGTGAAGATGATCAGGACGGAAAAGATTTCCAGGCGGCCGAGCAGCATGGCCAGAATGCAGACCCAGGATTGAAAGCTGTTCAGGCTGCCGTAGCTCGTGGCGGGGCCGACCTGGCCCAGCCCTGGTCCGACATTGTTGATGCAGGCGATGATCGCACTGAAGGAGGAAACGAAATCGAGACCGCTCCCGACGAGCACGAAAATCAGCACGAGGATGCTCATGAAATAGAGAAAAATGAATCCGAGGACGGAATAGACGACGTTGTTCTGGACGACCTGGCCGTTGATTTTCAGCGGGTTGACAATGGCGGGATGAAGAAGACGCAGCATTTCACGCTGGCTCTGCTTCACCAGAACGAGGGTTCTTATCATCTTGATTCCGCCGCCTGTCGAGCCGGAACTGACGGAAATGCAGCTCAGGAAAAGCATCCAGAGCGGAGCGAGAATCGGCCAGGCATCATAATTGGTGCTGGTCAAGCCGCAATCCGTCGCGATGGAAACCAGATTGAAGGACGCATGCCGCAGTGCCGTCCAGAAATTATCGTATGTCCCCCTGTGCCAGAGGAAGAGGGCGATGGCGATAACGCTGCCCGAAATCAGCTTGACGAAGGCCACGGCTTCCCGGTCTGCTCTGTAGAACTTGAGGTTTTTGCCTCGCAGCGCGAGAAAATGGGTCGCGAAATTCATGCCTGCGACCAGCATGAAGAAGGTCAGAACGATTTCTATGGCGGGAGAATGGAAATATCCGATGCTCGCATCGTGGGTGGAGAATCCCCCCAGGCTCATCGCGGAAAAAGCATGGCAGATGGCATCGAATCCGCTCATTCCGGCAAGCTTCAATGCGATGATGCAGGCCAGGGTAATGACGAAATACACGAGCCAGAGGTTTTTCGCAGTTTCGGTGATGCGTGGGGCGAGCCTGCTGTCCTTCATCGGGCCGGGCGTCTCGGCCCTGGAGAGCTGCATGCCGCCCACGCCCAGGAGGGGCAGAATGGCCACGGCGAGGACGATGATGCCCATTCCTCCGATCCAGCTGAGTTCATGGCGCCAAAGATTGATCGACTGCGGCAAGTTGTCGAGTCCGGAAAGTACCGTGGCGCCGGTGGTCGTCAATCCGGACATGCACTCGAAGAAGGCGCGGGTGAAGGTGATACCGTCGAGCGACGCCAGCAAGGGAAACGTGGAAAAGGCCGCAACGCCAAGCCAGGTCGATGCCACCATCAGGAATCCGTCCCTGGGTTTCATTTCCCGCTTGAAATCCCGGGTTCCCAGCCAGAGCAGCGTGCCGAATCCCAGGGTGAGGATCAGCGACCGAACGAAATCCGCGAGCTGCCCATCCTGGTAGACGAGCGAGGTCAGTACTGGAAGGAGGTAGGCCAGGCTGAATGCCATCAGGACCTTTCCGAGGACGTGGACCACCGACAGTATCCTGTGCATCAGAAGAAACCCATTGCAACCTGGAACAGCTTTTCGACTTTGGGAATGAGTTCCTTGTTGATCGCGAATATGATGACATGATCTTCGGGTTCGACCACGGTATCGTGGTGCGCGATCAGCACCTGTTCGCCCCTGACGATCGCGCCTATGCTCACGCCGGGAGGAAGGTCGATCTCGTCTATTCTTCTGCCGACCACCCGGGAGGATTTCGCATCGCCGTGCGCGACCAGTTCGAGAGCTTCTGCGGCACCGCGACGCAGGGAATGCACTGCCGTGACATCGGCTCGCCGGACATGGGTGAGCAGGGTGCCTATGGTGGCCTGGGAAGGGGAAATGGCGATGTCGATCTCGCCGCCCTGGACGAGATCGACATAGGCGCCCCGATTGATGAGCGCGATCACCTTGCGGGCTCCCATCCTTTTCGCCAGCAGGGCAGCCATGATGTTGTTCTCGTCGTCATTCGTCAGTGCGCAGAAGAGATCCATCTCGTCCACGTTTTCTGCCGCCAGAAGGTCCTCGTCGGTGGCATCCCCATGCAGGATAAGGGTGCCGGAAAGATTTGCGGCTAGCCTTTCGCAGGATTTCTTGTTGAATTCGATGAGCTTCACCTGATAGGACTTCTCGACGGACTTTGCCAGCCGACTGCCGATGTTCCCCCCGCCTGCGATCATGATTCGCCGGATCGGCTTGTCCATGCGCTTCAATTCGCTCATGACCATGCGGATGTCCTTGGCGGCGGCAATGAAAAACACCTCGTCGCCTGTCTCGATCACGGTGTCCCGTTCGGGCATGATGGCCCTTCCCCTGCGGAATACTGCAGCGACGCGGGTTTCGACATTGGGCATGTGCTTCCGGATATTCTGAAGTTCCTGATCCACGAGGGAGCCGCCTTCGGCAGCGCGCATCCCGACGAGATTGACCTTGCCGTCGGCGAAATCCAGAACCTGCAGCGCTTCCGGGAACTCGATCAGCTTGACGATGTAATCGGTCAGGATCTGTTCGGGACAGATGGTGAAATCGACGCCGAAGTTTTCGGGAGAAAAGATTTCAGGGTGGGAAAGGTAGTCCGCGGCGCGAATCCTGGCGATTTTGGTCGGTACATTGAAAATGATCGAGGCCAGCTTGCAGGCGACCAGATTGGTTTCGTCGTTCTGGGTCACGGCAAGAATCATGTCCGCATCCTGGGCGCCGGCTTGCCTCAGGATTTCCGGATGGGAGGCGTTTCCGGCCACGGTGCGCAGATCTAGCCTGTCCTGCAGCAGCCTAAGCCTCTCGGGGTCGATGTCGACGATCGTGATGTCGTTTGCTTCCCCTGCCAGACTCTCCGCGACCGTGGATCCCACCCTTCCCGCCCCGAGAATAACGACCTTCATGAGCTATTCGCCTTTTCTGATCCAGTCCCGCCATTTTTCGAAAAGCACCCCGTCCCGGGCTGCGACGGCAGAGCGCGTCCATGGCGGGCTTCCCCAAAAATCGTCGCTGTCGATGCAGCAGATGCCTCCCCCCGCTTCCATGAGAACGAGTGCGCCCGCGGCATAATCCCACAGTTTCTGGCCGCCATGCAAATACAGATCGATGCGCCCTGCTGCAGCGTAGCACCATTCCAGAGAACAGGCCCCGAAATTGCGCTGGGAAGAATAGGGGGGAGAGAGCACGAGCCGGCTTGCCAGAGCTTTCGGCAACCGCTTGAAATCCACGCCGGCGATCGACCCTTTCAGGTGTTCGGAGCCGTGTCTGAGCGGCAGCCTTTCCCCGTCTAGCCATGCGCCGCCGTCTTTCATGGCGGCGAACATTTCCCGGGAAACAGGATTGTAGACTACGCCGAGGACGCTTTTCCCGCCCTGCATCAATGCGACCGAAACTGCGAAATAAGGGATGCCGTTGACGAAATTGGAGGTGCCGTCGATCGGATCGACGCACCAGATCTCGTTCGATTTCCATAGCGCGGCCTGTTCGGCTTCGTCCATTTCCTCGCCGATAAGGGGGACGGGCCGGATTTTGAACAGCTCTCGCTTCAGGGCTTCCTGGACTGCGAGGTCGGCTTCGGTGAAAAGGCTGCCGTCCGCCTTCCTCTGCCGCCCCACCTTGAGGTAGCGCGGCAGGATCTCATCATTGGAAATCCTGCGTACGGCAGACTCCACCGCGTTGAGCAGGTCTATTTCCACTTGATCGAGCAGCCTATGCCGGGAATCTGCTCCAGCGGGCCTTTTCCGGTTTGCGCTACCTGGACCATCGCGTTGAAAAGATCCCGGTCCGATTCGGGCGCGGTTTCCTTTCTGGAGGCGTCGAATCTGCCCCGGTACTGCAGTTCGAGATTCGCATTGAAGCCGAAGAAATCGGGAGTGCATATCGCACCGTAGGCTTTTGCGACTTCCTGCGTTTCGTCGAGTACATAAGGGAAGGGAAAATGGAATTCCTGCGCCACCTGCTTCATGTTTTCGAAGGAATCCTCCGGGTAGTCGGTGGGATCGTTCGACATGATGGCGATGCTGTTGATGCCATAGCGCATGAGCTCCTGAAGATCATTCACGAGGCGTTTCCTGATGGCCTGGACGTAGGGGCAGTGATTGCAGATGAACATCACGAGCAGGCCGCTCTTCCCGCGGCTCGTGGCAAGCGTATGCCGCTTCCCGTCAACGCCGGGAAGGTCGAAGTCCGGCGGATTCCAGCCGAAATCGCAGACGGGGGTTTGCAGACTGACCATTTTTCCTCCTGAAATGGATTCTTTCCGAAAGCACAATATATTATCATCACTTTGACGTTATATCGCCCTAAAGAGCCATGGCCATACCTCGCTTTCATTGTCCTCGGGAGATTCCCGCTGCCGGCATTTTCCGCCTTCCGGAACAGGTTGCGCACCATGCTTTCAGGGTGCTGAGACTCGGCAAGGGGGAGGAAATCGTTCTGTTCGACGGCAGCGGGTGGGAGTTCCGGTGCGGGGTGCTCGACTCCGCCTCGGTCGAAATTCTCGAAAAAGTTGCAATGGACAGGGAGTCCAGACTTTCCATCATGCTGATCCAGGCGATGGCAAGCTCGGAGAAAATGGACTGGGTGGTGCAGAAGGCCGTCGAGCTCGGTGTTAAATCCATCCGGATTGTCGAGGCGAGGCGCAGCACGGTGAGGCTTTCCGGGGAGCGCGCCAGAAAACGCGAAGGCCACTGGGCGAATGTCGCGATTTCGGCCTGCGAGCAGTGCGGGCGCAACCGCATTCCCGACATTTTGCCCATCGTGGCGCTGGAAGCCTGGCTCCCGACCGCAGGGCAGGGTAAGAAACTCCTGCTTTCCCCGATGGGAAAGCCCCTGAAGGACTTTTCTTCGCCAGACGGAGAGATCCTGCTTCTGATAGGACCTGAAGGCGGACTTTCCCCAGAGGAAGAGGCCCTCGCACTGTCTTGCGGGTTCGAGGCGATGAAGCTGGGCCCCCGCATCCTCAGGACCGAGACGGCGGGGCTCGCCGCGATTTCTGCGCTGCATGCGCTTTGGGGGGACTTTTTCTGAGCGGGGCGCATCTGGCGCATTCAATTGTGGTGGCCGCAGGTATATACTTGCCCTGAAAAAGGAAAACAATCATGATCCCTGCGGAATTCGTCAACTGGTTCAGGTATTCTGCCCCCTATATCAACGCGTTCAGAGGGAAGACGTTTGTCGTGGCCTTCGGCGGGGAAGTGGTCGCCGACGGCAAGTTCGTCGAGCTCACCCACGATATCAACCTGCTCGCGAGTCTCGGCGTGAAGATCGTGCTGGTTCACGGCGCGAGGCCCCAGATCGAATCGAGGCTGCATGCAGCGGGGCTGGCCGATCATTACGTCGAGGGCATGCGCGCCACCGATCTTGAAGTGCTGCAGCAGGTCAAGGAGTCGATAGGCCGGCTCAGGATGGAAATCGAGGCGCTGCTTTCGATGGGTCTGCCCAATTCGCCCATGGCCAATGCCGACATCCGCGTTGCAGGGGGGAATTTCATCACGGCCAAGCCCATGGGGGTGATCTCCGGCGTGGACCTTATGTATACGGGGGCGGTGAGGCGGGTCGATTCCCAGGCGATCAGGAACAGGCTGGAAGGGGGCGAGATCGTCCTCCTTTCGCCGCTCGGCTATTCCCCGACAGGAGAAATTTTCAACCTGACCCTCGAGGATGTCGCAACCCATGCCGCCATTTCCCTCAAGGCGGACAAGCTGATTTTCCTCATGGAAGAGAACGGGGTGAAGGACGAGAGCGGCAATCTGCTGCGCGAACTCTCCCTGTCGCGCGCCCAATCCCTGCTTTCTCGCGCAGACCTTTCCGAAGACGTCCGCACTTACCTGCCCTGTGCATTGAAGTGTTGCAAGGAGGGCGTTAATCGCGTGCACCTCCTCAGCCGCCATGCGGACGGCGCACTGCTGCTCGAACTTTTTACTCACGAAGGAATAGGCACCTTGCTCACCCAGGATGTTCTCGAGAGCCTGAGGGAGGCGAAGATAGAGGACGTTGGCGGCATCCTCGCCCTGATCGAGCCGCTCGAAGCGGAAGGCGTGCTGGTACGCAGGCAGAGAGAAAGGCTGGAAATGGAGATAGACCGCTTCTTCGTGCTGGAGCACGACAGGAGGGTGATTGGCTGCGCCGCCCTTTATCCCTTCGACGAGGAAGGGGAGATCGCCTGTCTCGTGGTGCATCCCGAGTTCCGCAATTCTGGCGTGGGCGACAGGCTTCTTTCAAGATTGGAGGATAGAGCCAGAAACCTGGGGCTAAAAAGGGTGTTTGTGCTCACTACCAGGACTGCGCACTGGTTCATCGAACGGGGTTTTGTCGAAAAGGGAATCGAGGCGCTCCCCGAGAAAAAACAATCCCTCTACAATTACAAGCGGCGCTCCAAGGTATTTCTGAAAAAGCTGTCCTAAGGCACAGACGCGCGGAGCCGGGCAGGGTAAAATTGCGCGTGAGCTTCAGCAATTCGTGCTTCGACTTTCCCCATCTCAGGAAAACCACAGAATGACCTCTTCCGCCGATTCTGCATCGGGCTTCTCCCCGATCCACTTTCATCCCGGGATTTCCCGGGAAGAGCCCAAATTGTCGCGCAGCTTCGAGAGGTTGCAGAAACAGATCCGGCGGCTCACCGGCAAGGCCATCATCGATTTCAATATGATTGAGGAAGGAGATCTCGTGATGGTGTGCCTTTCCGGGGGGGCGGACAGCTACACCATGCTCGATACCCTCAGGTATTTGCAGGGCGTCGCCCCGATCCGCTTCGATCTGATTGCGGTCAACCTGGACCAGAAGCAGCCCGGCTTTCCGGAACATGTGCTGCCGGAATATCTCGAAAAAATCGGAGTTCGCTACCGGATCGTGGAACAGGACACCTACAGCATCGTGAAGGAGAAGATCGCCTCCGGAAAGACGACATGCTCTCTTTGTTCCCGCCTGCGCAGGGGGATTCTTTACCGTACGGCAAGAGAATTGGGCGCCACGAAGATCGCGCTCGGCCACCATCGGGACGATATTCTCCAGACGCTGCTTCTTAACCTGTTTTTCGGAGGAAAGCTGAAGGCCATGCCGCCGAAGCTGCGCTCCGACGACGGCAGCAATGTCGTGATCCGGCCGCTGGCTTACTGCAGGGAGGAGGATATCAAGAAATACGCGGCGGCAATGGGGTTTCCGATCATTCCCTGCAACCTGTGCGGTTCACAGCCGAATCTGCAACGTCAGATCATGCGTGAAATGCTGCAGCAGTGGGAAAGGGAAGATCCCAGAAGACTGAAGAACATGTTCAATGCCCTGACTCATGTGGTTCCCTCGCACCTGATGGACAAGTCGCTGTTCGACTTCGAGAGCCTCCCCGTTCAGCATGAAGGGGACGTGCTTTTTGATCAGGAATGAGTTTTCTGTCAAAGGTTGACGCTTCTGCCGCCGTCCACGGCGATCACCTGGCCCGTGACATAGGGGGCATCTGCGACAAGGAAGGAGACCGTCTTGGCGATATCGTCAGGTTCCCCCACCCTTTTCAGCAGGGTCTGGTTGATGATTCGCTGTCTGGAGAGCGCATCCGACCAGACTTCATCCTCAGGCCAGATAATCGCGCCAGGTGCCACGGCATTGACCCTGGCTTCCGGGGAGAGCTCCCTCGCCAGGGATTTGGTGAGGGCAACCAGCCCTCCCTTGGCGGTGGAATAGACGAGATAGTTCTTGAGCGGCTTCTCGGCATGGATATCGACGATGTTGACGATGCAGCCGTGATGTTTTCTGAGCTGGGGGGCTGCGGCCTGTGAAAGGAAAAGCGGTGCCTTGAGGTTGGTCCCGACCAGATCATCCCAGGCGCTATCGGTGATTTCGCCGATATTGGTTGGAAAAAAGCTGGAAGCGTTGTTGATCAGCACATCCAGCCTGCCGAAGCGGCTCACCGTATCGGACACCAGACTCGGCAGGACGGAAATGTTGAGGAGGTCCGCCTGGATGAGGGAAACGGAGTCTGGCCTGGCGGCATTGAGTTCGTCCTGGAGCGCTCGCGCATCGATCGCGGAAGAGCGGTAATGGATCATCATATCCGCTCCTCGGGCGTGAAGCCTGCGGCATATCGCGGCGCCGACGCGCCTTGCGCCACCTGTGATCAGAACGACTTTGCCTTGCAAGGAAATCTCCTCTAAACTGAATGCCAGACAATTTACCATAGTCTCGATGCCGCCACTACCCGAGCCCGAAGGGCCAGCCCTCGCGCACAGCGAACGCCTTCAGGCGCTGATTCGCCGACACATTGCCGATGCAGGAGGATGGATTTCCTTCGCCGAGTATATGCGCATGGCGCTATACGCCCCCGGGCTAGGTTATTACAGCGCCGGGGCGGCAAAATTCGGCAAGTCCGGCGACTTCGTCACGGCGCCGGAGATTTCCACCCTGTTCGGAAAGACCCTTGCGCGCCTTGCTTCCGAATGGCTGTCCGCCAATCCTGACACCGACATTCTGGAGCTCGGGGCGGGTACCGGAAAACTCGCCTTCGATCTGCTTCAGGAACTAAAGGTCAGCCCGCGCCAGTACTACATACTGGAAGTGAGCGCAGACCTGAAGAAAAGGCAGGAGGAATTGCTGAGCGGATTTCAGGTGACCTGGCTGGAAGACCTGCCGGAAAACTTCGAAGGACTGATCCTCGCGAACGAGGTATTGGATGCCGTTCCCTGCAATCTGGTTAGCTGGCACGAAAATGGCATCGAAGAGCGGGGGGTCTGCGTCAGCGAAGGAAAGCTTGCCTGGCAGGACAGGCAGATCGAGAATGGGCCTCTGTTCGATGCGGCAAGGGCCATTCGTGTGCCGCTAGGCTATGCCAGCGAAATTCATCTCGAAGCGAGGGCGCTGGTTTCCAGGCTTGCCGGCGTATTGAAGCGCGGCATGCTGTTTTTTTTCGACTACGGCTTCGGCAGGTCTGAATACTACCACCCCGATCGCTTCCAGGGCACATTGATGTGCCATTATCGCCATCATGCGCATGGCGATCCTTTCTTTTTTCCCGGCTTGCAGGACATCACCACCCATGTTGATTTCAGCGCCATTGCTGAGGCGGGCATCGATGCGGGACTGCAATTCGCAGGCTTCACGACCCAGGCACATTTCCTGATCAATTGCGGCATTACCGAAATACTGGGGCGGGTTTCTCCCGAAGACGTGGCTGCCTATCTGCCCTTGTGCAGCGAACTCCAGAAGCTGGTCAGTCCGGCCGAAATGGGCGAATTGTTCAAGGTTATCGGCTTTCGCAAGGAAAGCGAGTTCGATTCCTCATGCTTTTTCTTAGGAGACAAAAGCAGATTGTTGTAAATATTGATTAAATTGTGGTTTAATCTTGGGCAAAGCCGCAATGGTGTATTTGGCGAATATCATGAATGAAATCGATGGCCGAAGCTGAGATTACAACCGACAAAGGGTGCCGGGTCATTCTGCTGAATGGGGAAGCGGAGCGTTTGACCGGTTGGTGCACGCGGGAAGCAATGGGCCAGCCTCTGTCCGAAGTGCTGGGTGCGCTCGACCCGCTCACAGGTCAACGGATCGGAAATGTCGTTGAAAGGATGCTGCGCAAGGAGCCCATCCTTTTCGTCAACCGTAACGGAATGGAAATGGCCCTCGACGGCAGCGTATCCCCGCTCAGGGACTCTGACGGCAAAATTCGCGGTGTGATTCTGAAATTCCGCACTGCAGACGAGGCGCATCTGGGCAGCTTCATCGACAAGCTGAAGGAGGTCATATTCCAGACCGACGCTTGTGGCCGCCTGACATTTCTCAACAGGGCCTGGGAGGAAATCACCCAGTACCGGGTCGAAGATTGCCTGGGAAAGCCCATCGCCACCTATATCCATCCTAAGGATATTCGAAAGAATGCCGAGCAGCTGCGGCTTCTCGAGGAAGCCGATCATTGCCGCTACCAAGTGCGTTTTTCGGCAAATGGTGGCAAGGTCCGCTGGGTCGAAATCTATGCGGAGGCGTTGCGCAATGGATCGGGCGGCATCGCAGGTCTCCGCGGCAGTCTCGACGACATTACCGAAAGAAGAAGCGCGGAGCGGCAACTTCGCTTCGCTTCTTCCGTATTCGAGCACAACCTCGAAGGCATATTCATCGCAGACAGGCATTGCAATATCGTCAGCGTCAACCCTGCCTTCTGCGCCATAACGGGCTACGCTGCCGAAGAGATCGTCGGACAGTCCCGAGACATCCTGAGGTCAAGACGGCATGATGATGAATTCCATCGCGCCATCCATGTGGCGATAGAGGCGCATGGAAAGTGGCGCGGGGAAGTCTGGAGTCGCAGGAAGAACGGGGAGGTTTACCCGGAATTGCTCGAGATCAATGCGATAGAAGACGAGAATGGGCAAATTTCACATTACATCGGCACTTCTCTCGATATCACGGAACGCAAGCTTGCCGAGGAGCAAATCCATCGTCTGGCTTATTTCGATACCCTGACCGGATTGCCTAACCGCCTGCTCCTCATGGACAGGCTGGAAATGCTGATCAATCAGTCGGGGCGGGGCGAACGGCAGTTCGGTGTGCTTTGTTTGGACTTGGACCATTTCAAGGAGGCCAACGACATCCTTGGACATTCGGGAGGGGACGCCTTCCTTCAGAGCGTGGCGCAACGCCTCAACGCTTGCGTACGCGAAGGAGATACGGTGGCCAGGCTCGGGGGAGACGAATTCGTTGTCATTGTCGCCAATCTTTGCAGAAGCGAAGTCGGCGAAGTGGCTCAGATCGCAGCGCTGGTTGCGGAGAAGATCAGGGCGGCACTATCCGAGCCCTTTCATTTCGAAAACAATGAAGTGCTGGTCACGGCAAGCATAGGCATCGCGCTGTTCCCTTCCGATGCCGACAATGTCGGCGACTTGATCAAGAGCGCGGATACGGCGCTCTATCATGCCAAGTCCCAGGGGCGAGACAACTACCAGTTCTATGCAGAACGGATGAACACGCTGACTCTGGAGCGGCTTTCCCTTCAGAACGATTTGCGCAAGGCGCTGGAGCGAGGCGAACTCGAAGTTCATTACCAGCCGCAGGTCGATATCGGCAGCGGTTTCGTCACCGGAATGGAAGCCCTGATGCGCTGGAAGCACCCCGCGCGGGGATGGATTCCCCCGACGAGATTCATCCCGCTGGCTGAAGAGACGGGTCTGATCGTCAATCTGGGTGAGTGGATGATGAAAACCGTTTGCGCCCAGATGAAGGTCTGGCAAATGGCTGGGTTTCTGAACGAAACTCAGCGCATTTCGGTCAATGTTTCGCCAAGGCAGTTCAGGGAGGGCGACTTCTCGAAAATGATCGAGAAAATTCTCGAAGAGACCGCGCTCTCGGCCCATCGCCTTGAACTGGAAATGACGGAAAGCATGCTGATGCACAACACCGATGAGACGCTCACCATGCTGAATCAGCTAAAGCATCTGGGCATCAAGCTTTCCCTGGATGATTTCGGAACGGGGTATTCTTCATTGAGCTACTTGAAGCGTTTTCCGCTCGATGTGCTCAAGATAGACCAGTCTTTCGTCCGGGATATCACCGGAGACTCGAACGATGCCGCGATCGTCGCCGCGATTATCGCGATGGCCCGCAGTCTGAAATTGAAGGTCATCGCAGAGGGTGTGGAAAATTCCGATCAGTTCACTCACCTCAAGGATCAGGGTTGTCATGGATTCCAGGGGTACTATTTCAGTGAGCCGCTTCCCGGCGAAGAAATGACCCGACTCTTCCAGTCCACCTACCTGCACTGAGCGCCATTTCGGGTTAAAATCGACAAGTTTCCCTTTTAGCCTTGGGCCTCATATGAATCGCCTGAGCCTGCCAGAAACAGACGAACCTGTGGAACCGGTGTTTGCCGATCCGGATTCCTGCGCCCGCTGGATATCGCAATTCCAGCTTACCGATATCCGCCAGGCCCATCGGACTCTTTCAAGGAAACTGGGCGGGTTGAATCGCGCCATGCTTCCTCCGCTGATTCGCCTGCAAATAACGGAGCAGCTGCGTGAAACGGTAGGCATTGTCCAGGAAGGTTATGGCAATAAGCTTGTCGGAAAACCCCTACCGCTGAGCGGCAGCGAATCTTCCATACGCGACGGGATCGTCTCGTTATGGGCACAAATGGCGACTTCCTACGGGCATTGCCTGAATGCCGGTGTCGATGGGGAGCCTTCAGTGGCGGGGCATCTGGCGCGGATATGCCAGCGTTGCCTGCATTACACTGCACTGCAGATATCCGGGTATATTTTCCTTTCCCATCAGGTCGATTCAAGGCTTTGGCTGCAATTGCATCAGCTTTACCGGCTTTCCGAGGACGCGGGATTCTCGATTGCTTCGGAAAATCTTGATCGCCATCTCCCGCCGACTTCCTGCGCTGACCACTTCATACGCGCCGTGCTGATCTGCCAGGCTGACCCCTACGAGCTGACGCACAGCCAGCTGCAGCTGGTCAACCGCTGGCTTGAAGCATGGACGCCTCTCGTCACCATTGCCAAGGATATTCCCATCTCGGCAAAGACATCGCAGCCTATCGCGGTCGATCTTGAAAGTCCGGATTGCATTATGCAGCGAGCCTCCCGTGGCGCTGGCATCCGCTACCTGGACATGTCGGAGCTGGGAAAGAATCTGAAAATCAAGATGGCCCTGCTGCAGCAGGGCCAGGTCCCATCCCAGCTCGGTCTGGGGGAGAGCCTGCGGCCTGATTTCTGTCTTTCCCTCATTGAAAAGCTGCATCGACACTGGTGCGAGGGGAAGGCGGCGCGCAGATTCGAGGAGCGCACTATCAGCCACCGGGCCGAATTATGCTTCGGCCTGGAAGATATTCATTTTCATCTCAGCGGGAAAGTCTTTGCGCAGCTTGCAGAAAAGGGCGACCTCAACAAGAGGCAGCATGAGGAGATCGGGCTTTTCGGGCATATTGCTTCCAAGGATGAGCAGATGAAAGGGCGCGAGACCGAGAGCTGGGACATTCAGGACGAGAACGGCAGGGAAGTTTCGTTGATCAGGACCGGGCAAGGCGGGCGCGTGAGCCCGGGGCATCTTGTCGGCATCCGGGGCGACCAAAATTTCATGCCCGGCGTGATCCGCTGGGTTATCGCGGGACTGGACGGGAGCGTCAACATGGGGCTGAAGCTTCTTGAGGGCAGGCCGGAAGCGGTCGTGATTCGCCAGACGGGAATCAATCTTACGGTATCCGGCAAATATGCGCCGGCCATCCTGCTACACCACGGGGAGAGAATGAGCCTCGTCATGCCCAGGGGATGGTATGTCCAGAACCGGATCATTGCCGTTTTCGACAAGGAGGGGCTGTCGATGGAATTCCGACTCACCGGGCTTGCCGGGAAGGGAGCTGATTATGAGCGGGCGACCTTCAGGCAGGTCTGAGGCTGTTCGAGAAGGCGGCAAGTTCGTCGAGTTTCTTCCGGGCCGCGCCATTCGAAATCTGGTGCCCCGCCATTTCCACTCCGTCAGCGATGCTCTTCGCGAGCCCCGAGATGTAGATCGAGGCGCCGGCATTGAGCATGACGATGTCGCGAGCGGGGCCCGGCCTGTTTTCCAGCGCGTCAAGAAGCAGCCTGCATGCGCTTTCGATATCGCGCGCCCGGATCGATTCGATCGGGGCATTCTTGAATCCGAAGCTTTCCGGATTCAGGCGGTATTCCGAAATCTCCCCGTCTTTCAGTTCCGCCACGAGCGTTTCCCCGCTGATGGAGATTTCATCCAGTCCGTCCATGCCGTGGACCACCAGCACATGCCGGCTTCCCAGCATCTTCAGCGCTTCGGCGAATTTCCTGAGGAGATCCCGGTGGTATACGCCGAGAACCTGGTTTTTCGCATTGGCCGGGTTGGTCAAGGGGCCGAGCAGATTGAAAATCGTCCTGATGCCGAGTTCACGTCTGACGGGCGCTGCAAAGCGCATGGCGCTGTGGTGGCTTGGCGCGAACATGAAGCCTATGCCGATGGCCATGATCGATTTTGCGACGTCTGCCGGGCTGAGGCTGACATTGACGCCGAGACGCTCCAGCACGTCGGCGCTGCCGCAAGTGCTGGAAACTGAGCGCCCGCCGTGCTTCGCGATTTTCACTCCCGCGGAGGCCGAGACGATCGCAGAGGCCGTGGAAATGTTGAAGGTATGCGTGCCGTCTCCCCCCGTGCCGCAGGTGTCGACGAGATGAATGTCTTGCGGCACGTCTACTTTGGCCGACAACTCGCGCATCACGCCTGCCGCTGCTGCGATTTCGGCTACCGTCTCGCCCTTGGAGCGCAGGGCGATGACGATGCCGGCGATCTGAACCGGGGTCAACTCCCCTGACATGATTTGGTGCATGACCGAGGTCATTTCTTCGCTGGAAAGATCCTTCTTCTCGACCAGGGCATTGAGTGCTGCCTGGGGTGTCATTGCTGTTCCAGGAAGTTTTTCAGCATGTCGTGGCCGTATTCGGTCAGGATCGATTCGGGGTGGAACTGCACCCCTTCCACGGCGAGCGTTTTGTGGCGCACGCCCATGATCTCCCCGTCCTCGGTCCAGGCCGTGATTTCGAGGCAATCGGGCAGGCTTTCCCGCTCTATCACCAGGGAATGGTAGCGCGTTGCAATGAAGGGGCTGGGCAGCCCCCTGAAGACGCCTTTGTCGAGGTGATGGATCAGGGAGGTTTTGCCGTGCATGAGTTCCTTGGCGTGGATAATCCTGCCGCCGAAGGCCTGGCCTATGCTTTGGTGCCCGAGGCATACCCCGAGAATGGGGATTTTCCCGGCAAATTGCCGGATCAGCGGAACCGAGATGCCCGCCTCGTTGGGCGTGCAGGGGCCTGGGGAAATTACGATGTAGTCGTGGCGAGCCCTGTCGACATAATCAAGCGTGATCTCGTCGTTTCTTTTCACGTCGACTTCCTGCCCGAGTTCGCCGAAATACTGGACCAGGTTGTAGGTGAAAGAATCGTAATTGTCGATCATCAAGAGCATTCAGTTCTCCGTATCGAGGCCGGCGAGCGTCATTTCCGCTGCGCGCATTACGGCGCGAGCCTTGTTGCAGGTTTCCATCCATTCGTTCGCAGGGATCGAATCGGCGACGATCCCGGCCGCCGCCTGGACATAGAGATTACCGCCCTTGATCACCGCGGTTCTGATCGCGATCGCAAGATCCATATTGCCGTTGAATCCGATGTAGCCGACCGCTCCGGCATAGATGCCGCGCTTCGAGGGTTCGAGTTCGTCGATGATTTCCATCGATCTGACTTTCGCGGTTCCCGTCACCGTCCCTGCCGGGAAAGTGGCCCTGAGCAACTCTATCGCGGTCATTCCGGGCTTGATTCTGGCTTCGACGTTGGAGACGATGTGCATCACGTGGGAATAGCGCTCGACCACCATCTTCTCGGTCACTTTCACTGATCCGGTTTGAGCGACCCGTCCGATGTCGTTCCTGCCGAGGTCGATCAGCATCAGGTGTTCAGCCCGTTCCTTGGGATCCGAAAGGAGATCTTGTTCTAGATCCTGATCCTGCTCCGGGGTGGCCCCCCTGGGGCGGGTCCCGGCAATCGGCCGCACCGTGATCCGGTCTTCCTCCTGCCGCACCAGAATTTCGGGAGAAGCCCCGACGATATGGAAATCCTCCATGTCGAAATAGAACATGTAGGGGGAAGGGTTGATCGCGCGCAATGCCCGGTAGAGGTTGATGGGCGGCGCATCGAAGGGGAGGCGGATGCGCTGCGAAATCTGCACCTGCATGATGTCGCCCTCGACAATGTAATGCTTGGCTTTGTCGACGGCAGACAGGAATGCCATTTCCCCGATTTCGGATACCGGTTCGGGCATGGACTGATTCGGCCGGTATTCGGGGATTCCGGCCGGGGAGCGCAGGCGCCGGTTCAGTTCCCTGAGCCGCTGGTTTGCTTTTGCGTAGGCGTTTGCCTCTTCAGGGTCGGCGTAAACGATGAGGTAGAGCTTGCCCGAGAGGTTGTCCACCACCGCAAGCTCTTCGGATAGCATCAGCAGAATGTCCGGCGTGCCGAGGGTATCCTGTTTGCGCGTTTTTGCGAGCTTGGGCTCGATGTATCTGACCGTGTCATAGCCGAAGTAACCCGCGAGACCGCCGAAGAAGCGCAAGGGGATCGAAATCGGCGCGGCCCTGAAGCGCTTCTGGAAAGATTCCACGAATTTCAGCGCATCGTCGGTCTCCCCTTCTTCCGTGACCTTTCCATCCTGCAGGATGCGGTAGCTTTCCCCGAAGAACTTGAGCACGCATTTCGCCGGTAACCCGATGAAGGAATAGCGTCCGAAGCGCTCCCCGCCGACGACGGATTCCAGAAGGTAGGAATAGGGCGAATTGGCGAGCTTGAGGTAGACCGAAAGCGGCGTGTCGAGATCGGCGAAAGTTTCGAGAACCAGCGGAATGCGGTTGTAGCCTGCCGACTTTAGCCGTTCGAACTCCTGTTCGGTCATGATTTCTCGATCAGACGGTAGGCATCCAGCAAACTTTCGACGAGCGCATCGGAATCGAGCGCCCTGACATCCATCCCTTCGTTGTAGCCGTAGGGCACGCAGAAAACCGCGCATCCCGCAGCGCGGGCGGCTTGAACGTCGTTGATCGAATCGCCCACGAGAAGCATTTCGGAAGGGCTGATCCCGAAATGCTCGCAGGCATGGAAAAGCGGCAGCGGATCGGGTTTTTTCTTCGGCAGACTGTCCCCGGAAAGCACGATTTCGAAGAAATCGTAAAGGCCGGTGTCCTTGAGCAGCGGGATCGTGAAGCGCGCTACCTTGTTGGTGATGCATGCGAGCCGGAAGCCCGCTGTCTTCATCGCTTCCAGTCCTTCAATCACGCCGGGATAGGGGCGCGATTCTCTGGACACCACGCTGTCGTAATGCCTGTCGAAGATTTCCATCACAGGGCCGAAATCCTCCGGCGCGTTGCCCGTCGATGCGATATGGGTCTTGGTCATCAGGTTGAGCACGCCCTTGCCGATGAAGGTCTTGATTGTTTCCGGATCGACCCTGGGATGGCCGAGCTCTTCCAGGGTCAGGTTCGCGGCGGTTGCGAGATCCGCGGCGGTATCGAGCAGGGTGCCGTCGAGGTCGATCATGACCGCCTTGACGGAAATGGGGGCTCTGGTCAGCATCATGCTTTGGCGAGCTCAGCCCGCATCTGGTCGATGGTCGCCTTGTAGTTCGGCGTGTTGTAGATGGCGGAGCCTGCAACGAAAGTGTCCGCGCCGGCTCTCGCGATTTCCGCGATGTTGTCCGCTTTCACGCCGCCGTCGATTTCGAGCATGATGTCGAGGCCCTTCTCGTCGATCATCTTGCGTACGGCCTTCAGCTTGGTCAATGCCCCGGGAATGAACTTTTGTCCTCCGAAGCCGGGATTGACCGACATGATCAGGATGAGATCGAGCTTTTCGATCACGTGGTCGAGATAATTGAGCGGGGTCGCCGGGTTGAAGACCAGCCCTGCCTTGCATCCCTGGTCCTTGATGAGGCCTATGGTGCGGTCGATATGCTCGGAGGCTTCAGGGTGGAAAGAGATGATGTTGGCGCCCGCCTTGGCGAAATCGGGGATGATCCTGTCGACCGGTTTCACCATCAGGTGGACGTCGATCGGCGCCTTGGTCAGCGGACGGATCGCTTCGCAGACGAGTGGACCGATGGTCAGGTTAGGTACATAATGGTTATCCATGACATCGAAATGAATGATGTCTGCGCCTGCGTCGATCACGTCGACGATCTCCTCGCCCAGTTTGGCAAAGTTGGCTGAAAGTATGCTGGGCGCGATCAGGTAATTGGGCATCGGTATTCCTCGGCAAAAGAGGCTATTCTACATGAAACCCCTGCGCAACTAGAAGCTGCAGTATCAAACTGAAACGAAGGCAATGGCTGTCAAAGATTACAACGTAAAAATAGAGGCTTCGGTAGTTTTCATTCCCGAGGAATCGGACGAGGAGCGCGGGCATTACGTTTTCGCCTATACCATCACCATCACCAACGACGGCACGGTGGGCATCCAGTTGATCAGCCGGCACTGGGTGATCACCGATGCCAACGAGCAGACTCAGGAAGTGAGAGGGCTGGGGGTGGTCGGCGAGCAGCCGCTCTTGAAGCCCGGAGAAAGCTTCAGGTATACCAGCGGGACGGCAATAGCCACCCCTGTCGGGACGATGCGCGGAGAATATCAGATGGTCGCCGAAAGCGGGGAGCATTTCGATGTCGACATTCCCGAATTCCTCCTGAGCATGCCGAGGGTGCTGCACTGAGGACACCCTCATTTCGGCATTCGAATGAAGCCCGTAAAAATTCACCGGTTTCGCGGTTGACGACAAGCTTCAATGCAGCCCGAATTTCCGGATGATCAAGGATTTCGCCCATTGCGTCAGCACCAGGTAGCCGACGAGGATGGAACAGAGCGCCAGCCAGTATTTTCCCGGAAGAGGCGTGAGGCCCAGAGAAGACGCGAAGGGCGAGAAGGGAAGCCACAGCCCGATCGCGCTCACCACCAGCGTCGTGATGGTGAGCGGCAGGCTCGCCCAGCTCTGCAGGAAAGGAATCTTTCCGGTCCTCAGGATATGGATGATCAGGGTCTGCGACAGCAGGGATTCGACGAACCAGCCGCTCTGGAAAAGCGCGGGCTTGTCCCAGGCATCGAAAACGTAAAGCATGGTGAAATAGGTCGCATAGTCGAAGATCGAGCTGATCGGCCCGATGAAGATCATGAATTTCGTGATGTCTCCGAGATCCCATTTCCTGGGCTTTGAAAGATAGCTTTCGTCGACATTGTCTGTCGGAATGGCCGTCTGGGAGAAATCGTAGAGCAGGTTGTTGGTCAGGATCTGGATCGGTGCCATCGGCAAAAAGGGCAGGAATGCGCTGGCGCCCAGCACGCTGAACATGTTGCCGAAATTGGAGCTTGCCCCCATCCGGATGTATTTGATGATGTTTCCGAATACCTTGCGCCCTTCGAGAACGCCTTCCTCGAGCACCATCAGGCTCTTTTCGAGCAGGATGATGTCTGCGGATTCCTTGGCGATGTCGACTGCGGTATCCACGGATACGCCGACGTCAGCAGCTTTCAGGGCGGGGCCGTCGTTGATGCCGTCCCCCATGAACCCGACGACATGGCCCCTTCGCTGCAGCGCCTTGATGACCCTCGCCTTCTGCATCGGGGAGAGCTTGGCGAAAACGGTGGCCGTCTCGGCGATCGTCTCCAGCTCTTCGTTCGTCATCGGTTCGACTTCGCTGCCCAGCACGACGTGCTCGACGGGCAAGCCGACTTCCCTGCAGATTTTTCGCGTCACCGCATCGTTGTCGCCCGTCAGGATCTTGACTGCGACGCCGTGCCTGTTGAGCGCCGCGATTGCTTCCGTGGCGCTATCCTTGGGCGGATCGAGGAAGGCGATGTAGCCGAGCAGAATGAGGTCCGCTTCGTCCTTGACCGAATAGGTCGTCTCCATCGGCGGCACTTCCTTGTAGGCCACGGCGATCACCCTGAAGCCGTCCTCGTTGAGGCTCCGGGTCACGTCCAGCAGGCTCTCGGCATGGGACTTCTCGAGATGAAAGGTCTCGCCGTTGATTTCCCCTCGGCTGCAGATGCTGAAGATTTCCTCGACTGCGCCCTTGCAGATCAGAATATGTTTCTTCTCGCTGCGTTTTTCGACGACCACCGACATGCGGCGCCGCACGAAGTCGAAGGGAATTTCGTCGACCTTGCGGTAGTCGCTCTCGACCTTCAGGCTGCTCTTCAGTTCGATGTAGTTGAGCACGGCCACATCCAGCAGGCTTTTCAGTCCGGTCTGGTAATAGCTGTTGAGAAAGGCGTATTCCAGGATGTCTTCGCATTCGTCACCGTTGATGTCGACATGTTTTTCAAGAATGATTTTGTCCTGGGTCAGCGTGCCCGTCTTGTCCGTGCACAGCACGTCCATCGCGCCGAAATTCTGGATTGAATTCAGCCGCTTTACGATCACTTTCTTGCGAGACATGGCAATTGCGCCCTTGCCCAGATTCACGGTGATGATCATGGGCAGCATTTCCGGCGTCAGCCCGACTGCGACCGAGGTCGCGAAGAGGAACGCCTCCATCCAGTTCCCCTTGGTGAAGCCGTTGATGAGGAACACAGTGGGGACCATGACCGCCATGAAGCTGATCATGACCCAAGTGAACTTGGTGATTCCCCGATCGAAGCTCGTGAGTACCCGGTTTCCAGCCATGGTGCTGGTGAGCGCCCCGAAATAGGTGTTGATCCCGGTCTGAACCACTACTGCCGTGGCTGTGCCGCTCACCACGTTGGTTCCCATGAAGCAGATGTTGGGCAGGTCTATGGGGTTCTTCGAATCCTTTTCAGCGACGCCGGAAAATTTTTCCACGGGCAGCGATTCGCCGGTGAGCGAGGACTGGCTCACGAAAAGATCCTTGGCGCTGAGCAGCCTGACATCCGCGGGGATCATGTCTCCCGCGGAAAGCTGGACAAGATCTCCCGGAACCAGCGTCTCGATCGGAACTTCCTTGTGTTCGGTTCTGGAGGGCGAAAGCCTGATATGAAAGGCCTCGACGATCTCGGCTGGAACGCCTTCCCGTCTGTCCTTGCGCCTGACGGTTGCGGTCGTGCTGACCATGGCCCGCAGCTTTTCGGCGGCATTGTTAGATCTGTGTTCCTGGATGAAGGAGACGCCCACGCTCAGCAGCACCATGATCGAGATGATGATGGCCGAGGTGTAGTCCTTCATGAAGAAGGAAATGGCGGCGAGCACCAGAAGCAGCAGGTTGAGCGGATTCTTGAAGCGATCGACGAGTTCGCCGGTAATGCTCTTGTGCTTCTCGTGAACGACGGAATTGGGCCCGTACTGCTCCAGCCGTTCTTCGGCTTCCCGATCGAGCAGGCCCTCGCTTGAACTGCCCAGATCCTGAAGCAGGGTGGCGGGATCCATGATGGCGACTTCGAGCATGCGCCTTGAAACTTGTCCGACCAGGGCGGTCGAAGCCGGCTGAATCGCAGTCAGCCTGGAAAAGAGGCCGCTCAGCTTGTCGGCTTTGATGTATTCGAATTTCATTTCCAATCCCTGTCCGTTTAAAAGCACGTGAAGCGGTGAGCTCGCTTGATGTGCAGAGATTGGAAAACCTGCGCCCCATGCGTTCCGCTGTCGCCAGCGGAAGCTGAAGCAAAACTTCAGGGCTACCGCCGGAACGAGTTTACTGCACAAATGTTACAGAAATAATTGCTGCCCAAAGTGGCGGCCCCTAACTTAAGGAAACTAAAGGATTTTAACGCCTGCAAAAGCGGGCGTCAATTGGAGGTGGAAATCGACGCTCAGGATTTTTCGGAGCCGAGCGGCCTTCCGGTCTTGATTTTCTCGATTCTCGAGATCGC
>JAJZQY010000100.1 GCA_021806605.1 Pseudomonadota bacterium
TTTCGCGATTGACCGGGATGCTTCGATTAGGCTATTTTTACGGTTTAGGAAAGTTTCATGAGCAAACAGGAAAAATCTCCCGAGAATTTCGAAGCAGCGCTGCTTGAGCTCGAATCCATCGTGGCGACAATGGAGACGGGGCAGTTGACGCTGGAAGCGTCCCTTTCCGCATACAAGCGCGGCGCTTTCCTGCTCCAGTATTGCCAGGAAGCGCTCAAGGATGCGGAGCAGCAGGTCTCGATCCTGGAAGGCGGCACCCTCAAGAACTGGTCTGCCGATGACAAATGACGATTTCCAGTCCTGGGTGCAGGCGCACCAGGCGCTGATCGAATCCGCGCTTCAGGACTGCCTGCCGCAGCCCGGCGTTGCTCCCCCTCGGCTTCATGGTGCGATGCGCTATGCGGTTCTGGGAGGAGGAAAGCGGGTTCGCCCGCTGCTCGCGTATGCTTCGGGGGAACTGTCCGGTGCGGACCTGGGGCGAGTCACGCGCGCCGCCTGCGCGGTCGAACTGATTCATGCCTATTCCCTGGTTCACGACGACCTGCCCTGCATGGATGACGACGTGCTGCGCCGGGGAAAGCCGACCTGCCATGTCGAATACGACGAAGCCACGGCCCTGCTCGTCGGCGACAGCCTGCAGTCGCTGGCATTCGAAATGCTGGCCCATCCCGGCCTTTCGGGCGATAGCGGCGTCCAGTTGACAATGATCCGCCTGCTCGCCGAGGCATCCGGATCGAGGGGGATGGCGGGCGGACAGGCCATCGATCTTGAAAGCACCGGCAAAACCCTGGAGCTGCCCGAACTCGAGAGCATGCATATCAGAAAGACCGGGGAACTCATCAGGGCGTCTGTCGTGCTCGGGGCGCGCTGTGGCGAAATCGACGAAGCCGGACTCGGGCAGCTCGACCGTTTCGCAAAATCGATCGGCCTTGCCTTTCAGGTCGTCGACGATGTGCTCGACGCAGAATCTTCCACGGCAACGCTGGGCAAGACCGCAGGAAAGGACAGCAAGGACAACAAGCCGACTTATGTTTCCCTGCTTGGGGCAAGGCAGGCGAAGGAGATGGCGCGGGAGCTCTACGATTTCGCGCTTTCTGCCCTGGCGGGATTCGGAGAGCGAGCCGACCGATTGCGGCAGATGGCGGACTTCGTGGTTCAGAGGCAATTCTGATGCATCCGCTTCTCGACACGATCGATTCCCCGGAAGACTTGCGCGCGCTGGACAGGAAATCCCTGGCGAAGCTCGCGGAGGAATTGCGTCAATACATCATCGAGTCCGTTTGCCAAACGGGCGGGCACCTTTCTTCCAATCTCGGCACCATTGAACTCACCATCGCGCTGCATTACGTATTCAACACCCCTTACGACAGGGTCGTGTGGGATGTCGGGCATCAGACCTATGCGCACAAGATACTGACGGGAAGGCGCGAGGCGATGAGCGGCTTGAGGATGAAAGGGGGCATCTCGGGCTTTCCGAAAAGAAGCGAGAGCGAATACGATGCCTTCGGCACGGCCCATTCCAGCACATCGATCAGCGCGGCATTGGGGATGGCGGTAGCTGCCAAGCTCGAAGGGGTGCAGCGGCGCGCCGTCGCGGTGATCGGGGATGGCGCGATGACTGGAGGCATGGCATTCGAGGCGCTCAACAATGCGGGGGCGATGGATGCCAACCTGCTCGTTGTCCTCAACGACAACGAGATGTCCATTTCGAAGAATGTGGGGGCACTCGACAATTATCTCGCGAGAATACTTTCCGGCAGCATTTATTCGGCTGCGAGGCGCGCCGGCGAGAAGGTGCTGAGAGTCGTTCCCCCGGTGCTGGAACTGGCGAAAAGGGCCGAGGAGCATGTCAAGGGAATGGTGACTCCGGGAACGCTTTTCGAGGAATTCGGATTCAACTACATCGGCCCCATCGACGGGCATGATCTTGAAGCGCTGGTGTCTACCCTCTCCAATGTCAAGAAGCTTCAGGGGCCGCAGTTCCTGCATGTCGTCACGAAAAAAGGGAAAGGCTACAGCCTGGCCGAGGAAGATCCCATACTTTATCACGGCGTCGGAAAATTCGATTCCAGGAGCGGGATACTCGGCGCCGCCCCCAGGAAGCCGAGCTACACGGAAGTTTTCGGACAATGGCTGTGCGACATGGCCGAGCGGGACGAAAGGCTTGTCGGCATCACTCCTGCGATGCGGGAAGGGTCGGGAATGGTCGAGTTTTCGGAGCGTTTTCCGGATCGTTACTTCGATGTCGGAATAGCGGAGCAGCATGCGCTCACTTTCGCTGCTGGCCTTGCATGCGATGGAGTGAAGCCTGTCGTTGCGATTTATTCGACTTTCTTGCAAAGAGCTTACGACCAGCTGATCCACGACATCGCGATCCAGAACCTGCCGGTGGTTTTCGCCATAGACAGGGCGGGCCTCGTCGGTGCGGACGGACCGACTCATGCCGGCAGCTTCGATCTATCCTTCCTGCGCTGCATTCCCAATATGACGGTGATGGCGGCATCAAACGAGAACGAGCTGAGGCAGATGCTCTACACCGCATTTGCCATGGATTCGCCTGTCGCGGTGCGCTATCCGCGGGGGCAGGGACCCGGAAAAGATATCGAGGCGGAAATGCAGGCCATCGAAATCGGGCGAGGCATTGTCCTGCGTGATGGCGAAAAGGTCGCGCTGCTTGCTTTCGGGAGCATGGTTGAACCTTCTCTCAAGGCGGGTGTCGAACTGGGCGGGACAGTAGTCAACATGCGCTTTGTCAAGCCGCTTGACGAAAAACTGGTTCTCGAACTTGCCGGAACCCACGAACTTCTGGTGACGGTGGAGGAGAACGCCGTCATGGGCGGGGCGGGAAGCGCAGTCTCGGAATGCCTGAGCCGCCACGGCAAAACTGTTCCTGTTCTCCATCTGGGACTCCCAGACAGCTACATCGAGCAGGGAGACCCTGCCGGATTGCTCGCGGAATGTCTGCTCGATGGCGAAGGCATTCTCTAT
>JAJZQY010000101.1 GCA_021806605.1 Pseudomonadota bacterium
CCCACTTTCGGAAAATGGACGGGCGAGCTGTTGTCTGCAGAGAACAAACGCATGCTCTGGGTTCCGGAAGGGTACGCCCACGGCTTTCTGGTGCTCTCCGAAACAGCGGAATTCCTTTACAAGACCACCGACTACTGGGCGCCCGAATACGAACGCTCGATACTGTGGAACGACCCGGATCTTGCCATTGACTGGCCCCTTGCCGAACAATCGCCGCTCCTTTCGAACAAGGACAGGGAGGCGAAGCGCTTCATGGAAGCGGAGCTTTTCGATTGAGAACCATCCTCCTGATCGGAAAGAACGGGCAGGTCGGGTGGGAATTGCAGCGCACCCTCGCCCCTTTAGGCAATGTCGTCGCCACCGGCAGCCTTGAGCTGAACCTTGCCGATCCGGATTCGATCAGGAAGAATGTCAGGGAAATCCGCCCCGACCTGATCGTCAATGCGGCTGCCTACACCGCCGTGGACAGGGCCGAATCGGAACCGGAGATCGCAATGAAGATCAACGGCATCGCCCCCGGAATCCTCGCCGAAGAAGCGGCAAGGCTCGGCGCGCTTCTGGTGCACTATTCCACGGACTACGTCTTCGACGGCAAAAAGAACGGCCCTTACCTGGAAAGCGACAGCCCCAATCCCCTGAGCGTCTACGGCAAAACGAAGCTCGCCGGGGAAGAGGCGATCCGCAATGCCGGGGCGAGACACCTCATTTTCAGGACGAGCTGGGTTTACGGGATGCGGGGCCACAATTTCCTGCTGACCATATCGAGGCTCGCCAAAGAGCGCGATGAGCTCAGAATAATCGACGACCAGATCGGCGCCCCCACCTGGAGCAGGATGATCGCCGGGGCGAGTTCAATCGCACTGGCGGGATTCCGGGAAGGTCTGGAAGGCACCTACCATCTCACGTCAAAGGGTACCACTTCCTGGTACGGTTTCACGCAAGCCATCCTGGAATGCGCGCATCTCGAAAAAAACCCGAAACTCATTTCCATTCCGACAGAAGCCTATCCCCTTCCGGCAGCAAGACCCAAAAACTCGATCCTTTCGAACGAGAAACTGCAGTTTGCGTTCGGAATTTCGTTGCCGGACTGGAGATCCTGCCTGGCACTGTGCATGGAAAGAACATGAGCAACCGATAGCCGATTAACAGGACCGCATCATGGAAGAGAAAAGCGACAACCCCCGACTCGGCGTGGTCAGCACCAACATCACCTGGTACGAGGGCAAGGTATCGGCGGCCGACAGAAAAAGAGTGCTGCGCCAGGAGGCCGCCACCATCTGGCTGACAGGCTTGAGCGGCTCGGGAAAGTCCACCATCGCATTCGAGCTGGAGAAGCAACTGATATGCCTGGGACATGCCGCCTATGCGCTGGACGGGGACAACGTCCGTCACGGCCTCAACCGCGACCTCGGCTTCACTCCAAAAGACAGGACAGAGAACATCCGGCGCATCGCTGAAGTGGCCAGGCTTTTCAACGAGGCGGGAGTCTTCGTCATCACCGCATTCATTTCGCCCTATCGCGCAGATCGGGAGATGGCCAGAACCATCATCGGCGTGGAGCGCTTCATCGAAACGCATATCGCAGCCGAACTGGATATCTGCGAGAAACGCGACCCCAAAGGCTTATACAAAAAGGCAAGAGCCGGCCAGATGAGCGACTTCACCGGCATATCCGCGCCCTATGAGGCGCCCACAAATCCAAATCTCAGGCTGAATACCGGAACGATGACCGTGGCCGAAACCCTCGACGAAATCCTGCGCCACCTCACCCCTCGCTTCCGGGAAAGATAAGCGTGCGCCGCAATGGCTCCGACTGATCCCATTTCGAAGGCAAGGCTTGCTGAGCTATTGCCTCGGACGGCCTCTCTCGCGAAACAGGCGGGCGCTGCGATCATGGCGATCTACGCAAATCCCGTCGAAGTGCGGAGCAAGCAGGATGCCTCTTTCCTTACCGAGGCGGATCTCGCCTCGCACCATATCATTTCGGAAGGGCTTGCAAAAATAACGCCGGAATGGCCGGTATTGTCCGAGGAATCTTCCGAAATTCCGTTCGAACAAAGGAAGGACTGGAAAATATACTGGCTCATCGACCCGCTCGACGGCACCAGGGAATTCGTCAACCGGAACGGCGAATTCACGGTCAACATCGCCCTGATCGAGGACGGCTTCCCGATCCTGGGCGCGGTCTTTGCGCCCGCGATCGGCAGGCTCTACTGCGCAGTCAAAGGCTCGGGATCGTTTCTCGATGCGGGCGGAAAAGTCATCTCTGTCCGCGCATCCGGATACAAGGGAGGAAAGGCAAGGGTGGTTGCGAGCCGCTCGCACCGCGGGGAAAAGCTGGATGCCTTCCTCGAAAAAACCGGCGACCATGAATGCCTGAGCATGGGCAGCTCCCTGAAATTCTGCCTGGTTGCGGAAGGCGCAGCGGATCTTTATCCGAGGCTCGGCCCCACCATGGAATGGGACACCGCGGCCGCCCAGTGCATCGTCGAGGAGGCCGGGGGAACGGTCACCGATCTTGCGGGAAACCGCCTCGGATACAACAAGCCGGACCTGCACAACCCGGAATTCGTGGTTGCCGGAAACCCGCCTTTTCCCTGGCGTGATTTCCTGGCCGAGGCACCCGCCTGATGAATTCCACAACCCGAAGTGCTATCATAAGTGCATTCATATTGATTTCGAAGGTGGCATCATGGCAACCATGAGCATTCGCGGTCTCGACGACAAGGTATTGGCCCGGCTCAAACGTCAGGCAGAACAGGAGGGCGGCAGCCTCAACAGTCTGGTTTTGCGCCTGCTGCAAAACGTTGGCGCTCCGG
>JAJZQY010000036.1 GCA_021806605.1 Pseudomonadota bacterium
ATCCGTATAGCCTGGAAAGTGCGTGTCGCCGGATTCTGGTCGGGCTCACGCGTGCGCACGGCTTTTGCCACGATCTCGGCAAGCTGCCCCGTTGTAGCGATGCGCCGCCCCGATCGAGCCGCAACAACCGCTCTTGCAATCTGTTTAGCAAACCGTTCTTCGCCATAGATTTTTATCACCTCCGTCAGTTCTTTTTCCGATGCCGCGTTTACCCATTCTTCCGCAGTCTGCCCGCTGCTGGTATCCATCCTCATGTCCAAAGGCCCGTCGAACCTGAAGCTGAAACCCCTGCCCGCCTCGTCCAGCTGGGGGGAGGACACGCCCAGGTCGAGCAATATGCCATCCACTCCCGAAACCCCCATCTCCCCGAGAACCTCTCCGATTCGCCCGAATGCGCTGTGCACCATGACGAGATTGGCATCTTCCATCGATTTCCCGGCGAACACCGCATCCGGATCGCGATCCAGCGCAATCAGCCTGCCAGACTTTCCCAGCTTCGACAGGATCCGCCTGGCATGCCCGCCCCTGCCGAAAGTGCAATCCACATAAGTGCCCCCCTCCCTGACATTCAGCGCATCCGTCGCCTCTTCCAGCAGGACGGTTGCATGCCGACTCACAAGGAGAAGCCTTCCAGTTCGGCAGGGATGCCCTCCTCCAGCGAACCGACAGCCTGCCCGAACCACGCAGACTCTTCCCAAAGCTCCAGCCTGTTTCCCTGCCCCGCCAGAACCACGCGCTTCTCCAGCCCGGCGTACTCGCGCAGCGTGGAGGGAAGCAATATCCGCCCCGCCCCATCCATCTCGACGCCTTCCGCGTAGCCCACCAGAAGCCTCTGCAAGGCCCTTGTTTTCGGATTGAAGCTGGACAATCCCATCAGCTTTTTCTGGATGGGCTCCCACTCCTGCTGCGGATAGACCAGCAGGCAGCGATCCGGATCGGCCGTGACCACCAGCCGGCCGGCGCAGGAAGCCATCAGCGCATCCCTGTATTTCGCAGGAATGGCAAGGCGCCCTTTGCTGTCCAGATTGAGTTGAGTCGAGCCGTGAAACATCCAGATTCCCCAGTTTCGTTCGGGAGAAAATCCCCACAATCTCCCACTTTTCACCACACATCCCCACTATAGAGAAAAAAACAAGCCCGGTCAAGCTTCAAAACGAAGACTTTCCTTATTTCGCACAAAGACTTAGCCGGTAATCAAGAATTCCAAGGCATAGGTGATTTTAAATAATGAGCTACGAACAGAACCTAATGTAATTTGTTAGGATCCTCGGCCGGAAAGAGGGGCGCCTGCGGCATGCAAAACCGGTTTCTCCCCGCCGCCATTCCCAAGCTGTATAATGGCGAAGGCTTGCGCCAAATGAGTTTTCCATGGATCGTTCGAATATGAAAAAAATTCTGGTGACGGGCGGGGCGGGCTTCATCGGCTCGGAGGTCGTCCGGCAATTCGTCAAGGAAACCCCGCATTCCGTGGTCAATGTCGACAAGCTGACCTATTCGGGGAATCTCGAATCCCTGAAGGAGGTGTCGGGAGACCCCAGATACAGCTTCGAACATGCCGACATTTGCGACGGCAAGGCCATGGCCTCGATATTCGAGCGGCATCAGCCGGACGGCATCATGCATCTTGCAGCGGAATCCCATGTCGACCGATCCATCAGCGGCCCCTCGGAATTCATCCAGACCAACGTGCTCGGAACCTATACCCTTCTGGAAGCAGCCAGGGGCTATTGGCAAAGCCTTCCGGAAGAAAGACGGGCGCAGTTCCGCTTCCACCACATTTCAACGGACGAGGTTTACGGCAGCCTGGGAGAGGACGGCTTCTTCACCGAAGAGACCCCCTACCAGCCCAATTCGCCCTATTCCGCTAGCAAGGCCTCCTCCGACCATCTGGTCAGGGCCTGGCACCATACCTACGGCCTGCCGGTGGTGACCACGAACTGCTCGAACAATTACGGCCCCTATCACTTCCCCGAAAAGCTGATCCCGCTGATAATCCTGAATGCCTTGAACGGCAAGCCGCTGCCCGTCTACGGCAAGGGGGAGAACGTGCGCGACTGGCTCTATGTGGAAGACCATGCGCGCGCCCTGCGGCTGGTTCTGGAAAAGGGGAAAACCGGGGAGACCTACAACATCGGGGGCAGGTGCGAAAAGACCAACCTCGAAGTGGTGGAGACGATCTGCGCCATTCTCGACGAGATATTCCCCTCCAAAGCGCCCCATGCTTCCCTGATTTCCTTTGTTGCCGACAGGCCGGGACACGACTACCGCTATGCCATAGACGCATCGAAAATCGAGTGCGAACTGGGCTGGGTGCCGCGCGAATCCTTCGACTCCGGAATCAGGAAGACGGTCCGATGGTATCTCGACAACCCGGAATGGGTCAGCCACGTCACCAGCGGCGCATACCGGATATGGATAGCCGAACATTACGAGAGAGCGCATTCATGAAGGGCATCATCCTCGCGGGCGGATCCGGAACCCGGCTCTACCCCGTCACCCAGGCGATTTCCAAGCAGCTGCTCCCCGTCTACGACAAGCCGATGATCTACTATCCGCTTTCCACCCTGATGCTGGCCGGGATAAGGGACATTCTGATCATTTCCACCCCGCAGGACACGCAGCGCTTCGAACAGCTGCTGGGGAACGGCAGCGCCTGGGGCATCCACCTCTCCTATGCGATCCAGCCCGCTCCCGAAGGGCTCGCCCAGGCGTTTCTGATCGGCGAGCAATTCATCGCCGGGGAATCCTGCGCGCTGGTACTCGGGGACAACATCTTCCACGGCCACGAATTCGCAAGCGATCTTCTTGCGGCCTCCAAAAAGGAAAAGGGCGCGACCGTATTCGCCTATCCGGTCAACGATCCGGAACGCTACGGGGTGGTGGAATTCGACGCCAACGGCAGGGCCGTCAGCCTGGAGGAAAAACCGGCAAAACCCAAATCGCGCCATGCGGTGACCGGACTCTATTTCTACGACAACACCGTGGTCGAAATAGCCAAGTCGATCAGGCCGTCGAAAAGGGGCGAGCTCGAGATCACCGACGTCAATCTGCATTACCTGGAAAATGGGCTGCTGGACGTGCAGCAGATGGGGCGCGGCATGGCCTGGCTCGACACGGGAACCCACGAATCGCTTCTGGAAGCCTCGATGTTCATCCAGACCCTGGAAAAAAGGCAAGGCCTCAAGATATGCTGCCCCGAGGAAATCGCCTACAGGCAGGGATACATCACGGCAGATCAACTCGAGGCGCTCGCGGCGCCGCTTGCTAAAAACGGCTACGGGCAATATCTTTTCAGCCTGCTCAGGGAAGACGGAAAATGAAAATCGCACCGAGCAAGCTTCCCGAAGTGCTGGTCATCGAGCCCCGGGTATTCGGAGACGAGCGGGGATTCTTCTATGAGAGCTACAACGAAAGGGAATTCGGGAAAATCGCGGGGAGAATCCCGAATTTCGTGCAGGACAACCACTCGAAGTCGGCGAAAAATGTCCTCAGGGGTCTTCACTACCAGATCAAACAGCCCCAGGGCAAGCTGGTGCGGGTGATTGCGGGAGAGGTCTTCGACGTCGCGGTGGACATACGGAAAAGCTCGCCCACTTTCGGGAAATGGGTAGGAGAGATTCTTTCCGCGGAAAACAAGCGCATGCTCTGGGTTCCGGAAGGGTTCGCCCACGGCTTTCTGGTGCTCTCCGAAACAGCGGAATTCCTCTACAAGACCACCGACTACTGGGCGCCGGAACACGAACGCTCGATACTGTGGAACGACCCGGATCTTGCCATAGACTGGCCTCTTGCCGGGCAATCGCCGCTCCTTTCGAACAAGGACAGGGAGGCGAAGCGCTTCATGGATGCGGAGCTTTTCGATTAGCCCCTGTTATCATCGAAATTGACGGTGCCGGCCACAATGTTTATACTTTCGTTTAAACATTCTGCCGATTAGGGAAATATCTTGAGCATTGCCATCCTGGATATTAAAAAATGGGGCAACAGTCTGGGCGTCCGATTGCCCGCAACAGTTGCTCGCGAAGCACATCTGCATGCCGATCAACGGATTCGGATTTCTGTCGAAGACGGGAAGGTGGTCATCACGCCGATCCCTGACATGCCCCTCACTCTGGAACAGAGACTGGCCCAATTTGATCCGGCGCGGCACGGCGGGGAAGTTATGGCCGTCAACGACCTCGTTGGATCCGAAAAATGGTAGTCTCGAAGAAGAGCCCATCACAAAAGCGAGCCACCTGGATCCCAAACCGTCAAGAGATCATCTGGATTGACTGTAACCCCCAAGTTGGTCATGAGATTCGGAACATACACCCCTTTCTGGTGCTGTCTCCAAATATTTTCAACGAAAAAACTTCGCTGGTCATCGGCCTACCCATGACCACAGCCGTATACAATGCTGACAACCCGTTCGCCGTGGCCGTCGGAAAAGCATCCGGACGCAAGGCCGGGCAAATCAGTTACGTGCTATGCCACCAACCCAAATCCTTCGACTGGCGTTTGCGAAGCGCAAAGGCTCATCCGCTTGGGACATTGCCAGATGCTCTGTTTGTTCAAGTGTGCGAGCGCCTGAACCAGATCATAAGATTGGCGGCACCTTGAAAAACATTCTCCTGATCGGAAAGAACGGGCAGGTGGGGTGGGAATTGCAGCGCACGCTCACCCCTTTAGGCAATGTCGTCGCCACCGGCAGCAATGAACTGAACCTTGCCGATCCTGATTCAATCAGAAGGAATATCAGGGAAATCCGTCCCGAAATCATCGTCAATGCCGGCGCCTACACCGCCGTGGACAGGGCCGAATCGGAGCCCGAAATGGCAATGAAGACCAACGGCATCGCCCCCGGAATCCTCGCGGAGGAAGCGGCAAGGCTCGGCGCGCTTCTGGTGCACTATTCAACCGACTACGTCTTCGACGGAAGAAAGAACGGCCCTTACCTGGAAGACGACAGCCCAGATCCCCTGAGCGTCTATGGCAGAACGAAACTCGCGGGCGAAGAGGCGATCCGCAACTCCGGAGCGAAGCACCTCATTTTCAGGACAAGCTGGGTTTACGGGATGCGGGGCCACAATTTCCTGCTGACCATACTGAGGCTCGCCAGGGAGCGAGAAGAGCTCAGAATAATCGACGACCAGACCGGTTCTCCCACCTGGAGCAGGATGATTGCCGAGGCCACTTCCATCGCACTGGCCGGATTTCGGGAGGATCTGGCAGGAACCTACCATCTCACGTCGAAGGGCGCCACTTCCTGGCACGGCTTCACCCAGGCCATCCTGGAGGGCTCGAATCTCGAAAGAAGGCCGAAGCTCGTGCCGATCCCGACCGAAGGCTACCCTCTTCCGGCAGCAAGGCCCAGGAACTCGCTCCTTTCGAACGAGAAGCTGCATTCGGCATTCGGAATCTCGCTGCCGGACTGGAAAACCTGCCTGGCATTGTGCATGGAAAGCGCTTGAGACCCGGCAGCTGATCGACAGGACCGCAACATGGAAGAAAAAAGCGACAAAACCCAGCCAGTCAGCACCAACATCACCTGGTACGAGGGCAAGGTATCCGCAGCCGACAGAAAAAACCTGCTGCGCCAGGAAGCGGCCACCCTCTGGCTGACCGGCTTGAGCGGCTCGGGGAAATCCACCATCGCATTCGAACTGGAGAAGCGTCTGATATGCCTGGGACATGCCGCCTATGCGCTGGACGGGGACAACGTCCGCCACGGTCTCAACCGCGACCTCGGCTTCACCCCGGAAGACAGAACAGAGAACATCCGGCGCATCGCCGAAGTGGCCAGGCTGTTCAACGAGGCGGGGGTCTTCGTCGTCACCGCATTCATTTCGCCCTATCGCGCAGACAGGGAAATGGCCAGAGCCATCATCGGCGAGGAGCGCTTCATCGAAACGCATGTCGCAGCCGAACTGGAAATCTGCGAGAAGCGCGACCCAAAGGGGCTATACAAGAAGGCAAGAGCCGGCCAGATGACTGATTTTACCGGCATATCCGCTCCCTACGAGGCGCCCGCCAATCCGGCGCTCAGGCTGAATACCGGAGCGCTGACCGTGGCCGAAACCCTCGACGAAATCCTGCGCCATCTCGCCCCCCGCTTCCTGGAAAGTTGAGCATTCGCCGCAATGACCCCGACCGATCCTCCCGTTTCGAAGGAAAACCTGGCGGAGCTGTTGCCGCGAGCGGTTTCGCTCGCCAGGGATGCGGGAGAGGCGATCATGGCGATCTACGCGAATCCCATCGAAGTGCACAGCAAGCCGGATGCCTCACCCCTCACCGAAGCGGATCTTGCCTCGCACCGCATCCTCTGCGAAGGCCTTGTCGGAATTTCGCCGGATTGGCCGGTATTGTCCGAGGAATCTTCGGAAATCCCTCATGATGAAAGACGGAACTGGCGGCATTACTGGCTCATCGACCCGCTCGACGGCACCAAGGAATTCGTCAACCGGAACGGTGAATTCACGGTCAACATCGCCCTGATCGAGGACTGCTTCCCGGTACTGGGGGTGGTGTATGCGCCCGCCATCGACAGGCTTTACCATGCTGCGCGCGATCGCGGCGCAATGCTGGAATCGGCCGGAAAATCTTCCGCAATAACCGCATCCTGGCACGCAGGAGGGAAAGTCCGGGTGGTGGCCAGCCGCTCGCACCGCGGCGAGAAGCTGGATATCTTCCTCGAGAAAATCGGCGACAATGAATGCCTGAGCATGGGCAGCTCGCTGAAATTCTGCCTGGTTGCCGAAGGCGCAGCGGACCTCTATCCGAGGCTCGGCCCCACCATGGAATGGGACACTGCGGCAGCCCAGTGCATCGTCGAGGAGGCCGGAGGGTCGGTCACCGACCTTGCGGGAAATCGCCTGAGATACAACAAGCCGGACCTGCGCAACCCGGAATTCATGGTTGCCGGGAATCCGCCCTTCCCCTGGCGGGATTTCCTGGCCGAGACATTAGGGAAGCCCTGAACAAGTCCCTCGTGGCCGTACCTCGAAACTACGCTTCGCTTCGTTTTCCCAGCAACGCGGCTCATGTGCGACTTGTTCAGGGCTTCTTTAGCTGTTCAAGGAAAAACCGATGCGATATAATCCGTTCAATCGATGAACAACGGCCTGCCATGCTGAGCGACGAATACCGTTACAGGATACTGAAGCATCTCGAGGCCGACCCCGAGATCAGCCAACGCGAACTCGCGAAAGCGCTCGGCATCAGCCTGGGGCGGGCCAATTATTGCCTGAAGGCGCTCATCGAACGCGGCCTCGTGAAAGCCAACAACTTCAGGAATTCAAACAACAGAAGCGCCTATGCGTACTATCTGACCCCGAAAGGATTCGAGGAGAAGGCCAGGGTGACCGTCGCCTTCCTCAGACACAAGCTGGCCGAATACGAAGCGCTCAAATGCGAAATCGACAGCCTGCAAAGCGAGGTACTGCAGAAAGGATTGCTGGAAAGGCCATGAACGATATCCATGTCGCGATCCTTGCAGGCGGCAGCAGGCTCCGGCCGCTTTCCCGCCAGGCGACATTACCCGCCATGACGATCGTTATGGCAGACAATTAACATGACGATGAAAGTTGCACTGATCACAGGAGTCACCGGGCAGGACGGGGCCTATCTTGCCGAGTTTCTTCTGAAAAAAGGCTACATCGTCCACGGCATCAAGCGGAGAAGTTCCCTTTTCAACACCGACAGGATCGATCATCTTTACCAGGATCCGCACGTCGGCAACCGGAATTTCATCCTGCATTACGGCGACATGACCGACTCATCGAGCCTGGTGCGCATCATCCAGCAGGTCCAGCCCGACGAAATCTACAATCTCGCGGCGCAGAGCCATGTCGCGGTTTCCTTCGAGGAGCCGGAATACACCGCCAATTCGGATGCGCTTGGCGCGCTGAGAATGCTGGAAGCGATCAGGATACTGGGGCTGGAGAAGAAAACCCGCTTCTACCAGGCTTCCACTTCCGAATTGTATGGCCTTGTTCAGGAGATCCCGCAGAAGGAGACGACCCCCTTCTATCCGCGGAGCCCCTATGCGGTGGCCAAGCTCTATGCCTACTGGATCACGGTGAACTACCGGGAAGCCTACGGCATGTACGCCTGCAACGGCATTTTGTTCAACCACGAGTCCCCGATCCGCGGGGAGACCTTCGTCACCCGGAAGATCACAAGGGCTCTGGCGCGGATCAGCCTCGGGCTGCAGGACTGCCTTTATCTCGGGAATCTCGATTCGAAGCGGGACTGGGGGCATGCGAAGGATTACGTGGAAATGCAGTGGTTGATGCTGCAGCAGGATGCGCCGGAGGACTTCGTGATCGCGACGGGGGTTCAGTATTCGGTACGGGACTTCGTGAATGCCGCGGCAAGAGAAATCGGGATGGAGATCGAATGGCGGGGAAGCGGGGTGGAGGAGAAAGGCTACTGGAAAAACGGCCCCAAGGCGCGCTCGCCCATCGTCGCGGTCGACCCCCGCTATTTCAGGCCGTCCGAAGTCGAGACCCTGCTCGGGGATCCTTCCAAGGCGAAGGAGAAGCTCGGCTGGGTGCCGAAGATCGGGTTCGAAGAGCTGGTTGCCGAAATGATGCGGGAAGACCTCAAGTCTGCGAAAAGGGACGAACTCGTCAAGAATCACGGCTATGCCGCATACGATTACAACGAATGATGGATCTTTCCTCTAAAATCTACATCGCGGGACATCGGGGGCTGGTGGGCTCGGCAATCGTTCGCTCTCTGAAGCGCCATGGCTTCGAAAACCTCGTCTTCAGGACCCATGCCGAGCTCGATTTGACCGATCAGCATGCCGTGGCCGCTTTCTTCGAGTCCGAAAGACCCGAATATGCCTTCCTGGCTGCTGCGAAGGTCGGCGGAATCCACGCCAACAACACTTATCCTGCCGAATTCATCCTGTCCAACCTGTCCATTCAGGCCAACGTGATTCATGCGTCATGGAAAAGCAACGTGAAGCGCCTTCTTTTCCTCGGCTCTTCCTGCATCTATCCTCGCGACTGCCCCCAGCCGATCAAGGAAGAATATCTGCTGACAGGTCCTCTGGAGAAGACCAATCGTCCCTATGCGGTCGCCAAGATCGCCGGGGTCGAGATGTGCGATGCCTACAACAGGCAGTACGGAACGAAATATCTCGCCGCGATGCCGACCAATCTTTATGGCCCGGGAGACCATTACGACCTGCAGAATTCCCATGTCCTGCCCGCATTGATCAGGAAATTCCACGAGGCGAAGACCGGGGGCGAATCGGAAGTGGTCGTTTGGGGTACCGGAACGCCTCGCCGCGAATTTCTCTACAGCGAAGACATGGCGGATGCCTGCGTGCATCTCATGCGACTGCCCGACGACCGGTTCGAATCGCTTTTGAAGCCCGATCCGCCGCTCTCCTTTCCCTTGATCAACATCGGCTGCGGGGAAGACATATCCATTCGCGAACTGGCGGAACTGGTAAGTAAAATAGTCGGCTTCGCGGGGAAAATCGTCCAGGACGCTTCGAAGCCTGACGGCACGCCCAGAAAACTGCTCGACGTTTCGAGACTCAACGCAATGGGATGGAAAGCCGAAATGAGCCTGGCGGAAGGGATCGAAATGGCCTACGCCGATTATCTTGGACACGAGGCGATGTCCGGACGAGGAGCAAACAGGACATGAGGCGTCAATGCCACGTTCGTCAATACGGGATTGCGCATGGCAAGCAGTTTTGATGTCATCATCGTCGGCGGCGGCATCGTGGGTCTCGCCACCGCGCTGCGCATGCTCGAAATCAGTCCAGGCGCACGCCTGATGCTGCTCGACAAGGAATCCGGTCTTGCCCGCCACCAGACGGGGCACAACAGCGGAGTGATTCACTCGGGACTGTATTACCGTCCAGGATCCCTGAAGGCATTGAATTGCCGGAAGGGATACGAGCAGCTCGTCAGGTTCTGCGGCGAAGAGTCCATTCCTCATGAAATATGCGGAAAAATCGTGGTTGCGACCTGCGCCGCAGAACTGCCCAAACTGGAAGAGCTGCATCGGCGAGGCACCGCCAACGGACTCGAAGGACTCAGGTTCTTGTCGCCAGAGGAAATTCGCGAAATCGAACCCCACTGCAAGGGTGTCCGGGGCCTGTTCGTTCCCCAGACAGGCATCGTGGATTATCGCTGCGTGGCCCTGAAATATGCAGAAAAACTGGCCAGCCGGGGAGTCGAAATCACGCTTGGCGAACGCGTTCGGGACATCCGCCACGATGACACGCATGTCGAGGTCATCGGAGAGGCAAAAACATACCGCGCGAAAGCTGCAGTCGTCTGCGCAGGGCTGCAATCGGATTATCTGGCTCGCTCGACCGAACCGGATTTGCCGCTGCGCATCCTGCCATTTCGCGGCGAATATTACAAACTCAAGGCGTCGGCGCCGCAGCTGGTGAACCACCTGATTTATCCGGTACCCGATCCTGCTTTTCCATTTCTGGGCGTCCACTTTACCAGAATGATCGGAGGCGGCGTGGAGTGCGGCCCCAATGCCGTGTTCGCCTTTGGACGGGAAGCCTATCGAAAGACCGATTTCAACCTGCGGGACACCTGGGCGGCCCTCACCTGGCCCGGTTTCCACAAAGTCGCCGGGAAATATTGGCGAACCGAACTGGATGAGTTCTACCGGTCGATCAGCAAAACCGCATTTGTGCGCGCACTGCAGAAACTCGTTCCCGAGTTGCGCGCGGATCATCTTGAACCCGGGGGGGCAGGCATCAGGGCACAGGCATGCGACCGGGATGGAGTCCTGCTCGACGACTTCGATATCCGCATCAGCGGCAAGGTAGTCCACGTGTGCAATGCACCTTCGCCGGCAGCCACGGCGTCCCTGGCCATCGGACAGACCCTGGCCGAGAAAGTCATGCCCTTATGGCTCTAACCGGCCTTCGCCCCAAGCTGCGCCAAAGCGCAAAGCGATCCGCAGGGGTCGTCAAATTTCTTCGACAGATCGAGCGCAACCGCTTAGAATGCCTACAATCTTGGCAGACGCTTCAACCCCTGCTGCGGCAATCTGCCCCATGGGACCCGACAGACCCGCATGAGCGCGCCGATCACACGAAGAAACGCAACACTCTGATGCAGAATTTCCTGACAATGAACCGACCGAAACCTCGGAACTTTTTTGAATCAGCCGCCTGCAAGATGCGCAATGCGATTGGCCCATCCCTTGCTGCCGCGAAGACGCCGGAGATATGAGCACGCAAGCCACCTCCCCCCTGTTCAAGGCGCTGAACGACATCGCATCGGGTTTCAGGCTGCACAAGATCTGGACCATGCTGGGCTGGCAGGATGTCAAGCAGCGCTACCGCCGCTCCGTCATCGGCCCCTGGTGGCTGACGATCAGCACCGCCGTGATGGTTGCCGGCATGGGGCCGCTTTACGGGCGCCTGTTCGGGCAACCGACGGCCGGCTATGTGTCATTTGTTGCTGCCAGCCTGATCACCTGGCAGCTGATTTCCTCGATCATCACCGATTCCTGCCAGGTATTCATTGCCGCCGAAGGTCATATCAAGCAGACCAGACTGCCCCTGTCGATTTATGTCTACAGGGTGATCTGGCGGAATCTGATCATTTTTGGACATAATCTGACGATCATGATCCCGGTGTTCATCCTGACGCCATCCGCGATCGACATTTCGATGCTTCTGGCGCTGGCAGGATTGCTGCTCCTGCTCGTCAATTCCGTCTGGATGGGACTGATGTTTGGCATATTATGCGCGCGCTTCAGGGACATCCCGCAAATCATTACCAGCTTCCTCCAGATCGCCTTCTTCCTGACGCCCGTTTTCTGGAAACCGGAAATGCTGGGAAAGCATCAATGGGTTGCGCAAATCAATCCTCTGTTTCATTTGGTGGAAATCATCAGGAATCCCTTGCTGGGCAAAAGCGCGCCGCTGCTCTCCTGGACTGTCGTTATCGGCATCACTGCCGTCGGATCGATTGTCTCGCTCCGGCTATTCTCTCGTTATCGCCCGAGAGTTGCATACTGGCTCTAACCCGCTATGGCCCATATCAACGCAAAAAACCTGATCGTCGATTTTCCCATCTATGGACCGGCAAGCCGCTCGTTGAAAAACGCCGTGCTGCATTCCGCAACCGGGGGCAGCCTTGCAAAGGATGCCGCAAACAGGGTCGTGGTCCGGGCACTGAACGATTTGAGCTTCGAGATCAGGGAAGGCGACAGAATTGGTCTGCTGGGGCATAACGGATCGGGGAAAAGCACGCTTCTCCGCGTACTGGCGGGGGGATACGAACCCGTTTCCGGTACGCTCGACATGGAAGGATCGGTGGCCTCGATGCTGAGCATCACGCTTGGCATGGAAAGCGAGGCTACCGGCTATGAAAACATCGTCATGATCTGCACCCTCATGGGGCTCGGGTCCGGAGAAATCGCCAGGCTGATGCCGGAGATCGCCGAATTCACCGAGCTGGGAGAATACCTGTCGATGCCGCTGCGCACGTATTCGAGCGGTATGCACATGCGCATACCCTTTGCCGTGGCTACTGCGGTCAAGGCGGATATCGTTCTGATGGACGAATGGCTGAGCGTGGGAGATGAAAGCTTCTCGAAGAAAGCGCAAGCCAGGCTCGGGGAAATGCTGGACTCGGCCAAGATACTCGTTCTGGCTTCCCATAGCAGGGCGCTCCTGGAGAAAAACTGCAACCGGATCTTCCATCTGGAACACGGGAGCTTGATCCAGGTTGATACTCTATGATTTCGCTGAATGTCATTTTGAAAGGGGATTTAACGTGAAAATATTGGTTACGGGTGCATGTGGATACAAGGGAACCGTGCTGGTGCCCAAGTTGCTGAATCTCGGGCATGAAGTCGTTGCCCTGGATATCATGTGGTTCGGAAACTTCCTTTCCCCTCACCCGAAACTGAATGTTGTCCGGGGAGACGTGCGCGACATCGACGCCATCGACCTTTCCGGGGTGGACGCCATCATCCACCTGTCGTCGGTGGCAAATGACCCCTGCGGCGACCTGGACCCGAAACTGACATGGGAAATCAGCGCGCTGGCGACCATGCAGCTCGCCGACAAGGCCGCGAGAAAAGGCGTCAAGCGCTTCATCTACGCTTCCTCGGGCAGCGTTTACGGGGTCAAGGAAGAGGCACAGGTCACGGAAGACCTCGAACTCAAGCCCATCTCCGAGTACAACAAGACGAAGATGGTCGGCGAGCGCGTTCTTTTGAGCTACTCGGATCAAATGATCGTGCAGATCATCCGCCCCGCGACCGTCTGCGGCTATTCGCCCCGGATGCGCCTCGACGTTTCCGTCAACATGCTGACGATGCAGGCGCTGACCAAGGGGAAAATCACGGTGTTCGGCGGAACCCAGATTCGACCGAACATCCACATCGACGACATTACCGACTGCTACCTGTTCCTGCTGGAGCATCCTGAAGTGACCGGAATTTACAATGCAGGGTTCGAGAACATTTCGATCCTGGATATCGCCAACATGGTCAGCCGCCATATTCCCGCGGAGATCGTCGTCACGCCGTCGAACGATCCGCGTTCGTATCGGGTAAACTCAGACAAACTGCTCGCTGCGGGATTCAAGCCCAAGAAAAAGGTGGAAGATGCCATTTGCGAAATTATCGAGAAATACCGCGAAGGCGTTCTGAAGGACGAAGATCGCTATTACAATCTCAGATCCATGCAGCAGCAATCGGCAAAATGACCTCTCCCATGAACGGTTTCCTGGATTACTCTCGCCGCCTGCAGGCCATCCTGTCGGAAGCCGACTGGACTTCCGTGGAGATCCTTGCGAGCGAGCTTCTCGATTGCTGGAAGGCGGGGCGGCAGGTCTTTCTTTGCGGCAACGGCGGAAGCGCGGGCAATGCCATTCACCTTGCAAACGACCTTCTTTACGGAGTTTCCAAGCAGAAGGGGCATGCCTTGCGCGTTGCTGCGCTCCCGGCAAACAGCTCGGTGGTCACCTGCCTTGCAAATGACCAGGGCTATGAGGATATCTTCTCTCACCAGCTGGCCGTTCTGGCGAGAGAAAAGGATGTGCTCATCGTGCTTTCCGGTAGCGGCAACTCTCCCAATATCGTCAAGGCGCTCGAGCAGGCGCGGCAGATGGGAATGAAGAGCTTTGCAGTGCTCGGCTTCACCGGAGGAAAGGCAATGCACATGGCTGACGTGCCCATTCATTTCGCGGTGGACGACATGCAGATCGCCGAGGACATGCAGCTGATCGTCGGCCACATGGTGATGCAATGGCTTTATCAAAACAATTCCCTGGCGAAAGAATGATGAAGGACAAATATCTCGTTATCGGCAGCAACTCGTTCTCCGGCGCAAGCTTCGTCGATTTCCTGCTCGACCTCGGGCACGAAGTCATCGGGACAAGCCGCTCGGTCGAGCCGCACAAGGCATTTCTTCCCTACAGATGGCACGGCAAGGATGCCGGATTCAGGTTTTACAATTTCGACCTGAACTCGAATCTGGACGAACTGATGGATTTGATCAACAAGGAGAAGCCCGGCTATGTCGTCAACTTTGCGGCGCAAAGCATGGTTGCCCAGAGCTGGGAAAATCCGGACCACTGGTTCATGACGAACGTGGTTTCCACGGTGCGTCTGCATGACCGCCTGAGGCATTGCGATTTTCTCGAGAGATACGTGCACGTGACCACGCCGGAAGTCTATGGCAGCACGAACGGCTTCATCAGGGAAGATACGCCTTTCAATCCCAGCACGCCTTACGCCGTGTCCCGCGCCGCAGGAGACATGAGCCTGAAGACTTTTTTCGAAGCCTACAATTTTCCGGTTGTCTTCACCCGTGCGGCGAATGTCTACGGGCCGGGACAGCAGCTCTATCGCATCATTCCGCGGACGATATTGTCGATATTGACAGGAAAGAAGCTCCAGCTTCACGGAGGGGGGCATTCCAGAAGATCCTTCATCCACATGAAGGATGTTTCGAATGCCACGCACCTGATCGCCACGCAGGGAAAATCCGGCGAAACGTACCATATCTCCACCGACGAAATCGTGACCGTGCGGCAACTGGTCGAGAAAATCTGCCGGAAACTCGGCGCCGACTTCGACGCCTGCGTCGAGGTGGTCGGCGAGCGACTGGGCAAGGACGCCGCTTACATGCTGGACAGCTCCAAGCTCCGGGCCAGCCTCGGGTGGCAGGACCGGGTTTCCCTGGATGAAGGACTGGACGACTGCATTGCCTGGGTAAAGTCGAATCTTGAAGTCCTGAGGCACGAACCCTGGGATTATATCCACAAACCTTAAGTGCGGAGCCCCCGATGGAACTGACAGCATTGCAGGATATTGCGCGCGACATCCGCCGACGCATCATCTCCAACTCCCACAAAACGCAAACCCCGCACCTGGGTTCCTGCCTTTCTTGCGTGGACATGCTTGTGGCGGCCTATTTCCACAGCTTGCAAATCGACCCGGCACGCCCGAAAGACCCAGGCAGGGACCGGTTCGTATTGAGCAAGGGGCATGGCGCGCCATCGCTGTTTCAGGTTCTGGCCATGAAAGGTTTCTACCCCGAATCCGCGCTCGACTCCTACGGACAGGACGGCGGAGTTTTTGCCGAGCACCCCCCCACCCCGGATCATCTT
>JAJZQY010000006.1 GCA_021806605.1 Pseudomonadota bacterium
CTTTATAATGCCGGATTCGATTGCTGATGTAGCTCAGTCGGTAGAGCAACTGATTCGTAATCAGTAGGTCGGAAGTTCGATTCTTCTCATCAGCACCACAATATCAAAGGCCTGCGACAATGCAGGCCTTTTTCATTTTTGCCCGGGTCACGTTTTCCAGCCAGGGCAACTTCATTTCCAGCACTTCCTTGTATAGGAACAGGATGGCGCTTTTCGCCTGGTCCAGTCTGAATAGGACTGTTCGGTACGGTAACTGTAATGCTTTGCCCTAATCCTGCCCCGAACCTGTTCGAGCAGTTTCGGATGATGTTCCGATTTGGTTGCGTCCATTTTCGGAGGCCATAAAAATTGAATTTCCCAAAAATTTAGATCATTATGAGACGATTTCCAGAATAGGTGTCACGCGATGTTTTTATTTCCGTCATTTCGTATGCCTACTTCAAGTTAGGGCCTTCACACAACCGCCATGGCCAATATCGGATTCGTTGACGCATTTGCCAAGTGCAAAGCAAAGCTTGATAACCCCATGTGGGCCGTCTCTGCCATCGCAGAGGACGGTGCCTTTGTAATGAGCGGGTGGGCGCAATATTTCAAGAGCGGCGGCCGTGGTGTCTTGCTGTACCAAGACAGTCTCTCTCGGTGGGTGGGAAACGACCTTGGCAACAAGTTGCTTGAGTCGCACTTGTCGAAGGCATTCTCAGAGGCGCTGCCCGTGCGAATGGTGGTTGCAACGGCTGAGAACCCCGACGCCGTCGAGCGCGAGTCGGACGCAAGCAAAATCAAGAAGACATTTCACGTCTTGGAGAACATGGTGGGCCGTGTCACAAAGTTCGATGGAAACAACTATGTCATTGAACTCCGCCGGCCCTAACCCGGCAGTCGAGCGGACCTGCGCGAAAAGCCGCGCAGGCCGCTCAACTCCACGTTATGCCGCATGAGATGACTACCGACGTACCCAGCCCCATTGATCTGCGCACCATGGCTGATGCCCAGGAATGGGAGCAATCGTCGATGACAAAGCGTCCTTGGCGAATCGAATTTTTCTCCGCCATTTGTAGTGAAGTTGCCGCCTCATCCTTGCCAGTAAATCGCGTCCTTGAGCTTGGTTCCGGTCCGGGGTTCTTGGCCAAGGCGTTGCTCGAATCGCTTGGTGGTATTACTTGCACATTGCTCGACTTCTCCCCCGCCATGCATGAGCTGGCCAAAGTCCGCTTGGGCACCCTGGCCCACCGTGCCGAATTCGTCGAGCGCAACTTCAAGGGACCAGTTTGGCCGGTTGGGCTCGGCAAATTCGACTGCGTTGTCACCAATCAGGCGGTACATGAATTGCGCCACAAGCGCTACGCACAAGAGTTTCACGCTCAGGTCAAAACGATACTTGTCTCCGGCGGGTTCTATCTGGTCTGCGATCACCACTCTGGCGAGGGCGGTATGCAAAACGATCAACTCTTTATGTCGGTTGCTGAACAAAGAGCAGCATTGCTTCACGCCGGTTTCACACAGGTTCAGCAACTCATGCTCAAGAATGGGATGGTTTTGCACCGTGCGGCATAACCCTACAGTCGAGCGGACCTGCTCGAAAAGCCGCGCCGTCTGCTCACTTCCACGTTAGGCATTTATTCTTTAGCAGGGCCGGGGTCAGGTCTCACAATCCAGCAAAGTATTGGATTGTGAGACCTGACCCTACTGCCCCTGGTAATTCACATCACAGGCTGAATGACCGTTGTTTGCCGTCTTTCTGACTGACGGATTTGATTCCCATCGGCCGCTCTGGACCTACGGCTGCATTCTCTTGAAACCCGCCATCTACCGTTCAACTGTCCGGATGTCTGGAACGGCTTCGCCACGAACCACGGAACCGAAAGCGCGTGCTTCCTTTTCACCATGACGTTTTTCAATTTCAACCCTGCAGTTGCACATTTTATATCACTTTGTGATATATTATTCGGCATGGTCAAAACGATGGAGGAAATATGCTGCCGTATGCCGTTACGCAACAGACGGAAGAGAATGACATCGCCAAGCTCACAGCGATCGTCGAGGAAGCGATCGGCCTGATTGCTTCGGAAACGGGCCTTTCCAGCGAAGAAACGCTGGAAATCCTCGAAAATTTCAGCGTCGAGGATATCCGGCGTGGATCGGCAAAAACCGCCAAGCCATTCGAGACGAAGAAATTCAGCAAGGCGCTCAACATCGGAATCAAGAACATAGCCCTGGCGACAGGGTTGAATACGTCAGGAATCAGCGCGATTTTTACCGAAAAGAAGCATGCGCTCCTGCCCGACATAGTTCTGAGGCTTCGACAGCAATCGAAGTATATCCGCTGGAACATGAGCCATTACTGATTGCCGCCGCGCTCGATGTCCCGTCACGGCAGCCTTCTCGACAGGGACTGCCGCCACTTCCAGTCGTTCATGTAAAGGGCGGCGAGCTCGGGAGAATTCTCGACCAGCAACACATTCTCTGCATTGCTCTTCTGCGCTGCAGCGCTGAAATTGAAGCTCCCCGTCAATACCGATTTTCGGTCGAAAATCATCACCTTGTTGTGCGCGATGCGCACCGAGTCGTCCACCCACACGGGAACGCCGTGGTTGCGCATGTAGGTTGCCCCGGAGTAACGCCCCCTGTCGTTGCTCTTGTCGACGATGACTTCGACATCCACCCCCCGCTCTTCCGCGCGGGCAAGCGCAGCCAGAATCGGCTTGCTGGTGAAGCTGTAGGCCTGCACCAGAATCTGGCTCCGCGCACGCCCGATCGCATCGACGACCACGCTCGTCGCCTCACCGTTCGGACTGAATGCCACGATGGCCTTGCCGTGGAGATCGACTTCCTCTGCGGCAGGAGCGGCCTGGCTGCCGGTCTCCGAATGGGAAGCGTGCCTCGGGAAAAAGTCGAATGCTGCAGCCCGGTCGGCTGCCAGATTCATGGCGAAAAACGCCAGCGCGATGCCAATTCCTGCTCTACTGGACGCAATCAATTATTTTCTCTTTTGCAAGTGGCGATTTCCGAAATCGGGACTAACATTGTATCAGGAGCATTCTCTGCGGAGGCCATATGCGCATGGAGCTGGAGGATTTGAAACCGGGAGTCGCCGATCTCGTTTCGGCGACCCTCGCTGCGGCGCTCTTTTTTCTCGCCCTTTCTCTCGTCAGCGGCTGACTCCGCCCTCAGTCGTCGTCCCCTCGGCGATAGTACCTGTAGCCGTCGTCTTCCCCCCTGTAATAAGGGGCGGCATAGACGGGGGGAGGAGCCATGTAGACCCGTCCCGGAGGCGGACCGTAGACCGGCTGGGACACCGACTGGCCTGCGTTGAACCCGAGCACGGCCCCCAGGGCGGAGGCCGCGATTCTGCCGTTGCCCTGACCCACCTGGCTGCCGAGCAGCCCGCCTGCAACCGCCCCCAGCGCCCCACCTGCCGTGATGTCGGCTCGCGCGGGAAGAGGTGCGAAAGCCAAGGCGGACACGATGGAAAGCATTGCGATTTTTCGCTTCATTTCTCTATCCTTTCTTTCGAAGTTGCATAACCCGGCAATCTCCCAGGCTTCAAGTTCCGGCATGCTCATTTCCCGAAATGCGCTCTTTCAATTCCTTTCCGGGCTTGAAATGGGGAACGTTCTTTTCGGGAACCGAAATAGGCTCGCCAGTCTTCGGATTTCTGGCCGTTCGCGCGTTGCGGCGCGCCAGCGAAAAGCTGCCGAACCCCCTGATCTCGGTGCGCCCGCCTCCAGCGAGGACATATCCCACTGCCCCGAGGATGAGGCCGACCGCGAGGTCGACATCCTTCTCCGTCAGGCCGGGATGCTTCGCCGAAATGCGCGCTGCCAGTTCCTGTCTGTTCACTGCCATGGCCCTTTCCCGATTCGAAAACATGTGGCCCCAATTTAATCGCGGCTGTTTCGATGCGCAAGAGCGACCCGACATGCGGTCGATTTTCGCGCACGAGCGGTTCACAGGTAGTCGAGGACAATCCCCAGGAAGATCGCCCCTCCCACCCAGTTGTTGTGCAGGAACGCCCTGAAGCACCGCATCCGGTCCCGATTCCTGATCAGGGTGTAGTGGTAGAGCATCACGAAGAAAGCGGCGAGAAGCCCGCCATAATAGAACGCGCCGCGCCCGAGTTCGATCCCGACGGAAGCCAGTATGGCGAGCATCGTCGCGTAGCAGAGCATGACGGCGAAAATGTCATACTTGCCGAAGGTGAGCGCCGAAGTCCGGATGCCTATCCTGATGTCGTCCTCCCTGTCCACCAGAGCGTATTCCGTGTCATAAGCGACGGTCCAGAACAGGTTCGCGGCGAGCATGATCCATGCGACAGCCGGAACCGATCCCGTCTCCGCCGCGAAGGCCATGGGAATGCCGAAGCCGAATGCGATCCCGAGATAGGCTTGGGGGATCGCGAAGAAGCGCTTGGTATAGGGATAGCTCGCCGCAAGAAAAAGGGCTGCGAAAGAAAGCAAGATCGCCAGGCGGTCGAGGAGAAGCGCCAGCGCGAAGGCAGCCAGGGCAAGCGCTGCGGCAAGAACCAGCGCCTCCTTCTTGGTGACCTTGCCGGAAGCCAGCGGCCTTTCCCTGGTGCGCTCGACATGCGGATCGAAATCCCGATCGGCATAGTCGTTCACGACGCACCCGGCCGAGCGCATCAATACCGTTCCCAGGACGAATACGATGAGCACGGCAGGATGTGGATGCCCGTTCGATGCGATCCACAGCCCCCACAATGTCGGCCAGAGCAGCAGCAGGGTTCCGATCGGCTTGTCGATCCGCATCAGCCTCGCATAGAGCGCCCATTTGCTCAAGAGAGCCCCAGAATTTCCGGAAGAAACACTTCGGTCACCAGGATCTCGCTTCTTCCCAGCCCGAACAGGGAGCGCCTCGCCCACAGTCTCGCCGGGCGATGGGCCATGAAGCGGCAGGACTTGGCATAGAGCGGATGGCGCTTCGATATCGGCAAGAATTCCAGATCGTCCCGCTTCACCCTGGGATTCGAAAGGAAAGCGCTTCCCAGCGACTTCTGCCCAAGAGCGGCCAGATTGCGCCAGGGCCCTTTCAGGCTGGCTCTTGCGGCCACCGAATGGGCGAAAACGACGGGCTTTTCGCCGCAGCACAGATAGACCTCGCGAACCAGCGCGAATGCTTTCGGATTCACCCCTATCCTTCGGGCTTCGTCCCGATTGACCCTGGCGTAGCGGTTCGCCACATGCCTCACGCCGAAATCCCCGCACTTCGCCATGATGCGCTCGGTGAGCGAGCCCCTGTCCCTCACCCATTTCGAAAGTCCGCGCGCTGTTCCCAGCGGGCTCTTTTTCCAGTCGTTTTTCATCATACCCGCAGATATTCCGATTTTTCGCCCATCCAGCGTTCGAGATGCCGGTTGACCGCCTCCCTGTCGGAAGCGAGCAGTTCGTCGGCAGCCTTTCTCGCCTCAGCCAGCAATTCATCCTCGCCGATATCGGCGAATCTCAGCATAGGCACGCCGCTCTGTCTTGCCCCGAGAAATTCCCCGGGACCGCGCAGGGCGAGATCGCGCCTTGCGATCTCGAAGCCGTCGGAAGTCTCGAATATCGCCTTCAGCCTCTCCCGCGCGGTTCTGCCGAGCGGCGCCTGGTAGAGCAGCAGGCAGACGCTGTTGGCGGCCCCCCTGCCCACCCGCCCGCGAAGCTGGTGGAGCTGTGAAAGGCCCATCCTTTCCGCATGCTCGATGACCATCACGGAGGCATTTGCCACGTCGACCCCGACCTCGATCACGGTGGTCGCGACCAGGAGCTGGATTTTACCCTCCTGGAATTCGCGCATCACGGCGGCCTTCTCGCCGCTGGGCATCCTGCCGTGCATGAGCCCGACCCTGATCTCGGGGAAATCGCCGACGAGCCTTGCATGCGTGTCGATCGCCGTCTGGAGCTGAAGCGATTCGGATTCCTCGATCAGGGGGCAGACCCAGTACGCCTGGCTGCCTTCGAGGCATGCGCTTCTCACCCTGAAAATCACTTCCTCGCGCCTGTCGCTCGACACCAGCTTGGTCACCACGGGGGTCCTCCCGGGGGGAAGCTCGTCGATCACCGAGACGTCCAGATCGGCATAATAGCTCATGGCGAGCGTCCTCGGTATCGGGGTCGCACTCATCATCAGCTGGTGCGGCTCGCTCGAACCCTTCTGGCGCAGCGCGAGCCTCTGGTGGACGCCGAAGCGATGCTGCTCGTCGACGATTGCAAGCCCGAGTTTGCCGAAAGCGACCTGTTCCTGGAACAGCGCATGCGTGCCTATGGCAAGATCGGCTTCCCCACGCTTTATTTTCTGCAGCGCATCTTCCTTGTCCTTCTTCTTCAGGCTGGAAGAAAGCCAGGCGGTCCTGACACCCAGAGGCTCCAGCCATTTCGAAAACTTGTCGAAATGCTGCTCGGCCAGGATCTCGGTCGGGGCCATCACGGCAGCCTGGAATCCCGCCTCGATCGCAAGGAGCGATGCGAGCGCCGCAACGATCGTCTTGCCGCTGCCGACGTCCCCCTGAAGCAGGCGCTGCATGGGATTTCCGCTGGCGAGATCCCGTGCGATCTCCTCGAAAACCCTTTTCTGCGCATCGGTGAGCTCGAAGGGAAGGGAGGAGAGCAATGCCTCGACGAGCTTCCCCTGCGTCCGGAATACCGGAGCGCTTCTGCCTTTCCTGTTCCTGTAGTGGAGCCGCATGGAAAGCTGCTGGGCGAGCAGTTCGTCGAACTTGATCCTGGTCCAGGCAGGATGGGTGCGGCTGTCGAGTTCCGATCTTTCGGCATCCGGCGGAGGATCGTGCAAGAAGCGTATGCTCTCCTCGAATCCGGGCAGGGAAAGCCGGGAAAGCATCACCTGGGGCAGGGTCTCGGAAAGCGCCACCGATTCGAGCGCTTCGTCGATCAGCATTTTCAGCTTCATCTGGGTCAGTCCGGCGGTTGTCGGATAGACCGGGGTCAGCGCGTCGTTGAGTTCAATCCCGGCTTTCGAGACCTTGGGATGGATCATTTCCTTGCCCAAGAAGCCCGCCCTCACTTCGCCGAAGAAGCGCATTCTCTTGCCCTTCTCCAGCATCTTCACCTGGCTCGGGTAGAAATTCATGAAACGGATTTCGAGACTGCCGCTGCCGTCTTCGATTTTGCAGGCGAGAATGCGCCTGCCCTGGAATCTTACCCCGGATTCGGTTATTTCGCCCTCGACGAGGACGGTCTGCCCCGCCGGCGCATCCGCTATCGGACAAAGGTGCGTCTCGTCCTCGTATCTCAGGGGCAGATGGAGCACCCTGTCCCAGAGGGAATGGATGCCGAGCCTGGCGAGCTTGTCCTTCACTCAGTCCTTGTCCGTATCGCCTATGCCGAGAACGAGGATGCCGTCCATTTCGACCTGCGCCCCTTTCGGAAGACTCGCCACCCCGACTGCGGCGCGGGCGGGATAGGGTTCGGTGAAATAGCTCCCCATGATCTCGTTGAGCTTGGGGAAATGGGCAAGATCGGTCATGTAGACGTTGAGCTTGACGAGATTGCCGAGGGACCCGCCGCATGCCTTGGCGACCGCCGAGAGATTCCCGAAAACCCGGTGGATCTGCGCCTCCACCCCCTCTTCGAGCTGCATGGTGGACGGGTCGAGCCCGATCTGTCCGGAAAGGTAAACCGTGTCCTTGGCGCGCACGGCCTGGGAATAGGTGCCGATCGCCTTGGGCGCGGCGCTTGTGCTGATGATCTGCTTCGTCATTTTCTTCTTCCTTTCATGTTGATCCGTTTCCTGCAAGCGCCGACTTGAGCATGGCGAGCTTCTCGTTTCCCATCGACTTCGTGACGGTCGTGCCGGAGAACTTCAGGTCTTCCCCCAGTTCGGCGATGAACCGGCTCGGCTCGCAAACCTGGATCTCCTTCGCCCGCTTGCGCTTCTGGCAATAGCTTATGGCAAGACCCTCCCTCGCTCTCGTCACCCCCACGTACATCAGGCGCCGCTCTTCCTCGATGCCGGATTCGCTCATGGATTCCTGATGCGGCAGTATCCCCTCCTCCACCCCGACCAGGAAAACCTGTTTGAATTCCAGCCCCTTCGCGGCATGCAGCGTGGAAAGCTGCACCGCGTCGTAGTCTTCCTCCTGCCGATCGAGCAGGTTCATGAGCGTGATCGTCTGGGTGAGTTCGACCAGATTCTTGCCCTCCTCTTCACCCTTCTTCGCGATCCAGGCAGAAAAATCCGTGACGTTTTCCCATTTCGATTTCGCCTGCCTCGGCTCATCTGAATCGAAAAGATAGGCCTCGTAGCCTATCGCCTTCAAAAGATCGTTGATGATCTCCCCTGCGGGGGCCTTTCCGGCTTCGAATTGCAGATTATTGATGAAATTGCAGAAGGCGAGCAATGGCTCCATCTGCTTTGGAGAAATCTCGTGGGCAAATCCCGCCTCGAAAGCCGCCTCGAACATGCTCGCGTGGCGCTTTCCGGCATAGCGCCCCAAGGCTTCCAGGGTCTGGTTCCCCACGCCGCGCTTCGGGGTGGTCACCGCGCGCACGAAAGCGGGATCGTCGTCCGGATTCACGAGCAGCCTCAGGTAGGCGACGATATCCTTGATTTCGCTTCGATCGAAGAAGGAAAGGCCGCCGCTGACCCGGTAGGGCACCTTCTCCTCCCGCAGATATTGTTCGAAGAGCCTCGCCTGGTGGTTGCCCCGGTAGAGGATAGCGTAGTCCGAAAACTTTCCCCTGCGTTCGAACTTGTGTGCGAGCAGCGACCTCGCCACGGTTTCCGCCTCGTGCTCTTCGTCCCTTGCCGCAACCACCCTGATCGGCTCCCCGTGCCCGAGATCCGACCAGAGCTTCTTCTCGAAAATCTTGGGATTGTTTGAAATCAGGCTGTTGGCGGCCTTCAGTATCCTGACCGTGGAGCGGTAATTCTGCTCCAGCTTGATCACTTCCAGATTGGGATAATCGCGGCTCAACTCGGCGATGTTCTCCTTGGAAGCCCCCCTCCAGGCATAGATCGCCTGGTCGTCGTCCCCCACCGCAGTGAACGCTCCTCTTGATCCTGCCAGGAGCTTGATCAGGCGGTACTGGGAAAGATTGGTATCCTGGTATTCGTCTATCAGGAGATAGCGCAGCCTTCCCTGCCACTTTTCCTGCGCCTCGCGATCGTTGGCGAGAAGCTCGACCGGCAGCCGGATCAGGTCGTCGAAGTCGACCGCCTGATAAGCCTGCAGGGTGGCCTGGTAATCGCGGTAGACCCGCGCCATCAGGTGTTCTTCCTCGTCCCTTGCCCCGGAGAGGGCGGCATCCGGGGAGACCAGATTGTTTTTCCATCCTGAAATCCGGGAAGCGAGCGATCTCACCAGCTTCTTGTCCGTGGTCTTGAAAAGCTCCATCAGGATGCCCGATGCATCCGCGGAATCGAGGATGGAAAAGCGCGACTTGAGCCCGAGCTTTTCCGATTCGCTTCTCACCATGGCAAGCCCCAGAGAATGGAAGGTCGACAGGGTCAGTCCCTTCCCGCTTCCCTTGAGCAGCTTGCCCACCCGCTCCTGCATTTCCTTCGCTGCCTTGTTGGTGAAGGTGATCGCTGCGACATGGGAAGGGGAATAGCCGCATTCCTCGATCAGATAGGCGATCTTGTGCGTGATCACGCGGGTCTTGCCGCTCCCCGCGCCGGCAAGCACCAGGAGCGGGCCGTCGATATGCCTGACGGCTGAAGATTGCGGTGGATTGAGCTTGGAGAACATGGCGGAAATCGGAAAACGGCAGACCTGAATTCTAACACCAAACGCCAGCCTCCGGCGGCGCTTCAGGCCATGCCATATTTCTTCAGCAGCCTGCTGAATGTCATTCCCTGCACCGCGATGGAAAACACGGCGACGAAATAGACGCAGGGCAGAAAAACCGTCTTGATGTCCTGGCGGGTGAGCGCGAGGACCATGGCGATCGAAAGCGCGCCGCGCAATCCTCCCCAGGTCATGACTGCGCTGGTCCCCCTCTGGAAGGCATAGAACGGCCGCATCAGTTGAACCGGAATCGCGATGCTGACAAAGCGCGCAGCAAGCGCCACCGGGATGCACAAAAGACCGAGCAGCGCGGTCGACCGATCGACCTTGATCACCATCATTTCAAGCCCGATGAGCATGAACAGCACCGCATTCAGTATTTCGTCGACCAGCTCCCAGAAGGAATCGATATGTTCCCGCTTTCTTGCCGAGAGGGCGTCCCGCCCCCTGTTGCCGATGAGTATCCCCGACACTACCATCGCGATCGGCGCGGAGACATGCAGCTTCTCGGCAAGCAGATAACCGCCGGATGCCACAGCCAGCGTGATCAGCAGCTCGGACTGGTATGCCTCAACCCTCGCCAGCATCCTGCGCGCAATCCAGCCGATCGCCCAGCCGATCAGCAGTCCACCCCCCGCTTCCTGCAGCAGCAGCTCCATGGCTCCGGTGAAGGTGGGTTCTGTCCTTCCCGCGATGAGCTCCAGTATCGTCAGATAGAACACGATCGCGACGCCGTCGTTGAAAAGCGACTCCCCGGCAATCTTGGTTTCTATCGCCTTGGGCGCATTCATCTTCTTGATGATGCCGATCACCGCGATGGGGTCCGTGGGGGAAAGAATTGCCCCGAAAAGCATGGCATAGAGCAGGCTCACCCCGGGAAAGCCCATCGCCTGGGCCAGAAAGTAGAAGACCATGCCGATCAGGAGGGTGGAGATCAGCGTGCTGACCGTCGCCGTGATCGCTATGGGGAGCTTGGCGCTTCTCAGGTCGTTCACGCTGATCTGGGAAGCCCCTGCGAAGAGCAGAAAGGACAGCATGCCGTGAAACACCGTCTCGCTGAAATCGACACGCCCCAAGAAGGCATCGACCGGGGCGATGTCGACAAGCCCCATGCCCTCGAACGCAAGCCCGATGAAACCCGCCCCCATGGCGAGCAGCATCAGCCCGATCGAGGAGGGCAGCCTGATCCACCTGTCGTTGACATAGCTTCCGAACGCCGCGGCGCTCAGCAGTATTCCAGATATTTCGAAAAGATCCATTTCGCTGCCATAAGCCGGGGTGCACATTCGGTATAATAATGCAGAACACCTTCAAATGGAGACCAGATGTCAGAGCACGGCTTTCACATACACGGGCCAGAAACCCACCAGATCGAGCACGAAGCCCATGGCGGCTCTTCCCTTGCCCAGCAGGTCGCGATCTTCACCGCGATCCTCGCCTCCATCGGCGCGATAGTCGGCTACCAGGGCGGCGACACGCAGGAAGAAGCGATGCTGTTCAAGAACGAGGCCGTATTGAAAAAAACCCAGGCTTCCGACCAGTGGAACTATTATCAGGCAGTGAGCAACAAGGGCCATTTGATGGAGCTCGCTTCCGATCTCGCAGACCCTCAAAAGGCTGACCATTACAGGAAGCAGATCGAAAAATACAAGACTGAGAAAAAGGACATCAAGCAGAAGGCCGATCAGCTCGAAGAAGCGTCCAGCCAGGCCAACGAGAAAAGCGAGCAGCTGATGCGTCCCCGCCGCAGGCTCGCCCAGGCCATGACCCTGATCCAGATCGCCATTTCGCTGGCATCGATCACCGCACTCACCAGGAAGAAATGGCTTTTCGTCCTGGCCATCGTTTCCGCGCTGGGCGGCACGGTCATGTGGGCGACGGCACTCGCCGGATGAAGGCCATCCTCTACGACTGGGGGGGCGCCAATATCTGGCTCTTCCATGCCATCAACGGCATCCATACCGCCTTCACCGACAGGTTCATGATGCTCGGCACGCTGCTCGCCGGACACGGCAATTTCCCGGTCTATCTCGGCTTCGCCTGCCTTTTCGCAATCGGAAGCCTGTCCGGCGCGGGGCAGGAGCATCCCGACATGGCGAGGAAAAAGGCGGTGCGCTGGCTCGTGACGATCTCGGTATTTTGCATCGCCTACATGCTGGACGGACAGATGCTCGGCCTCGTAAAGCCCTGGCTCGATTTTCCCAGGCCTTTGCTCGCTCTGCCGCCCTCTTCCGTGCATGTTTTCGGAAGGCCTGAATACCACCACAGCTTCCCTTCCGGCCACGCTTCCTTCGCGATGCTCGCCATAGCCAGCCTCTGGCCGATGCTGAACCGGAACTTCAGGCGATTCGGAGTGTTTTTCGTGGCCTGGGCAGGACTTTCGCGAATTTCCCTGGGCGCGCATTTTCCCGCCGACGTCCTGGCAGGCTGCCTTTCTGCGCTGCTCATCGTGCTGATCGTGCGCCGCATCCTCGTATCCACGCTTGCCGCCCATCTGGATTGACGCATGAAGGAAAGGCATCCGCCAGTCCCGACATTCGATGAAGCGCTTCCCGTCGTTCAGCTGAAGGACGAAATCGGAAGCATGATCCTGCAAAATCAGGTCGTCGTCGTGTGCGGCGAAACGGGTTCCGGAAAAACCACGCAGATCCCCAAGATATGCCTCGCAATCGGCCGCGGCAGGGCAGGCATCATCGGCCACACCCAGCCCAGGCGGGTGGCCGCGCGAAGCATCGCGGGAAGGATCGCGAAGGAGCTCAAATCCGAGCTAGGGCAGCATGTCGGCTACAAGGTCAGGTTCACCGACAGGATGAGCGAAGGCGCCTCCATCAAGCTCATGACAGACGGGATACTGCTCGCCGAGACGAGGTCCGACAAACTGCTGCGGGCCTACGACACCCTGATCATAGACGAAGCGCACGAGCGCAGCCTCAACATCGACTTCATCCTCGGCTACCTGAAAACGCTTCTCCCGAAGCGCCCAGACCTCAAGGTGATCGTGACTTCCGCCACCATCGATGCGGAGCGCTTTTCACGCCATTTCGGGGGCGCCCCGGTGATCGAGGTATCCGGAAGATCCCATCCCATCGAAATCCGCTACCGGCCGATCGAGGAAGAGGAAGATCCGGACATGGAAGCCGCCATCCTCGCCGCAGTGGATGAAGCCGACAAGCATCCGGGCGACATCCTGGTTTTTCTCCCTGGAGAGCGCGAAATCAGGAATGCGGCCGAGGCGCTGCGCAAGCATGCCCACAGGGATATCCTCCCCCTATATTCCCGCCTTTCCGTTGCCGAGCAGGAAAGGGTCTTTTCGACAGGGGGGAAAAGGCGCATCGTGCTCGCCACCAATGTCGCGGAAACTTCGCTGACCGTTCCCAACATCGGCGTCGTGATCGACCCCGGGCTCGCCAGGATCAGCCGCTACAGCTACCGGAACAAGGTCGAGCAGCTCCATGTCGAGAAAATTTCCAGGGCCTCGGCCAACCAGCGCGCCGGGAGAAGCGGGCGGGTGATGCAGGGGTTGTGCATCCGGCTCTATGCCCAGGCCGATTTCGAATCGAGGCCGGAATTCACCGACCCGGAAATCCTGAGATCCTCCCTCGCATCGGTCATACTCAAGATGGAAAGCACGATGCTGGGCGCAATCGAGGATTTCCCTTTCATCGACCCGCCCTCGCCGCGCATGATCGCCGACGGCTACCAGCTCCTTCACGAACTGGGCGCAGTGGACGAGAAGCGAAAAATCACCAGAACCGGGCTCAAGCTGGCGGCGCTCCCCTGCGACCCGAGGATGGGCCGCATGATCCTGGCATCGGGCAGCGCCCTCTCCGAAGTGCTGATCATCGCTTCCGCGCTTGGCATCCAGGACCCGCGGGATGTGCCCTCCGACAAGCGCGAGGCCGCCGAAATCGCGCATCAGCCGTTTCGCGACGAGCGCTCCGACTTCATGGGCTATCTGAAGCTCTGGGCGCATTTCAATGAATTGTCGAAGAAACTCTCCAACAGGAAGCTCATCCAGGAATGCAGGAAGCAATTTCTTTCGCTCCCGAGGCTCAGGGAATGGCGCGACCTGCACGGGCAGCTCCATGCGCAGATCTCTGAAATGGGGCTGCGCATGAACGAAGTTCCGGCGAACTACGAAGCCATCCACAGAGCCCTGCTCGCGGGGCTTCTGGGAAACGTTGGCTTCAAGACGGAAGACGGCTACCTGGGCGCAAGGGGCATCAGGTTCAGAATCTTTCCGGGATCGAAAGTCAGGAAGAAGCCGAAATGGCTGATGGCGTCCGAAATCACCGAAACCTCCAGGCTCTATGCAAGGACCGTGGCCGAGATCGACCCTTCCTGGATAGAAAAGGCCGGCGAGCATCTGCTGAAGCGCCATTATCTCGATCCCCACTGGGAGAAGAAATCCGCCCAGGTCACAGCCTTCGAACAGATCACCCTCTACGGCCTGATCGTCGTCCCCAGGCGGCGAGTGCATTACGGTCCCATCGACCCCGAAGCATCCCGCGAGATTTTCATCCGCGGCGCGCTGGTGGCAGGAGAATTCGAAACGCGCGCGCCTTTTTTCGAACACAATCGCAATCTCCTCGATGAAATAGCGGAACTCGAGCACAAGTCCCGACGCAGCGATGTGCTGGTCGACGAACACCGTCTCTTCGAGTTTTATTCGAGCCTGATTCCGCAAGGCATCTTCAACGGAGCCGCCTTCGAGAAGTGGCGTCGGGACGCCGAAAAAGACCGTCCGAGGCTGCTATTTTTGACCAAGGAATACCTGATGAAGCACGAGGCCGAGGGCGTGACGCTCGACCGGTTTCCGGACAGCATGCTTGTCCGGGGAGCGAAGCTTGCGCTCACCTACCGCTTCGAACCGGGGCATGTCATGGACGGAGTCACGGTGTCGATCCCCCTGCATCTGCTCAACCAGATGGAAGCATCGGACTTCGACCGCCTGGTGCCCGGCTTCATCCGGGAGAAGATCACTTTCCTCATCAAGTCCCTGCCCAAGGCCGTGAGGACGAAGCTGATCCCGGTATCGGAAAGCGTGAACAGGTGCATGGACGCCAGCGGGCCGCTGCTGGAAGCGATGCGCGAGGCATTGAAAATCGAAATCGATTCCTGGCCGGAACTCCCTCCCCACCTCAGGATGAATTACCGGATAGTCGATGCCGAAGGCGAAGAAGCCGCCATGGGACGCGAGCTGGATGCCCTGAAAAATCAGCTGGGCAAGGCTGCCGAGGAAGACTTCGGAAAAGCCGTGGCCTTCGAGAAGAAGGGGTTGACCGGCTGGGACTTCGGCGAGCTTCCGGAAAGCATCACTTTCGAGCAGAACGGGCAGAATGTGACGGGGTATCCCGCCCTGATCGACGAGGGCTCCGCGGTTTCCCTGCTCCTTGCGGACACCCCGGAAAAAGCCCGGAATCAGACCCGATCCGGGCTGTCCAGGCTTTTCAGGCTGGAACTCAAGGCCCAGTTCCAGCAGCTCGAAAAAGGCATCGGGAATGCCTTGTGCATGCGCTATTCCTCCCTCGGCAGCGCCGCAGAATTCAGGGAGCAGGCGTCCAATCTGCTCGCTGCAACCTGCCTGGATTTTCCTCGCTCGAAGCAGGAATTCGCGGATGCGATCGAAAAAGCGAAGCCAGAACTCCATGCGAGGCTCGTCGAAATCCTGAAACTGCTGGACGCAATTCTGAGCCTTTACAGCGAAGTTAAATCGCAACTGGAAAAAATCCCCGCAGGCCCGGCCTGCTCCGACATGAAGGAGCAGCTCTCCCGCCTCGTTTATCCCGGATTCGTCGGCACTGCAGGCTACGCTCGCCTGAAGCATTACCCGCGCTACCTGAAAGCGATGCTGACGCGACTCCAGAAGCTGCCCAATCCCAGGGACGCTCAGCTCCAGGCGGAAATTTCTCCACGATGGCAGCGCTTCCTGAAGCAGGAAGACCGCCCCGATCTGGAGGAATACCGCTGGCTGATCGAGGAACTCAGGGTTTCTCTTTTCGCCCAGGAACTCAGGACGCCCATGCCGGTTTCCGGAAAGCGCCTCGACAAGCTCTGGGATGAGCTGAAATGATCGCTGAAATGCCCTATCCCGAAAGCGTCCCGGACGTATTCGAGGCGATTTCGGATCTGCCCTGGCCGGTTTTTCTCGACAGCGCGGGCCTCGGGCGTTACGACATCCTTGCCGCCGCGCCTTGCGCCACCCTGGTCACGAAGAACGGCAGAACGGAAATTTCTGACAGGGACGGCAAAACGCTTTCCGCGGAAGATCCCTTCGATCTGCTCAGAAAGAGGCTGCTTCCCCTCGAAGCGGAAAACCCGCTTCCCTTCATGGGCGGGGCCATCGGCTATTTCGGGTACGACCTGGGATTTGCGCCAAGCGGCATCGACAAAACCGGAAAGAACATCGATTTTCCCGATCTTGCGGTGGGAATCTACGACTGGGCAATAGTCGTCGATCATCTCAAAAAAACCATGCATCTTGCTTCCAACTGCCGCGATATGGAGACAAAAGGAATCTGGAATGGGCTGCGCGAAAGGCTTTCCTCTCCTCTCAGACATCCTCGGAAAGCGCCTTTCAGGCTGACCGGTAAAATCGAGGCCGCGCCATCGCTCGACGAGTATGGCATCGCTTTCGCGAAAATAAAGGAATACATCGCCTCCGGAGACTGCTATCAGGTTAATCTGGCGCAATGCTTCGAAGCCCCGTTCACGGGAGACCCCTGGACGCTCTATCGAACCTTCCGGGCGGCGAGCCCTGCGCCCTATTCTGCCTATTTTTCCAACCCGCACTGCCGGATATTGAGCGCCTCCCCGGAATGCTTTCTGGAACGCCAGGGCAACCGGGTGCAAACCAGACCCATCAAGGGAACCCGCCCGAGGTCGAGCGACCCTGCTGAAGATGCGCGCCTCGCCCGGTCTCTTGCGGAAAGCCCCAAGGATCGGGCGGAAAACCTCATGATCGTCGATCTTCTGAGAAACGACCTGGGAAAAGTCTGCGCAACCGGGACGGTCAGGGTCGAGAAGCTCTTCGAAATCGAACACTTCGCCTCTGTGCACCACATGGTCAGCACAATAAGCGGTCAACTCGACGCATCGCATGACGCCCTCTCCCTCCTGAAAAGCGCCTTTCCGGGAGGCTCGATCACCGGCGCCCCGAAAATCCGGGCCATGGAAATCATAGAAGAACTCGAGCCATTCAGGCGCGGCCCCTATTGCGGCGCCATGGCCAGAATAGGCTTCGACGGGAACATGGACAGCAGCATCATGATCAGGACCCTGGCCGCATCCGCAAACAAAATCAGGCTTTGGGCCGGAGGCGGAATCGTCGCGGATTCCGAGCGGGATGCCGAATACCAGGAAATACGCCACAAGGCGAATGTTTTGCTCTCCCTCATGGAATCGACCCTCCCGCCATGCTAGACTAGAAAAACATCAGACAGGACGGAAAAACCCCATGCCCATCAAGGAATTGAGCCCGCACGGCCTCGAACACGAAATCGTCAGCAACGACATCGTCATCATCCAGTTCTATGCGTCGTGGTGCGACGTCTGCAAATCCTTCGCCCCGGTGTTCGAAAGCGCGGCGGAGCGCTTCCCGGAAATCTATTTCGGGAAAGTCAATGCGGACCGGGAGCCCGATCTCGCCCGCGAATTCGAAATCAAGGCGGTTCCCTCCCTGCTGGTGTTCCGCGAGAAGATTCTGGTATTCAAGGAGGCGGGAGCGCCGCCTCCCCCGATCCTGGAAGACGTCCTCAGGCAGGCGAAATCGCTCGACATGAATGACGTGAGGCAGGATATCGGGAGCGGAGCATGATCGTCGTGCGCAAGAGCGGGGAAAGGGGGCATGCCATGCACGGCTGGCTGGAAAGCTACCACAGCTTTTCATTCGCCGATTATTTCGATCCGGAACAAATGGGCTACGGCGATCTGCGCGTCATCAACGACGACCGGGTTGCGCCGGGACAGGGATTCGGCACGCATCCCCACAACAACATGGAAATCATCAGCTACGTGCTGGAGGGCGAGCTCGCCCATCAGGACAGCATGGGCAACGCTTCGACCATCAGGAGAGGAGACGTTCAGCGCATGAGCGCCGGAACCGGTGTATTGCACAGCGAATTCAATCCCTCCAGCACCGACCCCGTGCATTTTCTGCAGATCTGGATACTTCCGGAGGCAAAGGGACTCGCTCCGGGCTACGAGCAGAAGCATTTTCCCATTGAGGAAAAGCTGAACCGGCTCCGCCTCGTCGCCTCCAGAACCGGCAGGGACGGCTCGGTCTCGATCAACCAGGATGCCGACGTTTACGCTGCCCTGCTCGACAAGGCCGCAGTCACGCACGAATCGGGGATCGGCAGGATGGCCTATCTGCATGTGGCACAAGGCAATATCAGCTTGAACGGCATCGCCATGTCGACAGGAGACGGCGCAAGAATCAGCGGGGAAGACGAAATCCGCCTCGAAGGGTCGGGAGAAGCGCTTCTTTTCGATTTGAAGGGCTGACATGACGAACCTTTTTTCTTCCCTCCAACTGGGAGAGCTTACGCTTCCAAACCGCATCGTCATGGCGCCGATGTCCCGCACCCGGGCTGACGAGGAAGGCGTGATGGGAAACCTCAATGCACAGTATTATGCCCAGCGTGCCACTGCGGGGCTGATCGTCTCCGAAGGCGTCTGGGTTTCCACGATGGGCAAGGGACTCGAAAACTCGCCAGGGCTCCGAAGCGAAGCCCAGATCGAAGGCTGGAAGCGCGTCGCGGATGCCGTGCACGAAAAGGGCGGGAAGATATTCGCCCAGCTCTGGCATTGCGGCAGGGTATCCAGCCCATATCTTCTCGGCGGAAAACTTCCGGTCGCGCCCTCGGCCATCGCCGCACTCGGCAGGATCAAAACGCCCGATGGATTCCAGAAATTTCCCGTGCCGAGAATGATCGAGACCGGGGAAGTCGCGCAGATCGTTGCCGAATTTGCGATTGCCGCGAAGAATGCAAAGGACGCCGGCTTCGACGGGGTCGAGATCCATGCCGGAGGAGGCTATCTCATCGACCAGTTCCTGCAGACGGGGAGCAATGTCAGGCGCGACCAGTACGGCGGTCTCAGCGCGAACCGATGCAGGTTTCTGTTCGAGGTTGCCGAAGCGGTGTCGGAAATCTGGGGAGCGGACCGGGTCGGCGTCAAGCTCTCCCCTTCGAACCGCGATTTCGGCATGATCGACGCCGACCCCATGATCGTCTTCACCAAGGCCGTATCGGGCCTCTCCGAAATGGGCATCGCCTATGTCCACATGGTCGAACCGCTGGAAGACGACCTCAAGGAAGGCGACGTGCTGAAGGACAATGCGCAGCGCTTCAAGCCGCACTTCAAGGGAAGAATGATCGCAGGCGGCAGGTTCGATCTCGCGAAGGCGGAAATGATTCTGGAAAACGAAGGCGCCGATCTGATTTCCTTCGGGCGGCTCTTCATCGCCAACCCCGATCTCCCGGAACGCTTCAGGCTGGGAAAACCGCTCAACGAACCCGATCCAGGAAGCTTCTACGGGGATGGTGCGGCGGGCTACACCGACTACCCGGCACTCGAACCCCATCCCTACCTGCGACTCATCGAAAGCTGAAAGGAATTCCCATGCAAAAGCCGGCAAAAACCCTGCATCCCGTCAACGAAATCATCGCGAAGCGCTGGAGTCCGCGCGCCCTGGATGCATCCAGGCCTGTCTCAAGAAGCGATCTGCTTTCCCTGATGGAAGCAGCGAGATGGGCACCTTCCTGCTTCGGGGACGAGCCCTGGCGCTACATCGTGTGGGACAAGTTCGAAGACCAGGCTGCCTGGCAGAAGGCTTATGAATGCCTGGTTCCGGGAAACCAGGTCTGGGCGCAGAACGCCCCGATTCTGATGATTTCCCTCGCCGACACGCTGTTCGAGTTTAACGATTCTCCCAACCGCTTCGGGCAATATGACACGGGAGCGGCTTCCGAAAACCTGGTTCTGCAGGCGGCCGCCCTGAATCTTTCCGCCCATCAGATGGGCGGATACGATGCCGAAAAGGCCAGGAAGACCTTTTCCATTCCCGAGCGCTATGTCTGCATGTCGATGATCGCGGTGGGGCATCCCGCCTCTCCCGACATCCTCGATGCGGCATTGAAGGAGAAGGAACTCGCGGACAGATCGAGAAAGCCCATGGAGTCGCGCTTTTTCGAGGGAAGCTGGGGAAACCCGGTCAGGTAAGCGCGATATTCAAGACCGGGCACCAGAAATGCGCGCCTTGACGCGGCGCGAAATGCCGGGGTAGATTGAGCCATCCCACAACAGGAAGAGCCATGGCCGATGACCTCATGGATCGGGCGATGAGACTGCATCTCGCGGGGCGCCATGCCGAGAGCGAGGCGCTTTACCGGCAGATTGCAGCGCACCATCCCGATTCGGCCAAGGCGAAGCATTACCTGGGATTTCTGCTGCAGCAGACGGGACGTCTGGAAGAAGCGCTCGAACTCATCGAAGCCTCCCTGCTGCACGACAATTCCCATTCGGAATGGCACTACAACCACGGGATCGTCCTCGACAGGATGGGCCGCTGCGACGAGGCCATTGCGGCCTTCGAGCATTCCCTGAAGCTCGCCCCCGGCAACTATTTCTGCAAAACCAGTCTCGGCGCGCTGTTCGAAAAGACCGGAAAAATCGACAGGGCGGAAGAGCTCTATAGGGAAGCGTCGCAAATCGACCCGCACTGCCCGGATGCCCATTACCTGCTCGCAGCCCTCCTCGTCGCGCAAGGAAGGTTTCCTGAAGCGCGGCATTTCAACAGCCTGGGACTCATCGCCGATCCCGCCAGTGACAAGTCGAAAATCAAGCTGGGCATCGCATACTGCGAAGTCGGGGAAAAAGACAGGGCGATTGCCCTCATGGAAAACTGGCTGCTCGAAGAACCGGGAAACCCCGTCGCAAGCCACATGCTTGCGGCATTCAGGGGGGATTTGCCGGAACGCTGCTCCGAGCGCTATGTCGAGGCCGCTTTCGACAGGTTCGCAGCGCAATTCGATTCCATACTGACGAGACTCGAATATGCCGGCCCCCGCTTGCTCCGGGAACAATTGCAGCGGCTGGGCCTTGCCCGAAACAGCCTGAAAGCGCTGGATCTGGGCTGCGGCACAGGGCTCAACGGACAGATCCTGAAATCCGTTGCGCTCACCCTGACCGGAGTGGACATCAGCCAGGCGATGCTGGATGCAGCCGGAAAGCGGCAGTGCTACGATTTTCTGGTCAAATCCGAGATATGCGAATTTCTCGGCGACGGCAAAGACCGCTACGATCTGGTCGCCTGCATGGACACGCTGATCTATTTCGGGAACCTCGAACCGGTTTTCTCGGGAATCTCTGCGCGCCTCGCCCCGGGCGGGCAATTCGTTTTCACGACGGAGAAACTCGCTTCGGACTCCAAGAGTTACGAGCTCGGCATCACGGGAAGATACCGCCACAGCGAGGTTCATGTCGCAAGGCTGCTCGATGAAGCCGGATTCGATCCGCCACATGCGGGCAACGCCGCCATCCGCAAGGAAAGCGGACAGCCCGTCGAAGGCCAGCTCTTTAGCGCCCGAAAACGACGATAAGGCGCGATTGAGGTACAATTCGAAGATTCCTCGAACCACCCTCACTTCGACCGTCCATGAAAAAACTCAACGGAATGCGCCTCGACCTGACTGTCGAAGCGCTGCGCAGGATTCTTCCCCTGAGGGAGCCCGCGGACGTGGCCCTGCGCTTCTTTTTCCGCGACCATCCGAAAATCGGGCGCTCCGAGCGCGCCTTCGTCGCGGAAACCGTGTTTTCCGTCCTGAGAAGGAAAAGCTTCATCGACCATGTCATACAGCAAGCCGACGGCAATGCAGGCACGCCCAGGAAAATCGCGCTCGCCCATCTCTCCAGAATCGAAGGCATGAACCTCCGGGAACTCAAGCCCTATCTTTCCGAATCCGAGGAGAAATGGCTCAATGCGGTCAAGGCCGTCCCGGCGGATGCGCTGCCCCTAGAAGTCAAGGCGGAGCTTCCGGAATGGGTCGTCTCGAAGCTCAAGCCCGCCATGAACGACGAGGCCATCCTTTCCCTGGGAAGGGCCATGCAGCAGAAGGCGCCGCTCGATCTGAGAGTGAACACGATCAAGGCCAGGCGCGAGGAAGTGCTGGAAAGGCTCGGCGGGGAGGCGACGCGATGGTCTCCTTCCGGCGTGCGCATCCAGGACAAATTCGCGCTCAACGAGCACGACCTCTTCCTGGAGGGCAAGGTGGAAGTCCAGGACGAGGGAAGCCAGCTGCTGGGCTATCTCCTCGCACCCAAGCGGCGCGAAATGGTGGTCGATTTCTGCGCCGGGGCCGGCGGGAAAACCCTGATGCTCGGCGCGCTGATGCATTCCACGGGCAGAATCTACGCTTTCGACATATCGGAAAAAAGACTGGAAAAGCTGGGGCCGAGGCTCAAGCGCTCCGGACTCAGCAACGTCAATCCGCAACTGATCCAGAACGAGAACGACATCAAGGTGAAGCGCCTGTCCGGAAAAATCGACAGGGTGCTGGTGGACGCCCCGTGCAGCGGGCTCGGCACGCTGCGCAGGAATCCCGACCTGAAATGGCGCCAGTCGGAAGCCAGCCTCGAAGAACTCAAGACGAAGCAGGCCGCGATACTCGCGGGGGCTTCCGTGCTGGTAAAGCCCGGAGGGCGCCTCGTTTACGCAACCTGCAGCATCCTGCCGGAAGAAAACCGGGAAATCGTGTCGAAATTCCTGGAGTCGCATCCGGACTTCAGCCTGCTCGACGCTTCGGAAATACTGAAAGCCCAGCACATCGATCTGGATACCGGCAAATATCTCGAGCTGCGACCGGACATCCACGGCACGGACGCCTTCTTCGCCGCAGCCATGGAAAGAACCTCCTGATTGCAGGATGCGGCACGAACTTGCATAATCCCCTTTCGAGGGGTGGTTTTCCTGCGGGCCGGTCACAACACTCATGCCTTACAAAAGAAGCTTCAAGCTGCGGATATCCGCAACGCATTTCATCATCCTGGCGCTCCTTTTCGGGTTCGGGATGGCAGTCGTTTCGACCATAGCAAGCCTTCAGTCCATCTCCCGCGACCTCTACGCCCACCCTTTCAGGGTCAGCAACACCGCGATGGATGCGCAAGCCAAGATCCTCGCGATGCGCGACGACATGGTGGAGATGGCCCTGGACCCAGCGAACCAGGCGGAGCTTGCTCGCGAGGTATCCGTCCTGGATGCCGGGGTCAGGTCGGATTTGACGCTGATCCATTCTTCCTTCCTCGGGGACATGAGCCGGGTGGACGAGATCGACCGCCAGATGGCGATCTGGCAGCAGCTCAGATCGAAGGTCATCGACCTCATCCGGCAGGGCGACCTGGCTGAGGCGAAGCGCCTGATGGCAGGCCCAGGAGAGCAGCTCTTCAGGCAGATCCTCGGCAATACCGGTTACGTCGTCGATTTCGCCAGAAAAAAGGCCGGATTCTTCGCCAAGGAAGCGTCTACCGCATCTGCATCCAGGGTGCGCGAAATCTGGTGGCTGCTGGGAGGGCTGGCGCTTCTGATCAGCCTGCTGGTTTTCCTGGTCACGCGCCGCATCCTTGCCGAATTCCGCAGGAACGAGGCATTCACCGAAAAACTGATGGAAAGCGAGCAGAAGTTCCAGCGCCTGTTCGAGGAAGCCAACGACTGCATCATGCTGCTATCGACAGAGGGAGTCATCGTCGACATCAACCGCGCCGGCCATGAAAGACTGGGCTACTCCAAGGCAGAAATGGTGGGCAGGCGCATCGCCGAGTTCGACACCGCCGAGCATGCGACCAGGGTCCGGGAAAGGGTAGCAAATGTCATGAGGACAGGCTTCGCTTCGTTCGAAGCGGCGCATGTATGCAAGGACCGCCTGGTGATGCCCGTGGAAATCAACGCCAGCCTCATCGAAATGAACGGAAAAGAGCTCATCCTCAGCGTGGTTCGCGACATATCCGAACGCAAACGCATGGAAAGCGAACTGGCAGACAAGGAATCGCGCTACCGAAGCATCATCGAAACCTCACCGGAAGGTTTCTGGATGGTGGACATGCAGGGGCGTCTTCTCGAAGTCAACGACTCCTATGTGGCGCTCTCGGGCTACAGCCGGGAGGAGCTGCTCGCCATGAGCATCCCCGACCTGGAAGCGAAGGAAAATCCCGAAGAGACCGCTGAGCACATCGAGAACGTGATGAAGAACGGATACGACCGCTTCGAAAGCCTGCACAAAACCAGGGAGGGAAAAATCTGGCCTGTCGAAGTGACCGTCAGCTTCTGGCCGATGGAAGGAGGGCGTTTATTCGTCTTCTGCAGGGACATCACCGAGCGCAGGCGCAGGGAAGAAGAGCAGCGGCTGGCCATGACGGTGTTCCAGAATATCGGCGAGGGAATGACCGTGACCGATTCCGAGAACCGCGTCGTCGCCGTCAATCCGGCCTTCACCCATCTGACCGGCTACAGCGCAGAAGAAATGATCGGCAAGAATCCCAACCTGCTGAGCTCCGGGCACCACGACGGCGAATTCTACCGGCAGATGTGGCAAGCGCTGGAAGAGACCGGACAATGGCAGGGCGAGGTATGGGACCGCCGCAAGGACGGGGAACTGATCGCCAAATGGCTGACCATCAGCACCATCTACGACGAAGCAGGATCGGTGCATCAGCGGGTGGCGCTTTTTTCCGACATTACCCAGAAGAAGCAGTCGGATGAAATGCTCTGGCGGCAGGCCAACTTCGATCCCCTCACCCAGCTTCCCAATCGCCGCATGTTCCGCGAACAACTGGAGCAGCAGATCAGGAAGGCGCAGCGCAGCAGGGATTCCCTGGCGCTTTTCTTCATCGACCTGGACCGCTTCAAGGAAATCAACGATACGCTCGGGCACCATGTCGGAGACGAACTGCTGATGGAAGCGGCAAAGCGCATCAAGTCCTGCGTGCGCGAATCGGACACCGTGGCCCGTCTCGGCGGCGACGAATTCACCGTGATCCTTGGGGAATTGTCCGACAAGGCCCGCATCGATCATGCAGCGCAGAACATCCTCGCCCGGCTGGCTGAACCCTTCCAGCTGGGCAGCGAAATCGCCTATGTTTCCGCCAGCATCGGCATCACCCTCTATCCGGACGATGCGGACAGCGCGCACAACCTGATCAAGCATGCAGATCAGGCCATGTACGAAGCCAAGAGTCGGGGCCGCAGCCGCTTCAGCTATTTCACTCCGCAGCTTCAGGAAGAAGCCATGAAGCGCCTCAAGCTGACCACCGACATGCGCAATGCGCTTGCCAAGAAACAGTTCAGAGTCCATTTCCAGCCCATAGTCGATCTTGCGACAGGCCGCATTCACAAGGCGGAAGCCCTGCTGCGCTGGCAGCATCCCGAGCAGGGCATGGTCAGCCCGATGGATTTCGTTCCGCTCGCCGAAGAAACCGGCATGATCAACGAGATCGGCGACTGGGTTTTCCGCGAAGCGGCGAGCCTGACGAAACAGCTTCAGGCACTTTCTCCCGACTTCCAGATCAGCGTCAATGCCTCTCCGGTGCAATTCCACAGCACTCTGGATCATTTCGGCGAATGGCCGAATTACCTGAAACGGCTCGGCCTGAACGGCAGCAGCATCGCCGTGGAAATCACCGAAGGGCTGCTGCTGGAAACGAATAGCAGCGCAACGGATCGGCTTCATGCCATGCGGAAGGCCGGACTGCAGATATCGCTCGACGACTTCGGCACGGGTTACTCGTCGCTTTCCTATCTCAAGCAATACCCTATCCAGTATCTCAAGATCGACCGCTCCTTCGTCCGTGACATGACGACCGACCCCAACGACGAAGCCCTTTGCGAAGCCATCGTGGTCATGGCGCACAAGCTGGGCCTGAATGTCATCGCAGAAGGCGTTGAAACGATGCAGCAGCGCGACCTGCTTCTTGCCATGGGCTGCGATTACGCCCAGGGCTATCTATTCTCGAAAGCATTGCCGGCCGAAGCATTCGCAAAACTCATGACGGAGGGGAACTGAACATCATGACCCCCTCCCTGTACACGGAGCGGCTCGAATTGCGCCCCCTGAAAAAGGAGGACGGCGAAGACTTCCTGGCGATTTTTTCCAATCCCGAGGTGACGCGGTATTACGAAGTCGAAACCATGACCAAACTTTCGGAGGCGAGCATCCTGCTCGATCATTTCATTGCCATCGGGCGGCTCGGGATCTGCCTGAAGGGAAATTCCAGAATCATCGGCAGCTGCGGGCTTTTCGCCCTCAACGCGGAATACTTCTCCGCATCCCTGGGCTACGATCTGGCGCGGGAATGCTGGGGGAGGGGAATCATGACCGAGGCGCTCAGAGCCCTGCTCGGCTTCGGCTTTTCATCGCTGGGGCTCAACCGGATCAATGCCTTGACCTATCCCGACAATGCCGCCTCGATCAGGGTGCTGGCGGGCCTGGGCTTCAGAATGGAAGGGACCATGCGCGAATTCGGCTTCTGGAAGGGCAGCTTTCACGACATGGCCCTGCACGCCCTGCTGCGCAGCGAATGGCGCTTCCGACAGGATGCCTGACGTGAAGCTGCATGAACTGGAATCCGCTGTCGAGAACGGCGAATTCGTCTATTACTACCAGCCCAAGATCTCCCTCGTCACAGGCAGAATCAGCGGGGCGGAAGCCCTGATACGCTGGATCAGAACCGACGGCGAAATCGTTCTGCCGAACAGGTTCATTCCTCTGGCCGAATCGACCGGATTCATCACCGAAATCAGCCTGGCGATGTTCCCGAAGCTGGTCACCGACGCCCTGATCGTCAACGACGTCAACGCGAAGCTGGTCACTGCATTCAATCTCTCGGCAAAGGATTTCGAGAACAGGCATCTCCTTCATGCCATCCAGGACGCTTCTGGCCGGATCGATCTGGCTCGACTGGGGGCGGAACTGACTGAGGCGTCGGTGATCGGCCTGGGCAACAGCAGCGCCCTCGGCAACCTGAGGGAACTGGCCGAAAGCGGAATCCGCCTGGCGATGGACGATTTCGGCACGGGATATTCCTCGATCGACACGCTGAGCCGCCTGCCTTTCGACATCATCAAGCTCGATCAGGGGCTGATCAGCCGCATGTCCGATTCCGAAAGGAGCGCAACCATCGTCCTGGCGAGCATCCGCATGGCCCACCAGCTCGGCATGGAAATCGTGGCCGAAGGCATAGAAACCGCCTCCGCCTACGACTTCCTGCTTCACGCGGGATGCAGCGAAGTTCAGGGTTTCTGGATTGCGAAGCCGATGCCTCTGGACGATTACCTGGCGTTCATCCGCAAGGACCAGATCTGGACGGGGCTGCCCACCGGACTCATCCACATGGCGATTCTCGACCATGTGCAATGGCGCCAGCAGCTCATCTCCAGGGTGACTTCGCTCGCCTTCAATGGCAGGGTCGATGAGGCAGCGATACGCGCCTCCGATGTGGAAGTGGATCACCATCAATGCAAGCTGGGGAGATGGTACTACGGCGTGGGCCAGGCATTTCGCGGGCACCCGGTTTTCGACCGGCTCGAAGAGCCGCACCGGCTCCTGCACCAGGCAGGATTCGATCTGCTCGAATCGGCCAGGCAGGGCCTGTCCAGAAGCGAGCTGACACGGCAGATGCGCATGCTGACGCACCAGTCGTCGCGCATCATCGAACTGCTTCAGGAACTGGAAAGCGAGGCGATGATCGACCTTTCCTTGAAGCGCGTCTGAATCTCAGGAGAACGGCTTCTCGCGCGCATCCCTCAGCGTCTTCACCACTTGCGCATCCTCGATCTGGGGAAAATCCCTGTAGAACTGGCCGACAGCCTGGAAACATTCCGGGACTTCCAGGCAAACGGTTTCGTCGGCAAGCGGCCTTATTTTCTCCAGCGCCTCGGGGGGGGAAACCGGAACCGCGCAGATCAACTTCGAGGGATTTCTCGAACGCAATGCGTGAAGCGCCGAGATCATGGTCGAACCGGTAGCGAGTCCGTCGTCGATGACGATGGCGATCCGTCCTTCTGGGTCGATCGGGGGCATGTATCCGGCGCGCCTTTTGGCAATGACTTCGAGCTGCGCCGCCTTTTCGCGCTCGATGTATGCCGGCCCCGCGCCCTCGGCCGCAGCATAATCCGCGACATAACACCAGCCGGATTCGTCCACCGATCCTACCGCGAATTCCGGGCTGTAGGGCGAGCGCAGCTTTCTCACCAGAACGACGTCGAGATCCCCCTGCAGCTCCGCGGCGATGATTCTGCCCATGGGAACGGCGCCGCGCGGAATGGCGAGTATCAGCGGATGCCTGCCCCTGTAATGCGCCAGCCTTTTCGCAAGCAGCCTTGCGGCTTCCTCCCTGTCAGCGAACATGATTCCCCCTGTCTCTTTCCAGCATAGCAAACAATCAGGAAAGGACGGCGGGAAGCTCCTTCGCAAGCAGATTCTTTTCGGATACCGCCTTGCCGCAAAGCGCGAATCCGAGCATCTTCCCGTCTTCGCCCAGAAAAACCGATTTCACGCCTTCGGCATCGGCTTCAGTATGCCAGGCGCCCTTCGAACCCGCTTTCGGCGGGGAAACCACAGCCGGACAGGAAGGCGTTTTGACGACCACGGGCATCGCAGGGTAAACGAGAGATTCCCTTTCTCCCAGCACATTCCGGGCGAGTATTTTGGATGCGTGCATGATGGGCATCACGAAGGGCAGAACCTGCCCCTCGATTTCCATGCAGTCCCCTATTGCGTAGACATCCCGTGCGCTCGTCTCCAGTTGCCGGTTGACCAGAATTCCCCTCGCGCATTCCAGTCCCGCATCCTGCGCAAGCCCGATCCTGGGCTTCAGCCCCACTGCGGAAAGAACGATATCGGCCTGGAAAGCGCTGCCGTCTTCGAGGAGGATGCTTCCCTTTTCGATTTTCGCGATCTTCACCCCCCAATGCCAGGCGATTCCCTTCATGGCCTTCTCCATCCACTTCCCGCATTCTGGCGTCACCAGCCGGCCCAGCGGCTGACTCGCGATGTCGAAAACGTCGACTTCGAATCCGCTTGATGAAAGATCGTCGGCGAATTCGCAACCGACCAGGCCCGCACCGATTATTGCAACCCTTTTCTTCCCTTCCAGCGCTTTCCTGAATCCGGCATAGCCGGACAGGTCATTGACTGAAAGCGCGTCCGCATGAAGACGCAGCGGGTCCGCGCCGAGGGCGAGCACGAGCCTGGCATAGCGCAGCTTCTCCCCATCTATCGAAATTTCGTGATCGCCGGGGAAAATCGCATCCACGCGGACATCCGTCCTGATTCTGGCATCCAGCTCCGCCGCCATCTGGGCGGCGCTCTTGATGACGAGCGAACCCGGGTCTTTCCCCGAGGAGAATGCGTTCGAGAGCATGGGCTTGGAATAGAAATCCCCCGAATCCATCGAGACCAGAAGAAGCGGGACTTCCCTGTCCAGCCTTCTGATCTCCTTAGCGCTCTGGTAGCCTGCGAGCCCGCTCCCCACGATCACGACCGGATCCATGATCTCAGACCTCGACCATCTCGAAATCCGATTTCGCCACGCCGCAATCCGGGCAGTTCCAGCTCTCCGGAATGTCTCCCCATTTCGTTCCGGCGGCTATCCCCTCTTCGGGCATGCCGACAGCTTCGTCGTAAACGAATCCGCAAACCACGCATTGCCATTTCTTCATGACTTTCTCCCGGTTGAAATTCTTTCGAGCGCCTCGCGGTAGTGTGCGGCATGCCGCTCCTCCACCTTCGCCAATGCCGAGAAGCGCTTCGCCGCTTTCTGCAAGGTGGCGATGAACCTTTGCGCATGTTCCTTCGATTCGGCTATCTGCTCGTCCATTTCGGCAAGCGCATCGATTCTTCCCTCCTCCTCGGCTTCCTTCCTGAAGGAAGGGTACATCTCGGTATATTCGTAAGTTTCCCCGGCTATCGCCATTTCCAGGCATTTTTCCGGCGTCGTCTCCTCCGCAGGATGGAGCAGTTCGAGATGGCCGAAGGCATGCAACACTTCCTGGGCTGCTGTTTCCTCGAACACCTTTGCGGTTTCGATATCCCCGGCCCTGCGGCACTGCCTGGCGAAATAGAGGTATTTGATATGGGCCATCGACTCGCCCGCGAAGGCGGATTCGATGTTCCTGACGGTCGGCGATGATTTCATCTCGGTCTCCTTTGCATGCACAAGAGCAAACGCTCAGGGACCATGTTACAAAGGAGAAATAGCCTAGTCCAATTGATTGTTTATGCCGTATCGATAGAAACTGGTTATGATCCTGCGGTTTTCCCGTCGAGCGGAACGATGCCGGGAAGGTTGCAGTCCAGAATCGACTGCCTGACCGCCTCGACTGCCTGAGGCCTGTAGAAGCTCTTGCGCCAGGCGAGCACGACGCGCCTCGATGGCACCGGAGAGGAAAACGGCCGGATGGCTATCAGGGCATTTCTCGATTCTTCCGCATCCGCTGCGGTTGCAGGCAGCACGGTGATCCCGGCGCCGGATGCGACCATGTAGCGGATCGTCTCCAGGGAGCTGCCTTCCACGGTTTTCTGCAGGCCAGAGGAAGCCGCGATGGCGCGGCTCAGGGCGGAACTCGCCTGCAGCACCTGATCCCTGAAGCAGTTTCCCGCCGCGAGCAGGAAAAGGTTGTCCTGGGCAAGCTGGGAAGCCGAAATGCTGGCTTTGGCAACCCATTTGTGATTGACGGGCAACGCCACGCGGAAGGGCTCTTCATAGACTTCCTGCGTCACGATCCCGGGCTCCGAAAACGGGGTGGAAAGGATCGCGACATCGAGTTCGCCGCGCTTCAGGAGATCGGCGAGGCGGTTGGTGAAATTCTCCTGGATCAGAAGCGGCATGAGCGGCGCCCTGTCGTGCAGCACCGGGATCAGCCTGGGAAACAGGTAGGGGGCGATGGTATAGATCGCGCCTATCCTGAGTGAGCCGTTCAGCTGCTCCTTCCCCTTGTGCACCATCTGCCTGATCGCAGTCGCCTCTTCCAGGACGCGCTTTGCCTGGACCACGACCTGCTCCCCTATCGGCGTCACGGAAACGTCGCTCATGCCGCGCTCGAAAAGCGTAACGCCGAGTTCGTCCTCGAGTTTCCTCACCGCCACGCTCAGGGTGGGCTGGCTGACGAAGCAGGACCTCGCAGCCCTGCCAAAATGCCGCTCTCGCGCCAATGCAACGATGTATTTGAATTCCGTGAGTGTCATGGTTCCTCTTGCCGAGCCGATACAACGGACTTACCAGAACTGCTCAATATAGTCAAAATCCATTTTCTTGACAAGAAAACAGCCTGTCAGTTGCCGAACAGCCCTTTCAGGAGCCGCTCCTTCACCTTGTCCTTGACCTCGGCTTTCTTGCGCTCGACTTTCGCCTTCAGCGCACCGGACGCCATGGAACCGATATCCAGAGAGTAATGCAGCGAATCGAACGGGCCCGATATGCGGACCGGGACGGTCACGCCCCTGAGCGAGGAAAGATCGGCCCCGCCCTGTCCCTGCAGGGTCGCGACCACGGAAACTCTGGCGAGATAATTCATGGCGCTCCTGCCGATGTCGATATCCCCCTCGCCGCCCAGCCTGAAGAGAGGGGATTTCGCCGTCAGGTCGCTGTTGTGGGCGATGCCGTTCCTGATGTCGAAAGTGGCGGAAAGCTCCGAGAAGTCGGTCTTTTCGGAAGCATTCGCAGCCCCGCTTTGCGCCCCTCCTATTTTCGACTGGATGCCGCGCAGCGCTGCTGCCAGATCGACCCCCCTCACCGCGCCATCGGTGAGGCGCAGCGAAGCTTTGCCTGCCAGGGTTTTCCTGAGGTCCCCGACGAGATTGCCGGATGCCGCCAAATCGACCGAAACTGCCCCCCTGCCTTCGAGAATGTCCTTCTTCGTCATGTCCCTGATCAATGGCCCCACGCTGATCCCGGAGAAATTCTCCTTCAGCCTGAATTTGGGCACGACAAGCGCTTCCACCGCCGCGCTTCCGGCCGATTTTCCCTGATAGAGATCGGCCTTGATGGGGGCGAGAGTCAGCCTGGAGCCAGCCGCATGGATGCCGAGAGCGACCTTCGACAATTGCAGCCCGTAAACTTTCAGCGCGCCTATCGCGAGATTGCCGCTCGCATCCAGCTTCCTGAGGAAGGCAAGATCGAAAGGCTTCTCGGGACTGGAATCCTTGGATCCCGCTAGGTAGCGATCCGCATCCAGCCTGTCGATGTCGACATCGAAACGGTAGGCGGGAGACGCAAAACCCTTCACGGCAAGCTTCGCCCTGACGTGGCTGTCGTCGAATTTCGAAGACAGATCGGCTGAAGCAGACTGTTTCTCCATCTCGATTTCGGCAGAGCCTTTCACGGCGACAACATGTTTCTCCCCGGAAAATTCGAGATCGATTCCGTCCAGCGCGTAGCTTTCAGGTCCGGGCAGCAGCCCGCTTTTGAGCGACAGCTTCGACTCCCCGCCGGCATCCTTCATGACCAATCCTAGGGAAAAATCGGTATGAACCCCTTCCTTCAATCTTCCCGTCGCAAGCGAAATGCCGTCGAACACCCTTTTGCTGCCAGTCTTCTCATCTTCCAGGGAAACCGAACTGTTCGCAACCATGATACCGCCGATGTCGAATTCGGGCTTCTTTGCATTTCCCGCTTTCCCGCTCGCCAGATCGTCGTAATTGGTCGTGCCGTCGGGATAGCGCACCAGAGCGACGTGCAAGCCATCTATGACTATCCTGTCCACCTTCAGTCCGCCGTGAAGCAGAGGCAGCCATGCCATATCCAGCATTGCATTGTCCATCGAGGCGAATTGCCCTTTGCCTTGCGGGCCGCTCAGGGAAGCCTTGCCGAGATTCAGTCCTATCCGGGGAAAGAGCTTCAGACCGATTTTTCCCTCCAGATTCAGGGTGCGCCCGGTTTCGTCCCTGACGAAAGCCACGATCTGCGGCTTGTAGTCGTTCGGATCGACCTCGATTGCGACATAGGCGAGAAACAGCAAAAACGCCGCGAACAGGACGGCAATCGCGAGAAGCGCATATTTGAGGATCTTTTTCATTTTGGCCATCCCCGGTCGTATAATTGATTAGGGCGTTAACATGCCCTAATTCTATGCCAAAGGGGAGCACATGGTAGGAAAGCCCGAAAGCGACGGCATGTACCGTGCCGCGATCGAAGCCCTGGCCGACGGAATCGTCCTGCTGGATCCGGAGGGCACCGTCATCGACTGCAATCCCGGAGCGGAATCCATTCTGGGCGTATCCTGCGAAGCGATGCTCGGCAATAAATTTACCGGTATCGGACTCGATTTCGTCCAGGAGAACGGTGCCCCCTACCCGAAAAAAAGGCTGCCTCATGCGATCACGCTCGGCACGGGCAAGACCTGCAGAAACGTCGTCATGGGGCTTTCCAGGCCAGATAGCGACACGACCTGGATCAGGGTCGATTCGGAAATTCTTTCCAGCGGGGGGCACCCCTTCGCCATTCTGGTTTCCTTTTCCGACATCAGCCTGCGCAAGAGGCACCAGGAAGAACTCCAGCACTCCTACAGCGCATTGCGCGAGCTTTCATTCAGGCTGCAGCATGCCCGTGAAGTGGAAAGGGCGAGCGTCGCACGGGAAATCCACGACGAGCTGGGCTCCGTCCTCACCTCGATCAAATTCGACCTGAGCTGGGCCGTCGAGAAGCTGGACGGCAAGGGACAGTTCGAGGAGATATTCAAGGCGCTGGATGGCGCCATCCAGAGCGTCAAGAAAATCTGCACCGACTTGCGGCCTGCCATCCTGGACGACCTGGGACTGCTCGCCGCAATCGAATGGCAGTTGGGAAAATTCGGCAGGAAAACCGGCATCCGCTGCAAAATCGAGACCAGGGGCAGCGAGCCCGCCGTCCCGCAGGACGTCGCCACCGGCATCTTCCGCATCTTCCAGGAAACCCTCACCAACATCGCCCGCCATGCCGATGCGGCGAACGTGCGGGTCAGGTTCCAGGCGAACGAAAAGGATATTTTGCTGACGGTGAACGACGACGGCAAGGGGATCGATCCCAAAAGCAGCGCAGGCTCGAAATCTCTGGGGATTCTCGGCATGGCGGAGCGAGCCCAGGCACTGGGCGGGGCGCTTGTCGTGCATCCGGCAAAGCCGAGGGGAACGAAGGTGGAACTCTCCATCCCGCTGGAGCGGCGGACATCCAGAAGGGCTATCGCCTCCAGTATCCCCTGAATTTTTCCATCACCTCATTCATCTCGGCATCCGAAAGGATATTGGGCTCTCCGATCTGTAGCGCACGCCAGTATTGCTCGCAAAGCGACTCCACCTCGACGGCAAGCCCCAGCGCCTCATCCAGATCGCGTCCTGCGGCGATCATGCCGTGATTGGCGAGCAGGCAGGCGCGCCTGTCATGGAGCGCGGCAAGGGCATGATCCGACAGCGCCTGCGTGCCGAAAAGCGCATAGGGAGCGCAGCGTATCGAGGTTCCGCCTGCAGCTGCGATCATGTAATGGAAAGGCGGCACCTCCCTGCCCAGGCAGGCGAGCGTCGTGGCGAAAGGGGAATGGACATGGACGACCGAGCCGATCTCGGGGCGGCTCGCGAGGATATCCCTGTGAAAGCGCCATTCGCTCGACGGCCTCTCGCCCGTGACGACTTTGCCGGAAAAATCCATGAGCACCATGTCTTCGGGATGCATGGCTTCGGGCAGCAACGCCGAAGGGGTGATCAGGAAATGCTTTCCATGCCGCAGCGAAAGGTTTCCCGCAGCCCCCCGGTTCAATCCCAGCTCGACCAGGCGCAGGGAGGCTGCGACCAGCTTCTGCCGGAAAGCGTATTCCGTCATTTCTTCCTGCATGGATAGGCCTCTTCCAGCGCCTGCCTAACCAGCAGGCTGGCAGCCATTTTCCGCTTTCCCGCATGGGATTCGAGGTAGCTTCCGACGATTTCCTCGGCGTGCGAGGCGGAAAGCTTTTCCGGAATGCAGAGAACGCCGGTGAGCGCCTCGGTCGCCCCCTGCACGTAGCCGATGTAGAAGCCCGCATCGATGGCATCCGTGGCAAGCTGCTGGCCGGAATCCTGGACCATTCTTTCTTTCGCCTGGTATCTCTGGAAAAGCTTGTTGCCGTCCAGATAGCCGTCGGCACAAGCGGCAGTTGCATAGAGCGCCAGAACCAGCGCCGAAATCGTCTTCAGCATGTCTTCTCCGATTGGCAGATGCCCGATTTTCCGTTCATGGCTTCCCCGGCAGACGGCCTCACAGCTCGAAAGACTCGTTGAGGGAAGGCATCACGACCTTGCCCTTCACCAGGGAGGCGAACTGACTCATGCACGCTTCCTCGCCATGCACGAGGAAAGTCGTCCTGACTCCCCCTATTCCCTCATGCCATTTCAAGAGTTCGGCCTGGTCGGCATGGGCGGAGAAGCCGTTGATGGTATGGATGCGGGCGCGCACCGGCACTTCCCTGCCGTAGATGTGCACCTCCTTCGCCCCGTCGATGATCCTGCGGGCAAGCGTTCCGTTCGCGGCATAGCCGACGAAAACGACGCTGCAGTTTTCCTTTCCCAGGCTGTTCTGGAGATGGTGCCTGATCCGCCCCCCGGTACACATCCCGGCACCCGCCATGATCACTGCGCCGCCGCTGATCCGATTGATCGCGATCGAATCCGCCGTCTCGCGCGTGAAATGCAGTCCCTGCAGATGGAAGGGATCGCGCCCCTTGCGGAACATCTCGGCGGTTTCCGGCGCATAGCATTCCGGGTGCTTCCCGAAAATTTCCGTGGCTGAAATCGCCATCGGCGAATCCAGGAAAACCTGGGTGGTTCTGGAAAACCGCCCCGACTCGACGCCCTCCCTCAAGAAATACAGCAGTTCCTGCGCCCGCTCCAGCGCGAAGGTCGGAATGATCACGTTGCCGCCTCGCCCGAAGGTGTCTTCCACGACCTCGTAGAATTCCTCGACGGAAGGCTCGAAGGACCTGTGCAGGCGGTCGCCGTAGGTGGTTTCCATGACCACGAAATCCGCGCTTTCCGGAGTAACAGGGCTCCTCAGGATGGGCCTTCCCGAGTTGCCGATATCGCCGGAAAAAAGCACGGAACGCTTTTTCCCCTTTTCCTCCAGTTCGAGAAGAATGCTGGCCGAGCCCAGGATATGGCCCGCATCCAGAAAAGTCGCCCTGATGTTCGGGGCAAGCTCCAATGGCCTGCCGTAATTCGCCGTGCGGCCGAAAAAATCGAGGGCGTAGAAGGCGTCCATCAGGGAATAGAGCGGGACCGAAGGGCCGTGATTGCGGCGGTGGTGGACCTCCTCTTCCTGGAGATGGGCGGCATCGAGCATCACGAGGCGCGAGAGTTCGCGGGTTGCGGCAGTGGTCACGATCTCTCCCCTGAAACCCCGCTTCACCAGGAGCGGCAGTCTGCCGCAATGGTCGAGATGGGCGTGGGTGAGCAGAACGCAGTCGATCTGCGCGGGATCGAATCCGAAGGATTCCGCGTTCTCCTCCTCGATCTCGCGCCCGCCCTGATAGAGGCCGCAGTCGATCAGGATTTTCTTGTCCCCGCATTCGATCATGTGGCAGGAGCCGGTGACTCCCCTGTCCGCGCCGTGGAAAGAAATCTTCATGTGGCCTCCCTCATTCTCAGAACAATCCCCTGATCGCGCTTCCCGCCTTTTCCAGGGTTTTCCCCGCGGACCTTGCCAGAGCATCGAAGCTCACTGCGGATTCGAGCTTCGCCTTCAGGGCTCCCGCCACTTTCTGTCCCAGCTCTCCGGGAGTGACTCCACCCTCGGCCTTGCCGATGTCGTTCAGGGTGATGTCGGGCAGCTTCACCGAAACCGTCCTGCCGTTCATGAATCCGGCGCTCGCTTGCGCTTTGGCATCCCGGATGGCAAGCTCCCCGACGATCAGCTTCTTGCCGCTCTTCTGAGCCCCAGAGGAGCCGGCTTGATCCACGATATGTTTCTGGATGGCATCGAAATTGGTCGCACCGTTTGCCTTCTCGTAAATGACGTCGGGGGAGTCAACGGCGATCTTGTCGATGCGGACCACGGGTTTTGCGATGCTGGATGCGTCGAGCACCATCTCGATCTCGCCGACTTTCAGGGCGTAAGGCGTACTGAAGCCGGAAGGGTTGCCCACGACGAGGCCGCGCACGATCCCCGTTCCCTGCGCAGCCCTGATTTCGACCGAAGCCACCTGCACCTTGGTTCCGGTCATCTCGCTGCCGTATTTCTCGATGGCGGTTCTGACGAGGCTGTCCATATTGCCGTGCAGCCAGAAAAGCATGCCCGCCACGGCAACCAGGAGCACAAGGAGTGCGATGCCTGCCTTTTTCATTGTTTTCCCTCCCTGCCCCCGATGATATCAGGGATCGCGCCTGGCAGTCACGCCTCCAATCGAATCTGTCCATTCCCCGTGAAATCGCCTTCCCGGGGCGCGCGGCATCGCGTTCCGATTGGACCGGAAGGCGATCAAGATCGCCGAATCAGGAATGCGCGGCAGCGTTCCAGCCGCCGCACGACTGGCTGATCCCTCACGCATGGTTTAAAGTGAAGGCAGGAGTCAACGGGACAGCATCGTGAACCAGACATCGCGGCCGAGTTTGGACCAAGTCATTTTCGAGCACAGCATGGATGCAGTGCTGCTGACTGCGCCCGACGGCACGATCTTCAGGGCGAACCCCGCAGCGTGCCAGATGTTTCTTCGGTCCGAAGAAGAGATCTGCAGGCTAGGCCGCGCCGGAGTTGTCGATCCCGCTTCCCCGAAGCTTCAGGAATTCCTGGAAACGCGCGCACGGACGGGCCGGGTCCGCTCCGAACTCGTTTATCTGCGGGGGAACGGATCGCGCTTTCTCGGGGAAGTGAGTTCAGCGCAATTCGAGAATGACCGAGGCGAATTGAGGACTGTCCTGGTCATTCGCGACGTCAGCGACAGAGTGCGCATGGAGGAAATGCTGAAGGATGCGCAGCGCATCGCTCATTTGGGCAGCTGGCATCTGGACATGGCAACCGGCCAGGTGGTTTGGTCCGAAGAGCTTTACAAGATGTACGGGTTCGATCCTGCGCGCCCTCCTCCGCCTTACGCCGAGCACATGAAATTGTTCGTCCCTGAAAGCTGGGAAAGGCTGAGCGCTGCCCTGGCCAATACGCTGGAAAGCGGGGCACCCTATGAACTCGAGCTCGAAATGATTCGCGAGGATGGCAGCCGCGGCTGGATGTGGGTGCGCGGAGAACGGGTGAATGATGCCGGCGGTACAGCCATTGCCTTGAAGGGCATCGCCCAGGACATTACCGAACACATGAACACGCTGGAAGCGCTGAAGAGCAGCGAAGCCTGGTTGCGCAGCATTCTGGACAATACCAACACCTGCATTGCCTCGACTGACCGGCAGGGGCAGGTCACGAGCTTCAACGAGGCGTTCCGCGTCCTGCTCGGCTACGATGCAGAATCGCTCAGAAAGATGAATTTTGCCGATTTCACGCATCCGGAGGACTTGAATGTCGAAAATGTCTTTTTCAATGAAATCCTCGCAGGAAAACGCAACAGCTACCACATCAACAAGCGCTACCTCCACAGGGACGGCCATGCCATTTGGGTCGATCTTTCGACAGGCGTCATCCGGGACGAGAAGGGGAATGTCTCGAACTTCGTCGCCGTCATCCGGGACATTTCCGACAGGAAGGCGGCAGAAAGCGAGATCACCCAACTGGCCTTCTATGATCCCCTGACCGGGCTCCCCAACCGGCGCCTGCTGCTTGATCGCCTCAGGCAGGCGATGGCTTCCAGCGCGAGGAGCGGGCTGGACGGCGCGCTGTTCCTGATCGACCTCGACAACTTCAAGGGACTCAATGACACGCTGGGCCACGACATAGGCGACCTGCTCCTGCAGCAAGCGGCTGGACGCCTGCAGGCATGCGTACGGGAAGCGGATACTGTGGCCCGCCTGGGCGGGGACGAATTCGTCGTGATACTGAACGGCCTGGACGAAGGCGCGCTCGAAGCTGCCTCGCACGCAGAAGCCGTGGGAGAGAAGATCCTGTCCAGTCTCGCCCTGCCCTACAGGCTCGCAGCATACGAATATCAGAGCACGGCAAGCATAGGCATCACCCTTTTCAACGAATCCAGAATGATCGAAGAACTGATGAAGCAGGCCGACATCGCCATGTACCAGGCCAAGCAGGACGGGAGAAACACGCTCAGGTTCTTCGACAAGCAGATGCAGGAAAAAGTGGCCGCCCGAGTCGAGCTGGAAGCCGAATTGCGCAAGGCGATCGAGAGGATGCAATTCCAGCTTCATTACCAGATCCAGGTCGACGCCTCGAACAGGCCAATCGGCGCGGAAGCGCTGATTCGCTGGCTCCACCCCGCCATGGGATTTGTTTCTCCTGCCGAATTCATTCCCCTGGCGGAGGAGACAGGAATGATACGCCCGATAGGAGAATGGGTGATCGAGACTGCCTGCGCCCGGATCAAGGCTTGGGAAGGCACGCACCAGGCCCGCGATCTGACGCTTGCCGTGAACGTGAGCGCCAGGCAATTCAGGCAACCCGGGTTCGTGCTCAAGGTGAAAGAGATCGTCGAGCGCCACGCCATCAATCCGAGAAAGCTCAAGCTTGAATTGACGGAAGGCACGCTGCTCGAAAACGTCGAAGAGACGATTTCGACCATGAATGCATTGAGCGAAATCGGCATTCAGTTCTCCCTGGACGACTTCGGTACCGGCTATTCTTCATTGCAGTATCTCAAGCGGCTTCCGCTCGATCAGCTCAAGATCGATCAGTCTTTCGTCCGGGACATCGGCTCCGACCCCAGCGACAAGGCGATCGTGCATACCATCATTGCCATGGCGAGAAGCCTCAGCCTGGACGTCATTGCAGAAGGCGTCGAAACGGCAGAGCAGATGCAACTGCTACACGAGCGTGGCTGCATCCACTATCAGGGATACCTTTTCGGCAAGCCCCTCCCTCTCGATGAGTTCGAGGCTTCCCTGAACCGGAAATGATGGCTTCAGGGCGGCCAGGAAAAGAACGGGGCTGTAAACGCGCCTTGCGACTATTGATACCTGACTGCTGCGGCAAGCGAACTCGGAACCCGTGGAAATGTGCTGAATTTTGTCACATTCCTGGCACACCGGAAAATGAAAACGGCCCAGTATCTCTACTAAGCCATTGAATTCATGGTGGGTCGTGACAGGATCGAACTGTCGACAAACGGATTAAGAGTCCGCTGCTCTACCGGCTGAGCTAACGACCCATCGGTGCAATCGGGGCGGAAAGGGGGGAAAACCCTTTCCTGATACTGGTAGGTCGTGCCAGATTCGAACTGGCGACCAACGGATTAAAAGTCCGCTGCTCTACCGGCTGAGCTAACGACCCGGGGAAACGTGGAATTATACCTTGCAGGATCGCGATGTCAATCCTGGAAGTAGCGCGTCGGGTCGGGCAGCCCCGCGGACAGAAAGCCTTCCCGCCGCAATCGGCAGGAGTCGCATCTGCCGCAGGCGCGCCCCTCCGAATCGGCCTGATAGCAGGATACGGTCAGGGAATAGTCCACCCCGAGCCCTGTGCCGAGCTTCACGATTTCGGACTTGGAAAGATGGATCAGCGGCGCGTGCAGCGCGAGCCTTTTTCCTTCCACCCCGGCCTTCGTGGCAAGATTCGCCATCGCCTCGAAGGCCCTGACATATTCCGGCCTGCAGTCGGGATAACCGGAATAGTCGACCGCGTTCACGCCGATGAAAATGTCCTTCGAATCCAGCACCTCCGCCCAGGCAAGGGCGAGGGAAAGCATGATGGTGTTTCTCGCCGGAACATAGGTGACCGGAATGCCGTTCGACGCTTCTTCCGGAACGGCGATCGATGCGTCGGTGAGCGCCGAGCCGCCGAACAGGGTGAGATCGAGCTTCACGGTCTTGTGCTCAAGTGCGCCCAGCATCCTGCAGACCTTTTCCGCAGCCGCAAGCTCGGACCTGTGGCGCTGGCCGTAGTCGAGGCTCAGGGCGTAACAGGAGAAGCCTTCGCGCTTGGCAAGCGCCAGGGTCGTCGCCGAATCCAGTCCTCCAGAGACGAGGACTACCGCGTTCCTAGTGTCCAGGCTCGTTCCCCCATATCAGCTTGTGCAGCTGGATCTGCATCCTGACATTCAATCCGTCTTCGAGAATCCATTCCGCAAGATCCTTGGAACTCAGCTTTCCCTGAACAGGGGAGAAGAGAACCGGCGATTTCGATGAAAGTTCTCTTTCCTCGAAAACACGCTTCGCCCATTCGTAGTCGGCCCGGTTCATGAGAACGAACTTGATCTCGTCCCTCTGGTTCAGGAAATCCAGGTTCGACCAGAGATTCTTCTGCTCTTCCATCGAGCCCGGCGTCTTGATGTCGACTATCCTGGAAACCCGCGAATCCACTTTCGAGATATCCAGCGCTCCGCCCGTCTCAAGAGACACGGAATAGCCCGCATCGCAAAGCGCTTCCAGAAGGGCGATGCAGTGCTTCTGCGCGAGCGGCTCCCCTCCCGTCACGGTGACGTATCGCGTGGGGTATTTTGCGACCTCGGACAGGATGGCGCCGAATTCCAGGGTTTTTCCGTCATGGAAAGCGTATTCCGTGTCGCAGTAGCTGCAGCGCAGGGGACATCCCGTGAGCCTGACGAAAACGGTGGGCAGCCCCGCCCGGCTGGTTTCCCCCTGCAGGGAAAAGAATATCTCGTTGATCTTGAGGATGGGCACTACTTCAGGCTGTTCAGGCGCTGTTTGGCCTTGGCAGCAGCATCGGACGAAGGATATTTGGAAACGATGGACTTGAGCGTCTTCCTCGCCTCCTTGGTCTTCCCGAGCTCCTGCTGGCTGCTCGCGATGTTGAGGAAGGCGTCCGGCGCCTTGGGGCTATCCGGATATTTCGAAATCACCACCTTCTGGGCGGAAATCGCGCTCTTGAAGTCGCGCGTGGCGAAATAGGCATTGCCGATCCAGTACTGGGCGGAAGGCGCATAGCTGCTGGCAGGATGGGCTTTCAGGAAATCCTCGAATCCAGAAATCGCCCCGGCATAGTTGCCGATCTTGAAAAGGCCGAAGGCCGCCTCGTATTCTGCCGCCTCTCCTGCGGGCTTCGCTTCCGGAACAGGGGCTGCGGCAGGGGCTGATGCCGGAACCGGGGCGGTGACCGCGGCGGGGGCGGAGGCCGGTTCTGGCGCGGATGCAGCCTGGGGTTCGAGACGCCTCAGCCGGGTGTCCAGATCCACATAGAAGTCCTTCTGGCGCTTCTGGGCGGTGTCGAGCCCGTTGCCGAGCTCCTCGATCCTGCCGCGCAGGGCTGCGATGTCCGCGCTCTGCGACTGGATCTGGCTCGCCATGTCGACCAGGCTGCCCTGCAGCTTCTGGACCATGGCTTCGAGCTTTTGTATTTCCTGCTGGTTTTCGACGATCTTCTGGCGAGCCACATCGTCGTCGAACAACCCGGCATGGGCCTGGGACGCAAGCAGGAAAAGAAATGGGGGGAACCGCCTCAGGAGGCGGTTCCAGTTCGCCTCAAACAGCAATTATTCGCTCTGATAGACGATGTCGGTGCGGCGGTTCTGCGCCCAGGCTTCTTCGTTGTGACCGGCGGCGCGGGGCTTTTCGGAGCCGTAGCTGACCGTCGACACCTGCGCTGCTGGAACGCCTGCAGCTTCCATCAGCTGCTTGACGCTGTCGGCACGGCGCTGGCCGAGGGCGAGGTTGTACTCGCGGCTGCCGCGCTCGTCGCAGTTACCCTGGAGCTGCACCTTGGCGCTCGCATGGCCGACCAGGTACTCGGAATGGGCCTTGACCATCGGCTTGTACTCGTCCTTGACGATCGACTTGTCGAAATCGTAGTACACGCTGCGGTGCGACAGGATGTTGTTCGGGTCATTGAGCGGGTTGACAGCGACCGGCTTGGTTGCAGCGGCAGCTGCAGGAGCTTTCTGCTCGGGAGCCTTCGCGGCTTCCTTGGTCGGCTGGCTTCCGCAGGCAGCAAGCAGGCTCACGAGCAGCGAGCTGAGCATCAGTTTTTTCATGGTTATCTCCTTTATTAGTTTAAAAACAAAATACTACTTCAAAAACGGCCCCCAGGCAGGCTCGCGAATGTCCCCGGACTGCATGGTCAAGCGTTGTTTGATTCTACCATCTGTCGATACGATGGCTAATATACCACGTCCGTTGTAAATGGAAGCATACAAAATGAGCTTCCCGTTGGGCGCGAAAGTCGGCGATTGGTCCAGATCTCCGTCGGTCAGAAGCTGGGACTGGCCGGTGGCAAAATCCTGCTCGGCGACATTGAAGTGTCCGCTGTTGCGCTCGAGATAGATGAAGCTCTTGCCGTCCGGGCTGTAGTGCGGCGAAACGTTGTAGTTCCCCTCGAAAGTCAGGCGCTCCGCAGGCCCGCCGGCCACGGCGATGCGGTAGATCTGGGGGGACCCCCCTCTGTCGGAGGTGAAGATGATCTGCTGCCCGTCGGGAGAGAAGCTGGGCTCGGTGCTGATTCCCGGGGATGCCTCGACCAGCCTGGGGTTTCCTCCGGCCTCGTTCACGATGTGGATTCTGGAATGCCCGTCCCGGCTCAGGGTGAAGGCGATATCCTTCCCGTCAGGCGACCATGCCGGCGCGCTGTTGCTTCCCCTGTAGTTCGCCACGATATGCCGCTTGCCCGAAAGGAGATCCTGGACATAGACCACCGCCTTGCCCTGCTCGAAGGAAACATAGGCGATCTTGGTGCCGTCAGGCGACCATGCCGGGGAGATGATGGGAGAGGCGACCGAAACCACGGCCTGCGCCCCATAGCCGTCGGCGTCGGCCACCTGCAGTTCGAAACGCTTTGCCCGCTTCATGATGTAGGCGATCTTGGTGCTGAACACCCCCTGGTCCCCTGTCATCTGCTGGTAGATGACATCGGCAATCCGGTGCGCTGTCTGCCTGAACTGGTCTTTGGACACCGTATAGCTGAATCCGGCGAGTTGGACCTGCTTGGCGACGTCGAGCAGCCTGAAGCGCACTTCGAACTGCCCTCCGGCCGCAGGATAAATGCCGCCGATGACGAGCGCATCCGCCCCCTTTGCCTTCCAGTCAGGGAAACTGACCTGGGCGATATCGTGGGTCTGATCGCTGCCGGAGTCGATCATCTTGAACATGCCGCAGCGCGCAAGGTCGGCCGCGATCACGCTGGAGACTCCAGGCGCATCGGATTCGAAGGGAACCACGGCTATCGGGATCTGGTTCTCTCCCCCTCCCACGATCTCGATGGAAAGCGCAGCCACCGCCGGCCTGCAGAGCACGCAAAAAAGAAAGACGACCCAGCTTGCAAATTTTTTCATGTCATTACCGTCATGCCCGCGACGCGGGCCATTGAATTTTAAAGCAGATTGCTTACGCCATTCTTTCATTCGTTGGGCTTGAAATGCAAGTCCAGCGTCCTGAATTCCTCGAAAAGCGAGGCATCGGGCGGAAGCGGCAGGGGGGATGCCCTCAAAATAGCCCGCTCGACCGCCGCGTCATAGGCGGGATAGCCGCTCGATTTCACCAGGGTCGCCTTCAGCACCTCTCCGTCAGGCAGCAGCACCACAGTGAACTCCGCTTCGGGATTGCCTTTCAAATCCGGAGGAACCACCACGAAGCGCTTGATCTTGTTGTGGATCATCGCCTTGTACTTGTCGATCAGGCCAGCCTTCGCCGAGGCCGCCCTTTGCTGCATCATCTTGTTCAGGGCGTCGACCTTCTCCTGCTGCGCCTGACGCATCTGCTTCTCCAGCTTCTGCTTTTCGAGCTTCTGCTTCTCGAGCTTCTGCTTCTGAAGCGCTTTCTGTTTTTCCAGTTCCTTCTGCTTCTCGATCTCTTTCTGCTTCTCCAGCTCCTTCTGTTTTTCTTCCTTCTGCTTCTCCTGCTTCAGCTTTTCCTCGCGCGCCTTCTTCAGCGCAATGTCGGGCTTTTCGACTTCGGGCTTTTGCACGGGAAGCGGCGCCGGCTCAGGCACGGGTTTCGGGACGGGCTTCGGGGCAGGGGCAGGCGGAGGCGGCGCCTCTTGCGCGGAAGGCATGTCCTGCCAGATATCCGCCTGCAGCACCACGGGCTCGCTCTCCTGCCATCTGAATCCGAATACCAGCACGGCAAGGAGGATCAGGTGGACCGTCACGGCAAGAATCGCCGCGGGGATTTTCCGATCCGTCATTTCGTATAGGGTTTGGCGAGCAGGCCGACTTTCTTCACCTGCTGCCCTTCGAGGATGTCCATGACCTTGATCACCTCCTCGTAGCGCACGGACTTGTCGGCCGATATCACGACCGGCTGATCCGGGTTTTCCTCCTGCTTCCGCTTGATTTCGGAGACCAGTTCGTCCTTGGTCATGGCCTCGATAGCGCCGGATTTGGCCCTGTCCCTGAGGGCGAGCGAGGAATCCGCCTTGATGATCACTTCCAGCGGAGAAACCGGCGTCTTGAGCGATTGCCCGACTTTCGGCAGATCGATCTCGCCGGGATTGATCATGGGCGCGGTGACCATGAAGATCACGAGCAGTACCAGCATCACGTCGATGTACGGCACGACGTTGATCTGGTTCATCTGGCGGCGCGGCCGCCTCGCTGCGATGCTCACGACCTTCCCGCCTGGCGCTGCAGCACGTTGGAAAGCTCTTCCATGAAGCTGTCGAAGCGGCTGGCGAGCCGGTCGACTTCATGGGAATAGCGATTGTAGGCAACCACCGCGGGAATCGCCGCGAACAGGCCGATGGCGGTGGCGATCAGGGCTTCGGCAATTCCCGGGGCGACATGCGCGAGGGTCGCCTGAGCCACGTTGGCGAGCCCCCTGAATGCGTTCATGATTCCCCAGACCGTGCCGAACAGGCCGACATAGGGACTCACCGAGCCCACGGTGGCGAGGAAGGGAAGGTTGGCTTCGAGGCTGTCCATCTCCCGCTGGTAAGTCGCGCGCATCGCGCGCCGCGTGCCTTCCATCACGGCCCCGCTTTCCATGCCGGGTTGCCTTTTCAGCTTCATGAATTCCCTGAACCCGGATTCGAATATCCGCTCCATGCTGCCCGTCTCGTGCCGACCCGAGGATGCGCCCTGGTAGATGGCGTTGAGATCGGAGCTGCTCCAGAATTCCCGCTCGAAATTGTCGGACTGCCTGTAAGCCTGCCTGATCGAGAACATCTTCATGAAGATATGCCACCACGACATCAGGGACACCAGAAGCAGCAGGGCGAGAATGATCTGAACGACGACGCTGGCGTTCGCGATCATGCCGATGAAAGACAAATCCTTGGTGATTTCCATGTTCAGTTTTCCAGTTTTGACCTGATCGCGCGCGGCACGCTGACAGGCTTGAATGTATCGGTAGCGGCGCAGACCAGGGTGACCCTGGCGCTCGCCAGGACATCCTCGCCGCGCTTCACGTCCTGCCTGAAAACCATCAGGCTTCTCCCGGTTTTCTCGATCTCGACGCCCACATCGAGCAGATCGTCGAGAACGGCAGGCCTGAAGTAGGTGACTTCGAGGGCGCGCACCACGAAAAAGATCTGATGCTCTTTCATCAGTCCTGCGTTCGTGAAACCCAGGCTTCTCAGCCATTCCGATCTCGCCCGCTCCAGAAAATCGATGTAGCTGGAGTGGAACACCACTCCTCCCGCATCGGTATCCTGGTAATAGACCCTCACCGGAAGCACGAAATTCAAAGCAACGTCCCCTCGGCAGCGGTCAGCCCGAAATGGCTGTAGGCGGAGAGCGTCGCGATTCTACCACGCGAGGTTCTCTGGATGTAACCCTGCTGGATGAGGTAGGGCTCGATCACATCCTCGATCGTGTCGCGCTCTTCCCCGATCGCAGCGGCGAGATTGTCGACGCCCACCGGCCCCCCCGAAAATTTCTCGATGATGGCAAGGATCAGCTTCCTGTCCATCACGTCGAAGCCGACAGGGTCGACATCGAGCATGGAAAGCGCGGCATCCGCCACTTCGGCCGTCACATTGCCGTCCGCCTTCACTTCGGCGTAATCGCGCACCCGCCTCAGGAGCCGGTTCGCGATCCTGGGGGTGCCGCGCGAGCGGCGCGCAATTTCGATCGCCCCGTCTAGGGACATGCTGACGTTCAAAAGCGCCGCGGACCTTGCCACGATCTTCGCGAGTTCCTCCACCGTATAGAATTCCAGCCGCGCGACGATGCCGAAGCGGTCGCGCAGCGGATTGGTGAGCATGCCGGCGCGCGTGGTCGCCCCCACCAGGGTGAAGGGGGGAAGATCCAGCTTGACCGAGCGCGCAGCCGGCCCTTCCCCGATCATGATGTCGAGCTGGAAGTCTTCCAGCGCAGGATAGAGGATTTCCTCGACCACCGGGCTCAGCCTGTGGATTTCGTCTATGAAGAGCACGTCGTGGGGCTCGAGGTTGGTGAGGAGCGCGGCAAGGTCCCCGGCGCGCTCCAGGACAGGCCCCGAAGTCTGCCTGAGATTGACCCCCATCTCCCGGCTGATGATGTGCGCAAGGGTCGTCTTGCCGAGACCCGGCGGACCGAAGAGCAGCACATGGTCGAGCGTCTCGCCGCGCAGCCTGGCCGCCTCGATGAAGATCTGCAGCTGTCCTCTGATCCTTTCCTGCCCGACATATTCGTCCAGCAATTTGGGGCGCAGCGCCCGCTCGATCACTTCTTCCTGCGAGGAAGCCGAGCCCGATATCAGCCTGTCCGATTCGATCATGCTGCCCCCCTGGAAAGGAGCTTGAGCCCCATCCTGATGCCTTCCTCGGCAGATGCGGCAGGATCGATCTGCTTCACCGCCTGGGCCGCTTCCTTCTCGCTGTAGCCGAGCGAAATCAGGGCATTCAGGACATCGCTGGTCGCTCTCGACGGCAGCGCAGCAGGCCCTTCGAGCTTGTCGCGCAATTCGAGCAGCAGCCGCTCTGCGGTTTTCTTGCCCACGCCCGGAATCCTGGTGAGGCGCCCCGCCTCCCCGGACTGCACGGCGCCGGCAAGCTCAGCGATGGAAAGCCCGGAGAGCACCGCAAGGGCGAGCTTCGGCCCCACGCCCGAAATCTTCAGAAGCTGCCTGAATACGCGGCGCTCTTCCTGGGTCGAAAAACCGTAAAGGACATGGGCATCCTCCCTGACGGCAAGATGGGTGTAGAGGGAGACCGCTTCGCCTGAGGCAGGAAGGATGTAGAAAGTGCTCATGGGCACGTCGATTTCGTAGCCCACGCCGTTCACATCGACGAGGATCAGGGGGGGGTGCTTCTCGATCAGCTTTCCGGAAATCCTGCCTATCATCACCTTCTCCTTCCGTAGACCAGATTCCCCGTGTGCGCATGGCAGATCGCGCAGGCGAGCGCATCGGCCGCATCGGCCTGGGGCACGCCGCCGAGATTCAGGAGCCTTTTCACCATTTCCTGAACCTGCTCCTTGGCGGCATGTCCCTGTCCCACGACAGCCTGCTTCACCTGGAGCGCGGTATATTCGGAAACGGGCAGATCTTTCGATACTGCGGCACAAATCGCAGCCCCCCTCGCCTGGCCGAGAAGGAGCGTGGACTGCGGATTGACGTTGACGAACACCTTCTCCACCGAAACTTCCATGGGAGCGTGAAGCGCGATCACTTCCAGAAGTCCCTCCAGTATCGACTTCAGCCGCTCCGGCAGTTCGCCGTCAGGCGTCCTGATGCAGCCGCTCGCGACATAGTCGAGCTTCGAACCGTGCTTGTCCAGGATGCCGAAACCCGTCACCCTGAGCCCCGGATCGATCCCCAGGATGCGCATCTCAGTCCTCGATCACCGCCGTGGTGTAGACTTCCTGCACATCGTCCAGGTTCTCGAGGGCATCGAGCAGCTTCTGCATCCTGACCGCATCCTCCCCCGAAAAAACCGTTTCGTTCTCCGGGCGCATCGTCACATCCGCATGCTCGGGCCTGATTCCAGACGCTTCGAGCGCCGCCTTCACCGCCCCGAAATCCTGCGGGGAAGTGATCACCTCGAAACTGCCGTCATCGTGGCTCATCACGTCTTCCGCCCCGGCATCGAGCGCGACTTCGAAAAGCTTTTCCTCAATCGTTTCGGGGGAAAAGATCATCTGTCCGCAATGCTTGAAGAGAAAGGCAACCGACCCGTCCGTGCCGAGGTTCCCCCCGTATTTCGTGAAGGCGTGGCGCACGTCGGCAACCGTCCTCACCCGGTTGTCGGTCAGGCAGTCGACCATCACGGCAGCCCCGTTGATGCCGTAGCCCTCGTAGCGGATTTCCTCGTAATTGACGCCTTCCATGTCGCCCGTGCCGCGCTTGATGGCGCGCTCGACATTGTCCTTGGGCATGTTGTTGTCGTAAGCCTTGTCGACCGCCAGCCTGAGCCTCGGGTTGGAAGCAATGTCGCCCCCTCCGAGCTTCGCCGCAACGGTGATTTCCTTGATGAGCCGGGTGAATATCTTGCCGCGCTTGGCGTCGGTTGCCGCCTTCTTGTGCTTGATGTTCGCCCATTTGGAATGTCCTGCCATGATGCTTTCCCGAATCAAAATTCGATTTTACCACCTTTGCCCTGCAGGGGCTCAGGCCGAAATGCGCCAGGCGATCTTCCCCCCGGCCCTGAGCGGGACGAGGCGCTCGCCGCCGAAAGGATAGGATTCCGGCACATCCCAAGCCTCCCGGAAGAGTGCGATATTTTTCCCGTTTCTCGGCAGGCCGTAGAAATCCGCGCCGTGAAAGCTGGCGAAGGCTTCCAGCCGGGGAAGCGCGCCGGCCTCTTCGAAGGCTTCCGCGTAGAACTCGATCCCTCCGTGGGACGTGTAGATTCCGGCGCAGCCGCAGGAAGATTCCTTGGCGGATTTCGAATGCGGGGCGCTGTCCGTGCCGAGGAAGAATTTCGGACTCCCTGAAATCGCAGCTTCCAGCAATGCCTGCCTGTGGGTTTCCCGCTTCAGCACAGGCAGGCAGTAATGGTGCGGCCTGACCCCACCCTGAAACAGCGCGTTCCTGTTCATCAGCAGGTGATGCGCCGTGACGGTTGCGCCCATGCCGTTTTCCTTCACGTATTCGACCGCATCCCTGGTGGTGATGTGTTCGAAGACGACTTTCAGTTTCGGATGGCGCTGCATGAGCGGGCCGAGCACCCGGTCGATGAATGCCTTTTCCCTGTCGAACACGTCGACCTGGCTGTCGGTGACTTCCCCGTGGACGAGAAGCGGCATGCCGCATTCTGCCATGGCTTCGAGAACGTCGTGGCATTTGCGGATGTCGGTGACGCCCGAATCGGAATTGGTGGTCGCCCCTGCGGGATAGTATTTCACGCCATGGACGACGCCGCTCTTCTTCGCCCTGCCTATTTCTTCCGGGGAAGTGTTGTCGGTAAGGTAGAGCGTCATCAAGGGCTCGAAATCCGACCCTTGCGGCAGCGCATCGATTATCCTTTGCCTGTAGGCGAGCGCATCCGAAGTATTCAACACGGGCGGCCTCAGGTTCGGCATGATGATGGCGCGGCCGAAGCGGCTCGCGGTGTGCTGCAGCACGTCCCGCATTGCGGATCCGTCCCGCAGGTGGAGGTGCCAATCGTCGGGCTGGGTGAGGGTCAGCATTGCGCTTCTCCGGCAGAAAGCCCCATTCTACTACATCACGGTTCTGCCCGACCTCGCTCCGTCACGCGCGCCTTGACATTCTCCGGCATGTAGCGTAAAAAACCAATGTGCTCAGCTTCAAGGTTTTATGCGGTCTTTGTCGTATGCGGTCTTGAAACTTGGTCATCTATTCGGGTTTCTCCCGGTTTTTTTATTACGGCAAGGATATAAAAGTCATGGCAACAGGTACAGTAAAGTGGTTCAACGATTCCAAGGGCTTCGGTTTCGTGACCCCGGACGACGGCAGCGAAGATCTTTTCGCGCATTTTTCCGCAATCAACATGGACGGCTTCAAGACGCTCAAGGAAGGACAAAAAGTGAGCTTCGAGGTCACCCAGGGCCCCAAGGGCAAGCAGGCTTCCAACATCAGGGCAGCCTGACCTTCCGGGTCTGGAATGAAGCCCGCCACCTGAAAAGGTGGCGGGCTTTTTAACAGGCCACGCCGGGGAGAGCAACCATCATCCAGAATCGAATCACCACGCAATGGCTTTTCGGGGCATCCGTGCTGCTCCTTGCGCTCTGGCTGATCCACAATTACCTTGCCGCCCTCGCCTGGGCAGGCATCATCGCCCTTGCAAGCTGGCCGCTCTACGGCAGGTTCGTCTCCCGCCTGCCATCGAAGGCGAAGCACTGGGCGCCGCTCCTTTTCACCTCGCTCGTTGCGCTGCTGTTTCTCGGCCCGCTTGCCTACATCCTGCTGGTTCTGGGGGGCGAGGCGAGCCTGCTCGCCAGGCTGCTTCTGGAAGCGCAGACGCATGGTCTGGCTCCGCCAGACTGGGTAGAGCGCATCCCCTTCGCCGGGAAATCGATACTCTCCTGGTGGAACGGGGTTCTGGCGAACCCGGGAGGCTTCGCCACCTGGTTCCAGAAGATCGGACAGGGCGCCGTCCTCGGCTGGATCAGGCTGTTCGGTGCGGAAATGCTGCACCGCTCCCTCATCCTGCTGTTCGCCCTGCTCACGCTCTATTTTCTCTACCGCGACGGCGAAATGCTCGCCATGCGCCTGCTCTCCCTGATCCAGAAACACCTCGGACAGCCCGGAACGAATCATGCGAAGCGCGCGGTGGACACCATACGCGGCACGGTCAACGGGCTCATCCTGGTGGGACTCGCCGAAGGCATCCTGCTGGGTCTGGCCTACTGGATTGCAGATATCCCTTCCCCGGCGCTCTGGGGCGCGCTCACGGGACTGCTGGCCGTCATTCCTTTCGGCATGCCCGCGCTTTACGGTGCAGCCTCCCTGATTCTGTTCGCCCAGGGGAACCAGACTGCGGCGCTCGCCATCCTGATCTGGGGAACGCTGGTCATGCTGGTTTCGGACCATGTGGTGAGGCCCATGCTGATCGGCGATTCGGCGAAGCTTCCCCTTATCTGGATACTTCTCGGCATACTGGGCGGAATAGAGACGCTCGGCCTGCTGGGCATCTTTCTCGGACCTGTCGTCATGGCGACGCTGGTATCGCTCTGGCGCGAATGGACCCATGTTCGAGATCATCCTGTTTGAACCGGAAATCCCGCCCAACACCGGCAACATCATCAGGCTCTGCGCCAATTCGGGAACGGCCCTCAACCTGGTCGAGCCGCTCGGCTTCAGGCTCGACGACAGGCAGTTGAGAAGGGCCGGACTCGACTACCACGAATTCGCAAACATCAGGGTCCACCCCAGCTGGGAAGGCTGCATGGCGCATTTCTCGGGAAGGCGGCTTTTCGCATTGACCACCAAGGGGAAAGTGCGCCATGACCGCGTCTCCTACCAGCCGGGGGACGTGTTCGTTTTCGGCCCGGAATCGAGGGGACTGCCGGAATCCGTGCTCGATTCATTCCAGGACGCACACCGCATCAGGATTCCGATGCTTCCCCACAGCCGCAGCCTCAACCTTTCCAACTCGGCAGCGGTAGTGATTTTCGAAGCATGGCGCCAAACGGGTTACGCAGGGGGGGGATGACCATCGCCCATCCGGGTTATTTTCCCGTTCAAATGAAAGGACTACAGTCAATCCGATGGGACTTTACACCCACCTTCGAACGGGGATCAAATGAGCGCGATATGGAAAGGTTTTGCAGGACTTTTGCTGGCACTGGGGCTCGGAGCGGCGCACGCCGACGATGCGCTTTTGAAGCCCTTCATCCTGGGCTCCAAGGGGCCGGGGGAGGTCGCCGCAAAAGCGGATGCGGCGAAAAATGCGCTGGCAGCCCAGGGCTTCACCCTGGTCGGCAGCTACACGCCCTATTCCGACACCACGATACTGGTGGTGACGAATGACGAACTCAAAAAGAATGCGGCCCAGTCCGAGCACGGCGGCTTCGGCGCCATGGAGCGCATTTCCGTCGTCAAGACCGGAGGAGAAGTGCAGGTTTCCTACACCAACCCGGTGTACATGGCGAATGCGTACCGCATGCAGAGCGACCTCAGGGATGTCGCCGCAAAAATGCAGGCGGCTCTCGGCAGGATGGAGGAGTTCGGGGCGAAAGGACTCACCGCAGCGCAATTGCGCAAATACCATTACATGTTCGGCATGGAATATTTCAACGAGCCGAGCACGCTTGCCGAATACGGCAGCTACAATGATGCGGTGAAGGCCGTGGAAGCCGGGCTTGCCGCGGGCAGGGGCGGCGTCACCAAGGTCTACCGGATCGACATCCCGGGCAAGGAAGAATCGGTTTTCGGCGTGGCGATGAAGGGCGCCGGGGACAACAGGGCCATGGACGACCGGTACATCATGAGCGAGATCGACTTCAAGGATCTCAAATCGGCCGCGCATCTTCCCTACGAAATGCTGGTATCCGGAAACAAGGTTTATGCGCTCTATGCGCGCTTCAGGATCGCGATCGACTTCCCCGATCTTTCCATGATGGGAGCCCACAGCTTCGTGAACATCATGAGTTCTCCGGAAGCGATCAGGAAAGCGCTCGCTCTGGCCGCAGGGGGCCAGCCTTAAGGCGCCCGTTTGCCTAAGCGGGGCATGCCCCGCTTCGGGAACCACTGATTTATTCCGCGCGGAGTGCGTTGCTGGGAAAATCGACGTGTCGCACCCGTGAGGAATAAATCAGTGGTTCCTCAGCTCTCGGGCTTGGGATCCCGCTTCATGAGTTCTTCCACCGCATCCCTGGCAGAAACCCCCTCATAAAGCACGGAACATACCGCCCGGGTGATGGGCATGTCGACCCCGAGGCTTTGCGCAAGGCTTGCGACCTCCCTCGCGGTATAAACGCCCTCCGCAGTCGAGCCGAGTTCTGCCAGTATGACATCCAGCGGCTTCCCGCCGGCGAGGAGCATGCCCACCGTCCGGTTCCTGGAAAGCTCCCCGGTGCAGGTCAGAGTCAAGTCGCCCACGCCCGACAGGCCCAGAAAGGTTTCGAGCCTGCCGCCGAGCTTCAGCCCAAGGCGGGTGATTTCGGCAAGCCCGCGAGTGATCAGCGCCGCGCGCGCATTGGCGCCCAGCCCCAGTCCGTCGGAAATGCCCGATGCGATCGCCATCACGTTCTTGACCGCTCCGCCGACTTCCACCCCGACCAGATCCGGACTGGAATAGACCCTGATGCGCTGACTGTGCAGCGCTGCCGCCATGTCCGATGCGAATCCGGAATCGTTCGCGGCCAGCGTCAGCGCAACCGGCAGCCCTTGCGCCACCTCCCTGGCAAAGCTGGGACCGGAAAGGGTGCCGACGGGGGCGATGTCGTCGTATTCCTCGATGGCGACCTGATGCGGGAGCTTGGAAGTGCCGGCCTCGAAGCCCTTGGAAACCCATATCACGGGAAGCTTCAGACGGGATGCGGCAAGCTTCCTGAAGGTATCCCTGAGGCCGGCCATAGGAACGGCGACGAGGACAAGATCGGCATTTTCGATCGCCTCGCTCAGCTCGTTCGAAAGGAGAATGCTTGAGGGCAATACGAAGGGATCGAGATTGCGTCTGTTGATCCGGGTCGAAACCATATCCCGGTAATGGGCGGCGCTCCTGACCCAGAGCGTCACTTGATGATGGGAAGAAAAGCCGATCGCGAGGGCCGTTCCCCATGCGCCGGCCCCGAGAATGGCGATCCTCATCCGCCCCAGACCTGACTCGCCTTCACAAAACCGCCCTGGCCGCCCTGATGCTGCACGCCGACCCAGCCATTGGCGGGCGCCGCAGTGATTTCGAGCAGAACCCCGTTTCTGGCCTGAAACACCAGCGGCGAGTCATCGGATGCAGCCTGCCTGATGTCCGCAACCGGAACCGAAACCAGCGCGTAATGCTTGTCCCCGAGCATGGATTTCTCCACCCAGAACAGCTTGCCGCTCTTGTCCCGCACCTTCACCCAGTTTTTCAGGACCACCATCTTTTCGAGCGGATAATGCGGGCTCAGCACGAAAAGCCTGTTCGCCTTCATGGAAGGCGCATCGTAGAGTATCGCAGGCTGGTCGCCGACGGAAACGAAATCCTGGGCAAACACCGCCCCGCAGAATCCGAACAGGAGCAGGAAAACGATGCGGCTCATCTCAATGCGTTTTTTGCTCTTGCTGGGCCTCGGCCTGGGCCTGCTGGCGCTGCTGGTAGAGCGCTTCGAAGCTCATCGGGCTCAGGATGACCGGCAGGAAGCCGGCGCGCGTAATGACGTCGGAAACCGTTTCCCTCGCATAGGGGAAAAGGATGTTGGGGCAGGTGATGCCGAGTATCGGCTCGACATCGCCAGCGGGGACATTCTGGATCTGGAAGATGCCGGCCTGCGCGACTTCGACCAGGAAAAGCGTCTTTTCGGTAAGCTTCGCCGTGACGGTGACGGTCAGGATCGCCTCGTAAATGTTCTCTGCAACCGGCTTGCCCTCGGTATGCAGCTGGATGTCGATCTGGGGCGATTCGCGCTCCAGGAAGATCTGGGGGGCATGGGGGATTTCGAGGGAGAGATCCTTGACGTAAATCTTCTCGATCGCAAATACGGGTTGCTGTTCTTCGCTCATCATTATTCCTGTTCTAGCAGTTCGTTTAATTTTCCGGCACGGTCGAGCGCCGCGAGATCGTCATAACCGCCGACATGATAATCCATGATGTAGATCTGCGGAACGGTGCGCCTGCCGGTTTTTTCCATCATTTCAGCCCTGACCGCAGGATCGAGATCGACCCTGATCTTTTCGATCTCGGCCACGCCCTTCGATTTCAGAAGGCGCTCTGCCATCGAGCAATAGGGGCACACGGCAGTGCAGTACATCCTGACCTTGGGCATGCTCATTTCTCCACCGGAAGTTTGGCACCCTCCCAGGAGAGAATTCCCCCCTTGAGGTTGTGGACCTTGCCGAAACCCCGCTTCGACAATAACACACAAACGCTGGACGATCTAGCGCCGCTTCTGCAATAGACGACGATCGGCTTGTCCTTGAGATTCTCGATCTCGCCGATTCGCTCGTCCACCTGCCCGGACGGAATATGCCTGGCATTGTACAGATGCCCGGCGGCATATTCGTGGTGCTCGCGCACGTCGAGGATGGCAGCATCCTGATGGTTGATCAGGTTGACCGCTTCGACGGTGTCGATCTCCGGAAAATTGACGAACAGTTTTCTGAAATAGGGCCAGAGCAGCATGAGCCCGCTGCCCAATGCCGCCAGAAAAAGCGGCAGATTACTGGTGATGAAATGCAAAGTTTCGCTCCTTCAGTTTCAGGTTCACTTCCTCGACGAGCGGCTCGAATTTCCCCGGTTCCTTCTCGGCCAGATCCGAATAAAGATCCCGGGCATCTTCGAGCAGATCGGGGTCGGACCAAGCCGCCCGTCGGATTTCAAGCTTCGCCGCGCCTTCCCTGCCGGCAAGCGTGAGCAGCGCCGCGCGCCGGTAGACAAGCATTCCGGAAGGCGAAAAATGCAGCGCCCGACGGCTCAGCCTGAGCTTGCCGTCGAGGTTTGTTTCATCGACAGGCAGCATCTCGGCCATCGGGTATTCGACATAGGGAACGAGCAGCGTTCCCTTCCTGAAGCGGTAAAGCGCATCGTAAAGCGCCGCCGGCTTGAGGGGAGGCTTTCCGTTATGATAACTTGGGTAGAGCAATCCTTCCAAATCGAGATAATCCCTCATCAATCCCGCCATCAGGTAGCTTCCGGCGGCCAGGAGCAGAATCGTGACTCCCGGTGCGCCAGGCAGGCGCAGCGAGCGGGACTCCCCCATGCCGAGAAAAAGCATGAAAATCCCGAGAAAATGCGCATACCAGAGAGGATATTCGTCCAGACTGTGCAGTGCGAGGACCAGCAGCACCGCGAAAAGCCACCAGGCATGGATGTCGAATGCGATGTCGATGCGCCTCGCCCAGAAGAAAATGCCCCCGAATACCAGCAGGACTCCCGCAAGCCCCGTCTCGGCAAGCAGATGGAATGCAATGTCATGGGCATTGCTGTAAAGCCCTGTGATCTGCGGATCGTTGAATACCGGACCGTATCCGAAATGATGCCAGGCGAACTGCCCGAATCCGACCCCGAGCAGGGGCGCCTTGAGGAACATCATCCAGGCTTCGCGCCAGAGGTAGAACCGGATGCCGCTGTCCCGCCCGATGACGAGCAGCCTGTCCCCGGAAGTCATGGTGCCGTGCCCGCCCAGAAAAGAGAAGTGGGCCAGAAACTGCATCAGGGCAAAAGCAGGCACCAGGAGCAGCGCAGCGATCAGCAGCACCCCGTTTCTTTGCCGCCCATGCAGGAGCAGCGCAAGCAATGTCAACGCAGCGAGATAGAGCCAAGCGCTTCTGGAACCGCTCAGGGCAAGCATGAACAGCAGAAAACCGCCGAGCGGCAATGCCGCGAGCCGATGGATTTTTCCGGATGCTGCAAGATAGAGCAGGGACGCTATGGCAAGCGTCATGTAATCCGAGAAATGATTCTGCTGGGCAAGGTTGCCGTAAACCCCCCCGGAGGCATCGGGCGTGACAAAGACACCGAAGGCGGCGTGATCGAAATAGTGCTGCAGCACAGCGGCGACTCCGCTCGCCAGCCCCCCAGCAAGAATGAACCATGCCAGGGTCCGAACGATTTTTTCCAGCCCGAATTCACCTTTGAGGGCATATCCCAGCATGGCGAGCAGGGCCCCCCAGACGAGATAAAGCGTGGCCAGGGCAGCCTGCTGGGGATAGGTTATCCTGCCGAGCAGGAACTGCAGCCAGATGAGCAGCATCAGGGCAAGCGGAACGAGCGACACCAGAGGAAGCCTCGAAAGCCGCCTGCAATTGCAGGCGAGGGCGCAAATCCCCAGGAAAGCTGCGACCCACTCGGTATAGAAATCGGTGATGGGATAATAATGCTTCCATTGCAGGAAGGGCACAACCCCCATCAACCCGACGAAAATCAGGCTGAGGCGCGACCAGGAAACCTGGTTCAACAAGCATCCTTGACGCCGAACTTCCTGAGGATGTTCTCCAGGGGACAGAAGCGGGAGAAGCCGCTCTGGAACAGGTTGAATCCGACGAAAGCGGTGAACCAGAGCCATTTCGAGTTCATGAAAAGCGGGCTGCCCTCCGCGCCAAGCGCCAGGGACAGCATGACGAAAAATCCGGCGACAATTCTAACGATTCGGTTGGTGTTCATCAATATGGCTCCTTGTTAAATTTTATCAATTTTCCTGTAGGACAGGGCGTAATACAGCACCGGGATCACGACCAGGGTGAGGATGGTCGAAACCAGTATGCCGAAAATCAGGGAGATGGCGAGTCCGTTGAAGATGGGATCGTCCAGGATGAAGAAGGCCCCTATCATCGCGGCAAGCCCAGTCAGCAATATGGGTTTGGCGCGCGTCGCTGCGGCGGAGATCACCGCCTCCTGGAAATCCACTTCCTCGGCGACCTGCAGGTTGACGAAATCGACCAGCAGTATCGAATTCCTGACGATGATGCCGGCGAGCGCGATCATGCCTATCATCGAAGTCGCGGTGAATTGGGCGCCCAACAGGGCATGCCCCGGCATCACGCCGATGATGGTGAGCGGAATCGGCGCCATGATCACGAGCGGAACGAGATAGGACCTGAACTGCGCCACGACCAGGAGATAGATGAGCACGAGTCCGACGCCGTAAGCGATGCCCATGTCCCTGAAAGTCTCATAGGTGACCTGCCATTCGCCGTCCCATTTCACGGCATAGCCGGCATAGGGGTCCCCTGGCTGGCGGATGAAATATTCCTTCAGCGTGCCGCCTTGCGGGAGCTTCATGCCGAGAATTTTCGAGCGGATATCGAACATGCCGTAGAGCGGACTGTCGATCTTGCCGGCCATGTCCCCGACCACGTAAACCACGGGAAGCAGGTCCTTGTGGTAAATCGTCTTCTCGCGCGGCACATGAACCACCGCGACAAGGTCGGACAGGGGAATCATCTCGCCGCTTCTCGATCGCACTTCCAGCTTGAGGAGGTCGTCGAGATTGCCCTTTCTGTCCGAGGGCAGCGCCACCCTGACGGGAATCTCGTACTTCGCATTCAGACTGTGCACGGGCGTCACGTTCTCGCCGGAGAGCCCCATCTTCATCACCTCGACGACATCCTTCTGCGCAACGCCTCGCAAGGCCGCCTTGTTCTGCAGCACCTTCAGGGTGACTTTCCCGGCATCGGCATCGACGCTGTCGTCTATCCCGACGATGCCGGGGGTTTGCGCGAATGCGGCCTTGATTTTTTCGGCCACCGCGATCTGCCCGGCATAATCCGGGCCGTAAACTTCGGCAACCAGCGGGGACATGACCGGGGGCCCCGGCGGCACTTCGACGATCTTGGTCTTTGCGCCGTATTTCTTGGCGATTTGCGCAATCGGGGCGATCACGCTTGATGCGATCTCGTGGCTCTGCCTGCTGCGCTTGTGCTTGTCCAGGAGATTGACCTGGAGGTCGCCGTATTCCGGGCCGTCCCTGAGATAATACTGGCGCACCAGTCCGTTGAAATTGATCGGCGCGGCAGTGCCCGCATAGGCCTCGTAATCGGTGACTTCGGGAACCCTGGCGATATAGGCGCCTATCTCGTGCAGCACTTTGGCGGTATCCTCGAGAGGGGTTCCTACAGGCATGTCGACCACGACCTGGAACTCCGACTTGTTGTCGAAAGGCAGCATCTTGAGCACGACGAGCTTCACGGCGGCCAGCGATACCGCGAGCAGGATCAGGACCACGATCCCGATCAGGAGGAGCTTTCTGTTCCTGCTTCCCTCCTCCCTCCTCAAGAAAGGCGTGAGCCTGGAAGAAAAGAAGGCGCCGATCTTGCCGGATCCCGATTCCTGATGCACATGCTTGCCCGCGAGCCTGAAGGCGAGCCAGGGCGTCACGATAAAGGCGATGGCCAAGGATATCAGCATGCCGATGCTCGCGTTGATCGGTATCGGGCTCATGTAGGGGCCCATCAGCCCGGTCACGAAAGCCATGGGCAGGAGCGCCGCAATCACGGTCAGGGTGGCGAGGATGGTGGGGCCGCCCACTTCGTCCACCGCCTCGGGAATGATCTCCGACAAGGGGGCTTCCGAAAGAAGCCGCCTTCTGTGAATGTTCTCCACCACCACGATCGCATCGTCGACCAGGATGCCTATGGAAAAAATCAGCGCGAACAGGGAAACCCGGTTCAGGGTGAAGCCCCAGGCCCAGGATGCGAACAGCGTGGCGAACAGGGTGAGCATCACCGCGACGCCGACGATCACGGCTTCGCGGCGGCCCAGCGCGAGCCATACCAGCACCACCACGGACGTGGTGGCGAAGATCAGTTTCTCGATCAGCTTGATCGCCTTGTCATTGGCCGTCACGCCGTAATCGCGCGTCACCGTGACTTCCACGTTGGAGGGAATCACGCTGCCCTTGAGCTGCCCGATTCTTTCGATCAGCTGCTTCGCCACCTTGACCGCATTTTCGCCGGGCTTTTTCGAAATGGCGAGGGTCACCGCGGGATGCTCGCCCGGTTTGCCGCCTATCCACACGTAATGCTCCGGCTGGTCAGGGCCGTCCACGACCTGCGCCACATCGCCCATGAAAATCGGCCTGCCGTCCTGCACGCCGACCACGAGGCGCCTCACGTCGTCGCTGGACGTGAGGAAGGTGCCGGTCTGGACCAGCACTTCCCGATTGTCCCTGATCAGATTCCCGGAGGGCTGGGAGGCATTGGAAAACTGCAGCGCATCCCTCAGGTCTTCCGCCGAAAGATGGTAAGCGTTCATCCTGTCCGCATCCATCAGCACCCTGATCACGTGCCTGGGGCCTCCTATGGTCCTGACCTCCCTGACGCCTGCCACGCGCTTCAGTTCGATTTCCGCGGAATGCGCCACCTGCTCGAGCTCGAAGGCCCCCTCGTTGCTGTTTCTGGTCCAGAGCGTGAGGGTCAGGATGGGAACATCGTCTATCCCTATCGGCTTGATGATCGGCTTGGAAACGCCCAGATAGGGGGAAACCCAGTCTTCATGCGAATTGATCGTGTCGTACAGCTTGACGAGCGACTGTATCCTGTCCTCGCCGACCTTGAACTGCACGGTGAGAACGGCCATCCCGGGGCGGGACACCGAATAGACATGATCGATCCCCGCGATCTGGGAAAGCACCTGTTCGGCGGGAGTGGCGACGAGGTGTTCGACGTCGCGCGTGGAAGCCCCGGGAAAGGGAATGAACACGTTCGCCATGGTGACGTTGATCTGCGGCTCCTCTTCCCGCGGCGTCACGATCACGGCAAAAAGCCCGAGCAGCACCGCGACCAGCGCGATCAGCGGGGTCAGCTGGGAATGCAGGAAAAATTTGCTGATGCGGCCCGATATGCCCATGTCATTGCGCGCTTCTGCTTATTCCGGCCCTGATCGGGTCGAGCGCGACGGTTTCCCCCTCGACCAGCCCCGCCAGGATCTCGACCTCGCTTCCCGAAGGCTCGCCGAGCCGCACCTGGCGCAACTCATACTGGCCGCCCGGCCGGACCACGTAAACTGCGGTGACTTCGCTGCGCCTCAGCACGGAGGACGCCGGAACCAGGAGCTTCCTCGCGCGGCCGATGTCGAACTGCGCCCTGGCGAACATCCCGGGATAAATGCCTTCCGTATCCGGGGGAAACTGCAGCCTGACCTGGGTGGTATGGGTCAGCACATTGGCCGCAGGCAGCACCGTGACGGATGCGGCCTTCACTCTCCTTCCCTCTTCAAGGAGAATCAGCGCGCCGTCCTTCAGGTTGCCCCTTACCACATCCAGCTTATCCTGGGGAATGCTCACCGTGAGCCGGAGCTCCCGGGGATCGAACCCCGTCATGAGCTGCTTCCCGGGATATGCCATTTCCCCGATTTCGACGTGACGGGCAGCGACAACTCCGCTGTAGGGCGCGACCACCGTGGCATAGCTCTCGGTATTGGCGGCTATGCCGACGTTGGCGCGGCGCGCATCGACCCTGGATTTCGCGGCCTCGAACTCGGCCTTCGCCTTGTCGAGCGCAGCCTGGCTCACGAACTTGCGTTCGAAAAGATGCCGGGTGCGCTCGTAGGTAGCCTTGGCATTCTCGAACGAAGCCTGCGCTTCGGCAAGCTGGGCGCGGCTCTCGTTGAGGGCATGACTGACTTCGGTTGCGTCGATTTTGACGAGGACTTGGCCCTTCCTGACCCTTTCCCCGACATCGAAATTGACTGCGGCAACCCTGCCGGAAATCTGCGCGGAAACGGTAGCCTGCCTGGCCGCCTCCACCACGCCTTCCGCAGAATAGGTCAAGGGCACGTCGACATAACGGGCCTGAACGGTCTCCTCCGCATGGACGGAAGAAGCCAGAAAAAAAAGCAGGAAGAAGAACGATCTGATCACGCAAGCACCCCCTTCGAATGAATATTAGTATAATCTAATATTTAGGGATCTACAACAGGAAGCGCCCCTGGAGCTTTATGCCGCCATATTGCAGAAAACGTCTCGCATCATCTTGATCAACTGAAGAACCCGGGCGTCCCCAATCCGATAATAGACCTTGTTGGCATCCTTACGCGTCTTGAGAACGCCCTTGTCCCTCAGGATGGCAAGATGCTGCGAGATGTTGCTTTGCGAGGTTCCGACGCTTTCAACAATGTCCTGCACGCTGACTTCCTGCTCTCCGAGAATGCACAGTATCTTGAGGCGCAGGGGATGGGATATGGCCTTCATGGAGCGAGAAGCCTGCTCGATCACCTCGTCCTGCCCCATCATTTCGTGAAGGAAATCAATCTGGCTTTTCATGAGAATGCCCACGCTAGTGTATGATCAACGAAATAGCATAAAATAAAGATTTTCAACCGTCCAGAGAAATAGATGAGCCTATCGAAGAAACTTGCGCAGAACGAGGCGATGACGCCGGTTCTGCTTCTGATACTGGATGGGATCGGTTGCCGTGCGGAGCAGGAGGACAACGCAGTCGCGCTTGCAAAAAAACCCAATCTGGACAGGCTGTGGGCGGATTACCCGCATACCCGCCTGCAGGCATCCGAATCCTCCGTCGGTCTTCCCAAAGCCCAGATGGGCAATTCGGAGGTCGGGCACCTCAACATCGGGGCAGGGCGCATCGTCCATCAGGAACTGACCCGCATCGATCTTGCCATCGAAAACGGCGAATTCTTCGCCAATCCCGCCCTCAGGAATGCGATCGACGCCGCCCTCGAAAGGGGAAGCGCGCTGCACATCATGGGACTGCTCTCGCCGGGCGGGGTTCACAGCCACGAGGCTCACATTCACGCCATGCTGGAGATGGGCGCGAAAGCCGGAGTCGGGCAGATCTACCTGCACGCCTTCCTGGACGGCAGGGATACCCCGCCCAAGAGCGCGGCATCTTCGCTGCAAGCTTTCGAGGAAAAATGCAGAGCGCTCGGCAAAGGAAAAATCGCTTCCATCATCGGACGCTATTACGCGATGGACAGGGACAAGCGATGGGAGCGGGTGAGCATCGCCTACGACCTCATCACCCAGGGCATCGCGGAATATCATTTCGACGATTCCGCAACCGCGCTGAAAGCCGCCTACGAGCGCGGCGAAACCGATGAATTCGTGCACGCGACCGCCATCCACCGAAACGGTGAGAATCCGGTCAGGATGATGGACGGCGATGTCGTCATCTTCATGAACTACCGCGCAGACAGGGCAAGGGAACTCACCAGCTGCCTGACCGCGCAGGACTTCCGGGGATTCGAGCGCAGCTATTTTCCCAGCGTCTCGTTCGTCATGCTGACCCATTACGGTGACGAATTCCCTCTCTCCACCGCCTTCCCCCCCGAGCGCATCGAGAACTGCTTCGGCGAATATCTGTCCAATCAGGGACTCGCCCAGCTCAGGATCGCCGAAACCGAGAAATATGCGCATGTCACCTACTTCTTCAACGGCGGGAGGGAAGAACCCTATTCTGGAGAGGACCGAATCATGGTCCCTTCTCCGAAAGTCGCGACCTACGATCTCAAGCCTGAAATGAGCGTTTTCGAAGTGACGGAAAAACTCGAAGAAGCCATCGCCAGCCGCAAATATCAAGCGATCATCTGCAATTTCGCCAACGGCGACATGGTCGGACATACCGGAAACCTGGGCGCTGCAATACGCGCGGTGGAAGCGATGGATGCATGCATCGGCCGCGTCGTCGACGCGATGCAGGCGATCGGAGGAGAAGTGCTGATCACGGCAGACCACGGCAATGCGGAAATGATGCAGGATCCGCTCACCAAGCAGCCGCATACCGCGCATTCCCTGAACCTGGTTCCCTTCCTTTATATCGGAAAGCGCGCTTCCAACATCCGGGACGGGGGCGCGCTGCAGGACGTCGCCCCGACCATGCTGGCCATCCTGGGGCTTCCCTTGCCCCCCCAGATGACGGGGCAGTCGCTCGTCGTTTTCTAGTGAGAACGGTCCTTCGCATTGCATTTGCCAGTCTCCTGTTATGCGGGAATGCGCATGCCGCGAGGCATCAGGATCTGGGCGAACTGCACTCCAGAATATCCAGCCTGGAAAAGCAGCTGGGGCAGAACGAAGCTTCCAGAAACGAGGCAGCGGACGCCCTGCGGGAATCGGAAGTGGCCATCAGCAACACGATGCGCAGGCTCAGAACCCTGGACAGCCAGGAACGCGGTGCAAGCGCGAGCCTCGTCCGCCTGCAGGGGGAAACGGCAAAAGTCAGGGACAGCATCCGCTTGCAGCAGGATCTTCTGGGAAAGCTGCTTTATCAGCGCTATCTCTACGGAGAGCAGGAATACCTGAAACTTTTGCTCGATTCTCAGGATCCAAATCAGGTCGCCAGGAGTCTGGAGTATCTGACCTATGTTTCCAAGGCGCGCGCGGCCATGCTCAGGAACCTGCGGGCCAATCTGAAGGAACTCGATACCCTGACCGCCTCGACGAGAGACAAGAAGAATGAGCTTGACGACATTCTGTCGAAGCAGCGCCTGCAGCAACAGGAACTGGAAAAGGAAAAGGCCCAGAGGAAAGCCGTTCTGGATCGCGTCTCTGGCGAGATCGGCAAGCAGCGCAAGGAAATTTCCAAACTCAAGCGCGACGAAGCGCGCCTGAAGCGCCTCGTCGAACGCATCGGGAAAACCGCCAGGCGCTCCTCCGCCGGTCAAATCAGGAACGAGCGACTTCCTGATGCCTCTCTGGACAGCAGTCCTTTCGCGAAACTGAAAGGAAAGCTGAGCCTTCCGGTCAGAGGGGTGCTGCTGAACCGTTTCGGCGCTTCCCGCATGAACGGGGGACTGGTATGGAAAGGCCTCTTCATCCGCGCCGCGACAGGGCAGGATGTCAAGGCCATCGCAGCGGGGCGGGTGGTATTCGCCGATTGGCTGAGGGGCTTCGGCAACATCATCATCGTCGACCACGGCGGCGGCTACATGAGCCTCTATGGCGACAATGAAACCCTGCTCAAGAAGGTGGGAGACGATGTGCACGGCGGAGACGTGATCGCCGAAGTCGGAAACAGCGGCGGCAATGCGGAATCCGGTTTATACTTCGAACTTCGCAATCAGGGTGTGCCGCTCGATCCCATGAAGTGGGTCACTGTAAAATG
>JAJZQY010000007.1 GCA_021806605.1 Pseudomonadota bacterium
GATGCCACCATGGGATCGGTGCGCAGCCTCGCCATTACTGCTGCAACGCCCGTGGTGCTTCCCGTGCTGACGGCTGCTTCGCCGGCCGCCTACGTCTCCGGCAGCAGTTATGTGATGTGCCGTTCGATCCTCTGAAGCATGCAAACCAGGCATTCGGGTTTCACGCTGGTCGAGATCGCGATTGTCCTCGTGATCATCGGTCTGCTGCTCGGGGGCGTCTTGAAGGGACAGGAAATGATCACGCAGGGCAGGATCAAGAACGCGATCATCGATTTTTCCGGCATCACTGCAGCCTATTATGCCTATCTGGACAGGTACAGGGCGCTACCCGGGGACGATAGCCAGGCAGCCACCCGATGGGGAACATCGATTCTTCCCGGCGGAGAAAAGGGCGACGGCAACGGCGTGATCACCGGTCTCTACAATGCAACCGGCACCCCGCTCGCAGAATCGCAGATTTTCTGGATGCATCTCCGGGCGGCGGGACTCGTGACGGGGTCCGCAGCTTCTCCCAAACAGCCCATCAATTCGGCAGGCGGCATAATCGGGGTGCAAACCGGGGATGGCTCGGCTTCGCCGACCGAAGTCCTGACCACCGACAGCCTCGCCGGAACGGGGATTTCGAGACTCATGATCTGCTCGTCGGGGCTTGCGGACAGGGTGGCTGCCGCAGTGGATGCGCAGCTCGATGACGGCATTCCCAAGACCGGGAGCCTCCGGGCGCAAAAAACCAAGTCCCTGGACACGATAGAAAGCGCAGCCTATGCGCAGCCCTATTCGGATACGGGATCGACCCCGTTCACGATCTGCAAGACGCTCTAGCCCTGGAGCAGCCTGATTTCGGCTGCGGCAAGTCCAGCAGGCGTTCCCCTCAGGACAACGACATCCCCCGCTTCGAGGACGGTTTCCGGAGAAGGGGCGAGCCCCCGGATGTTGCGTCTCCTGACGGCAGTGATGTCGACCGAGAAGCGGCCGAGATCGATTTCGGCAAGCGATTTTCCGACGCATGCCGCCCCTTCGGGGATCATGATGCTGCGCAGGCGCAACTGCAGTGCTTCGCCTTGCTCGGAGGCCTGGTCGGTGGTGCCTCTGAAGTAGCCGCGGAATCCGCTGTAACGTTCTTCACGGGTATCCCTGATGCGCTTTAGCACCCTGTTGAGCGGCACGCCCAACAGGAGCAGGGCATGGGAGGCGAGCATCATGCTGCCTTCCATGATTTCGGCAACGACTTCGGCGGCCCCCGCCCGTTTCAACTGATCCATTTCGGAATCATCCAATGTTCTCACGATGACGGGAAGGTCCGGGCGCAGTTCGCGAGCATGATTCAGGATGACGAGCGCCGAGTGCGCATCGGAATAGGCGACGACCAGCGCCTTTACTCGAAGCAGCCCTGCGGCGAGCAGCACTTCCCTGCGGCTTGCATCCCCATAGACCACGTTCTCCCCCGCAGCTGCAGCTTCCCTGACGCGCTGCGGATCGTGGTCGAGGGCGATGAAGGGGATCGATTCCTGTTCCAGAAACCGTGCCAGAGTCTGGCCGCTGCGCCCGTAGCCGCAGATGATGATCTGGGCGTCCGTCGCCATGGTCTGGACTGCGATGGTATGCAGTTGCAGTGCGCGGTGCATCCATTCACCGGCGGAATAGCGTCTGACGACCTGATCGGATCGATCGATCAGGAAGGGAGCGGCGAGCATGGAAATCAGCATGGCGGCGAGGACGATCTGCAGGATGGATTCGTTCACGAGGTGGAGATTGCCTGCCTGGGCAAGAAGCACGAAACCGAACTCCCCTGCCTGGGCAAGATGAAGCCCGGTGCGCAATGCCACGCTCCAGTCGCGGTCGAAAAAATAGCTGAGCCCAGACACCAGGGCGAGCTTGAGGATGAAAAGCGCGGCAAGCATCAGCAGCACCCAGGGCAGTTCGCTCCACACCACCTTCAGATTGAGGAGCATGCCGATAGTGATGAAGAAAAGTCCGAGCAGGACATCCCTGAACGGTTTGATGTCGTTCTCGACCTGATAGCGGTATTCCGTTTCGGAAATGAGCATGCCGGCAAGAAAGGCGCCGAGGGCAAGAGACAGTCCTGCGGCATTGGTGACATAGGCAAGTCCAAGCGTGATGAAGAGCACGTTGAGCATGAAAAGCTCGGACGATTTCTGCCTTGCGACCAGATGGAACCAGGGGCGCATCATTCTCTGCCCGAGGAAAAGCAGGGCGGCGAGAACCAGCGCGCCTTTCAGCAGGGCCATGCCGAGTTCCAGGGGAAGGTTCTGCGCCGGATGCGAAAGTGCCGGAATGATGAGCAGGAGCGGAACGACTGCGAGATCCTGGAAGAGCAGGATGCCGAAGATTTTCCTGCCGTGGGCCGAATGAAGCTCCTGTCTTTCGGCCATCAGCTTGCTGACGATCGCGGTCGAGGACATCGACAGCGCACCGCCCAGGGCCAGTCCGACGCGCCAGTCGATTCCGAGGGAAAGGGCTGCGAGCAAGGTGGCGACAATGGCCAGCATGACCTGACCGAATCCAAGCCCGAAAACGATGCGCCTCATGGTGAGCAGTTTGGGCAGGCTGAATTCGAGTCCGATGCTGAACATCAGGAAGACGATGCCGAATTCGGCAAGGTAGCGGGTTTCGGCTGTGTCCGGAATCAGGCCCAGGGCATGGGGACCTGCCAGAATGCCGACCAGCAGGTAGGCGAGCATCTGCGGCAGATGCGCGATGCGGAAAAGCGCCACGACCAGAACGCTGGATGCCAATAGCACGATAACGAGCGGCAGGGTGTCATGCATGGCGAGAACAGCCTCCTTTGCCGAGGGATGGCGGACAATCAATCTGGATTTTGCTCAAACCTTTTCCCCATGCGACTTCTGGTATAATTCCCTACATGATACCTCAATCCAACAGAGACTTTTCGGTGCTCGAGATCGCCGCAGAAGTGCTGGAAATAGAATCGAAGGCGGTGATGGGCCTGGCAGAGCGACTGGATCACCGTTTCGTCCAGGCGGTGGACATGATCCTCGGCTGCAGCGGGCGGGTCGTGGTGAGCGGGATGGGGAAATCGGGGCATGTCGGACGGAAGATCGCCGCTACCCTTGCCAGCACGGGAACGCCGGCTTTTTTCGTGCATCCTGCGGAAGCGAGCCACGGCGATCTCGGCATGATCACGAAGCAGGATGTTTTCGTCGCGCTTTCCAACTCGGGTGAAAGCGCAGAACTGCTTTCCATCATTCCCCTCATCAAGCGCCAGGGCGCGAAATTGATATCCATGACGGGAAACCCGGCTTCTTCCCTGGCGGTCGAGGCGGATATCCATCTCGATGCCGGGGTCGACAAGGAGGCCTGTCCTTTGGGGCTTGCCCCGACGGCGAGCACTACCGCGGCGCTGGCCCTGGGCGATGCGCTGGCCGTGACGCTGCTGGTGGAGCGTGGATTCAGCGCAGAGGATTTCGCCATGTCGCATCCGGGCGGCTCGCTCGGAATCAGGCTTCTGACCCATGTCAGGGATGTCATGCGCAAGGACGGGGCCGTTCCGGTCGTGTCAAGCAGCGCCTTTTTGTCGGAGGCGCTTCTGGAGATGTCGAAAAAGGGAATGGGGATGACGGCGATCGTCGATGACCAGAATCGCGTGGCTGGAATTTATACGGACGGCGACCTGAGGCGTACCCTTGAAAACGAAGTGGATTTCAGGAAGACCCCGGTCGCATCGATCATGACGAGAAACCCCAAGACGATTTCTGCCGACCGCCTTGCGGCGGAAGCGGTGCAGTTCATGGAGCAATTCAAGATTACGCAGCTTCTTGTCGTCGATTCGGATGCGAAGCTGGTCGGTGCGCTCAACATGCACGATCTGCTGCGTGCCAAGGTGATCTGATTGGACGATATCCTGGCAAGGGCGAAGCGGATTCGCCTGGCGATATTCGACGTGGACGGCGTGCTGACCGACGGCAGGCTGTACCTTTCCGACTCGGGGGAAGAAATGAAGGCGTTCGACACCCAGGACGGGCATGGCATGAAAATGCTGCAGGCTTGCGGGGTGAATATCGCCATCATCACGGGAAGAAATTCGCGCTGCGTCGAGCTGCGCGCAAAGAATCTGGGGATTTCCCTGCTTTTTCAGGGAGCATCCGACAAGCTCTCCGTCTATCGGGATTTGGTGGCGTCCCTGGGGCTCGATCCTGCTGAAACCGCATACATGGGAGACGATCTCGTCGACTTGCCGGTGCTGAGGCGATGCGGGTTCGCGCTTGCAGTGCCGGATGCCCCGGAGATCGTCAGGCAGCATGCGCATTATGTGACGAGAAGACGGGGAGGGCGTGGCGCCGTGCGCGAGGTCTGCGAATTCCTGATGCGGGTGCAGGGCAAGTTCGACGAGCAGCTTGCAGGGTATTTGTGATGTCCGATCAGATCAGGAAATGGTTCCCGGTCCTGTTTCTCCTGCTGTTGGCGGCGCTTTCCTACTGGCTGGAGAACAAGGTCAAATTTGCTGCATTGTCCGAAGCTTCCAAAAGGCATGTGCCGGACGCCATTGTGGAAAATTTCACGGCGACGAAATTCGATATCGATGGCAAGCCGCGTCAAACCCTTTCGGCGCAGGCGTTGTTTCATTATCTGGACGATAGCAGTTCCAAATTGATCGAACCCCGTCTTTTGCTGGTTTCCCCGGGACGGGCGAATGTTCATGTAAGCTCAAAATGGGCGTGGCTCTCCGAAAACGGCGAAGATGTCTACTTGCACGACAAGGTGGAGGTGATTCGAGATGCCTATGGCGTGCACAGCAAAATGGACATGAAAACGGAATATCTGCACCTGAATGCCGACAAGCATGAGGGAGAGACGAGTCTGCCGGTCAGAATACAGGATCCGAAAACGGACGTTCATGCCGTCGGCATGACTTTCAACGACGAGACGAGAGTGGTCAATCTGCTTTCCCGGGTGCACGTGGATTATGAAAAATAGGCATCTGTTCGTGGCGCTCGCGCTTCTTTTGCAGGCGGTGCCCGCCATTGCCGAGAAGGCTGACAGGGACAAGCCGATCCACATTGATGCCGACAGGGTCGAGATCGATGATGCGAAAAAGATCAATACCTTCTACGGCAATGTCATCCTGACGCAGGGAACCCTGATCATCAAGGCAGACAAGGCCGTCGTGACCCAGGATGCTGCAGGAAACCGGCATGCCACCGCCTATTCCGGGGCACATCCTGTTTATTTCAGGCAGAAGCGCGAAGGCTACGATGAATATATCGAAGGGGAAGGCGACAGAGGCGAGTACGACAGCAAAACCGATACCGTCGAGCTGTTCGGCAATGCTCACGTCAAACGGGGAAAGGATACCGTGAAGGGGAACTATATTTCATACAATTCGAACACCGACTTTTTCCGGAGCGAAGGGGGGGCGAAGACGCCGACGGGAAGAGTGCATGCCGTGATTCAGCCCAAGAAGAAGGAAGGGCAAAAGGCATCAGCGCCAGTTTCGGCGCCCCCTGCCATGATCCGGCCTTCCGAAACGCTCGCAAGCCCCCCACAGCAATGAGTTGTCTCAAGGCGGAAAATCTGAGAAAGCGCTACAAGTCGCGAACTGTCCTGCAGGATGTTTCGCTCGAGGTGAGCAGCGGGGAAGTCGTCGGATTGCTCGGACCGAACGGGGCGGGGAAAACGACCTGCTTTTACATGATGGTCGGGCTCGTGCCGCTGGATGGCGGAGACATCTACCTCGACGGAGAGAAGCTGTCGCGCATGCCCATTCATTTGCGCGCGCGCCTGGGGCTCTCCTACTTGCCGCAGGAAGCTTCCGTATTCAGGAAACTCAACGTTGCGCAGAATATCCAGGCTGTTCTGGAATTGCAGCGCCATCCGGACGGGGAGATACCCAAGCTTCTCGAAAATCTGCTCGAAGACCTGAACATAGCCCATCTGAGGCATAGTCCCGCGGCCAGCCTGTCGGGCGGCGAAAGGCGGCGGGTCGAGATCGCGCGTGCGCTGGCTACCAATCCCCGTTTCATCCTGCTCGATGAACCCTTCGCCGGCGTCGACCCGATTGCCGTTCTCGATATTCAGAAAATCATCCATTTCCTGAAGGACCGCGGCATAGGGGTATTGATCACGGATCACAATGTGAGAGAGATGCTCGGCATATGCGACCGGGCGTACATCATCAACGAAGGGGTCGTCCTGGCTTACGGAAAGCCCGATGAAATCATTTATAATGAAAATGTCAGGAAAGTCTATCTGGGCGAGCATTTCCGCATGTAACGGAAAATTGAATTGAGTCGATGAAACCTACGCTACAGCTCAAGTTATCTCAGCAACTGACGCTGACCCCCCAACTGCAGCAGGCGATCCGGTTGCTGCAGCTTTCCACCCTGGAAATGAATCAGGAGGTGGAGCGCTTCCTGCTTGAAAATCCCCTGCTCGAACGCGAAGAGCCATCGGATGAGGAGCCGGCGGCTGTTTTTCAGCCTGGAGAGGCTGTCGTCGAGAAACCGGAATCTCCCGAAGTTCAGCAGGAGATCGACTGGTTCGACAACGATGGCCCCTCCTATACGGCTTCAGAGGCTTCCGGGGACGACGATGTTCACGACTACCAGCAGGCGCAGAGTCCCAGTCTGAGGGATCACCTGAACTGGCAGTTGGGCATGACCCAGCTTACCGACAGGGACAAGAAAATCGTATCCCTGTTGATCGACGCGCTCGACGACAACGGCTACCTGTCGCAGGATCTGGAAGAGCTTGCCGCCATGTTGCCGGCCGAGCTGGAAATCGACGCCGAGGATTTGGGCATTGCGCTGCAGCATTTGCAGCATATGGATCCGATAGGAGTCGGGGCGAGAAACCTTTCCGAATGCCTGGCGCTTCAACTGAAGGCGATGCCGCCGGATACCCCTTTTCGCGAAGAAGCCCTGCAAATCGTGGATCACCATCTGGCGAGTCTTGCGGCTCACGACTTTGCCAGGCTGAAAAAAAGCCTGAACTGCAATGATGCCGTATTGCGCGCCGCACAACAGCTCATCACGCACCTCAATCCGCGGCCGGGGAGCGAGTATTCGAATCAGGTGGCGCGCTACATCATTCCGGACGTCATCGTTCGAAAAATCAAGGGGGAATGGATCGTTTCCCTGAATCCGGATGCCATTCCGCGCCTCAAGGTGAACAAGCTGTATGCCGATATCCTGCAGCGCGGACAGGACTCCGGTCAGCAACAGATCGGCCAGCAATTGCAGGAGGCGAAATGGCTGATCAAGAATGTGCAGCAGCGCTTCGAAACCATACAGAGGGTGTCGAAGGCGATCGTGGAGCGGCAGCACAATTTTCTGGAGCATGGGGAAGTCGCGATGCGGCCCCTGGTGTTGCGCGAGATCGCGGAAGAAATCGGGCTGCACGAGTCCACCGTGTCCCGCGTCACCACCCAGAAGTTCATGCTCACCCCTCGCGGCATTTTCGAGCTGAAATATTTTTTCGGCAGCCATGTTTCGACAGAGGCGGGGGGGGCCTGCTCTTCGACTGCCATCAGGGCGCTGATACGTCAGCTCGTCAATGCGGAAGATGCCAAGAGTCCGCTCAGCGACAGCCAGATTTCTGAAATGCTGGGGAAGCAGGGTATTGTGGTCGCCCGCCGAACCATTGCAAAATACCGGGAATCCCTGAAAATACCCCCGGTCAATCTTCGTAAGTCACTATAACCAAAAAGGAGTTCTTCGATGAATATCAAGCTCAGCGGGCACCATGTGGAAATCACCCCGGCAATCCGCGATTACGTGCAGGCGAAGCTGGGGCGCGTGGCCAATCATTTCGATCATGTGATCGACATCAGCGCCATTCTGTCGGTCGAGAAGCTCAAGCAGAAGGTGGAGGCGACTGTTCACCTGCCTGGAAAGGACTTTTTCGCCGAATGCAGCGATGCGAACATGTATGCGGCAATCGACAATCTCGCCGACAAGCTGGACAGGCAAATCATGAAGCACAAGGAAAAAACGATCGAGCGTCGCCTCGACGGCGAAGGGCTGAAGGCTCAGGCAGCCGAATAAGCCGTGAACCTGATCGCCAAACTGCTCTCTCCCGGGCATGTCCTGATCGATCTCGATGCGGGGAGCAAGAAGCGGGTTTTCGAGCAGGTCGGGATTCTGTTCGAGAACAGCCTGGGGATTGCCAGAAGCGAAGTTTTCGACAGTCTCTTCGGGCGCGAGAGGCTAGGCTCTACCGGCCTCGGGCAGGGAGTGGCGATTCCCCACGGCAGGATAAAGGGGCTGCGCGAGGCCGCCGGCGCTTTCGTCAAGCTGTCCTCGCCGATTCCTTTTGACGCGCCGGATGCAAAGCCGGTCGGCCTGATATTCGTGCTGCTGGTGCCGGAGCGGGCAACGGATCTCCATTTGCAAATTCTGGGCGAACTGGCACAGATGTTCAGCGACAAGGATTTCAGGGAGAGTCTGCTGAATGCTTCCGATGCGGATACGGTCATTCGCCTAGTCACCGAGTGGAAGGCGCATGCAGCAGATTAGCATCGCAGCGCTTTTTGATGAGCAGAGGGAGAAGCTCGCGCTCGAGTGGGTTTCAGGGAGAGGCGGGAGCGAAAGAATCCTGGATAGCGACAAAATAGGAGAGTCGCCCCAGGGATTGATCGGGCATCTCAACTTCATCCACCCCAATTGGGTTCAGGTCGTGAGCCGCGTCGAGAACGACTACCTCGATGCGTTCGACCTCGGCGCGCAAAGAAGCATGCTCGAACCGATTTTCCGGGGGGACATTGCCTGCATGATCGTCGCAGAAGGCGAGCCCGTATCTGCCGTACTCGCTGAAATGGCCGACTCCTTCGGCGTTCCTCTGCTACGCTCGCCACAGCAGAGCGTGCACTTGATGTGGCTGCTGCGCCATTATTTGACAAGAAATCTCGCGATATCGACTTCCCTGCACGGCGTGTTTATCGATGTGCTGGGGTTGGGCGTGCTGATTACCGGCGAGAGCGGAGTGGGAAAAAGCGAGCTTGCCCTGGAGCTCATCAGCCGAGGAAGCGGACTCATTGCCGACGACTCGGTGGAGTTCTACAGAATTGCGCCCGAGACGCTCGAGGGGCGCTGCCCCGCCATGCTCAGGGACTTCCTGGAAGTGCGCGGCATCGGTCTGCTCAACATCAGGACCATCTTCGGCGAGAATGCGATGCGGCCGAAGAAGAATCTGAAGCTGATCGTCAATCTGAAGCGTTCGAACGAATCGGAGCTGGTGGAAATCGAGAGGCTGCCGCTGGATCGCGGAAAGCGCGAAATCATGGGGGTCGAGGTATCCGAGGTGACGCTTCCCGTTGCGGTTGGGCGCAACCTTGCCGTTCTCGTCGAAGTCGCCGTGAGGAATCATATTCTCCTGATGCGAGGGATAGACAGCACCCGGGACTTCGTCGAGCGGCAGAGGGCGCATATGCAAAGCGGCGGCTCCTGACATGCAGGTTATCCTGATCAGCGGCCTTTCCGGTTCCGGCAAGAGTATCGCGCTCAATGTGCTCGAGGATTGCGGCTATTACTGCGTCGACAATCTTCCCGTCAGGCTGCTTTCCGATCTGACGCGGATTCTGCTCGAGTCGGGGAGCGAACGCATCGCGGTGAGCGTCGACGTCAGAAACGTCAGTTCGCTTTCCCAGTTGCCCCAGCATATCCAGGCATTGCGACAGGGCGAAATGGATGTCCGCCTGCTGTTTCTCGAGGCCAAGACCGAAACGCTGGTCAAGCGTTTTTCGGAGACGAGGCGCAAGCACCCCCTTTCCGACGACAAACTTACGCTTCCGGAATGCATCGAATCCGAGCGCGAAATGCTTTCCGAGATCAGGGAGATCGCCCACAAGATCGACACCTCGGACCTGAGTCCCAATGTGCTGAGAAGCTGGATTCAGGATTTCATCCAGATCGATCGCTCCAGGCTGACCCTGCTTTTCCAGTCTTTCGGATTCAAGCATGGTCTGCCGCTCGATTCGGACATGGTTTTCGACGTGCGTTGTCTGCCCAACCCCTTCTATGATCCGAAGCTTCGTCCGTTGACCGGCAGGGAGCCAGCGGTCGTTCGTTTTCTCGAAAGCGATGAAAGCGTCGGCCGCATGCTTGACGACATCAGGCGCTTTGTGGAAACCTGGCTGCCGAGCTTTATCCGGGACAACCGCAACTACCTTTCGATTTCGATAGGCTGCACCGGCGGCCAGCACCGATCGGTCTACATGGTCGAAAAGCTCGCGGGGCATTTTTCATCCCTGAACAGCCAGGTGCTGGTGAGACACAGGGAACTGAAGTGATGCGCCTGATCAGGATTGGAGACTGGCTGGTGATCCTGCTCGCCCTGGTTGTCGTGGGCTTGCTTTTTTCGGAAACGGGGCATGCGGGTCGGCCGCAGAAGGTGCTGATCAGGAAGGGCGGGGAAATATTCACGGAAGTCAGTCTGTTCAAGGACAGGAAGGTCGAGGTGCCGGGGCCGCTCGGCGTGAGCCTCGTCGTGATTTCCGGAGGCGCTGCGCGCGTGGCGAAAGATCCCGGCCCGCGCCAGTATTGCGTCAGGCAGGGTTGGCTGAGGAATTCGGGGGATGCCGCAATCTGCCTGCCGAACCAGGTGAGCGTCGAACTTTTGGGCGGAAACAAGCGCTATGATTCGCTCAACTATTGAAATTCCTGCGACCAGGGAAGACCATCATGTCTCCCGCATGGCGGCCCTTGCAATAGGGCTTTCCTTCGTGGATGCCGCGATTCCGCTTCCAGTGCCGGGAGTCAAGCCCGGATTTGCGAATATCGTGGTATTGATCGTGCTCGCGCGCTACGGACTGCGCACTGCGATATGGGTATCGCTGTTGCGCGTGCTGGCGGGCAGCCTGCTGTTCGGGTCCTTCCTCTCTCCCGGGTTCTTTCTCGGCCTTTGCGGTGCGCTTTGCAGCCTTGCCGCCCTGTTTCTGGCCAGTGCGCTTCCGGAAAAATTTTTCGGTGCAGTGAGCCGCAGCGTCATTGCGGCTTTCGCGCATATTTCCGGGCAACTGATGCTGGCCTATTTCTGGCTGATTCCCCATGTCGGGCTGTTTTCGCTCGCGCCCTTCTTCGCAGCCGCCGCGCTCCTTTTCGGCACGGTCAACGGTCTGGTCGCTGCGCATTTCCTGGAATGCGAAAAAGTTGAGGCGGTTCCTCAAGTTCCCATACAATGACCGGATGAACAAGGAAAAAACCATCGCGCTGGCGCTGACGGGAGCATCGGGCATGCCCTACGCCATCAGGCTGATCGAGAAAATCCTGGAAAGCGGGGCGCGCCTCTATCTCGTTTATTCCCCGGTGGCGCAGATCGTCATCAAGCAGGAAATGGGGTTTGCCCTGCCATCCAGGGCGAGCGAGGCGGAAGAGTATTTGATCGAACGCTTCAGGCCGGAACCGGGCAGGCTCCGTGTGTTCGGGCGCGAGGAATGGTTCGCCCCGGTAACCTCGGGCTCCAATCCGCCGGACGCGATGGTGGTTTGCCCCTGCACGATGGGAAGCCTTGCGGCATTTGCCGCCGGCATGAGCCAGAATGTCATCGAGCGCGCAGTCGACGTGATGCTGAAGGAGCGCAAGAAGCTCATCATCGTGCCGAGAGAGACCCCGTTTTCGACGATCCACCTCGAGAACATGTTGAGGCTTGCCCAGGCAGGGGCGGTCATACTGCCGGCGAACCCCGGTTTCTACCAGCATCCGCAATCCGTGGACGATCTGGTGGATTACATCGTCGCGAGGATACTGGATCATCTCGACATACCGCAGAATATTTCCGCCAGATGGGGCGAGATCGAAGGAGAGGCATGAAAATACACGAATACCAGGCGAAGGAAATTTTGCGGGAATACGGCGTTCCGACTCCCCGGGGTTTCCCCGCCTTCAGCGTGATGGATGCGGTAGAAAATGCGCAAAGGCTGGGCGGCGATACCTGGGTGGTGAAGGCGCAGATCCATGCGGGGGGGCGCGGCAAGGCAGGCGGGGTGAAGGTCGCAAGATCCGGCGGCGAGCTCGAAAAATTTGCCGGCGAGATGCTCGGCAAGCCTCTCGTGACGCCCCAGACAGGGGATGAGGGGCGGATCGTCAAGCGCCTCCTGATCGAGGAGGGCGCGCAGATAGCAGCCGAATATTATGCGGGACTTGTCGTGGACAGGGGATCGCAGCGCGTGGTGCTGATCGCCAGCCGGGAAGGCGGAACGGAAATCGAGGAAGTCGCGAGGGATGCGCCCGAGAAAATACACAAGGTTGCCATCGACCCGGGCAAAGGGCTGCTCCGGCAGGATGCCGGGGACGTCGCGCGCAAGATAGGCATTCCCGAAAGCGCCGTGGACGCCGCGGGTGAATTCTTCATGGCGCTTTACAGGGCCTTTGTCGAAAAGGACGCCATGCTGCTTGAAGTCAATCCCATGATCCTGGACAGGAGCGGCAGGCTGCTCGCTTTGGATGCCAAGATCAATTTCGATGACAATGCGCTTTATCGGCATCCTGAAATACTGGCGCTGCGCGACCTGGACGAGGAAGATCCTGCGGAGATCGAGGCGTCCAGGTTCGGACTTTCCTATATTTCGCTGGACGGGAACATCGGCTGTCTCGTCAACGGGGCCGGGCTCGCGATGGCAACCATGGATATCGTGAAGCTCTACGGCGCCTCCCCCGCCAACTTTCTGGATGTGGGAGGGGGGGCCTCGGTCGAGAAAGTCACGGAGGCTTTCAAGCTGATGTTGGCGAATCCCAAGGTCGAGGTGATCCTCGTCAACATATTCGGCGGAATCATGAAATGCGATGTGATCGCACAGGGCATCGTCGGGGCGGCAAGGCAGGTTGCACTCAATGTGCCGCTGGTGGTCAGGCTGGAGGGCACCCATGTGGAGCTCGGCAAGAAAATCCTGGCGGAATCGGGGTTGCCGATCATTTCCGCGAATACCATGATGGATGCTGCGAAAAAGGCGGTCGATGCCGCGAAAGGCCACTGATGTCCATACTCGTCGACAGGAACACCAAAGTGATGACGCAGGGCATGACCGGGAAAACCGGCATGTTCCACACATTGCAATGCAAAAATTATGCGAACGGGGCTAGCTGCTTCGTCGCCGGGGTGACTCCCGGAAAGGGCGGGCAGAACTTCGAGGGCATTCCCGTGTTCGACACGGTGCAGGAAGCGAAGCATTCGACGGGCGCCACCGTTTCGGTGATCTACGTCCCGCCCCCTTTCGCCGCTGCGGCGATTTTGGAGGCGGTCGAGGCGGAGCTCGATCTCGTGATCTGCATCACCGAAGGGATTCCGGTCCATGACATGATCAATGTCAGGTATCGGATGGAAGGGAAAAAGACGCTCCTCATCGGGCCGAACTGCCCCGGGATCATCACTCCGGACGAAATCAAGATCGGGATCATGCCCGGGCATATCCACAAGAAGGGCAGGATAGGCGTGGTGTCGAGATCGGGAACGCTGACTTATGAAGCTGTCGGGCAATTGATGGAAGTCGGCCTTGGCCAGTCTTCCTGCGTCGGCATAGGCGGAGACCCGGTCAACGGGCTCAAGCATGTCGATGTGATGAAGCGCTTCAACGAAGATCCCGAAACCGATGCGGTCATCATGGTCGGGGAAATAGGCGGAAACGACGAGGAAATCTGCGCGAAGTGGATCAGGGACAATATGCAAAAACCGGTGGTCGGATTCGTTGCCGGGCTCACCGCCCCGCCAGGCAAGCGCATGGGGCATGCCGGCGCGATCATCTCGGGTGGGGAAGGCGGAGCCGAGGAAAAGCTCGGGGTCATGGAAGAATGCGGCATCAGGGTGACGCGCAATCCTTCCGAAATCGGCAGGCTGCTGAAGTCGGTTTTATGACTTCCGGTCTGAGCTGCTCCATCAATCCTGCCTGATGGTGCATAATTGCCGGGGATGAATTCATTTAATCTGACATGGATTTAAGCCGCGCTCTCGAAATCGCCTGCCGCTCCGACACGGGACGGGTGCGGTCTCACAACGAGGACAGCATCGCTTGCGATGCGGCAGACGGCCTTGCCGTTCTGGCGGACGGCATGGGCGGATACAATGCCGGGGAAGTGGCGAGCGGGATCGCAGTGACATTGATGGCTGCAGGCGTGAAGGAAGCGCTGGCGCAGGCTGAAGAGCGGGACGTCAAAAGCTGCGAGAGCCTGCTGCGCGATCAGGTGATTGCGGCGAACAGCGCGATTTACGAGGCTGCGCACGGCAGGGCGGACTATGCGGGAATGGGCACGACGGTGGTTGCCGCACTCTTTTACGATGACAGGGTGAGCGTCGCGCATCTCGGGGACTCCCGGCTGTACAGGCTGCGCGACGAGAAGCTGGAGCTCCTGACTCGCGACCATTCGCTGCTTCAGGAGCAACTGGACAGGGGCATGCTTACCCCGGAAGAGGCCAAGGTTTCGCGGCACAGAAATATCGTGACGCGTGCGCTTGGCGTCGAGCGGGAGGCAGATGTGGAGGTCGGGAGCTTCGCTGTCCTGCCGGACGACATTTACCTGCTATGTTCGGACGGGTTGAACGACATGCTCGATGACGAGGAAATCCGGCTTGCTGTGCAGACATCGAATCCGAACATGAAGCTGGCGGCGGATCAGCTTGTCGAGCTTGCCAATCAGAATGGCGGGCGCGACAATATCTCGGTGATCCTGGTCAAGGTGAAGCAGAGTTTCGCTGTCCGCAAGGGACTGATTGCAAAACTCAGGTCGTCTTTCGGAAAATGAGGGGGCAGCTTTTATGTCGAAATTGATCCTCAGCCTTGAAGACGGAACACGCAAGGAATACCTGCTCGACAGGGAACGCATCCGGATCGGGCGGAAATCCGGCAACGACATTCAGCTGACCGATGCCGCAGTGAGCGGGGAGCACGCCCTCATCATCACGATACTCAACGATTCCTTCCTGGAGGACCTGGCAAGCACGAACGGCACGAAAGTGAACGGAAAGCCTGTCAAGAAGTGCTTCCTTCAGCAGGAGGACATCATCGAAATCGGAAAATTCAAGCTGGCCTATGTTCGCGGAGATGCGCCTGTACGGGATTTCGAAAAAACCGTCATGCTGCGTCCGAAGGCCCCGCCCGCCATGCTGCCTGCCGCCGTTGCAACTCCGAACGACACGCCGCTGCCGCGATCGGCCCAAGCCGGCCGGGCCATGGCGGCGATGCGGCTGCTTACCGGGCCGGGTACGGGAAGGGAACTCGATCTTGTCAAGAACCTGACCACGCTCGGCAAGCCCGGGGTGCAGGTCGCGATGATCACGAGAAAGCCGCAGGGATTTTTCGTCGCCCATGTGGATGGGGACAGATCGCCGCTCCTGAACGGGCAGGCAATCGGCTTTCAGTCGCATCCATTGCAAAATCACGATATCCTGGAACTGGCCGGAATCAGAATGGAATTTTTTCTCAGGTAGGCGGACTCGAATAGTGAAGCTCAGAATTCTTGGGTGCAGCGGGGGAATCGGCGGCGCATTGCGGACCACCTCCTTTCTGCTGGACCACGATGTGCTGATCGATGCCGGCACCGGCGTGGGCAATCTCTCTCTTGAGGAGATGCGTCTGGTCGACCATGTATTCCTGACGCATGCCCACCTTGACCATATCGCCGCCATTCCCCTTCTTGTGGACAGCGTCGGCTATCTGAGAGGAAAGCCGGTCACCATCCATGCGATTCCCGAGACGATAGCTGCCTTGCAGCAGCATATCTTCAACGACGTGATATGGCCGGATTTCGGCAGGATTCCCACGCCGGGTTCCCCTTATTTGCGTTACGAGGCTGTCGCCCCCGGAAAGGCGACGGATCTTGCGGGACGCAGCATCACCCCGCTGCCTGCGAACCATACGGTTCCTGCGGTGGGTTATCATCTGGACAGCGGGGAAGGAAGCCTGGTGTTCAGCGGCGACACGACGACCTGCGATGCACTCTGGGATGCGGTCAACTGCATTTCGAATCTGAAATATCTGATCGTCGAGACGGCCTTTTCGGACAAGGAGCGCGAGGTCGCCGTGCTATCCAAGCATCTCTGCCCCAGCCTGCTGCGGATCGAGCTCAGGAAATTCAGTGGGAATGTGCCGATCTACATCACCCATCTCAAACCCGGCGAGATGGGCCTCATTATGCAGGAAATCGAACAAAACGCGGAGGGCGTGAAGCCCCGGATGCTGGTAAACGATCAGGTTTTCGAATTTTGACATGACCAGAGCGACAGAGAGGAACAGCGACACCATGCCTGCAGTTCAGGAGAGCCTTGCCGATGTCAGCATCAAGCTGAATTTTTCCAGGTCGCTCCAGGCGCTGACCAACCGCATCCATGCCACAAGCAATATCGACGAGATCATATTCGATCTCGGCAACGACATCTGCACGCTTTTCAACGCCGACAGGCTCACGATTTACGTGATCGGCGAGGATAAGACTTCGATCGTCTCGAAGGTCAAGACCGGCCTGTCCTCTTTCAAGGACTTGAAGCTGCCGATCTCCGAGCAGAGCATTGCAGGCTATGCGGCATTCCACAAGAAGGTGTTGAATCTGAAGGATGTGTACGACGAGAAGGAGCTTCAGTCCTTCAGCCCCCACCTTCATTTCATGCGCGAGGTCGACAAGAGAACAGGCTACAGGACCAAACAGATGCTCGTCGCGCCCATCATCGATGCCGCCGACAAGGAACTGGTCGGGGTGCTGCAGGTCATCAACAACAAGTTGGGCCTGCCTTTTCAGCCCATGGCGGAAGAGGGAATGGTCGAACTTGCCAAGACCCTGGCCATCGCTCTCAAGCAGCGGCAGCGTTCCCACCAGCTCGTCAGGACCCGCTTCGATCTGTTGATCGCTGACGGCGTGATTTCGGCAGTCGAGTTCGACCTTGCTTCGCGTTCGGCAAGAAGGCGAGGGGTGTCGATCGAGGACGTGCTTATCGAAGAATTTCAGGTCAAGTTGTCCGATCTAGGGAAGTCGCTTGCCCATTTCTTCCGGGTGGAATACGAGCCGTTCAGGCCCGACAGGATCAGGCCATCTGATCTTCTGAAGAACATCAAGCGCGATTATGTCGAGACGAACCAATGGCTTCCCGTGGATGAAACGAAGGATGGGCTGATCGTCATCAGCCCGGACCCGGAGAGAGTGCAGGCCTCGCGCATCGTCAACAATGTGTTTCCCAAGCACAAGCTGACTTACAGGGTCTGTACGCTGCGGGAATTTGCGCAGACCGTCGAGCAGTTCTACGGCAGCGGGGAAGGCAGCTCTTCCATAGGGGAATTGCTTTCTTCCATGGATGGGGAGAGCGAAAGCGAGGACATTTCAGACGAGATATCCGCTGCTGCAGACAACGAACTGGTCAAGCTCGTCAACAAGATCATCATCGATGCGCACAAGATGGGCGCTTCGGACATCCACATCGAACCTTATCCCGGCAAGGGGAAAATCCAGGTCCGCTTTCGCAAGGATGGCACGCTGCTGCCCTACGTCGAGATTCCTTCGACCTACCGTAATGCCATCGTGGCCCGCATCAAGATCATGTGCGATCTGGACATTTCGGAAAAGAGACGCCCGCAGGACGGCAAGATCCAGTTCAGGAAATTCGGGCCGCTCAACATCGAACTGAGGGTCGCCACCATTCCTTCGTCCGGGGGGATGGAGGATATCGTGATGCGCATACTGGCTTCCGGGGAACCCATCCCGATCGAGAAGATCGGCCTTTCGAAGCATGCCCTGGAAACGCTCAAGGGCATCGTCACCAAGCCTTACGGACTGTTCTTCGTTTGCGGACCGACGGGTTCCGGAAAAACGACGACGCTGCATTCGGTGCTGGGATTCATCAATACCCCGCAGACCAAAATCTGGACTGCAGAAGATCCCGTTGAAATCACGCAGAAGGGATTGCGCCAGGTGCAGATGAATCCCAAGGCAGGATTCACTTTTGCAGTTGCAATGCGCGCTTTCCTGCGCGCCGACCCCGATGTGATCATGGTGGGCGAGATGCGCGATCAGGAGACCACTTCGGTCGGCATAGAGGCGTCCCTGACAGGGCACCTCGTCATGTCCACGCTGCACACCAACAGCGCGCCGGAGAGCATCGTCAGGCTTCTGGACATGGGAATGGATCCTTTCAACTTCGCCGATGCGATTCTTGGCATACTGGCCCAGCGCCTGATCAAGCGCTTGTGCAAGCATTGCAAGCGCCCGGAAGTCGTCAGCGAAGAAGAAATAAAGCGGCTGCTCTCCGAATATTGCGAAGAATTGAAGCATACCGAAGCCTGGAAGCGGGATTCCAACGCTGTGCTCAAGACGATATACGACGATTGGGTCAGGACACACGCGAACGGGAAGGGGGAGTTCACGCTCTATCGCCAGGCGGGATGCCCGGAATGCAGCGGGACGGGCTACAGCGGCCGTCTCGGCATATTCGAATTGCTCGAAGGGACGGATGCCGTGAAGAAGAACATCCAGGAGCGCGCGCGCGTTTCCGAATTGCTCGCAACCGCGCTTTCGGAGGGGATGAGAACGCTGAAGCAGGACGGCATCGAGAAAGTGCTGCAGGGCATCACCGACATGCAGCAGGTGAGATCGGCATGCATAAAATAACGAGGACGAAATGAAGGGAGATACCATGCAGGAGAATCATGTTTCAGGGAAAAGTGTCCCGATTGCGGACATTTTCAGGTGGATCGAGGAGCTCAACCATATCGGCGCTGCGCTTTCGAGCCAGCGGGATATCGGCATGCTGCTCGAGACGATTCTGCTCGCGGCGATGAAGATCGTGAATGCCGACGGCGGCACGCTCTATCGCGTGGTGAATGGCAAATGGATCCAGTTCGAGACGCTCCGGACCGATTCCCTCGGAATCGCCATGGGCGGCACGACAGGGAAGGAAATCACTTTTCCGCCCATTCCCCTCTACAAGGACAATGGAGAGCCGAACGATTCCCTGGTGGTGGCTCATGCCGTGCTGGGCGGCAGCACGATCAACATCCGGGATGTTTACCAGGAAAAGGACTTCGATTTTTCCGGAACGCGAAAATTCGACGAGATGACCGGCTACCGGTCCCGATCCTTCCTTACCGTTCCGATGAAAAATCACGAGCAGGAAATCATCGGGGTGCTGCAGCTCATCAACGCCATGGACAGGGAAACTGGCGAGATCGTGGGCTTTTCGGAAGTGGACCAGAGCTTTGCCGAGTCGCTTGCCTCCCAGGCCGCGATTGCTTTGACGAACCGCCAGCTCATTCTTCAGCTGGAAGAACTGTTCGAATCCTTCATCAAGGTGATCAACTATGCCATTGAAAGGAAATCGGAATATACCGGAAAGCATCTGGAGCGCGTTCCCGAACTGACCATGATGCTGGCCGAAGCCGTCCACGCGGCGGACGAGGGGCCGCTCAGGGATTTCCAGATGACGGAAAGGGACAGGAAGGAACTGCGACTTGCCGGCCTGCTTCACGATTGCGGGAAAATCGTGACGCCCGTGCATGTCGTGGATAAATCGACCAAGCTGGAGACGATTTTCGACAGGATTCATACGGTCGAGGTCAAGTTCGGTGTCTTGAGGCGGGACGCCGAAATAGGCTACCTGAAAGGCATGATCGCCGCCCCTGAAAAAAAACCTGAACTGGAGCGGGACTATCGCGCGGCCCTTGCACAACTCGATGAAGATATGGCTTTCCTGAAAAAATGCAACATGGGCGGCGAATTCATGAGCGATGCAGACGTCGCTCGCGTCAAGGACTTGGCGGTACGGCACAAGGTGGACGGTGAGAATCTGTTGTCCGAGAACGAGGTCGACAATCTGACGATCAGGCGCGGCACGCTGAATGCCGCAGAGCGGCAGATCATCAACGACCACATCAGGGATACGATAGATATGCTTGAAGCGCTGCCGTGGCCCAACCGCCTGAAGAACGTGCCCGAGTATGCCGGCGGACACCACGAGAAAATGGACGGGACGGGTTATCCGAAGGGCCTGAAGCGCGACGAGATGTCGGTGCAGGCGAGGATAATGGGAATTGCGGACATTTTCGAGGCGCTCACGGCCAAGGATCGCCCCTACAAGAAAGGCAAGACCCTGAGCGAGTCGCTCGCCATTCTCGGCAAGTTCTGTCTCGACAATCATATCGACCCGGATCTTTTCGACATTTTCGTGAGCCGCAGAGTTTATCTCGATTATGCGAACCAGTTCATGAGCCCGGAGCAGATCGACGAAGTCGATCCCGCGAAAATTCCCGGCTACAGGATGTGACGAAAAATGTCACTTTGTGACGGGAAATGGCGGCGCAATTATGCATGCTGCAGATTGTGATCAGCGAATTCAGGGGGTTCGGTGCTCCTTTTGTCCTGGCACGCCGCTTGCTTTTATGCTTCCAGGAGTTTCGCTCCCGGAAGTTTTTCAACCTTACATAGAGGGCTCATCATGAAGCAAATGCAAAAAGGCTTTACCCTGATCGAATTGATGATCGTGGTCGCCATCATCGGCATCCTGGCGGCTGTCGCCATTCCGCAGTATCAGGATTATGTCACCCGCGCCAAGCTGTCGAGTGCGGCGAATTTCGCCAACCCGATCAAGACTGCCATTGCCGAGTATGCCCAGGAAAATGGCGCAACTGCGCTGGCTGCTCTGGCCTCGGCAGACTGGACGACCATCGGACTCAGCGCCACCCCGACCTTGCCTCCTGAAGTTTCTGCCGTGACCATTACCGGAGGTACGATCGCGATGACTCTGACCGTGCCGGTTACGGTGAATGGCACCGTGACGGCCGCTCCGACGGTATCGATGACGCCGACGATAGGCTCGACCAGCGTGACCTGGGCCAACACCTGCACGCCTACCGGAAGCGCCAATATGATCAAGGTATTCCCCGGCTGCGTCTGATGTCTGAAGCTTGACCTGGAAAACCCGCCACTCAGGTGGCGGGTTTTTTATTGACGAGGAAATGGAACCCCATGCTTTTTTCCGGAAAACCCGTTTTCAGCCTGGATTTCCCCCTGCAGGGGAAGGCCCCTTTTTTGATTCTCGCTTTCTGCCTTCTCGTCGCCATCGACGCCCTTTACGGGAAGTTTCTTTGGAACCCCCTGGTTTTCGACGATCATAACTTCTTCAAGAAGGAACTCGTCGAGGGTTATGCCCATTCGACCTTCGATTTCGGTCTGAGATGGTTTTCTTATGCCTCCCTGGGCTGGACCTACAGGCTTTTCGGCGAAAACCTGATCTGGTTCAGGATGGGGAACATGCTGCTGCATTTCGCGGCTTCCCTGTGCCTGTTTTTTTTCTTGCGACGCCTCTTCAACATCGTGCTGAAGGAGCCATCCGGGCTTTCGAACGACTGGCTGGCCTTTTTCGCCGCGCTGATTTTCGCGTTCGATCCGGTATCGGTCTATGCGGCAGGCTATCTCATCGAGCGCTCGATCGTGATGGCGGCGGGTTTCGGATTCCTGATGCTGCTCGCCTATATGGAAGGCGTGGCAAGGGGAAGAAAAATCTGGTTTTTCGTCTCCGCCCTTTTCTATTTCCTGGCCGTGTTTTCCAAGGAGCATGCGGTGATGCTGCCCGCAGTTGCCCTGGCGCTTACCCCCCTCCTGAAGAAGCCTTCGAGGACCTGGCTGAAGGAATTCTGGCTGCCCTTTGCGCTGTTTGCCTGCATCGGCATTCTGGTGGTGCTCAAGGCGAAAGGCGTGCTCGGTTCTGCCTACGAAATCTACGGTGCAGCCATGATCGAGTCGGAAAAGATCGAGGCATCGCATGCCTATGCCCTGAGCATGCTGACCCAGTCCGGGCTTTTCTTCAAGTATCTGTTCCTCTGGCTGTTTCCGGATCCGGCCATGATGTCGGTGGACATGAGGGAGCCTTTTGCGTTGAGCTATGCTTCGCCATTCAGGATGCTGGGGCTGATTGCGTTTCTGGCGTATCCGGTGGCCGCCTTGAAGCTTCTTCTGCAGGGCGGGAGAAGGGGGCTGGCAGGATTCGGCCTGCTTTTCCCATGGCTGCTGTTCATGACCGAGCTTTCGACAGTCAGGATACAGGAGTCCTTCGTGCTTTACCGCAGCTACCTCTGGATGGGCGGCTTTTTCTCGGTCCTGCCGTTCGTTGTTTCGAAATTTCCTGCGAAAGCCGCATTCATCCTGCTGTTCGCGGCATCCATAGCGCTTTTTCCGTTGGCGAGGGAAGAGCTGGTTTCTTTTTCCAGCCCTGTGCTGTTGTGGGGCGATGCGGCGAAGCTGGTCGAAGGCAGGTCCGGTCTGGTGGGAATCGACAGGATCTACTACAACCTCGGGAAGGCGGAGCTGGACGAGGGGCGTTATCCTGACGCGATCCGGGATTTCACCAGAGTCGTCGGGATCAGCCCGAAAGTCTATCAGGCTTGGTATAGCCGAGGGTATGCCTATTATTCCGAGCAGAAACTCGAGCTTGCGATTCATGACTTCGACAGGGCCCTCGAATTAAGTCCGGACTATGCGCAAGGCTATTTCATGCGCGCGCTCGCCTATCGGCAGATGAAGCAGCAAGCCTCCGCGCTTGCCGATTTCAGGAAAAGCTGCGACCTCGGGTTTCAACGAGGCTGCGTCAAATGGAAGGAGATGGAGAAGCGTCCGTTCTGAACGGGAGCGCAGGCTTGATCCCTGCCTGATGGGAGATATGGCAATTTCGACTATAGTGAGTCATGGACTGATGATCGAAATGCGATGTCACTCAAATCCCAAAACTCGATTCAAGGCGTACTGCCTGCAGCTCCTTACCGCATCCTCCTGGTCGACGACGATCCTGTCGTCCTGAAGGCGCTGCTGCATACTTTCCGCCGAGACAACTACCAGATCGTATCCGCCGTCAATGGCGAGGATGCTATGGGGCAACTGAAGCGCTCGCGCTTTAACGTGCTGATTGCGGATTACCGGATGCCGGCGATGGACGGCCTGGAGTTGCTCTCGAAGGCGAGAACGATCCAGCCCGACATGGTCAGGATTCTCCTGACCGTTCAGGGCGACATCGCTCCCGTGATGGGCGCGATCGGCGATGGGCTCGCCTTCAAGTTCGCGCTCAAGCCGTGGAAGGAAGACGAATTGCGCACCTTGGCGAATCTCGCCATCGAGCAATATGAAAAGGCCAAGGCGGAGCTTCCCGGGCAGAAATCGGCTGAGATCGTAGCGCTTTCCAAGCTGATGGTGACGAACAGGAGCCAGCTTGCCGTGATGCTCAACAAGCATGGCTTGCTTTCCATGGGGCAGGTGCAGGAACTCAATCGGCTCCAGATCGCGACAAAAGAGCCGCTCATCAAGGTGCTTCTGGAACAGGACTGGGTGACGGAAAAGGAAATCAGGGATCTGCTGCGCAGAGAACTCCAGATGGAGGAAGTCGCGCTTTCCGATTACCAGGTCGATTCGGCGGTGGCCTCCCTCGTGCCGATGAGCTTTTGCGAACGGCAGCTCGTCGTCCCGCTCAAGCTGGAAGGCAAGCGCTTCACGCTTGCGGTTGCAGATCCGCTCGATTTCGGTCTCATCGACGATCTGCGCTTCGTATCCGGACTCAACATCCATACCGTGGTGGCCGATATTGCCGCCATCCAGGCCAAGATGATCGAGATTTATCAGCCGGACAAGGTGATGGATTTCAGGGACCTGGAAACGCTGCTTGCCAGGGTTGATCCCTACGAGGGGATAGAGATCGTCATCGACGATGCCGATGAGCAGTCACTCGAAGAACTCCTGATCGGGGACGAGCCCCCTGCCATCAGGATCGTCAATGCCATCATACTGGAGGCGATCCGGCTGGGGGCGAGCGATGTGCATGTCCAGCCCAGGTCGAAAAGCATCGTCGTGCGCTACCGCATAGACGGCGTTCTGATGGACAAGATCAATATCCCGTTGCAGCTGCTGCAATCGATCGTGTCCCGCATCAAGATCATGTCCGAGCTCGACATCAGCGAAAGGCGCAGGCCCCAGGACGGCAGGATCACCGCCAGAACGCCGATGCGCGTCGTTGATCTCAGGATTTCGACCCTTCCCACCGTCAACGGCGAGAAGGTGGTGATGCGCATCCTGGACCGAAATTCAAGGATACACAGCCTGGAAGGATTGCGGTTTTCCCAGCCGGATCTTGCCAAGGTGCTCAATTTAGTCGACAAGCCACAGGGCATCATCCTTGCGACCGGCCCCACGGGGAGCGGCAAGACGACGACCCTGTACGCCCTCTTGCAGCACAATGCTTCCCCCGCCAAGAATTATGTCACGATCGAGGATCCTGTCGAATACTACATGGACATGGCAGGGCAGGTGTTGATCCGGGAAAAGATAGGACTGACCTTTCCGGTCGTGCTGCGCTCGATATTGAGGCAGGATCCCGATGTCGTATTGCTCGGCGAGATAAGAGACTTCGAGACGGCGGAAGTCGCCTTCCATGCCGCCCTCACCGGGCATGTGGTCTTTTCCACGCTCCACACCAATTCTGCTGTGGCGACGCTCTCCAGGCTTTTCGATCTGGGATTGAAGCCATTTGTCGTGGCTGCCGCACTGGAAGGCATCATCGCGCAGCGGCTGGTGAGGATGATCTGCCCCGAGTGCAGGGAAGCCGATCGCATGGCTTCAGTTTTTTTGCCGAGGCTGGGCCCGGTCTTTCTCGGAAATGAAGTCAACGCCTGCAAGGGAAAGGGATGTGCGCACTGCAACGGAACGGGTTACAAGGGCAGGCTTGGCCTCTACGAGGTGCTCGCCCCCGATGAGGAAATGCGCCACCTCATCGCATCGGGTGCGAGCATTCTCGATATCTCGCGGGTTGCGCAGAAGATAGGCACTTCTTCGCTGCTGGAAGATGCGCTCGTCAAGGTCAATCAGGGGCTGACCAGCATCGAGGAAGTGCTTCGCGTTCTGGGGCCGCAGATTTAGGAACCACTGATTTATTCCGCGCGGAGTGCGTTGCTGGGAAAACGGAGCGAAGCGTAGTTTCGAGATACGGCCAAATCGAGATGATCGCCAGACGCGCGACGCAGATCGTAGCTGGGTCTACGACATCAAGGAGCACGACAAAGCGAGCGCCCGATTTGCGCGCAACCCAATTGGGACGGGGCTTTGCGGGCGAGCTTCATTGTTGCCCGGCTCGCGAATGGAATAACCATTCGACATCGCCGCGCGCCTCGAATCTCATCCCGCAAAGCCGTGTCGCACCCGTGAGGAATAAATCAGTGGTTCCCTAGGGTCTTCGGTATTTGCCGACGAGTTCTGCTTTTGCCAGGACATGCCCCGCCATCGCCTTCTCGATGTCGCGCATGCCCGCCATGCCGAGATTCGGCAGAAGGACATCGAGCGCATAGAGCCTGTGGAAATAGCGGTGGTTGCCCACCGGAGGGCATGGCCCGCCGTATGTCGTGCGCCTGAAGTCCGTCCAGCCCGAGAGCGTCCCTTGCGGAAGCTTCCGGATTCCTTCGCCGAGCGAAACGGTTTCCGGAGGAAGGTTGTAGAGCAGCCAATGGGTCCAGTCCATCCTGGGATGTTCGGGATCCGGGGCATCCGGGTCGTCAATGAAAAGAACCAGGCTTTTTGCCCCCTTGGGAATGCCGCTGAAGGCGAGCGGCGGCGAAATGTTCAGGCCGTCGCAGGTGTATTTTGCAGGAATCTGCCCGCCATCCTGGAAGGCAGAAGAAGTCAGAATCATGTTTCCTCCCGCCATGGCTGAAGGCATCGAAAAAAGCAATAGGATTGCGGCAAGTCTCATTTTTGCAGAATAGACGAAATTCCCGGGGGCGGTGTTAAAATGTCCCCATGTCAGATCCTCGTTTCGTCCACCTCAGGCTGCACAGCGAATACTCCGTGTCGGACAGCATCGTCAGGCTGGACGATGCGCTGGAAGCCGCCCGGCAGGACGCCATGCCCGCGCTCGCGCTCACCGATCTGTCCAATGTGTTTGGCCTCGTGAAATTCTATCTTGCGGCGCGGCAGAAGGGCGTGAAGCCGATTGCGGGCTGCGATGTCTGGCTGGAAAATGGCTATCGCATGCTCCTGCTTTGCCAGTCCAGGACGGGTTACCTGAAACTTTGCGAAATACTGTCTCTCGCATACAGGAAGAACCAGAACCGGGGAAGGGCGGAGGTCAGGGCGCAATGGTTCGAGGAAATCGGCAGCGAAGGACTGATCGCCCTGTCAGGCGCGCACCTCGGGGAAATCGGCCAGCTTCTGCTGCAGGGCGGCGATGCCGTCGATGCCGCAAAAAAATGGAGTTCGCTTTTTCCGGGGCGCTTCTACGTCGAGCTGCAGAGAGTCGATCAGCAGAGCGAGCTTTGCGTCCAGCATTCGATCAGGCTGGCTTCTATGCTGGGACTTCCCGTCGTCGCGACCCACCCCGTTCAGTTCATGCGTCGCGAGGATTACAAGGCGCATGAAGCCAGGGTTTGCATCGCGGAAGGGTCGATACTGGGAGATCCGCGCAGGACCAGGCACTTCAGCGAAGAGCAGTATTTCAAGACCCAGGAGGAAATGGCCGGGCTGTATTCCGATATTCCGGAGGCACTCGAGAACGGCGTCGAAATCGCGAAGCGCTGCAATCTGACCCTCGAAATAGGCAACAACAAGCTTCCAGCGTTTCCCACGCCGGAAGGGCAGGGGCTTGACGAATATCTGCATGGACAGGCCGTCTCCGGCCTATCGAAGCGCATGGCGATGCTCTATCCTGATCCGGAAGAGCGCGGGAAGCAGCATCCGGAGTACATGGAGCGGCTGGAATTCGAGGTCGCCATGATCATCAGGATGGGATTTCCCGGCTATTTTCTGATCGTCGCCGATTTCATCAACTGGGCGAAAGAAAACGGCGTGCCGGTGGGTCCGGGAAGGGGCTCGGGAGCGGGCTCTCTCGTCGCCTATTGCCTCGGCATCACCGATCTCGATCCGCTCAGATACGATCTGCTGTTCGAGCGATTCCTGAACCCGGAGCGCGTTTCCATGCCCGACTTCGACATCGATTTCTGCCAAGACGGGCGGGAGCGCGTGATCGAATACGTCAGGCAGAAATACGGCGAGGAAAGCGTCTCGCAGATCGCGACTTTCGGCACCATGGCGGCGAAAGCCGTGGTGAGGGACGTGGGGCGCGTGCTCGATCTTCCCTACGGCTTCGTCGATTCGCTGGCGAAACTGATTCCTTTCGAGATCGGCATGACGCTCAAAAAGGCTCGCGAGCAGGAGCCAGAAATCAACCTGAGGGCCGAGCAGGAAGAGGAGGTTTCCGAGCTTCTGGAACTTGCAACAGCGCTGGAAGGCCTGACCCGCAATGTCGGGATGCATGCGGGAGGAGTGCTGATCGCACCCGGCAGGCTGACGGATTTCTGTCCCGTCTATTGCACGGAAGGGAGCGAAGCGGTAGTCAGCCAGTTCGACAAGGACGATGTCGAGAAGGTGGGACTCGTCAAGTTCGACTTCCTGGGCCTGAGAACCCTGACCATCCTGGACTGGGCTGTGAGATATCTCAGGATGCTCGACGGGAATGAAGCTGCCTTTTCCATCGAGGCCATTCCGCTCGACGACCCTGCCACGTATAAGCTGCTGAAAGCCTGCGACACGACGGCTGTTTTTCAGCTCGAATCGAGGGGCATGAAGGATCTCGTGAGGCGTTTGCAGCCGGACTGCTTCGAGGACATCATCGCGCTGGTGGCGCTGTTCAGGCCGGGGCCGCTGCAGTCCGGCATGGTCGACGACTTCATCAATCGCAAGCACGGCAGGGCCAAGGTGGATTATTTCCATCCGGACCTCGAAGGGGTGCTGAAACCGACTTATGGCGTGATCGTTTATCAGGAACAGGTGATGCAGATCGCCCAGGTCCTGGGCGGCTATTCCCTGGGCGCAGCAGATCTTCTGCGGCGCGCGATGGGCAAGAAGAAACCCGAAGAAATGGCGAAGCATCGCAGCATCTTCGTCGGGGGAGCGCTCGAGCGCGGCGTGCCGGAATGGCAGGCGCAGCAGCTTTTCGATCTCATGGAAAAGTTCGCAGAATACGGCTTCAACAAGTCGCATTCGGCGGCCTATGCGCTGGTCGCCTATCAGACCGCCTATCTCAAGGCGCATTATCCCGCTGCATTCATGGCCGCCACGCTTTCGGCCGACATGGACGACACCGACAAGGTGCACAATTTCCACGACGACTGCCTGGCGAACGGCCTCGAAATGCTTCCCCCCGACATCAACAGGAGCGACTACCGCTTCTTTCCGGTGGATTTGAAGCGGATACGCTATGGCCTCGGAGCGGTGAAGGGGACGGGAGAGGCCGCGATTCTTGCCATCCTGGAAGCGCGCAAGGAAGGGGAGTTCAGGGACATTTTCGATTTTTGCAAGCGGGTGGACAGAAGGACGGTGAACCGTCGCGTGATCGAGTCGCTGGTACGGGCGGGCGCATTCGATGGCCTCAATCCGAACCGGAAGAGCCTGCTCGCGTCGGTCGGTCTGGCGATGGAAGGCGCCGAGCAATCGAGCCGGGCTGCCAACCAGCATTCCCTTTTCGACGATGCGGAAGAAGAACTCGGCCATGTCGAAATCCCGGATTTCAGCATGAAGGAGCGGCTGAGGGAAGAAAAGGCCAGCCTCGGCTTTTATTTCAGCGGACATCCTTTCGATTCGGATCTCGAAGAGGTTTCGCATTTCTGCAAGATGCGCCTCAACCAGTTGAATGTCGCGAAGGGGCCTGCAAAACCGGTGCTGCTGGCGGGGATCGTGCTGAACGCGAGAATCCAGCAAACGAAACGGGGCAGAATGGCGATAGTGACGCTTGACGACGGCAGCGCGCAGGTCGAGGTTTCCGTCTTTTCCGAATTATTCGAGGCGAGAAGGGATATGATCAAGGAGGATCGTATCCTGATCGTCGAAGGCAAGGCGAGCTTCGACGATTATTCGGGCGGGATCCGGGTCACCGCTGAAAATCTTTACGACATCGCCGGAGCCCGCTCGCGATATGCGAAAGCGCTGGAATTTCATTGCGACTCGGGATCGAACGTTGCGAGGCTGATGGATCTGATTTCCCCCTTCAGGGGCGAAGGCTGTCCCGCGCGAATCATTTACAGCAACGGAAGCGCGAGCTGCGAAGTCGAGCTCTGGCAGGTCAGGCCGGAGGATGCGCTGCTGGAGTCGCTCAAAAGCCATTTCGATAAAGTGAGGCTGGTTTATTCATGATCATAGACACCGACATGCTCGATTCCCTGAGCCTTTCCGCTGCCGCGTCAGCGAGGAGAAGGAAGAACCTGAATTTTCATGCGGGCGAGCTTGCGCCATGCAACCGGCTTCTGAATGCGATCGAACCGGACTCCTATGTCCAGCCGCATTGCCACCTCGATCCCGCGAAGGACGAAACGATGATTCTCCTCAGGGGCAGGCTGGGCGTGCTTTATTTTTCGGAAAGCGGGGAAATCCTCATGAAAGCCGTACTGGATCCTGCATGCGGTGCTTATGGGGTCGACATCCCCCATGGCACGATGCATGCCGTGGTTTCCCTGCAGCCCGGCACGGTTTTCTTCGAGGCGAAGGCGGGGCCCTACGTCCCCGTTGCGGATGCCGAGCGTGCGCCATGGGCTCCCCGGGAAGGCGCCCCCGATGCTTTCGTCTATCTGGAATCGCTGAAGCAGGCATTCGAAATCTAGGGCGGGAAGCTCGGGTTTGCTTGCGTCATGCCTATCCGATGCGTAGTATGCATTTATGAATCGTATCGGCATCACCGGATTCCGCTGCGTTGCTGCGGCCTGATCTTATGAACGGAGCTATCGACCTGAAATACAGGGAGTTTCTTGAGGAAGCTCCCGACGCTTTCTTTGCCCACGATATGGAAGGCAGGATCAGCGACGTCAACCGCAAGGCCTGTGAAAGTCTCGGCTATTCCCGCGAGGAATTGCTGAGCATGACGGTCATGGACATCGAGCAGGATTTCGACATGGCCGCCGCGAGGGCGTTCTGGGAGAGCGCCCGACCCGGGGAAACCATGGCGTTTTCTGGGCATCACCGGCACCGGGACGGAACGGTTTTTCCGGTGGAAATCCACCTCAGCGTATCCCTCGTCGGCGGCAGAAAGACCCTGCTGGCGCTGGCCCACGACATTACCGCACGCAAAAAGGCCGAGGGCCGTCAGGACAGGCTGACGAAGCTCTACAAGGCGCTCAGCGAAGTCAATCAGTCCATCGTGCGCATGGAGACGGAATCCGATCTGTTTCCCCTGGTTTGCAGGATGGCGGTCGATTTCGGCGGACTGAAGCTGGCCACGATCGGGCAGCTCAACGAAGCGACGGGCCTGATCGAATCCGTGGTGACCTACGGGAGCGGGGCCGATTATCTGAAGGGCATTGCCATTTCGGCGAGCGAATCGCTGCCGGAGGGGCAGGGTCCCGCCGGGGTCGCATTCCGCGAAAATCGCATCGTGATCGTCAATGATTATCTGGGGAGCCCAATCACTCAGCCCTGGCACAGGCAGGCTCGCCGTTTCGGATGGCAAAGCAGCGGCACTTTCCCGATTCGGCGGGGAGGCAAGCCTTTCGCCTTGCTGGGCGTTTACCATGATGTCCAGGAGGCTTTCGACGACGAAATCATCGCGCTGCTGGACGAAATGACGCGGGACATTTCGTTCGCGCTGGACAATTTCGACCGCGAAAGGGAGCGCACATCGGCCATGGCCATGCGTTCGGAAAGCGAGCGCCATTTCCGCGCCTATTTCGAGCGTGCCATGGTCGGCATGGCCGCCACCAGCCCGGACATGCGGTGGCTGGAGATCAACGATGCAATGTGCGAAATCCTGGGATATTCCTGCGACGAACTGTTACGCATGACCTGGGCCGAGGTGACTCACCCGGATGATCTGCCTGCCAATCTGGCCAAGTTCGATCTGCTGCTGAAAGGCAAGTTCGAGGGAGACGGCTACGTCCTGGAGAACCGCTTTGTTCGGAAGGATGGCAGCATAGTCTATGCTCGCCGCGCGGTACGCGCTTTGCGCAGGGCGGATGGCAGCGTCGACTACGTCGTTGCGATAGTGGAAGACATCACCGAGCGGGTGCTTGCCGAAGAAGCGGTGCGCAGGAGCGAGGAGAAATTTTCGACCATCTTCCGCAATTCCCCCAATCCCACATCGATCACCACTCTGAAGGACGGCACAATCATCGAGGTCAACGAGGCCTGGAGCCGCATTACAGGATACTCGGCGCAGGAAGCCATCGGCAGGACAGCGCTCGAACTCGGCATATGGGAGCGGCCCGATGACAGGCGTGCCGTCGTCGAAGCGCTGAAGAAATCGGGACGCATCAGCGCAATGGAATTCGTGTTCAAGAGTCGTGCCGGGGACGAGATTTTCTGCCTGATTTCCGCCGAGCGGGTCGACATGCAGGGCGAAGAATGCATGATCTTCATCGCCCAGGACATCCGCGAACTCAGGCAGGCGATGGAAACCATTCGGGAGCAGAACAATTTCCTGAATGCCATTTTCGAAAGCGAGCCGCATTGCGTGAAGGTGGTTTCGCCTGAAGGCAAGCTGATCCAGATGAACAGGGCGGGGCTTGCCATGCTCGAGGTCGGTAGTCTTGAAGAAGCGCAGCGTACCGAGTTGCAGGAATTCATCCAGCCGAATTACAGAAAGGCCTACCTGGAATTTCATGGAAGAATCTGCAGCGGAAGCAGCGGCATCCTGGAGTTTCCCGTCACGGGCAGGAAGGGCGCGCAGCGCTGGCTGGAAACCCATGCAACCCCGCTGCGCAAATTGAACGGTGAGATCATCGGCCTGCTCGGCGTGACGCGCGATATCACAGAGAAAAAGCGCACGGATGCGCTGATCTGGAAGCAGGCCAATTTCGATTTGCTGACCGATCTGCCGAACCGGCATATGTTCTACGACAGGCTGGAACAGGAGATCAGGAAAGCGGAGGCCCTTGCGCTGCTCTTCATCGATCTCGACCAGTTCAAGGAAGTCAACGATACGCTGGGCCACCAGGCAGGAGATGCGCTTTTGGTGGAGGCGGCAAAACGGATATCCGCCTGCATCGGCGAATCCGATATCCTGGCCCGGCTGGGCGGGGACGAATTTGCCATCCTCTCCGGGATGCACGAGACGATGCACATAGAGAATGTCTCGCAGCGCATACTGGATGCGCTTTCCGAGCCCTTCGCCATGGAAGGGAAGCCGGGCAGGATCTATGTTTCGGCGAGCATCGGCATCACGCTTTATCCCGAAGATGCCATGGATGCCGATCAGCTGCTCAAGAACGCGGATCAGGCGCTTTATGAGGCGAAGAATGCGGGGAGGAACCGCTTCAGCTACTTCACCCAATCGCTGCAGGAAAAAGCCCAGGCCAGGCTCAGGCTGCTCAACGACTTGAGGGGGGCGCTTGTCGCAAACCAGTTCCTGCTCCATTTCCAGCCCATCATGGATCTTTCCTCGAATCGCATCGTCAAGGCGGAAGCCCTGCTGCGCTGGAAGCATCCGGAGCGGGGGATGGTGAGCCCGATGGAGTTCATTCCGCTCGCAGAGGAGACGGGGCTGATCCTGCAAATAGGAGATTGGGTTTTCAGGGAAGCCGCGAAATGGGCGAGCATGTGGGTCAGGCAGCATCCCGATCTGGTGATCGGCGTGAATATGTCTCCGCTGCAGTTCAGAAATGATGGCGCAAACATCGGTGAATGGCTCGGCTATCTGCGGAGTTTGGGCCTGCACGGGAAGAATCTGGTGGTCGAGATTACCGAGAGCCTGCTTCTCGATGCCGATTCAGAGGTCAAGGACAAGCTGATCGAGTTTCAGGATGCCGGCATCCGGGTGGCGATAGACGATTTCGGGACAGGCTATTCGGCGCTTTCCTACCTGAAGAAATTCCGCATCGATTATCTGAAGATAGATCGCGCATTCATCAGCAACCTGGCGCGCGATTCGAGCGACATGGCCCTGTCCGAGGCGATTATCGTGATGGCGCACAAGCTCGGCCTCGAAGTCATCGCCGAGGGAGTGGAAACAGCAAAGCAGCGCGATCTGCTTCTTCAGGCAGGCTGCGATTATGCCCAGGGCTATCTGTTCTCCAGGCCGATTCCTCCGGAGGAATTCGAGGCCCGCCTGAATGACGCCGTCGGCGTTTCCTAGAACAGGGCCATCGCGAAGATTCCCGCCGCAATCCCCGAAAGTACGACGCTTGAAGCGATCACGAGCCTGGTGCGCAGGCTGAAAACCCGGCCCAGCATGGCAAGCGAGGGCAGGCTGACGGCGGGCAGCGTCATGACGAGCGCCCCTGCAGGGCCCGCGCCCAGTCCCAGCGCTAGCATCGCCTGCACGATGGGCACTTCTCCTGCCGTGGGGATGACGAACAGGGTGCCGGCAAGCGCCATGGCGACGATCCACAACAAGCCGTCATGCGCGCCGAGCACCGGGAAAAGCCAGGCGCGGGCTGCGCCGAGGAGCAGCACGAGCACGAAATATTCCGGCACGAGGCCGATGGCGAGGGTGGCAAATTCTTTGATCCAGCGCGAGAGGAATCCCCCTTCCTGGGTTTCAGGCAGGAAATCCGCTTCGACTGCAGAGGGTTCTGCGCCATAACGCTCGGCGATATGGGCGATTCCGACTACCATCGCCAGGCCGAATGCCAGCCTGAAGAGGGACCAGCCCCAGCCCAGCACGAACCCCATGAATATCAGGGTGGCCGGATTCAGCACCGGGTTGGAAAGCCACCACGCCACCACGCTTCCGACCGATGCCCGGCTTTGGCGCATGCCGACCGCAACGGGCGCCGCGCAGCAGGTGCACATCATGGAAGGCAAGCCGAACAGGCCGCCGAGGGCGACATTTTTGAAGCCCATGCGGCCGAGCGCCTGGCCAAGCCATTTTCCGGGCAGCAGCACCTTGATGCCGGAGCCGAGCAAGAGGCCCAGAACCAGCGCCTGCCAGATCGACTTGATGTAGATCACGGCATAATCGAGAGCCGCGCTCCATGAAGGCGGGGGCACTGCTGCCGCTTTCCCCGAGAGTATCGAGTCGCCTATGGCATGATGGCTCTGCGCCACGAACGCCTTGGCATAGTAGGGAATCCATTTGACATAGGCGACACCGACGAGGGCGACGAGAGCGAAGAGCATCGCCTTGGCATAATACGATCTTTCTTCCGATTTGGTCTGCATGACAACGCCTTTCATTTTTGACGCCATTTTGCCAGCGGAGGAACGTTTCCGCTAGCCGTTCCGCTCTATCCATTCCAGAAGCGCGTCTTCGAAGGGCTTCGCCCTTTTCGCTTCCGGGTCTTCGACGATGCATACCACGACGTACCTTTTACCGGATTTCGCCTGGACGAGTCCCGCTATCGCCCTGATATTTTCCAATGACCCCGTCTTGATGTAGGCGCGCCCCTTGACCTGCGTTTTCCCGAGCCGCTTCTTCATGGTGCCGTCGATTCCGGCTATGGGAAGGGATGAAAAGAAGGTCGGCATGAGGGGGCCTGCATAGGCATCCAGCAGCAACTGGCCGAGATGCATCGGACTGATCGCAGCTTGCCTGGAAAGCCCCGAGCCGTTGTCCAGAATCAGTTCGGGGAAGGAAAGCCCCTTCTCTTCCAGCCAGGTTCTGACCTGGGAGCGGGCGGATTCTTCCGTGCCGGGAAGGCTTTTCAGCGCTCCCAGGGTGAGGAAGATTTGCCTCGCCATCACGTTGTTGCTGTACTTGTTCATGTCGGTGACGAGGGAAGACAGCGGAGGAGAGCGGGTTGCGGCGAGCAGCTTTGCATCGGGCGGAACGGCGCCTTCGCGCCAGCCCCCATCGATTTTTCCGCCTGATTCGCTCCAGAGCTTGGAGAAGAGTTGGAAGAGATATTCGGAATGATCGTACGCGGCGATTTCGTCTTCCTTCTCTCCGCAAGAGGCCGGGAATTGGCCGCTATAGGCCAGCTTCGCGCTTTTTCCGTCGCTTTCTACCTGCTCGGCAATTCCGTCTTCCCAGTCGCCGCAAGGGCCTGCCGTGCGCTTCAGATGGTTGGAAACGGAAAGACTGGAGAAGTCCGGAAGCGCGATCAGCCTGACCGAATTGCCATCCGGAACGAAGCGGATGCTGTTCGCTTCGAAATTGACCAGGAGCGCATCGGGAAGCGCATTGTAGGGACGGTAGGGTTTGCCGTCGAATTTTCCGGGATCTCCCGAGACCTGAAAATAGCTCCTGTCGAAAACCAGCCCGCCTTCGATCTCCTTCAATCCCATCGCCCTCAAATCGTTGACGAAAAGCCAGAGGCGCCCGATGTCGAGCTTCGGGTCCCCATAGCCTTTCAGGATCAGCGGGCCTTTCAATCTGCCGTTCTCGATGCTTCCTGGAATGTAAGCCTCCGTTTTCCAGGCATGGGCGGGTCCGAGCAGGGAAAGCGCGGCGTAGGTCGTGACCAGCTTCATGGTCGAAGCCGGGCTCATCGGCTCTTCAGCATGCCACGAAATCAGGGGCTTCTTCTCCGAAACTTCCCTGACGTAGATCCCGGCATGAGCGGATGAAATGCCGGCTTTCGCGAGTGCATTGCCCAGTTCTTCAGGCAGCCCGGATGCGGGGGCAGGAAGGGAGACGATCAGGAGCAGGAAAAAGGCCGGGATTTTCATAACAGCTCCAGCGTTCCCTGAACCAGGAAATCCATTTCTTCCTCCTCGATCACATAGGGCGGCATGAAATAGACGGTGTTGCCGATCGGCCTCAGCAGCAGCCCCTTCTCCAGTGCGGCGAGATGGAATCGCCTGGAGAAATCGTGCGATGGATCCGCCACGTCGAAAGCCCAGATCATCCCGGTGTTCCTGAAATGTTCGACTTTGGGGTGCGCTGCGAGAACTTCCATTTTTTCGTTCATGAGATTCGCCTTCTCCCGGTTTTTTGCGATCACGCCGTCGCTTTCGAAAATGTCGAGCACGGCAAGCGCAGCCCTGCAGGCGAGGGCGTTTCCCGTATAGGAATGGGAATGCAGGAAAGCCTTGGAGAGGCTGTCGTCATAGAAGGCTTCGAATATGGCTGGCCTGCACAGGACTGCAGACAAGGGGAGGTAGCCCCCGGTGATGCCTTTGGAGAGGCAGAGGAAATCAGGCAGGATGCCGCCCTGTTCGCAGGCGAAAAGGGTCCCCGTCCTGCCGAATCCGACGGCGATTTCGTCCGCGATGAGGTGGACGCCGTATCTGTCGCACAACTGCCGCGCCTTCGCAAGATAGGCCGGGTGGTGCATGCCCATTCCGGCCGCGCCCTGCACCAGGGGTTCGAGTATCAGGGCCGCGATGCTTGGATGATGGATTTCGAGCAGATTTTCGAGTTTTTCGGCGCAGCGCAATGCAAAATCGCAAGGGGATTCACCCTGTTCGGCATGGCGCCAGTCCGGGGTGTCGATGCGCAGCCCTTTCGAAATCAGCGGGGAATAGGTGTCGCTGAAGATCGCGACATCGGTCACGGAAAGCGCGCCCAGCGTTTCGCCATGGTAGCCGTTTTCGAGGCTCACGAAATGCTTCTTTTCGGGCTTTCCCATGTTCTTCCAGTAATGGAAGCTCATCTTGAGCGCGATTTCCACCGCGGAGGCGCCGTCGCTTGCATAGAAGGCGTGTCCCAGTTTCGAGAGCCTGGCCAGCCTCTCGGAGAGTTCGACCACGGGCTCATGGGTGCATCCTGCCAGAATGACATGCTCGAGCTTTTCGAGCTGGTCGGTAATGGCGGAATTGATGACGGGATTGCAGTGCCCGAACAGGTTGACCCACCAGGAGCTGATTGCGTCGAGATGGCGCTTCCCCTCGAAATCGTAAAGCCACATGCCTTCTCCCCGCGAAAAAGGGACGAGCGGGACGGTCTCGTGCCGTTTCATCTGGGTGCAGGGATGCCATACTGATTGCAGGCTCCTCGAAATCAACTCGCTGTTTTTCATGCCGGATGCCGCCTCTGCGCTTCTCTAGTATACTTTGAGTCTGGATTTTAACCGTTTTTGGAAAAGAACATGGCCGAAGAATCACTCTATGCCGTTCTCGGCGTATCGGGCGAATCCCTTCAGGAGGATATCGTGCAGGCTTTTCGCGCCCGTTCTTTCGACCGGGATGCGCTGGAAAAGGGGGGCGGGGAGGAAAGGTTGCGCTTTACCGCATGGGCCCATGCCTATGCAGTGCTTTCCGATTCCGGTTTGAGGGCGAAATACGACGCATCCGGGCTGGACGAATCCTTCAGGGAAAAATTCGCTCTTGCGCTGGGCTTGGCGCTCAAGGGCTATGACGACGAAATGCTTGCCGAATACCTGAGCAGGCTTTCCTTCGACGAAAAAACCATAGCGGAATTGATGGCTGCGGTTTCCCGCGTCAGGGAAGTTCCGCAGGCCCCTTCCCCCGGGCGCCAGGAGGATTTCGCAGGATACCGGAAACTCAGGGCAGGGCAGGGCTGGCAATGGGTAAAGGAAGGCTTTCTCCTCTTCAGGAAAAGCCCGCTGATCTGGATCGTGCTTTGCATGATCCTGACCGGAATAGGGCTGACGCTTTCCCTGATCCCGGTAGCCGGGGAAATCGTTCTCTATCTCGCCTCCCCGCTTTTCGCGGCGGGATTGATGCAGGGCTGCAGGGATCTCGAGGGGGGCGGCGAGCTGGAGCTCGCGCATCTCTTCCTGGGATTCAGGAAGGATGCCAGCCAGCTCGTGAGGATAGGCGGGGTCTATCTCTTCGGGCAGATCCTGATTCTGGGGATCATGGTCGCTTTCGGAGGCGACCCCATGGAGAAGCTCTTTTTCGGGACAGCCGACATCGATCCTGCGACGCTGCCTCCTGCCGAGACGAGCCGCGTGATGCTCGCGCTTTTCGTCGGGATGGCGGTATCCGTTCCGCTCATGATGATGATCTGGTTCGCTCCCCTGCTCGTGATTTTCAGGAGGCTTCAGGCGAAGGACGCGATGCAGTTGAGCTTCGTGGCGTGCCTCGGAAACATGAGGCCTTTCCTGGTGTTCGGCAGCGTTTTCCTTTTTCTGGCATTTTTGTCCGGCATCACTTTCGGACTCGGGCTGCTTCTGATGATCCCGCTGATCTTTACCTCGACCTACGCGAGCTACCGGGACATCTTCGAAGGCAGTCCGCATGTCGACATAGAGGTGGAATGAGATGGAACAATATCACGGCACGACGATACTTTCCGTGAGGCGCGGCAGCAGCGTCGCGCTCGGGGGGGACGGGCAGGTGACGCTCGGCAACATCATCGTCAAGGCAGGCGCGAGGAAGGTGAGAAGGCTCTTTCATGACAACATCCTGGCGGGGTTTGCTGGCGGAACGGCGGATGCCTTCACCCTTTTCGAGCGATTCGAGGCGAAGCTCGAAAAGCATCAGGGGAATCTCCTGCGCTCTGCGGTGGAGCTTGCCAAGGACTGGCGCACCGACAGGATGCTGAGAAGGCTGGAAGCGATGCTTGCGGTGGCGGATGCGCACTCCTCCCTCATCATCACCGGGAACGGCGATGTGCTGGAGCCGGAATACGGCATCATCGCGATAGGAAGCGGCGGCCCCTATGCCCAGTCGGCGGCGCGCGCGCTGCTGGAAAACACCGAATTCTCTCCGCAGGAGATCGTCAAGAAGTCGCTGGAAATTGCGGGGGATCTCTGCATCTATACCAACCAGCAGCACAGAATAGAAGTTTTGGAGTAAGCATGTCGCAGATGACGCCCCAGGAAATCGTCCACGAACTCGACAAGCACATCATCGGCCAGAAGGATGCCAAGCGGGCGGTTGCGATTGCGCTCAGGAACCGCTGGCGCAGGCAGCAGGTGCCCGAGCTGCTGCGCCAGGAGATCACCCCGAAGAACATTCTGATGATCGGCCCCACCGGGGTGGGAAAGACAGAAATTGCAAGGCGCCTTGCCAAGCTCGCCGACGCTCCCTTCATCAAGGTCGAGGCGACCAAGTTCACCGAGGTGGGATATGTGGGGCGGGATGTCGATTCGATCATCAGGGACCTCGTCGAGACCGCGATCAAGGATGCTCGCCTGAACGAGACGAAAAAGGTGAGATTCAGGGCGGCGGACATTGCCGAAGAGCGCATCCTGGATATTCTCCTGCCTGGGGCCGATTCGGGAGAAGGCGCCACGCGCCAGAAATTCAGGAAGATGCTGAGGGAAGGGCAGCTCGACGACAGGGAAATCGAGATCGAGGTCGCTGCAATCCAGAGCTCGATGGAAATATTCGGCCCGCCCGGCATGGAGGATCTCACCTCCCAGATACAGGGCATGTTCCAGAACATCGGCAGCACGAAGAAAAAGGTGAGGAAGCTCAAGATTGCCGAAGCGATGAAGCTGCTCACCGAGGAGGAAGCGGGAAAGCTCGTCAACGACGAGGAACTGAAGCTTTCCGCACTCGGGAACGTCGAGCAGAACGGCATCGTCTTTCTCGACGAGATCGACAAGATTGCGAGCCGCTCCGAGGCCGTCGGTTCCGACGTTTCGCGCCAGGGGGTGCAGCGCGATCTGCTTCCCCTTGTCGAAGGGACCACCGTTTCGACCAAGTACGGCATGGTGAAGACAGATCACATCCTGTTCATTGCGAGCGGGGCATTCCATCTGGCCAAGCCTTCCGATCTCGTTCCCGAGCTCCAGGGACGGTTTCCCATCAGGGTGGAGCTCGATTCGCTCTCGGTGTCCGACTTCGAGCAGATATTGACCAATACCGATGCCTGCCTCACCGTGCAGTACCAGGCGCTTCTGGAAACCGAAGGGGTGAAGCTGGAATTTCGTTCGGACGGGATTACCGAGCTTGCGCAAATCGCCTATTCGGTCAACGAGAAGACCGAGAATATCGGCGCAAGGCGCCTCTATACCGTGATGGAGCGGCTGCTCGAGGAAATTTCCTTCGACGCCGCGAAGCTGTCGGGGCAGACCGTGACCGTCGATTCTGAATTCGTCAGGCAGCGCCTTGCCGACCTGGCGCAGAGCGAGGACCTTTCGCGGTACGTCCTTTGACAGGATTTTGTCCGAACTCTCGAGCGGTTTTTCTGGTCACACTTACATGAACCCCGAACGGAACAAGCTCTCTGCACTCGTTATTGCGGCATCCATCGCTGCGGCATGGCCCGCTTTCGCTCGGTCGGAAAGCCTAGGGCAGCCCCTGAAACCGGCCGAAAGGCACGCCGCCATTCATGCGAAGAAAAAGCCTGCCGCAGCGGCGTCAGGGACTGCTCTTGCCGCCAGGCCTCCTGCTGCAAAAGGGAAGAAGAGCAAGACCCACAAGATTCTGCTGCCCATCCGGATAAGCGAACTGCTGCCCGAGGAGGGGAAGCCAGAGAGTGTCGTCCGCTCCAAATCCGCGATTTCCAAGGTGATGACTGACAAAAAGGCGGTCGATCTCGATATGGGGGGCGACCTGCCATGGCCGGTTCCCGACAGCCCCCTGCTTTCTCCCAGGAACAGGGATATCGGATTCCATGTCGGCGTGAACTACCATCTGGATCAGAAGTGGGATTTGACCGGGCTTGCCGGCATGGGTGTGGTCGGGAACGTCGACGCATACCCGCTTAAGCCGAATGTCGAGCAGATCGGCATTCGAGCCAAATACCGCTTCTGAAGGCAAGGGGTCCGGAGGAACCCTTGCCCTTGTCGCCTAGCCGTGCTTGTGCTGATTCATGTAGCAGCTGATCAGGATGATTCCGTCGACCACGACCAGCGCGACGACTCCGAATAACATATAGCCCATGTAGTCCATTTCAGTCTCCTTGGGGTCGGCTCTCCTTTTCGATCCGGGAATGTCCCTGTCGGGATGAGTCGGCAGATGGAATCCCTGCCTGGTAGAAGTATAGACCATGCCCTTCCCGATGCGCTCCCCGGGGAGGATAATCCAATTTTTGAGGAACGAGAAATTGAAGCGGCAACTCATCAAGGGTCGCGGGGCGACCCTGAAAATCGAGGGAAGGTTCGAGAGCAGGGCCAGGGAGGCTTGCGATGACGGCTGGGTGCAGGAGGATTTGCCCCCTCTCGCAACGACGGTGACCGTCGAGAAGGCGAAGAGCGTGATCCAGCGACAGGACTCCCCCGATCTGCCATTTGCACAGTCCATGAATGCCTACCGCGGCTGCGAGCATGGCTGCATCTATTGCTATGCGCGGCCGTCGCATGGCTATCTCGACCTCTCGCCCGGACTCGACTTCGAGACCCAGCTGTTTGCAAAACCGGACGCTCCGGAGCTGCTGCGCGCCGAGCTTGGAAAAAGGAACTATCGCTGCGAAGTCCTCGCGCTGGGCACCAATACCGACCCTTACCAGCCGATAGAGCGGGAATGGCAGATCACGAGGCGGATACTGGCGCTGCTCGAAGAATGCTCCCATCCGGTGTCCATCGTCACGAAATCGGCAATGATCGAGCGGGATATCGACCTCCTCGCGGCGCTTTCCGAGAAGAATCTGGTTCAGGTGTTCATTTCGGTGACGACGCTCGATGCCGCTCTGGCGAGAAAAATGGAGCCGCGCGCGTCTTCTCCGAAAAGGCGGCTGGAAGCCATGAGAAGGCTCAACGATGCCGGCGTTCCCTGCGGGGTGATGGCAACCCCTGTCATTCCCTTTCTTACCGACTCCGAACTCGAAGCTATTTTGCAGGCCGCGAACCAATCCGGGGCGAAAGCGGCCGGTTATGCCCTCCTGAGATTGCCCCATGAATTGAAAATGCTTTTTTCGGACTGGCTGCAAACCCATTATCCCCTGAAGGCCTCCCATGTGATGAGCCGCCTGAGGGAGATGCGCGGAGGGCGGGAGAGCGATCCCGGTTTCGGCAGCAGGATGAGGGGAGAAGGCCTTTTTTCCGACCTGCTGGAGAAGCGCTTCGAGATGGCCTCTTCCAGGCTCGGCTTCAACCGCGAAAGAATCTCTCTCGACACTGGCCGCTTCAGACCGCCTCGTCGCCAGATGGACCTGTTTTATTGATTGTGGGCGGATTGCACCCTGCCGCGCCCCTGTCGCTTGGCTTCGTAGAGCGCTTCGTCCGCCCGACGGAAGAAGGCTTCCCGATCGATGTCGGGTGTTGGGGTTCCTTCAAGGGTGGCGACCCCGATGCTGACCTTGCCTTGCATGTCATCCAGGATCTGGTGGGCTTTTTCGCAGGCGATGCGGTGGTCGGCGAAAATCATGACGGCGAACTCGTCTCCTCCGAAACGGAAGGCAAGGTCGACGCCTTCCCGGATAATGCCTGAAATCGTTCTGGCCGTTTCGACGAGATGGTTGTCGCCCGCCTGATGGCCCATTTCGTCGTTGATGGCCTTGAAATTGTCGAGATCGATGAGCAGCAGGGAGAGCGGTTCGCTTTTCTGCCTCACGGCATGGCGGAATGCCTGTTCCAGACGGTCATCGAAGGCGCGCCGGTTCAGGAGTCCGGTAAGCGGATCCTGCAGGGAAATTTTCCTTATCTTTTCTTCATGCAGCCTGCGTTGGGTAATGTTGTGATGGGAAACCACGAACAGGCCTTTCGCAGCGACAGGGGCGACGCGCATCATGAACCAGCGTTTTTCTTTGGGGCTGTGGCAGGGGTATTCCCTGGAAAAATGAGGCAGATTGCCGTCGAGGACATCCCGGATGCCTTTTGCGGTATCCGGGGCTTCTCCCCGGCTGGTTTCCAGGGGGGAAAGGTAGTTCCTGCCTATCCATTCGATGCCGGATGGCATGCCGTTCTCCCTGCCGAATTCGATCCATGCCCGGTTGACGTAGAGTATGGTTCCGTTGCGATCGATCAGGGCGATTTGATCGTCGAGCGAATCGAGCACGAGGTCGAAGGGGATGTCCTGTTGGTCCATCGTGACGATGGTAGCGCATTTTCCTGCCAAGGGACAGATTCATGGAATGGTGTGGCAACGCATCACCATCCTCTTTATCCATGTTGTCGCGATGCAGTTCACCCAATGATGTCTCGAAGCGCTTCCAGAAAGCGCACATTGTCGGGGGGAAGGGCCGTCGTTATTCTCATGAATCCGCCTCCGAGCAAGGGATCGTCCAGAGGTCCGTGTCGTCCCGGTTTCGTATAGGCGGATTTGTGTGCGAGGCTTTCCCGATTGTTACCTTTTCCGGGAAGGCGGAACGAGCGAACTCGACTTCTCGGCGACGAGATCCTTCACTTCGCCTGAGGTCACGATGCCGCTCTTCGAAAGGCAATTCATGCGGGCCAGGAAAGGATTCCTGCTCCTGACGTCGTCGCATTCCTTGATCACCACGCCTATTTCGTCGAAGACGTTCCCCATTTCGCCCTTCCTGATGCACATCGCGGCAACCAGGGGCGCGAACCAGTCCGACAGGAAGGGGCTTTCCTCAATCAGGTTCCGGTACAGGATGGAAAGATCGGTGTACTGCTTGCGGCCCATCCCTTCGATGTGGCTTCCGACATGTCCTGCCTTGGGAATGAGGGCTTCCGGGATTCCTCCCCTGTTGGAAGCGATGGTCTCGGCTGCTTCCGTGTAGGCCCCGCAGGTGATGTCGCCGGCCCGAACGGCAGGCGCGCAGGCGATTGCGGCAGTCAGGCCCAAGACAAGCAGATGAAAGATGCGCATGGATCCCCTTTCAGGTTTTTGCGGCAATTTTCCTCTTTTATCGGAATGCGTGCTGAACTTTTTCCGAAGAGTCCGGCTTTGGCAAACCGGGTCGCGAATAAAACAAGCTCAATTCCTTGCGGGTTTCTTGGCGAGTTTCCTTTGCAGCGTCCTCCTGTGCATGTTGAGGCTTCTTGCGGTTGCCGAGATGTTTCCGCCGTGCTCCGCGAGAACGCTCTGGATATGTTCCCATTCCAGCCGGTCCACCGACATGGGGTTCGTGCTGACCGATGCCGAGGCATTGCCTTCGCCGTCCCGCTGCAGGGCGGCCGCGATTTCATCCGCTTTCGCCGGCTTGGCGAGATAGTGGGTCGCGCCGAGCTTGACGGCTTCCACAGCGGTGGCGATGCTGGCGTAGCCGGTGAGAACGACTATTCTCGTGGCCTCGTCGATCTCCTTCAGCTTCTTGATCAGGACGAGCCCGGAGTCTCCCGGCATCTTGAGGTCGATCACGGCGTATTCCGGGGAATTTTCTGCTGCCAGAAGCAGTGCGTTTTCGACGCAATTCGCGCACTGCACTGAAAAGCCGCGCTTTTCCATCGCTCTAGACAGCACGGAAAGAAACGTCTCGTCGTCGTCCACGAGGAGCAGGCCGGGTTTGTCGAGTTCGCTCATTTTACCGCCGGAAGGATGACACGGGTGACCGCCCCCCCGCCTTCCCTGTTGAAAAGATGCACGCGCCCTCCCATCCGCTCTATGCTCGCATTGGCGAGAAACAGGCCGATGCCGAAGCCTTCCTTGGTCGAGAAGAACGGCTCCCCGATACGGGCTGCGACTTCCGGAGCGAGCCCCGGCCCCCTGTCCCGGATTTCGATGGAAATTTCGGATTCTTCCCAGTCGAGCGCTATTTCGACGTTTTGAGGGGAGGCGTCTGCCGCATTGTTGAGGAGGTTGAGGATGGCCTGGGAAAGCGTCTGCTCGGCGAGAATCAGGGGTGCGGGCTTTTCCGGTTTTCTGCACGATGGGGAAGCCGAGGGGCGCATCAGCTGCCATTGATCCAGGATGCCCTCCAGAAATTCGTCCGCAGGGCCCATTCTGCCGCCTTCCGCCCGTGCGTCCCCTGCGCTTGCGAGAAGCCCTGTCAGGATGCGCTTGCAGGCCCCGATCTGGGCTGAAAGGATGGCAAGATCGCGTCCCAGCGCCGCGTCGCCGGCATGTTCCGATTCGATTTCCTCGCAGATCAGGGCCATCGTGGCGAGCGGGGTGCCGAGCTCGTGGGCCGCTCCCGCCGCGAGCGTGCCGAGCGCGACGATGCGCTCGCCCCTGAGCGCCTCCTCGCGCGCTTTGGCCAGCAGCCTGTCCCGCTCCCGGATGGATTCCCCCATCCTGACGACGAAAGAGGCGATGAGGAAGGTCGAGAAAGCGAAAGTCATCCACATCGCGTAAACGTGGAGCATGAAGGTCTGCTGGTGAAGTGGCACGAAATGCTGCATCAGGAGCGTGTAGCAGGTGGCCGTGATCGCAGCCATGGCCCAGGTATAGCGCCGGGAGAGCGCAGCTGCCGAGATGATGAGCGGAATGAGATAGAGAGAGACGAAGGGATTGGTCGAACCGCCGCTGAAATAGAGCAGGAGGGTGAGCATGCTCACGTCGAAAAGCAGCTGGAAGAAGAATTCGATCTCGGTGACGGGATAAGCCACGGTCAGGCGATATCTCGTCCCCAGATTGACGAGGACGGAAAGCAGGATGGCGATCCCCATCGGCAGCAGGGGAAGCGGGATGGCCAGAATCCGGTGCACGAAGGCGATCACGAGGCATTGGGCGAGAATCGCGATGTTGCGCATCACGAAAATGCGTTCGAGATTTCCGCCCAGCGGCCCGGTATGGGGATTTTGCATCTGAGATCCGGTCAAAACGGCAATTCTGAACGATAACCGATAATGGCTTGATGAGACAAATTGTCGCGCCTCGGTTTTGCGCCATGGTGATATGATTGGCACCTGATGTTCATTCGGAGGAGCGATTTTGAAAGCATTGATCGGAGCAATTCTCTGCCTGTCTTGCGGCATGGCCTACGCGGCCGACCCGATTGCGGTGACGCATGCGTGGGCGGCGGCCACCGCCCCCGGGCAGCAGGTGGGCGGGGCCTACATGGACATATCGAGCCGGAAGGATGCCAGGCTCGTCAGGGCGGAAAGTCCTGTCGCCGGGAAGGTGATGATCCATTCCATGACCATGAAGAACGGCATCATGGAGATGCGAAAGGTGGACGCGCTGGACATTCCGGCAGGCAAGACGGTCAGCCTGGAGCCCGGAAAGATGCACCTGATGCTGATGGATCTCAAGAAGCGCCTCGTCCCGGGAGAGCAGGTGCCGCTCAGGCTCACCTTCGTGCAGGATGGCAAGGAAACCGGAATCGACGTCGATGCCGCAGTGACGGGCATGTCCCGCCACATGGAAATGCCCTAGATCAACCCGGTGGTCGGTGAGCTGGGAGTTGCGCTGTAGCGTTTTTTCGGCATCCTTCCGGCGAGATAGGCTTCGCGTCCCGCGATGACCGCCTTTTTCATGGCGGAAGCCATGAGGACCGGATGCTTCGCCGCTGCGATCGCGGTATTCATCAGTATCCCGTCGCATCCCAGCTCCATCGCGATTGCCGCATCCGATGCGGTCCCCACTCCCGCATCGACGAGAACCGGAACTTTTGCGTTTTCGATGATGATGGCGAGGTTCCATGGATTCAGAATCCCCATTCCGGAGCCGATCAGGGATGCGAGCGGCATGACCGCAACGCAGCCGATTTCTTCCAGCTGCTTCGCCACGATGGGATCGTCGGAAGTGTAAACCATCACCTTGAAGCCTTCCTTCACCAGGGTTTTCGCCGCATCCAGCGTTTCGACGACGTTGGGATAAAGGGTCTTCGGATCTCCGAGAACTTCCAGCTTGACGAGGTCGTGGCCGTCGAGCAGCTCCCGGGCCAGCATCAGGGTGCGCACCGCCTCCTTCGCGTCATAGCAGCCCGCCGTATTGGGGAGATAGGTATATTGCGAGGGCGGCAGGATGTCGAGCAGGCTGGGCTCGTCCTTGTTTTGTCCGATGTTGGTGCGGCGGATCGCAACGGTGACGATCTCGGCCCCGCTCTCGGCGACGGCAAGACGGGTCTCCTCGAAGTCCCGGTACTTTCCGGTTCCCACCAGAAGGCGGGAGGAATAGGCCTTCCCCGCGATGACCAGTTCGTCCATGTCAGCCTCCTCCCACTGCAGTCACGATTTCCATCCTGTCCCCGTTAGAGAGCAGCGTGGACTCGAACCGGCTCCTCGGCACGATTTCGCCGTTGAGCTCCACCGCGATGCGGCGGTTGGCAAGGGAAAGCTCGGATATCAGGGCGGATACGGAAAGCGGCGCACCGAATCGCTTCGGTTCTCCGCCGATCAGGAGTTCTATGGTTTCCAAATCAGGGCTAATCGGATAAAATGCCAAGTCTACCATGCGGGTGTAGCTCAATGGTAGAGCAGAAGCTTCCCAAGCTTAAGACGAGGGTTCGATTCCCTTCACCCGCTCCAGGCCCCAAATGACCCAGGAATTTTCCGCGATCCTCATCGAGTGGCAAAAACGGCACGGGCGCAGGGACCTGCCCTGGCAGATATCGAACGATCCTTATGCGATATGGGTTTCCGAGATCATGCTGCAGCAGACCCAGGTCGTCACGGTGATTCCCTATTACGAGAGATTTCTTTCCGCATTTCCAAATCTTGAAGCCCTCGCTTCCGCCTCCCTGGACGACGTGCTTTCCCTCTGGAGCGGCCTGGGCTACTACTCCAGGGCGAGAAACTTGCACAAGGCTGCGAAAATGCTTTCGAATCTCGGGAAATTTCCTGACAGTCCGGAAGCCCTTTCCGGACTTCCCGGAATAGGGCGCTCCACCGCCGCTGCGATTGCCGCATTCGCCTTCTCCAGGCGCGCCGCGATTCTGGACGGCAACGTGAAGCGGGTGTTTGCCAGATTCTTCGGCATCGAAGGCCATCCCGGCGAAAAAGGCGTCGAGAATCGGATGTGGGAAAAGGCCGAATCGCTCCTTCCCGAATCCGAAATCGGCTGCTACACGCAGGCTCTGATGGATTTGGGCGCCGGCCTTTGTTCGAGGAGAAATCCGGACTGCGCAAAATGCCCCCTCAATTCGGGCTGCATCGCCCGTCTTTCTGGCAGGGTGCATGAACTTCCTCAGCCCGCGCCGAAAAAGGCGTTGCCGCTCAGGGAGACCACCTTTCTCGTTCTGGCGAGGGAGGGCCGGCTGCTTTTCGAGAGGCGCCCCGGAAAAGGAATATGGGCCGAACTGCTGTGCTTTCCCGAGCTTGCGCAGGGACAGGACCTGTCCGTTTTCGATCCGTCGAATACGGAATGCCTGCCTTCCTTTACCCATGCCTTCACCCATTTCAGGCTGAAAATAGAAGCTGTCCTGATCGAGACGGGGAAGCATCGGGAAGGAATCTGGCTGAGCATGGAAGAGGCGCTCGCTTCTCCCATACCGAATCCTGTCAGGAAGATACTGGGTCGAATCCGACAGCCTTTCCCTTGAAGGGAACGGGCTTGCCCTTTCTGGCGCGTTTGCCGATGTAGGCGAGCATGTCCTTCTCCGAGATCGGGTTGGACGACTCCTTTCCGCCCCGCCCGGAAATCCTGACGCCGACGCCGTCATGCCGGGTCACGACGGCCGCCTTCAACTCCTCGCCGGCATCGAGCGCCATGACGAGAATGCCCCTTCCGCCGTTTGCGAGCACCTTCATCTCTTCCAGGGGGAACAGCAACAGCCTGGATGCGCTGGAAAGCGCAGCTATCAAGAGATCGTCGTTCGGGTCGAACAGCGCCGGAGCGAGAAGTTTTTCGCCTGCTTCGAGCGTGACGAACTGCTTCCCCGATTTGGTGCGGGTCAGCAGGTCTTCGAAGCCGCAAAGGAATCCGTAGCCTCCCGTCTGGGAAATGAGTACGGACTGGCCCGGCTTGCCGCTTGTCATGTGCAGGATCTTTCCGGATAGGTCGATGAGGGTTGCGATCGGCACGCCGTTTCCGCGCCCCCCGGGAACCTGGGAGGCGGGCAGGGTATAGACTTTCCCGGTGGAAGAGAACAGGATGATCTGGTCCACGGTCCTGCATTCCAGCGTGCAGAGCAGCTCGTCTCCTTCCTTGAAGGCGGGCGCATCCAGATTGTGCCCGGATCTCGCCCTGATCCAGCCCTTTTCGGAAAGCGTCACGGTGACGGCTTCGTCGACGACCTGGGCGGCGAGGGCCGACTGGCTTGCAGCTTCGATCAGGGTGCGCCGCTCGTCCCCGTAGGCTTTCGCATCCGACTCGATTTCCCGGATTATTTTCTTCTTCATGTGGGACGGGTCGGAAAGGAGCTTCTCCAGCTCTTCCCTTTCGCTCTTGAGCTTTTCGAGTTCCTGCTCGATCTTGATGCCTTCGAGCTTTGCGAGCTGCCTCAGCCTGATTTCCAGGATGTCTTCCGCCTGGCGCTCGGAGAGCGTGAACCTTTCCATGAGGTCGGTTTTCGGTTCGTCGGAACCCCTGATGATGCGGATCACTTCGTCGATATTGAGGAATACGGCCAGCCTGCCTTCCAGGATGTGCATCCTGTCGAGAACTTCCCCGAGCCTGTGGTTCGTCCTTCTCTTCACCGTCGCGAGCCGGTAGTCTGTCCATTCCCGGAGGATTTCGTGGATGCCCTTCTGGCGCGGCCTGCCGTCGAGGCCTATCATCACCATGTTGACGGGATGGGAGGACTCCATGCTGGTTCGGGAGAAAAGCAGGGTGGCGAATTCTTCCGCATTCTGGCGCGAGGATTTCGGCTCGAAGACGAGCCTGACCGGCTCGCCCTTGCCCGATTCGTCGCGCACGGCATCGAGCTGGGACAGGAAGAGCTGCTTCAGCTGCACCTGCTCCTGGGAAAGCGCCTTTTTCCCCGCCCTGATCTTGGGATTGGTGATTTCCTCGATTTCTTCGAGGACCTTCTGGCTGGAAGTCATGGGGGGAAGCTCGAATATCACGAGCTGCCACTGTCCCCTTGCGAGTTCCTCGACCTTCCATCTTGCCCGCACTTTCAGGGAACCCCGCCCGGTTTTGTAGGCTTCCAGGAAATCGGTGGAGATGATTTGCCCGCCTCCCGGGAAATCCGGTCCCTTGATGTGCGTCAGGAGCTCCTCTGCGGAGATGTCGGGTTTTTTGATGAGGGCGATTGCGGCGTCAGACACTTCCCTCAGGTTGTGGGGCGGGATTTCCGTCGCCATTCCGACGGCGATGCCCGATGCCCCGTTGAGCAGCACCATGGGGAGCCTTGCTGGAAGCAGATCGGGCTCGTCGAAGGCACCGTCGTAATTCGGCGAAAAGTCCACCGTCCCCATGTCGATTTCGGAGAGCAGCAGGCTCGCGATCGGGGTGAGACGCGCTTCCGTGTAGCGCATCGCGGCGGCGCCGTCCCCATCGCGGCTGCCAAAATTGCCGTGGCCGTCGACGAGCGGATAGCGCATCGAGAAATCCTGGGCGAGGCGCACCATGGCGTCATAAGCGGACTGGTCGCCGTGCGGATGGAATTTGCCCAGCACGTCCCCCACGACGCGCGCGGATTTGACAGGCTTCGCCGCAGGATTTAGGCCCATTTCGTTCATGGCGTAGAGGATGCGGCGCTGAACCGGCTTCTGTCCGTCCCTGAGATCGGGCAGGGCCCGTCCCTTGACTACCGATATCGCGTAGTCGAGATAGGCTTTTTCGGCGAACCTGCCGAGATCCAGCGTATCTTCTGCCTGGGAGGGGGGCTGGAAAAGGTCGATCTGGTCCATCTAGATATCCGCCTCAGCTTCGTCGCCGTGCTCTTCTATCCATGAGCGCCGAGCCTGGCTCTCGTGCTTGGACATCAGCATGTTCATCCTCGCAGTCGTGTCATCCGACATTTCCGCGCCGACAGAGATTTTCATCAGGCGCCGGGTGTCGGGATTCATGGTGGTGTCCCACAGCTGTTCCGGGCTCATTTCGCCGAGTCCCTTGAACCTCGAAATGCTCCAGTTCCTGAAGCCTTCCTTGGCGAGCCGGTCTTCTATTCCGGCGAGTTCGGATTCGTCGAGCGCGTAGTGTTTTTTCGGCGGCTTCGATTTCCCCTGGCCCTGGGTGTCTATCCTGAAAAGCGGGGGCTGGGCGACGTAAATGTGGCCTTTCTCGATCAGCTTCGGGAAATGCCTGAAGAACAGGGTTAGGAGCAGCACCTGGATATGCGCGCCGTCCACGTCCGCATCCGCCATGATGCAGATTTTCGAATATCTCAGGGAGGAAAGATCGATCCCGGCATTCGCTTCGTGCGGATCCACGCCGATCGCGACGGCGATGTCGTGGATCTCGTTGTTGGCGAAAAGGCGGGAGGCCTCCTGCTCCCAGGTATTCAACACCTTGCCCCGCAGGGGCAAAATGGCCTGGAATTCCTTGTCGCGCCCCATTTTCGCCGATCCGCCCGCGGAATCTCCCTCGACCAGGAAAAGCTCGGTCCGCGAGGCATCCTTCGATTCGCAGTCCGTCAGCTTTCCGGGCAATACGGCGACCCCGGAGCCCTTCTTCTTTTCGACCTTCTGGGCGGATTTCAGCCTGTTCTGCGCCTGGCGGATGGCGAGTTCGGCGAGCTTCTTGCCGTATTCCACATGCTCGTTGAGCCATAGCTCGAAGGGGTCGGCTATCATGGAAGATACCAGCTTCACCGCTTCCCGGCTGGAAAGTCTTTCCTTGGTCTGGCCCTGGAACTGCGGGTCGAGCACCTTGGCGGAAAGCACGAAGCTCGCGCGGCTGAAAAGATCTTCGGAAATCAGCTTCACCCCTTTGGGGAGCAGTCCGTGATGCTCGACGAAATTCTTCACCGCCTGGAAAACGCCTTCCCTGAGTCCCGATTCGTGGGTTCCTCCCGCCGGGGTCGGGATCAGGTTGACATAGGATTCTCGGCAGACCTGCCCTTCCTCGCTCCAGGCGATCGCCCAGGCTGCGCCCTCTCCTTCGGAGAAGTCGGAAGATTTTCCGGATATCCTTTCCCCGCTGAAGAAGGGAATGACAGGCTCGTATCCTCCCAGCATTTCCCCGAGATAGCCTTTCAGCCCTTCCGGATAGTGCCAGGATTTCGTCTCCCCGGTCTTCTGCACCGTGAGGAAAACGCTCACGTTGGGAAGCAGCACGGCCTTGGAGCGCAGCAGGCGTTCCAGTTCGTTCAGGGGGATGGCGGGGGAGTCGAAATACGCCGGATTGGGATGCACGTGAAGGAATGTGCCGGTTTTCCTGCCGCAGCTGCCGGTTTTGGCGAGCGGCCTTGCGACTTCGCCATTCTCGAACGCCATCTCGAAGATGCCGCCTTCGCGCATCACCGCGACTTCCAGGCGCGACGAGAGCGCATTGGTCACCGAAACCCCGACCCCGTGCAGTCCTCCGGAGAAGCTGTAGGCTCCCCCCGCCTTCTTGTCGAATTTTCCGCCTGCGTGCAGCCGGGTGAAGACGATTTCGACGGTGGGGACGCCTTCTTCCGGATGGATGCCGACGGGAATTCCCCGACCGTTGTCGGAGATCGAGACGGAATTGTCTTCGAACAGGGTGACTTCGATCTTGTCGGCAAATCCCGCGAGCGCCTCGTCGGATGCGTTGTCTATCGCCTCCTGGACGATATGGCAGGGGTTTTCCGTGCGCGTGTACATGCCGGGGCGCTGCCTGACCGGCTCAAGCCCCTTCAGGACCTTGATCGACGCTTCGCTGTACTTTTCGGCCATGATTCCTTTCAGCCCGGTTCAGACGCATGTTCCCTGGTGGCATGGAAGGCTATGTCCGGCCAGCGTTCCATGGCGAGCTCCAGATTCACCCGGGAAGTGGCGAAATAGGCAAGGCTTCCCGCTGCATCCCGGGCAACCTGGTTCGCCAGAGACTTCTCGAATTCCTCGAGCTTCTTCGCATTGCCTGAGGTGACCCAGCGCGCGCAGTGGATGGAGACCGGCTCGAAAACCGCATCCACGCCGTATTCGGATTCCAGCCTGTGCGCCACGACTTCGAATTGAAGCACGCCTACCGCGCCGAGCACAAGGTCGCCCCCCGAAACCGGCTTGAAAACCTGAACCGCGCCTTCTTCCCCGAGCTGCTGCAGCCCCTTGTGCAGCTGCTTGATCTTGAGCGGATTTCTGATTCTCGCGATCCTGAAGAGTTCCGGGGCGAAATAGGGAATGCCCGTGAACCGGAGCGCTTCTCCCTCGCTGAAGCTGTCCCCGATCTGGACATTGCCGTGGTTGTGCAGCCCGATGATGTCCCCCGCATAGGCTTCCTCGACCTGCTCCCGCTGGTGCGCCATGAAGGTGATCACGTTGGATACCTTGAGGTCGCGTCCCAGCCTCAGGTGGCGTATCTTCATGCCGCGCTCGAAGCGCCCCGAGCATACCCTCAGAAAGGCGATCCTGTCCCGGTGCATGGGGTCCATGTTGGCCTGAATCTTGAAGACGAATCCTGAAAATGCCGGCTCCAGGGGGGAGACTTCCCGCGAAGTCGCGTCCCTTGAGAGCGGGGAGGGCGCCCAATCGACCAGGGCGTTGAGTATTTCCCGGACGCCGAAATTGTTGATGGCCGAGCCGAAGAATACCGGGGACTGGCGTCCTTCAAGGAAGGCTTCGAGGTCGAAGGGGGGGGATGCGCCTCTCACCAGTTCCACTTCCGCCCTGAGCTGGGCGACTTCCATGGGAAACAGTTCGTCGAGCCTCGGATTGTCGAGTCCTTTCAGGGTTTCGAAAGACTGCTTGGCATCTTCCCTTCCGGCCTCGAAAAGCAGGATTTCGTCGTTCATCAGGTGATAGACGCCCCTGAAAAACTTGCCCATGCCGATCGGCCAGGTCACCGGCGCGCACTGGATCTTGAGCACCGATTCGACTTCGTCGAGCAGGGAGACGGGGTCCCGCGCTTCCCGGTCCATCTTGTTCATGAAGGTGAGGATGGGCGTGTTTCGCATCCTGCAGACATTGAGCAGCTTGATCGTCTGTTCTTCCACGCCCTTTGCCGCGTCGATCACCATCAGGGCGGAATCGACGGCGGTGAGCACCCGGTAGGTGTCCTCGGAGAAATCCTCGTGGCCCGGAGTGTCGAGCAGGTTGACGATATGCTCGCGGTAGTCGAACTGCATGACCGAGCTTGCGACCGAAATCCCCCGCTGCTTCTCGATGTCCATCCAGTCCGAAGTCGCATGCCTGCCGCTTTTCCTGCCCTTGACGGTTCCGGCGAGCTGGATCGCGCCGGAAAAAAGCAGGAGCTTTTCGGTGAGCGTGGTTTTCCCCGCGTCGGGGTGGGAAATGATGGCGAAAGTGCGCCGCTTCCCGACCTCGCGCGCTATCGACTTGGCAAGTTCAGTGGTCATTTAAGGCATTTCAGAAACGCGATAGTCTAATCAAAATCGGGCGGGAAGTCTCTACCAATCGAATCATCGGCAATGCTATGATTCGGGAATGCGACAAGGCACCAAAATTGCGATTGCACAGATCAACTGCGCCGTGGGCGACCTGAAAGGCAATGCGGCGAAAATCCTGGAAATGGCCGAAAGGGCGAGGCAGGGCGGCGCCTCCCTGCTGCTTACCCCGGAACTTTCCCTGTGCGGCTATCCTCCGGAAGATCTGCTGCTGAGGTCGGGTTTTTATCGCGCTTCCCTGGAGGCATTGACGGAACTTGCCGGAAAATTGGCCGGCATCGCTGTCGTGGTGGGGCACCCTCTGGAGGAGGACGGCAAGAGATACAATGCGGCCTCCCTGATCCGGGACGGCAGGATCGAAGCCACTTACCGCAAGCGCGAGCTCCCCAATTACGCCGTTTTCGACGAGGAGCGCTATTTCGAGGCAGGCGATGAGGCGGTCGTTTTCGAACTTGACGGAATCCGCTTCGGGCTCGCCATTTGCGAAGACATCTGGAAACCCGCAGCCGGGAGGCATGCCAAAGACGCCGGGGCGCAAGCCCTGCTCGTGCTCAATGCCTCCCCTTTTCACCTGGAAAAGCAGCAGACCCGCTATGCCGTTGCGAGAGCGAGAACGGAAGAGACCGGTTTGAGTCTGGTTTATGCCAACATGGTGGGCGGCCAGGACGAACTCGTTTTCGACGGCGCGTCCTTTTCCATGGATCGAAAAGGCGGAATCGTCAGCCGAATGCCCGCCTTCCAGGAAAGTCTGGGTTTCGTCCTGTTCGAAAACGGCGCGCCTGCCGGCGGGGAAGTCGTCCCCGAACAATCGCTGGAAGAGAGCGTCTACAAGGCCTTGTGCCTCGGCGTTTCGGATTACGTGGGAAAGAACCGCTTTCCCGGCGTGCTGCTCGGCTTGTCCGGAGGCATCGATTCGGCCCTCACGCTCGCCATCGCCGTGGATGCCCTGGGGGCGGACAAGGTGCATGCGGTGATGATGCCCTCCACATACACGGCGCAAATGAGCCTGGACGATTCGAGGCTGATGGCGAAAACCCTGGGAGTGCGCTATTCTGAGCTTCCCATACAGGACATCTATTCGCTTTTTCTCGACACGCTCGCGGGCGAATTCGCGGGATTGCCGCAGAATACCGCCGAGGAAAACATCCAGGCGAGAGTCAGGGGAACGCTGCTGATGGCGCTTTCCAACAAGAGCGGCGCCATCGTGTTGACGACGGGCAACAAGAGCGAAATGGCCGTGGGTTATTCCACGCTCTACGGCGATATGGCAGGCGGCTTCGCCGTGCTGAAGGACATCAAGAAAACGCTGGTTTACCGCCTCGCCCATTACCGCAATGGCATCGAGCGGGTGATTCCGGAAAGGGTGATTGCGCGGCCGCCTTCGGCCGAGTTGAGGGAAGGGCAGTGCGATCAGGACAGCCTTCCGCCGTACGAAGTGCTGGATGCCGTGATGGAAGCCTACATGGAGCGGGATCTTTCCCTGCAGGATATCGCGAGGCTCGGCATCGATCCTGCTGACGCCAGGCGCGTGGTTCACCTCATCAAGGTGAACGAATACAAGCGCAGGCAGTCGCCCGTGGGGATCCGGATCACGCAGCGAGGATTCGGGCGGGACTGGCGCTATCCCATCACCTCCACCTTTCTGGACGAATACTGATTCAACAAAGGAGCATCCGATGAAAAAAATAGAAGCGATCATCAAGCCTTTCAAGCTCGACGAAGTGCGCGAATCCCTTTCCGAGATCGGGATAAACGGCATGACCGTCACCGACGTCAAGGGATTCGGCCGGCAGAAGGGGCATACCGAGCTTTACAGGGGAGCTGAATACGTCGTCGATTTCCTGCCCAAGGTCAAGGTCGAGGTGGTCGTTTCCGATTCTCTCGTCGAGCAGACGCTGGACGTCATCCTCAAGGCTGCGAAAACGGGCAAGATCGGCGACGGGAAGATTTTCGTCACGAACGTCGAGCAGGTGGTCCGCATCCGCACCGGGGAAACCGGCGAAGGCGCGATCTAGGACCTTGGCACTTGCCCGTATCGCACTGAATAAGTGTTAAGAGGCCCTAGCGGTATTCCACGAGATCGGAAAGCGGCATGTACTGCTTCGGGGGCTGCGGCTTGATCCGGTAGCCCAGAGGAAGAATCAGCGCCACTTCGTATTCTCCGCTTTCGATCCCGAGCGCATTTTTCGCCCTGCCCTGATCGAATCCGGTGACTGGGCACGAATCTATCCCGATCGCTGCGGCCGCCGTCATCATGTTGGCTGCGGCGATATGGTGCTGCGAGGCTCCGGGCTCGGATCTGAAGGCGAGGATTGCGATAGCGGCGCTGCTCGACGAGATCTGCTGCGGATTGGTGCAGGCTTGCCGGAGCGCGCTTTTTGCTTCCGGATTCCTGGCGACGACGAATTTCCAGCGTGCCCCGCCCTTCGACGAAGAAAGGCGGCCTGCGTCCAGAATGAATTCGAGATCGGCCTTGGGTATTTTTCTGGATTCGTCGAAAAGCTGGCAGTCGTGCCTGAAATAGAGCGCCCACATGAAATCTTCTTTTAGCATGATCGAAATCCTGTCCAGTTGATTTCAGCGTAGACGGGAAGGATGCAAATGCAAGCTGACAAGCGAGGGGGCCGGTCAAGGCCCCCTCCGGCTCACTTCATGCCGGTCGACATGACCTGCTTCTTGTCCTGTTTCATCTTCATGTGCGCTCCCTTGTGCTTCATGCGCTTCATGGCCGGTTTTTGCATGCTGTCCTGCTTCTGCGTCATGCTGCCCGCCTTAGGCATGTCGGTTGCGAAGGCGGTGCCTGCTGCGAGAAGCAAGCAGGCGGTCAGTGCGGCTTTTTTCATTTAATTTCTCCTGGGTGGTTGAGCGGCAACAAAGCCGCGGTATCGATGCCGCATGGCACCGAATCTGGGCGGAAAATCGCTTCCCGCATGTCCGGTTGATTCATCCGAAGGTGAAGGCGTAGGCTTCCAGCCCCGGTTCGGTAGACCTGATTTCTATCGTTCCCCTGGCGGGTGTTTTCTGATCGATCAGCTCGTACAACGCATTGCGCCGGATCGTCAGGCTTCCTCCAGGCGCATCGCTGCCCGAGTTACCTCCGGGGAGGGTCCCGTTCAACAGGACGGTCGCATGCACAGGGCGGCCGTCGTGGGTTCCCAGCACGAGAAAGACGCGGCTTGCCTTGAATTCGAGCCTGAGCGCTGCGCCTTTCGATTTGGAGACGATCTGTTGCGGCGCGACTTCCCATTGTCCGGAAAGCGCCCAGGCATCCGCCGGCAGAGAGCCCGGGAAGCGGTAGTTCGCAGCTCTCTGCCGGGAAATGCTTTTCGACCCGGCAAAACTGTCGGCCCTGGCGTAGCCGAGATAAGTCTCGGGCGTCTGGTCAGGGGCGTGGAAGGCTTCGGCAGCCGGTGGCGCAGCCTTGCCCTTGATTCCCAGGAGGAACCGGATGTTGTTCTCCGTCACGTCGTAATCGCCTTCCCCGAAATGCGTATAGACGACGCGTCCTTCCCTGTCGATGAGATAATGCGCGGGCCAGTAGAGGTTGCTGAAGTTCTGCCAGGTGGCAAGATCGCTGTCGAGCGCGACAGGATAATGGATGCCGTAGCGCGACAGCGCCGCTTCCACGTTCTCCGGCTTTTTTTCGAACTCGAATTCGGGCGAATGCACGCCGACGATCACCAATCCGTCTTTCCTGTATTTTCTGTCCCATGCAGTCACATAGGGGAGGGTGCGCACGCAGTTGACGCAGGAATAGGTCCAGAAATCGACCAGCACGACCTTGCCTTTCAGGCTTTTCATGGTGAGCGGCGGGGAATTGAGCCAGGCTTTGATTCCGGAAAATTCGGGTGCGGGATAGGGAGAGGGCAGTCCGTCTTCAAGCGTCGATCCGGCAACCGGACTCGCCTGGGAAACCGGCATGGACGCATCGTAACCCGAGAAGATGAAGGCAACCGATGCGAAGATGACGAGGGCGACCCCCTTTCGCAAGGCGTTCGCGTGACGGGAGAGGAAAGCGGTTTTCTTCAGTATCGTTCTTCCGGCGAGCGAGATGGCGAGCATGGGAAGCGCTGCGCCTGCAGCGAAGAAGAGAATGACGAGATAGCTGTCGACGTCGGTTTTCTGACGGATCACTTCGACCAGAGCGGCGGCCAGTATCGGGCCCGCGCAAGGCGTCCAGACGAGGCCGATCAGCGAGCCGACAAGGATGCCGCCCGGCAGTCCTCCCCTGCTTGTTCCGGCGAGACGATTGCCGAGATTCGACATGCCCTGCGTCAGTTCACCGAATTTTTCGGAAAGCTTCCCTGAGAACAGGATCAGTCCGAACAGCAGCAGGAGGACGAGCGATGCGTTCTTGACCGAATCGAGGTCGATGCCCAGGACTCCGACCAGCTTCCTCGACAGGAGAGCGAACAGGCTGAAGGACAGAACGAATCCGAAAATGATGCCGTAGGGGCGCCCCTTTTCGCCTTCGACGGAGGTCGACAATACCAGGGGCAGCACGGGCAGGATGCAGGGGGAGGCGATCAGCGCCAGTCCCTCGATGAATGCCAGGCCTTCGTTCATGATCCGTCCTTTCTGTTAACATGTGGAAATGGCATGCCCCCGGATTCGGGTGAATCGGAAAAATGGTTACATCCAGGAAAGAAAATCCGGATTGCGAAGCGCTGATGCGGCAGTCGCTCGAAGGCGACAGGCAGGCGTATGCCGAATTGCTGCGCGAGACCGCACGCATGTTGCGCCCCTATCTGAGCGCCCGTCTGCAAAGCGATGCCGAAATCGACGATCTGATGCAGGAGATCCTGCTGTCGATTCACAAGGCGAAGCACACCTATGACGGGAAGCGGCCCTTCAAGCCATGGGCCTATGCGATAGCGAAATACAGGCTCCAGGATCATTTCAGGTCCTATTACAGCGACCGGCTGCGCCATGCGGTCGACATTTCCGAAATCGATCTGCTTGAACCTGTAACCGAAAGCGGATTCAACTACGAATCCATCAGAGGGGAAATAGAGATGCTCCCGGAAAAGCAGGCGGACATACTCAGGATGATGCACAAGGAAGGGTACACCGCGAGAGAAGTGGCGCAAAGGTTGGGCATGGGGGAATCCGCCGTGAAGGTCGCCGCGCACAGGGCCTACAAGGCATTGAGGAAGAAGCTCGATGGAAGACATTGAAAATCTGATCGAATCGCTGGCAGGAGAGATCGGGCCGGTGAAGCAGGGGCCGCATCCCGCCCTGATCTGGATCAAATGGGTCGGCGGGGCGGCAGCCTATGTCGTCGCAGCACTCCTCGTCTCCGGGCATCGCGCCGATCTGGCAATGAGGCTCCATTCGCCGCTTTTCCTGGCGGAAATCGCGCTGCTCGTCCTCATCGTCTGCACGACAGCCTTGAGCGCATCCCTGCTCGCCTTTCCCGATCTGTACCAGAGAAGCGGAGCCGTTGCGCTCCCTGCTGCCGCCTTCGCGCTGTTCGCGCTGACGATGGCGATCTCCTTTGCAGCCGACAATCCACCTTCGCCCGCCCCCATGCACAGCTACCAGTGCACGCTCAGCATCCTCATGCTCTCCTTGCTGCCGATGTTCTGGGCGTTTCATACCATGCGGAAACTGGCAAGCACCCACTTCCGGTTCGCTGGGGCCATCGTTTCGCTGTATGCCTTCGGAATCGGGGCATTGTGGCTGAGGCTGGAAGAACAGACCGACTCGATAGTGCATGTCCTCGAGTGGCATTACCTGCCCATGCTGGGCGTCGGCATCCTGGGCGTCCTCGCCGGCAGGGTGCTCTTGAAATGGTGATATGCTTCTGCTAAGGCAGGTTCCGCAGCATGGGGGCAAGACCGTTCCAGATGTTCGACAGGACCTTGTTCTGGGCTTTCTCGGATGGGTGCATGCCGTCCGACTGGAAGTCTCCGAGGTTTCCGGCAAAGCCTTCCAGCATGAAAGGGACGAAGCCGAGCCCGCGGTGCTTCGCCAGTTTCGGAAAGACCGCGGCGAAATCGGCGGCGTATTTCGGACCGTAGTTGGGCGGGAGGCGCATGCCGACGAGCAGCACGCGGGCATGATGCTTCTTGCAGGCGAGCACGATGGCATCGAGATTCTTTTTCGTGAACTCGACCGGCTCGCCGCGCAATCCGTCGTTCGCGCCGAGTTCGAGAATGACGATTTCGGGCTTGAATCTTGCCAGAGCGGGTTCGATTCGCGTCAGCCCTCCCGAAGTGGTTTCGCCGCTGATGCTGGCGTTGACGATCCGGTAGGGGGTTTTCGCGAGCTTTCGCTGCAGCAGGTCGACCCAGCTTTTGCCTGCCGGCAAGCCGTATCCGGCGGAGAGGCTGTCGCCGAAAACCAGTATGGTGGCGGCATGGGCGAGCTGCGGAATCAGGGCGAAAAGGATCAAAAGAATGGCTGTGTTACGGAGCTGAATCATGGACAATCCCATCCTCAAGGTCGTCGATCTTAGCAAAAGGGTCGATCCGGGTCTCACCATTTTGCGCAATATCCGCTTCGATATCAATTCGGGCGATGCCGTGGCCATCGTCGGGGCTTCCGGATCCGGGAAGTCCACCCTGCTGGGGCTGATGGCGGGGCTCGACAATCCGACCAGCGGCAAGATTTATGTCGAAGGCATCGATCTCTTTTCCCTGGACGAGGACGGTCGCGCGAAACTGAGGGGGGGGCGGATCGGATTCGTTTTCCAGTCTTTCCATCTGCTTCCGGCGCTCACCGCGCTCGAGAACGTGATGCTCCCCCTGGAGCTTTCCGGAAAGAGCAAAGCGAGGGAGAGTGCGCTCGATATCCTGGATCGGGTGGGACTGGGCGGACGGCTCGATCATTATCCCAGGCAGCTCTCGGGAGGGGAGCAGCAGCGGGTGGCGATTGCCCGGGCATTCGTTGCGAAGCCGAAGATACTTTTTGCTGACGAGCCCACGGGGAATCTCGACACGGCGACCGGGGAAACAATCATCGAACTGATGTTCGATCTCAATCGGGAGCACGGCACCACCCTGGTATTAGTGACGCACGATGCGGAAATCGCGAAGCGCTGCGGATCGAGAATCGCTCTGAAGATGGGGGAACAGGTTGAATGACTTCCTGATCTCGATGAGGTTCTTGCGGCGCGACTGGCGTTCGGGAGAATTGACCGTGCTTTTCCTGGCCCTGCTCGTCGCCGTATCTTCGATGACGACGGTGGAATTCTTTGCTGACAGAGTGCAGGGGGCGCTGCAGAGCCAGGCGGAAAAGATGCTGGGCGCCGATCTGGTTCTGATCTCGGACCATCCCCTGGATGATTCCTTCGCGTCCATGGCGAAGAAACGGGGAATTGCGACGACCCTTGCCGTGAAATTCCCGAGCATGGTGAGCTTCGGGTCAGGCAGCGTCCTTGCCGAAATCAAGGCGGTCGGCGCCGGCTATCCCTTGCGCGGGAAGCTGCGCCTCTCCAACGGATCGAAAGGCATCCCGGAACGGGGAACCGTATGGGTGGACAGGAAGCTTCTGAGCAGGCTGAATTTGCCGGCGGGAAGCAGGGTGGAGATAGGGGAATCGGATTTTGCCGTGGCAGCGGTGGTGGAGGAGGAGCCGGAGGCCGCCTTTTCCTTCATGAGCCTGGGGCCCGGCCTCATCATGAACGCGCTCGACCTGCCTTCGACCCGATTGATCCAGGAGGGGAGTCGGGTTCACTACGTCTTCTATGCCGCAGGCGGCACCTCTGCGATTGCTTCCTACCGGGGATGGGCGAAATCGCGGCTGGGGCTCGGGCAGAGCCTGGAAGATGCGAGGGAAGGCAGCCCCCAGGTCAAGGCCATGCTCGACCGCTCGGAAGTTTTTCTCGGCATGGCTGCGCTGCTCAGCGTCGTCCTCTCCGCCGTTGCGATTGCGCTTTCTGCGAGACGATTCGTGGAACGCCATCTCGACGGATGCGCAGTCATGCGCGTCATGGGCGCGACAAGCGTGCGCCTTTTTCGCCTGCACTTCTATGAATTTTTTATGCTTGGATTGCTTTCCGGGCTGATCGGCGCGGCTATCGGCTTCATTGCCCAGAACCTGCTCGCGGCAGGGCTTGCCAGCTTCATCGGGGTGGAGCTGCCCCTGCCGTCCCTGCGTCCCCTGGTCGCAGGCGGCGCGACCGCGATGCTGCTCCTGCTCGGATTCGCCCTGCCGCCTGTGCTCGCTCTTGCCAAGGTTCCTGCGCTTCGTGTGATGCGGCGAGAAATTGCGCCGCCCAGGGCGGGCTATGCCCTGGGCGCGGTTGCGCTTGCGGTTCTTTTCCTGTGGCAGGCCGACGATGCGAAGCTGGGGCTGATCCTTTTCGGTGCATTCGGCGGCATGCTGGCCCTATCGGCGTTTCTCACGAGGCTTTTGCTGCGGAACCTGAAAATCGAGGGCATGGGCTGGAAATACGGACTCGCCAATCTCAAGCGGCGCAGCGCAGCCAGCGTCGCCCAGATCATCGCATTCGGCCTCGGCCTGATGGCGATTCTCGTCCTGACCCTGGTCAGGGGGAATCTCCTCGAAGCGTGGCAGGAGAGCCTGCCGCCGAACGCCCCGAATCGTTTCGTGCTCAACATCCAGCCGAACCAACTCGATGCGTTGTCGGGATATTTCGATGCCAAGGGATTGGCAAAGCCTGAATGCTTTCCGATGGTGAAGGGCAGGCTCACCGGGATCAACGGCAAAAGCGTTTCCTCGGAGAATTACCGGGAATTGCGCGCAAAGCGCCTCGTCGACCGCGAATTCAATCTTTCATGGGCAGGGAGGCTGCAGCCCGGCAATGACATCGTTTCGGGGAAATGGTGGGGAAGAAATGGCCAGGGCAGGCCGGAGTTGTCCGTCGAGGAAGGGCTTGCCGAGACGCTTTCGATCCACATGGGGGATGTTCTGACATTCGAAGTCGCGGGCCGCCGTTTTTCGGGGAAAGTCACGAGCTTGCGCAAGGTGAACTGGAATTCCTTCAGGGTCAACTTCTTCGTCCTGACCCCGCCGGGCTTGCTGGAAGATTATCCCACAAGCTATATCACGAGCTTCTATCTTCCGCCCGCAAACCGCGCTGCCATGAACGATCTTGCCAGGGATTATCCCAACCTGCTCGTCATCGACGTTTCATCCATACTGGCGAAGATGCGGAAAATGACGAACCAGGCTGCGCTCGCGCTGGAATTCGTTTTCCTTTACAGCCTCGCCGCAGGGGGGATGGTGCTGATCGCGGCCTTTTCGTCGACCCAGGACGAGAGGATGCGGGAGGCCGCGATCTTGCGCACTCTGGGGGCGAGCAGGCGCCAGGTTCTGGCTGCGAACGCATCGGAGTTTCTGATTCTGGGAGGGCTTTCAGGCCTGTTCGGCGCAATGGGGGCGACCGGGGTGGACTATCTTGCGTCCAGGAAGCTGCTCGATCTTTCCTTCCACTTCGATGCGACTGTCGTCCTGGCGGGCATTGCGCTGGGTTCGCTCGCCATCCTGCTGATGGGGCTCGTCTGGGCCAGGAAGGCGCTGGCGGTGCCGCCTTCCGTTTTGCTCCGCTCGCTCTAGATGCTCAACGGGCGCAAAGCGCGCCCGGATCGTTCTCGCCGCTGGCGGCCATTTTTTCGAGGTTGTCGAGCACGCTCATGCTCGCTTCTTCCATCTGGGCGATGGCCTGGACTCCCTTATCGTAGTCTCCGGCGTAGAAATGACGGATCGCATCCTGGCCTGCCTTGTGCACCAGGATGTGGGGCGATTCGATTTCCCGGTATCCGGGGAGTGCAGAGAAGCATTCCTTGCCGTCGCCTTCGTAATACCATTTCCCCAGTCGGCAAAGGGTGTGGCTGCTGAAATCCTCTTCCTTCTTTTCGGAAAGGCCCATGAAAACCTTGTAGATTTCGAACTTGAACACGCGCTGGTAGCCAT
>JAJZQY010000102.1 GCA_021806605.1 Pseudomonadota bacterium
AAAAGCTCCTCGCCTCGAACAACAGCCACACGATCATTGCATCGGAGACTGTCGCCCGCCTGATCTGGTCGCTGATCAGCGATGCCGATCTGCCGGAAATCGCGGGACGCAAGACCGGGTATTGATGCCGCCTGCGCAAAATTGTTCAGGGGCTCTTCTGAGCTCCTGAACAGGGGGCATCACATCGACGGGATGCCTCAGCCCAGGCCTGCTGAAAGATCCTTGATGATGTCTTCGACGGACTCCAGCCCTACCGCGAGGCGCAACAGCCCTTCGCCTATTCCGGCGGCATCCCTCGCCTCCGGGGAAATCCGCCCGTGGGTGGTGGTCGCGGGATGGGTGATGGTGGTTTTGGTGTCGCCGAGATTCGCGGTGATGGAGATCATCCGGGTCGAATCGACAATCTTCCATGCCGCATCCCTCCCCCCTTCGACTTCGAAGGAAACGATCGCGCCGCCCGTTTTCTGCTGCCTCAAAGCGAGATTGTGCTGTGGGTGGGAAGGCAGTCCGGGATAATAGACCCGCCTGATTTTCGGCTGGGCTTCGAGCCAGGTCGCGACTGCCAGCGCAGCTTTCGACTGTGCGTCCATCCTGACCTTCAGCGTCTCGATCCCCTTGAGAAAAACCCAGGCATTGAATGCGCTCATCGTGGGGCCTGCCGTTCTCAGGAAGTTCCGGACACCCTCCATGAGCTCCGCGCTTCCCAGTACCGCACCGCCCAATACGCGCCCCTGCCCGTCCAGATACTTGGTCGCGGAATGGATCACGATGTCCGCGCCGAGTTCCAGCGGCTTCTGGATAGCCGGCGTGCAGAAGCAGTTGTCCACTGCGAGCTTCGCTCCGGCCTTTCTTGCCAGAGTCGAAAGCGCCGAAATGTCGGAGAGTTCCATCAGCGGGTTGGATGGGGTCTCGACGAAAAACAGCCTGGTGTTGGGCTGGCAGGCCTTCTCCCATTCGGAGACGTCGGCCCCCGAGACGAAGGTGGTCTCGATGCCGAAGCGCTTCAGGATGTTGCCGAAGAGCTGAACGGTCGAGCCGAAGATGCTTCGGGAAGAGACGATATGATCCCCCGCGCTCAGCAGCCCCATGACGCAAGAGAGAATCGCCGACATGCCGGAAGCGGTCGCAACGCAAGCTTGCGCCCCTTCAAGAGCTGCGAGACGCTCCTGGAAAGCAGTGACCGTGGGATTGGTGAACCGGGCGTAGATGTTTCCGGGCTCTTCCCCCTTGAACCGGGCCGCAGCCTGCGCGGCGCTCTCGAAAACGAAGCTGGAGGTGAGATAAAGCGCCTCCGAATGCTCCATGAACTGACTGCGGTGGATGCCGGATCTCACCGCAAGCGTTTCGAAATCGTACTCTTCTTCCATGTCACCTCTCCTCGGCACTCACCAGATTGAGATCGAGCTGGGTGCTCGTCGATTCGGATTCCTGCGCCTTTTTTCCGTCGCGCTGCGATTCGATGCTGGCGAGGTAACTGGCCGTCACATCCCCGGTGATATAGTGACCGTCGAAGCAGGAGCTCTCGAAATTGCAGACTCCGGGATTGACCTGCCTCACGCTCTTCTTGAGCGATTCGAGATCCTGGTAGATTACCCTGTCAGCACCGATCTCTCGGCAAATTTCCTCGTCGGTGCGCCCGGTTGCGATCAGCTCGCTCCTCGTCGGCATGTCGATCCCGTAAACGTTCGGGAACCGCACCGGCGGCGCTGCGGATGCGAAATAGACTTTCAGCGCGCCGGCTTCTCTCGCCATCTGGACGATCTCGCGACTGGTCGTGCCGCGCACGATGGAATCGTCGACCAGCATCACGTTCTTTCCCTTGAACTCCACGCCTATGGCATTGAGCTTCTGCCTGACGGATTTCTTGCGCATCGCCTGGCCCGGCATGATGAAGGTGCGCCCGATATAGCGGTTCTTGACGAAGCCTTCCCTGAAGTCGATTCCCAACCTGTTGGCGAGCTGCAATGCGCTCGGGCGGCTCGAGTCGGGAATGGGAATCACGACGTCGATGTCGATATCCCCATTCGCCCGAATCTTGTCTGCGAGATTCTCTCCCATGCGCAGGCGCGATTCGTACACCGATATCCCGTCGATGACCGAATCGGGCCTAGCGAGATACACGTATTCGAAAATGCAGGGATAGTGAGAAACCTGTTCCGCGCAAGGCTTGCTGTAGAAATTCCCGTCGATGTCGATGAATATCGCCTCGCCCGGCGCGATATCCCGAATCAGCCTGAATCCAAGGGTGTCGAGCGCAACGCTTTCGGAAGCCACCAGATATTCGACGCCTTCCTTCGCCTCGTTCTTCCCGAAAACCAGCGGCCTGATGCCATGAGGGTCGCGGAAGGCGAGCAATCCGTAGCCTGCGATCATCACCACCACCGCATAGGCTCCCCTGCACCTTCTGTGCACTCCGGAAACTGCGGAAAAGATGATGTCGGGATCGAGATCGTAATTGAGCGAGCATTCCTGGAGTTCGTGGGCGAGCACGTTGAGCAGCACTTCCGAGTCGGAATTCGTGTTCACATGGCGCAGATCCTGCCTGAACAGTTCTTCCTTGAGCTCTTCGGCATTGGTCAGATTGCCATTGTGTCCGAGCACGATGCCGAAAGGCGAATTGACGTAGAAGGGCTGCGCTTCTGCAGAAGATTCGGAAGAACCCGCGGTCGGATACCTGACGTGGCCGATGCCCATGTTGCCCACCA
>JAJZQY010000103.1 GCA_021806605.1 Pseudomonadota bacterium
GGCACCTGCAATTTCCCTTGACTTCGGATTATAATTCACCCAGATTCCAGTGGCGATCGCTTTCGACGAAGCCCTGCGCGAGCACATTTCCCAACACAAGGCAGCCTGGCGCCCCATCCGGGACCGGGCTTGGAGCAATGATGAAAACCGTATTGATCACAGGCGCGAACCGGGGCATCGGACTGGAATTCTCCAGGCAATATGCATCGGATGGCTGGCGCGTGCTGGCCTGCAGCCGAGGCCCTTCTCCGGAACTCGAAAAGCTTTCCGCCCGGCATCCCGAACGGGTGAAAATGCATGCGCTGAATGTCTCGGACCATGGAGAGATCGAGCGCCTGGGGCAGCTTCTCTCGGAAGAATCGATCGACCTTCTGATCAACAACGCCGGCATCTACCCCGATTCCGGGGGCTTTGGCCGCACCGATTACGAAAAATGGATGCAGGCATTCAAGATCAACACGATGGCGCCGCTCAAGATGGCTGAAACCTTCGTACGGCAGGTCGCAGGCAGCAGCCAGAAAACCATCGCCACCCTCACCAGCAAAATGGGCAGCGTCGCGGACAATGACAGCGGCGGCGAATACCTTTACCGCACCAGCAAGGCTGCCGCCAACATGGTCACGAAAAGCCTTTCCATAGACCTGAAGCCTTCCGGAATCACCGCAGTGGCATTGCATCCGGGCTGGGTCAAGACCGACATGGGGGGGCCTTCCGCCCTGATTTCGGTTGAAACAAGCGTGTCCGGCATGCGGCAGGTGCTCGCAAGGATCACGCCAGCCGATTCAGGCAAATTCATCGCCTACGATGGCCTGGAGATTCCCTGGTAATTCGATTGTCAACGCCTCTGCAGCTGGGCTAAGATCGGGATATGGAAAAGATCGAGTTCCCGGTTGAAGGCATGCATTGCGTGAACTGCGCGGGAAGGGTTGAAAAGGCCCTGAACGCAGTGGAAGGCACGAGCGCGAACGTCAACTTCGCGAGCGAAAAGGCCTACATCGAATATGACCCGCAAAGCACTTCCCCCGACAAGCTCATGGAAGTCGTGCGCAAGACAGGATTCAAGATTCCCCAGGAAAAGGTGAATCTTCTCATTTCCGGGATGCACTGCGCCAACTGCGCGCTCACCATAGAAAAAGCCCTCAATGCCATAGAAGGGGTGGAAGCGAACGTCAATTTCGCTTCCGAAAAGGCGCTGGTCACTTTCCCCCGCGGTTCGGTCAAGGTCGAAAAGCTGATCGAGACGGTAAGAAAAGCGGGCTATGCCGCATCGCCAGCCGGGGCTGAAGACAGCCGCAAAAAGGAGCGGGAAGAAGCCTATAGAAAGGAGCTCGGAGTTTTCCTGGTTGCGGCGATCCTGACCGCACCGCTTCTGCTGCACATGGCGGGCCTGCACATTCCCCGGTTGCTCCAGTTCATGCTGGCCACCCCGGTGCAGTTCTGGGCGGGGAGGCGCTTCTATGTCGGCGCCTGGCATGCCCTGAGGGGGGGAAGCGCCAACATGGACGTGCTGGTCGCTCTCGGCACCAGCGTCGCCTATTTCTTCAGCGCCGTCGTGACCCTGCTTTCCCTCGATCTGCATGTCTATTTCGAAGCGGGCGCTTCCGTCATCACGCTCGTGATGCTGGGCAAGATGCTGGAAGCAAGCGCCAAGGGCAAGACTTCAGGCGCGATAGAGGAGCTCCTGAAGCTCGCGCCCAAAACGGCCCATGTGGAAAGGGACGGCGAGATCCATGATGTCGAAGCGGGCAGCCTCGAAGTCGGCGACATCTTCCATGTCAGGGCGGGTGAAACCGTTCCCGTCGACGGGATCGTGGTCGGCGGAAGCTCCTCGATCGACGAATCCATGCTGACGGGGGAGAGCATCCCGGTGGAAAAGGCGGAAGGAGGAAAAGTCTATGCCGCCACGCTCAACCAGACGGGATCGGTCAAATGCCGCGCCACCGGAGTCGGGGAGCACACCCAGCTCTCCGCCATCATCCGCCTGGTCGAGGAGGCGCAAGGCTCGAAAGCGCCGATCCAGCGGCTCGCCGACAGGATTTCCGGAATCTTCGTGCCGGCGGTGGTATCCGTCGCCCTCCTCGCTTTCGGTTTCTGGTGGCTCACCGGGCACCCGACCGAAGCCCTAGTGAATGCTGTCGCAGTCCTCGTCATCGCCTGTCCCTGCGCGCTGGGACTCGCCACCCCGACCGCGATCATGGTCGGAATCGGACAGGGCGCCAGGACGGGCATCCTGGTGCGAGATGCCCAGGCGCTGGAGCAGGCCGAAAAAATCGGAATCCTGGTTCTCGACAAGACAGGCACATTGACCGAAGGAAAACCCTCCGTCACCGACATCCACGGCATCGGCATCGCCGAAAAGGCGCTGATGTCGATCGCCATGGCGCTTGAATCCGGGTCCGAGCATCCTCTTGCGAAGGCGATCCTGGAGAAGGGCAGAGAGATGGGGGCTGCGCCGCCCATCGCCTCGGAATTTGACGCGATTCCGGGAGGGGGAGTCACTGCCGTGATTGACGGTTCGAAATGCTGGCTCGGCTCTCCTGCCCTGCTTTCAGAAAAGGGAATAGTCTTCGATGTGCCGTCAAACGGGAGAACCAGGGTCGGCATCGCGCGGGATGGCATCCTGATCGGATGGATCGGCATTTCCGACAAACTCAGGC
>JAJZQY010000037.1 GCA_021806605.1 Pseudomonadota bacterium
CTTCGTCAGAACCGACGTGATCGCCGCCGTCAGCGTCGTCTTGCCGTGGTCAACGTGACCAATCGTTCCTACGTTTACGTGCGGCTTCGTCCGCTCAAACTTGCTCTTTGCCATGATGATTTCCTCTTGACATCAAAGTTGGTACCACAAAATCTGGAGCCCATGACCAGGATTGAACTGGTGACCTCTCCCTTACCAAGGGAGTGCTCTACCACTGAGCTACATGGGCAAACCCTTTCACAAACTGGAGCGGGTGAAGGGAATCGAACCCTCGTCGTAAGCTTGGAAGGCTTCTGCTCTACCATTGAGCTACACCCGCAAATCCATACTAACCAATTCTGGTGGAGGGGGAAGGATTCGAACCTTCGAAGGCAGAGCCGTCAGATTTACAGTCTGATCCCTTTGACCGCTCGGGAACCCCTCCGGAGCGAAACCGCCTATTCTAATGAGTAACCCTGATATTGTCAAAGTCGATTTGGGTCTTTCGCTCGGGGTACGGCATCAAACGCATTTCCGGCAAAACCCGAAGCTTCTCTGCCCTTGTTGCAACTTGGCCACAAAGATGTTAAAAATCAAATATTCACGCTCCGGTTTCAGTTTCCGGAGCTCACCAGCCAGAATCGAGGATAGCCATTTTGTCGAGCAGGATGCGCTCCACTTATCTTTCGATTGGCGAGATCGCGCCTAACATGGTGCTCGCCAAGCCGCTCGCGGTGACGGAAAGGCGCATGCTGCGGTATGTCCTGCCCGAAGGGCACGCGCTGACAGAAGACAATATCCGGCAGCTCGTTTCGCATCACGCGGAAATCATTTGCGTGCGGCTCCCCGACGAGCGCACCGAGACGCAAATTGCAGCCGATTTGAATAACCTGGAATCGAGGCTCGGAAAAATTTTCGAAACATGCGACCTTTCCCAGCCGGGAATGGCCGCTTTCTTCAACCGGGTTCGCTCATATCTTGGCAGGTAAAATCGCAATGGGCATTTCGCGCAGAAGAGTACTCGAGACCAGCCAATTGCTCCCGGTATTTCCTCGCATCATCAGTGAAATTCTGCATACCATCGACGATCCCAATTTCAACTTCAACTCGCTGGTGAGGCATGTCGGCCACGATCCGGTCCTGACCGGCCGCGTATTCTCGATGGCCAATCGGGCGGCCACCCATGTGCAGCATGACCTGCAAATCAAGGACCTGTACAAGGCCACCTCGCTGGTTGGCGTTGCGAAGCTGCAGAAGATGGTCATTCTGGCCGCTATGGCCAATCACTTCAACGATGCTTCGGAAGCCGGCATGCCCGAAGAATTCTGGGCACGCAGCCTGGCTACCGGAATATGCGCACAGCATGTTGCCGCTTTCGCAGGACTCTCGATCGACACCGCACTGATAGCCGGAATATTGCACAACGTCGGCAAGCTGTGGCTCTTTCGCTTCGAACCAAAAGCCTATCGCGAGATCCTGGACAGGACAGCGGATTCTGGAACCTTGCCGCCCAGCCAGATCGAACGGGAGCGCTTCGGGGTGGATCATGCGGTGATCGGAAGCTGGCTGGGGGAGATTTGGTCCCTGCCCGACCAGATCTGCGAGGCAATCCGTCAATATGAAGACCCGGACGGAGCAAACGAAAATCCCTATGCGGACGTAGTGCATGTGGCCGAAGTGATCGGCAATGCCCTGGATCTGACCCGGTGCAGCCACTCCCGCGTCCATCACCTTTCGGACGCCTCTTGCCAGAGACTGGGATTGATATGGGATGACAGCAGCGACGACCTGTTCGGCTCGATCGAAGCATCAATCCGTCTGATCGATGAGGCATCGCTCTTTCCGCATCCGGCTTCGGGTGCGGGACGATGAAGGAGAGCGCTTCCTTGGGCCTGTTAACACTTGCCCGATGGGTGCGAACGTGATGAATCAGGTGACAGGGCAAGGCCGGAGCGGCGCGGTTTGGTTATTCCAAACAAGCCGCGAGGAACGCGGCAATGCGCCTGATTCAACCGTTCCCTTCGGGTTGCGGCGATATGCCGCGTCTGCTGCGTTGCGCGTCTTGCAAAGGGCGCAACCATTCGCTGCGCCGCACGCCTTGTATCCATCGGCATCTTGCCGCAACGCATCGCTCCGGACAAGTGTTAACAGGCCCTAAATTGGTTTTGAACCTGCCGCATGCCATCATGTCTAGAATAAGATGTAGCCAAACCGAGAACAGGATCCCGCATGAAAAACGCTCTGACGCAGAAAGAAGTCGATCAAATGAATGCCTACTGGCGCGCCGCAAATTATCTTTCCGTGGGCCAGATCTATCTCTACGACAACCCTCTTCTTAAAGTTCCGCTCACGATAGATCATGTCAAGCCGAGACTTCTCGGCCATTGGGGAACGACGCCGGGGCTCAACTTCATTTACGTGCACATGAACCGGGCAATCAAGAAGCACGATCTCGACATGATCTACCTCGCAGGCCCTGGACATGGCGGCCCCGCGCTGGTCGCCAATACCTACCTCGAAGGCAGCTACAGTGAGTTCTACCCGAACATTTCCCGCGACGAGGAAGGCATGAAGAAGCTTTTCAGGCAATTCTCCTTTCCCGGCGGCATCCCCAGCCATGCTGCGCCGGAAACCCCGGGATCGATCCACGAGGGGGGGGAACTCGGCTATGCGATCTCCCATGCCTATGGCGCCGTCTTCGACAACCCCGACCTCATTGCCTGCTGCGTGGTGGGCGATGGAGAGGCCGAAACCGGTCCGATGGCCGCATCCTGGCACTCGAACAAGTTCCTCAATCCGAAGACGGACGGCGCGGTTCTGCCGATACTGCATCTCAACGGCTACAAGATCGCCAACCCCACCCTCCTGTCGCGCATTTCCCATGACGAACTGGACAACCTGTTCAAGGGCTATGGTTACCGGCCTCATTTCGTCGAAGGGTCCGACCCCGAGGAAATGCACCGCAAAATGGCCGCAACGGTGGACGACATCCTTTCCGAAATCAGGGCAATCCAGCAGAAGGCAAGGCAGGAAGGCATAGTATCGCGGCCCCTTTGGCCCATGATCATATTGCGCTCCCCCAAGGGCTGGACGGGCCCCAAGGAGGTGGACGGACTGAAGACGGAAGGCTTCTGGCGATCCCATCAGGTTCCCTTTTCTGAAATGAAGGAAAAGCCGGAGCATGTGAAGCTCCTGGAATCCTGGATGAAGTCCTACAGGCCCGAAGAGCTGTTCGACGAAACGGGAAAGCTGGTCCCTGAACTTGCTGAACTATCTCCCAAGGGCGAGAAGCGCATGGGGGCCAACCCGAAAGCGAACGGCGGAATGCTGCTCAAGGACCTCAGAATGCCCGATTTCAGGGATTATTGCGTCAAGGTGGAAAAACCCGGCAGGAGCATCGCCGAAGCCACGCGGGTGATGGGTTATCTGCTGCGCGACGTGATGCAGAAAAACACTGACAATTTCCGCCTTTTCGGCCCCGACGAAACGGCATCGAACAGGTTGGGCGCGGTGCTGGATGCGAGCCCCAGAAGCTGGATGCTGGACATCTACGACTACGACGACCATCTCGCGAAGAGCGGCCGGGTGATGGAAATCCTTTCGGAGCATACCTGCCAGGGCTGGCTGGAAGGCTATCTGCTGACAGGACGGCATGGATTTTTCTCCTGCTACGAGGCCTTCATTCATCTCGTCGACTCCATGTTCAACCAGCATGCCAAATGGCTCAAGACGACCAGCAGCGAGATCCCCTGGCGGCGCCCCATCGCTTCGCTCAATTACCTGCTCACTTCCCATGTCTGGCGCCAGGATCACAACGGCTTCTCGCATCAGGACCCCGGCTTCATCGACCATGTGATAAACAAGAAATCCGACGTGATCAGGGTGTACCTCCCCCCGGATGCGAACACCCTGCTCTCGGTGACCGATCATTGCCTGAGAAGCCGCAATTACGTCAACGTCATCGTGGCCGGAAAGCAACCCGCCCCGCAGTGGCTGGACATGGATGCGGCGATCAAGCATGTTTCGGCAGGCATCGGCATTTGGGAATGGGCATCGAACGACGGGGATGCCGAGCCGGATCTGGTGATGGCCTGCTGCGGTGACGTGCCGACGCTCGAAACCCTGGCCGCAGTCGACATATTGAGGCAATCCGCCCCTGAACTCAGAATCCGTGTCGTCAACGTGGTCGATCTCATGACCCTGCAGCCCAGGGAAGAACATCCCCACGGCTTGTCAGAAAAAGATTTTCTTTCTCTCTTCACGCCGGACAAACCGGTCATCTTCGCCTATCACGGCTATCCCTGGCTCATCCACCGCCTCACCTACAGGCGAAAAAACAGCGCCAACATCCATGCCAGGGGCTACAAGGAGGAAGGCACCACCACCACACCTTTCGACATGACCGTGCTCAACGACCTGGACCGCTTCCATCTCGTCATGGATGCCATGGACAGGGTGCCTTCCCTGCACCAGAAGGCACCCCATATCCGGCAGAAAATGCGCGACAGGCTGGTCGAGCACAAGGAATACATCGAGAAGCATGGTGAAGACATGCCGGAAATCGCCGAATGGACATGGCCCTATTGAGCGTTCTCACGGTCAACAGCGGCTCGTCCTCCCTGAAAGCCAGCCTGTTCACAAAGGATGGCCGCAGGGATTTCAGGTACGAGCACCTCGACGGCCAGCAGGCCGCTTTCGATGCGCTCATGCGGGAAATCGGAAGGGCGCCGGATTTGATCGGGCACCGCATCGTGCACGGCGGCGATATCGCCGAACCAGCAAGGCTGGTGGATGCGCAGGAAAGAGCCCGGCTCGACGACCTGATCCCGCTCGCCCCGCTCCATCTCCCCGGAAATCTGCTGGGGATCGATCTTTGCTCGAATTTCGGCGTCCCTCAAATTGCCTGCTTCGATACCGCCTTCCATGCAGGCATGCCGGAATTATCCAGGCGCCTTCCGATACCCGAGAAATTCGGGCTGCGCAGATACGGCTTCCACGGCCTGAATTACGCCCATGTCGCCAGCAAGCTCCCGGAAATCCTAGGGGAAGCGGCCAGGGGCAGGGTCATCGCGGCCCATCTGGGAAGCGGGGCGAGCCTTTGTCTGATGCAAAACTTGCAGTCGGTCGACACCACCATGGGTTTTTCGCCTGCGGGGGGCATCGTCATGGGCACGAGAAGCGGAGATCTCGATCCCGGCGCAATGCTCGAGCTTTCACGCAAGCTGGATGAAGAGGCGCTCGAAAAAGCCGTCTATCACGAGATGGGGCTCATCGCCCTCTCGAACGGGGAAAGCCCGGAAATGACCGATCTACTGGCAAGCGAAAGCCGTCATGCCCGCTTCGCCATAGCCTATTTCTGCAGCTCGGTGCGCGGGGCGATCGGGGCGCTCGCCGCAAAAGCCGGGGGAGTCGATGCGATCGTCTTCAGCGGCGGCATAGGGGAACATTCCCCAAAAATCCGCGGGGAAATAATCGCCCCCCTGGCATTTCTGGGGTTCTCGCTCAATGAGGACGCCAACCAGGCCAACCGCCTGAGGATTTCGGAGTCAGGCTCCAGGCCCGTCCTTGTCGTTCCGGCTGACGAGGAACTCATGATTCGCAACCTCTGCCTCGATCTCATCTCGACCTGACCTCGAGCTCCCCAACCAATACCCGTTCGGGAAGGGCGTCCCCGGCAAGGTTCAGGCTGGAAAGGCGTCGCCTGATATTCTCTGCGGAGAGAATGATCAGGATACGCTTCTCAACGTCTTCAGCATGCGGCTTGACCAGGCTTTCGGTCAGGGATCCACCGCCGAACATCATCTCCGGAACCGGCTCTATGCGGGAAGAGGCGATCTCGGGAATATCGCCCAGTTCATCCACCAGGATGCCGAAGCTCGCTCGCTGTTCGGGCGCCTTGACCACCACGATCTGCCCCGCTTTCGATGGGGGAGACGCTCCCTGCAGGAAGTCGGAAAGATCGAATATCGTGATGGCCTGATCCTGATACAGGATGCAGCCCTTGACCCAGGCAGGCATTCCCGGAATGGGCGTGACCAACTGGCTGTCTATCGCCTCGATCACGCAATCCGATCTTATGCCATACCAACCGCTTCCGATATAGAAAGTGGCAATTTCGACCGTTTTCTCGCCCTCCGCTCGGCGAATCGAATAATTGTCCTTTGCCATGGAACGCAGGGAATGTCGCTCTTCCGGCAGTAGCACCCGTTGCGACAACGGAACGAAAACCAGCGCCACCACTTCGTTGCGATACGAATCGATTTCGCTCTTGTATTCCCTGTAGCCGGAAGACATGCGCGACCCCACGGCATAATAGCGGCCCCGGTACTCGATGATGTTGGCGCGGCCTTCTCCCTGCTCGAGGCTGAAGAATTCGCGCCCGATGTCGAGCTTCATCCCCGGCACCAGATTCTCGTCGGTGCTGGCAATGACCCGCCCGTCCCGTTCGGCGAAAATTGCGAAAGCTCCTTCGACTATCGTCCCGTTCTCGCTTCTCGGCAACGCATCCTGCAGCATTGCTGCAAACTGGGGAGTGGAATCGAACACGATGGCAACTCCGCCGACAGGAACGCCTTTCTCTCTGATCGCAGCGGCATAGATGTAGGTATGGCGATTGCCGTAAAGATGGCTGGGCTCGAAGGCAGAAACGCAATAGCTCTGGGTATCCGGCAATCCCAGCGTCGTGCGCACCCAATCGGCCTGCAGGGTTTGGCCGACGAGATCGTTGTAGGCCGGGTTGGATACCGCCATGATTTTCGCTGCAGCATCGAATATGATCAGGTTGGAATACACAGTATACAATCCGTTGATGCCCTTGAGGGTGTCCGCGAGACGCTCCCTGCCATCCGCTGCCGCACCCTTCGAGAGCACTTCGCCGAAAGCACTGGTGAGCGCCCACCAGCGGCAATCGTTGGCCCGCTCGTAGAGATTCCTGTCCATGATGTCCATGGCGAGCGCCGCCATGGAGGAGCAGTCGTAAAGCACGGAGGAAACCACCGTTTCGTAAAGGTTGGTGGTGGACTGGCTGAAGACGTTCCTCGTCTTGACTCCCGTGCTGCCGATCTCCCAGAGCAGCACCTTGGCGAAGGAAGCATTCAGAGCATAATTGTCCCTCGAGAGCCAGACATTCCCGTTCCAGACTGCCCGGTTGAGTTCGCGCTGGATGCTGGCTGCCCGCACCGGAATATCGCGCAATTCGGCAGAAAACAGGGTAGCCGTCTCCAGCACCCCTTCGAGCAGCCTTTCGGGTACCTGCTCCAGTTCATGGGCAAGCGCCATATCGAAAGCATGGTTGAGCGGGGCGAGCGCATGCCCAGTCCAGCCAGGCCCCATGTAACCCTGATAACCTTGCGTTTCCTGAGTCGTCGCGAGATATTCCCTGCCTGCAAAGCGCACAATGCTGCATTCATCGCCAATTGCGCGCTCCACCCGCGCTCCCACGGGAAACTGGTAAATGTCGCTGCTGGCGATGATGCGCCCTTCCGCATCGAGTATGGTGACCACAGTCCAGTCGTCTTCGCTGACCAGATTCCGGAATATGCGCAAGCACTCGTCCTGAAATCGGAAGCAAAGGCAAAGCACGCCGACGGGACGGCTGCCGTCTTCCGACATCACCCTGTAGGAGTAAATCAGCGGCGAAGCTTCTCCCGGAAGCAGATCCGTTTCCCTGAAGGTCTCGACATACTGCTGGTCGGTGGTCAGGGAAGCCTCGACCAGAGGATCCAGGGAAATCCTTCCCGCCCCCTCCCCGTCGAGCTGCACCAGCACTTTGCCGTCCGGGGCCAGCAAAATGATGTTGTGATACACGGAATACTTGCGCACATATTCCCCGAAGCGCGCCTTGAGGGAAGCGAGACGTGCTGTATCGCGGGCCGCAGAAGGATCGCGCCCGTACGCTTCGGCATAATCGCGGATGTCCGCATCGGTCGCGAGAAAACCGATATCCGCCGTGCGCTCGAACAGGTTCCTGATCAGAATGTCTATCGCGACGCGCGCATTCGACCTCAGGCTGAGCACGGCTTTCTTGCGCAGCTCCCGAGCCAACTGGTCGAGCAGCACGCCGGCCAGATTGTTGAAATCGGTACGCATGACGGTGATGTCAGTGCCTGCACACAATAATTGCCCGAGCAGCGTCAGGTTGTCGTAAACGGACTGGATTTCGCGCAGCTTTTCCTGATCCCAGTGCAGTCCGCTCATGAACTTGGAGAGGTAGCCGATATCAGTGGCCTGCTTTGCTGGCAAACGTTTTCTCATGAGAACCCCGATTTAATGACACAGGGCATCTCTTGCAACAGTCATGCCAGAATCATAGCCTTTTGAATCGGTTCAGCTCTCAGGAAATGACGCCCTGCAGTTCGCACCGGACCAGGACATTGCCGCACTGCTTTGGTGCGGTACTTTCGGATATTCAGGCCAGCCTGGACTTGATGAATCCGGCGAACTCCTCGGGAGAGAGCGGCGTGCTCACATAATAACCCTGCGTTTCATCGCATTGATGCTCCCTCAGGAAGCCGATCTGCTCTTCGGTTTCGACCCCTTCGGCAATTACCCTGAGCCTCAGGTTGTGTCCCATGCTGATGATTGTCGTGGTAATCATGGCATCGTCTTCGTTGGTGGCAATATCGCTAATGAACGACTGATCGATTTTCAGCTTGTCGATTGGAAAGCGCTTCAGGTAGCTCAGGCTCGAGTATCCCGTACCGAAATCGTCGATCGAGAGCATGATCCCGGCTTGCTTCAATGCATTGAGCGTCGCAATCGTCGATTCGGCGTTTTTCATGATGATTCCCTCGGTCAATTCAAGCTCGAGATAGCGCGGCTCCAATCCGGTTTCATGCAAAATCCCGACGATCATTTCCACGAGATCCTTCTGATGGAACTGCAGCGCGGAGAGATTGACTGCGACCGGAATTTTGACGAGCCCCTCCTCCTGCCATTGCTTGTTCTGGGCACAGGCCGTACGCAACACCCACTCGCCAAGCTGACCGATGAGCCCGCTTTCTTCCGCGATCGAAACGAATCTGGAAGGCGGCACGAAACCTCTTTCGGGATGAAACCAGCGGGCCAGGGCTTCGACGCCGACTATTTCGCCTGTCGCGTTGTCGATCTGCGGCTGATAATGGATCATCAGTTCGCGATTCGCCATCGCCCGCCTGAGATCGCCCTCCAGGGAAAGCAGGTCAAGGGCCTCTGCATTCATGTCGGCAGTGAAGAACTGGAAATTATTGCGGCCATGCTCCTTGGCATGATACATCGCCGCATCGGCACTCTGGATCAAAGCCTCGGAATTGTCGGCATCGTCCGGGTAAATGCTGATGCCGATGCTGAAGGAGACGATCAAATTGCGGCCGTCGACATGATGCGGCTCGGACATCGCCGCGATGATCTTTTGCGCAATGGCAGCCACATCGTCCCTTTTTTCAATTCCGGGCAGCATAATCATGAATTCGTCGCCGCCCTGACGGCAAATGCTGTCCATTTCCCTGATGCACAATTTCAATCTGTCGGCCACGGACTGCAGCAGCAAGTCGCCTGCGGCATGGCCGAGCGAGTCGTTGATGCCTTTGAACCTATCGAGGTCGAGGAAAAGCAGCGCGACTTTCCCTCCTCCCCGCCTGGAAGCTGCAAGCGCCTGTCCCAGCCTGTCTCCGAACAGCACCCGGTTCGGCAGGTTGGTCAGCGGATCGTAATAGGCCAGAAAATGGATGCGCTGCTCCACTTCCTTGCGCTTCGTGATGTCCATGAATATGGCGACATGGCGCATGATCTCGTTACGGCTGTTCTTCACGGTGCTGATCGAAAGCCATTCCGGGTAGATTTCACCGGATTTGCGCCGGTTCCAGATTTCCCCCTGCCAGTGTCCGGTTTCCCTGATGGATTGCCACATGGCCAGGTAAAACTCCTTGCCCTGCCGTCCCGAACTCAGCAGGCGCGGATTTTTTCCGATGACTTCCGCTTCGGAATATCCCGTGATCCTGACGAAAGCGCGGTTGACCGAAACGATGATGTTGTTCGCATCCGAAATGATAATGGCCTCTTCGGTGTTCTTGATGACCTCGGCAAAAAGCATCAGATCCTTGGTCGCCTCCTCCAGATTTTCGACGAAGAGGTTGAACGTTTCCGCCATTTCATCGATGTTCTTGTATTTCCCGTCGATTTCCGCGCGCAGGGACAAATCGCCTTCCCTGCGGATTTTCAGCATCGTGGACTGGAGCTTCTGGCTGGGCTGCTCGATATCCCGGACGATGACTATTCTGGTGAACAGGGCGATGACGATCGACAGCCCGATCTGAAAAGCGATGTTGCCCGTCCAGAGCAGTCTTCTGATTTGCTGGATTCTCGATTCTTCCTTCGAAAGATCGATGATGATGCTGGCCGCCCCGTTCACGCTCCCGACCTTGACGTGATGGCACATCAGGCAGTTCGTGCCGCGGAAATTTTCGCTGACGATGTACGGAATGACAGCCCGGAGCAGGGGTTTTCCGTTTTCCGACTGGGTCCTCAGGAAAACCGGCTTCCTGCTTTCGATGGCTTCCCTGTCATAACCGTCTACAGCCTGCTCGGAAGGCAGCCCCGGCCCGAACTGATCGGATACCTGCTTGGCCCTGACGATGCGCAATCCCACAACCCCCGGGGAATCGCTCATTTTCTTCAGCAGCAGCAGGCGATTCGCGGGATTGCCGATCTTGCCGGTTACCATCAGCATGTTCATGCCGTTGATCAGTCCGTCGGCAATTCCAGAAGCCTGGGAACGCACCTCATTCCCTTCCTGGGATTCGAAGCGCTGCACCACCCATTGCTGCGAAACCAGGAAGATCAGGATGAGGGTGCCCTGAATCAGGATGTGCAGCTTCCACTGCACACCCAGCCTGTCCCACCAGGCCAATGGATTCACGGATTGTCTGACAGGGCCACCCTGCCGCATGCTATTGCCATTACAATGAATGAACCTCGAAGTGCTGGACCATCGTTTTCAGTTCGATCGATGTTCTGGTGAGCTCCTCGGAAGCCTTTTTCGCATCTTCCGCGGCGAGGGCATTATTGTCCACCAGATCGGATATTTGCGCGAGGCTCCTTGCGACATCTTCGCTCGCCAGGGATTGCTCCTTCGACGCCTCTGCAATGTCCTGCGCCCTGCGGGTGACCTCCCTGCTCGTTTCCATGATTTTTTGCAGGCTCGCTTCGTTCTCCCTGGTATAGACGATACCCTTCTCGACCTCTGCCACGGCCTGGTTCATCGAAACGACGACAGCCTCGGTCACCGAATGGATGTTTCCGACCATGTCGGTGATGTCGGTCGTGCTCGCGGTCGTCCTCTCGGCAAGCTTTCTCACCTCGTCCGCCACCACGGCAAAGCCCCTTCCCTGCTCTCCCGCCCGGGCAGCCTCGATTGCGGCATTCAGGGCGAGAAGATTGGTCTGCTCGGCAATCTCCTTGATGACCTTGGTGATGTTGCCTATTTTCTGGATCGCATCCTTGAGTTCGTCGATGGTCTTGCTGGAAGTTTGCACAGCCTCGACGACGCGCGAAGTGGAAGCCACGCTTTCCGCCATTCTCCTGTTGCTCTCGCCGATGATGACCTGGGAGTCGGCGGCCGAATTGGCGGAATCGGTTGCCGCATGGGCGACTTCAGTCACCGACTGACTGAATTCCTCCATGGTGCTGGCGATCTCCTGCACATGCTCCTGCTGCTCCTTCGAATGTTCGGCAACGCGCACGATCTGCGAATTGAGGCTGTTGCTGCGATCCACGATGATGGAAGCGGACAATTCCATTTCGTCGAGCATCACCTGGACATAGGCCTGCATGGTCTGAAGCTCGCAAAGCAGTTTCCCCATTTCGTCCCGACCTGAAATGTCGATCGGCGGATCGAGATCGCCTTCCATGAGCGCCTCGAATTGTTTCATCGCGGCATTCAGGGGACGCTTGACGAAAATGTCGATGCAGCGTCCGATGAAAATCAGCAGGAATATCTGGAGCACGATCTGCCCGCCGATCAGCTTGAGCTGGATGCTGCGCAGCCTGTCGAAATTCGGCTTCAGATCGATCAGGATGTCGGATGCGCCGTTCACGCTGCCGACCTGGACCTGATGGCAGTTCAGGCAGTCCGTGCCGTGAAAGTTGTGGCTCACGATGTAGGGAACGACCGCCCGATATACCGGGTTGCCTTCGCCATCCCGGGTCAGCTTGAAATAGCTGGTTTTCGTGTCGATGGCATTGCGCTCGATATCGTCTCTGACATGCTCCTCGGGCAATCCCGGACCGAACTGGTTCACCACCTGCTGGGCGCGCACCAGGCGCAGCGATTTGATGTGGCCGCTGGATGCGATCTTCTTGAGCAACAGTTTCCTGTTGTCCACATCGCTTATCGTTCCCGTTTCCATCAGCATGTTCGCCCCGTCGATCAGCGAATTGGCGACATCGATCGCATGATCCCGGGCCGACTGCATGGTCTCGCTTTTGAAGCTGTGCGCAAGCCAAAGCTGGCCTGCCGTCAAAACCACGAGGAGCGTGGTCTGGATCAGGATCTGGAGCTTGGTCTGCAGCGAAAAATTCCTGAACTTGAAGCGGTCCCATTTGGAGCCTATGGGCACCTTCGTTTCATTCAGTTTCCTGTAAAGCGCCTCTGCCTCCTCGACCTGCTGTCTCGTGGGCGCTCGCCTGACGGACATGTATCCCACGATGCTTCCCTTGCTGAGCACGGGCACGACAAGCGCATTGACCCAGTAATGGTCGCCGTTCTTGCAACGATTCTTGACGATGCCGCGCCAGGGCAAACCGGCCTTCAGCGTGTCCCACAGCCATTTGAAAGCCTGCGGCGGCATGTCGGGATGACGCACGATGTTGTGATTCTTCCCGATCAGTTCCTCTCTCGTAAACCCGCTCATTTCCACGAAGCCGTCGTTCACATAGGTGGTGATTCCCTTGAGATCGGTCTTGGAGACGATGCGCGTGCCCTTGGGAAAGGGCCTCTCGATCTGGGTGACGGGAAGATTGATTTTCATGCGTACCTCATTGGATGTTATGGTGTTTATTCGACACGGCAGGGCAGGATCAACCCGAAGACTTCAATCTCGGCAATGGCATGCCGAGATAAAATCCCTGGACAAAATCGATCCCCATTTCTTTCAGAGCCTCAAGAATTTCCTGCGATTCGACAAATTCCGCTATCGTCAGTATGCCGAGCTCCCGACACATATGGCTCAGGTTGCGCACCAGGATGTGATCGACCTTCGAATTCAGTATGTTTCTCACGAAAGCTCCATCCAGCTTCACGTAATCGAAATGCAGTTCGCGGAGGTAATGGAAGGAGTTGTAGCCGCTGCCGAAATCGTCCAGGGCAAAGGAAAATCCCTTCTCCCTCAGGTTGGAGAGAAATTTGCGCATGTTAGTCATGTCGCCGATGGCGTCCCGCTCCAGGATTTCGAACACGATCGCACTCGGAGGAATGCTCATTTCGATGCAGAGCTGCTCGGCAAAGCTGAGTATGCCCCTGCCCTGGATTTCCTGGGCCGAGAGATTGATGAACAGGCGGGGCGGCTCCTCGCCTGCGTCCATGCGGCCTTTCATGGCTGCCAGAGCCTGGCGTATGATGACCCGGTCGAGTTCCCGTCCCAGCCCGTATTTCTCTATCGTTTCGATGAACATGCCCGCAGACTGGGTTTCCCCGCTCGGCTCGACGAGCCTTGCCAGGGTTTCGAAGGCCCAGATCTTGCCGCTCCTGCAGTCGAATATGGGCTGGTAGTAGGGAATGATCCTGTCGCCCTTCAGGGCATCCCTGAGTTTCTCGGCATGATCTCTGGTGCTGCGGCCGATCTGGATATGGTCCTTCGCTGACTCCAGCGTGGCGATCCCGTCCTTGCCCATCTCCTTGGCGCGGTAAAGGCCGATATCCACTCCCGACATCAAATCCGAAACGTTTTGCGCATCGCCCGGGAAAGTGATGAGGCCGATCGACGTGGTGACGTGAAACGTCTTTCCATCAGCACTTTCGAAGGAAATTTCGCGCAATTCCGTCCTCAACTTCTCGGCAACCACCATCGCCCCCTCGCGCCCGGTTTCGGTGAGGAGAATGGCGAACTCGTCTCCGCCGATGCGGGTCGCCAGATCCCCCTTGCGCATGATGACATGTAGTGTCTGCGCAACCCGCTTCAGTGTATTGTCTCCGCAGGGATGGCCGTAAGTGTCGTTGACGTCCTTGAAGTCGTCCAGATCCAGCATGAGGACGGTGAATTCATGGTTGTGCCGCTCCGAGCGGCCCACTTCATATTCGAGCATCTCGTTGAAGTAGCGGCGGTTGTGCAGCCCGGTCAGGGGGTCGTGGGTGGAATAGTATTCGAGTTCCGACAGGGTCCGGCTCAGGGCCTTGCTCGACCCCACCACCATCACCATCACCG
>JAJZQY010000104.1 GCA_021806605.1 Pseudomonadota bacterium
AATCGACCGTTTCCTTTTCGAGGTCGGCCAGAAGTTCGTGGCCGATCCTCGCCATCCTGATTTCGGTGTAGCGCATCGCCGCGGCATTGTCGCCGTCGACCGAACCGAAGTTGCCCTGGCCATCCACCAGCACATAGCGCAGGGAGAAATCCTGGGCCATCCTGACGATGGTGTCGTAGACCGCCGTGTCGCCGTGAGGATGGTATTTACCGATCACGTCGCCGACGATACGGGCGGACTTCTTGTAGGGCTTGTTCCAGTCGTTGGAAAGTTCGTGCATGGCATAGAGCACCCGGCGGTGGACCGGTTTCAGGCCGTCCCTCACGTCCGGAAGGGCCCTCCCCACGATCACGCTCATCGCGTAATCGAGGTAGGAGTGGCGCATTTCCTCTTCTAGGCTGACTGGCAGGGTTTCTTTTGCGAATTGTTCCATCGATTATAGGATCGCCGCTTGGCTGCAGAAGATCTTGATTTGTTAAGTTTCAGGATTGTTTTAATCCCCGATTTTAACATCAGACGGGCCAAATTGCATGCACGTTTTTTTATGTTATGATGGTCGCATTATGCGTTAGTAATGGGGCCCCTTCAGGGGCTTTTTTGCATTCATGCCCGAACAGATCGATTTGCTGATAGATGCGAGATGGGTGGTGCCCGTCGAGCCCGCCGGCGTCCTGGAGAACCATTCGATCGCGGTCGATGCGGGAAGGGTGGTTGCGATCCTGCCAAGCGTTGATGCGCACCGCATCTATTCGCCGCGCCGCCACCATGTTCTTGGGCACCATGCGCTCATTCCGGGCCTCGTCAATCTCCATACTCATGCTGCGATGTCGCTGATGCGCGGCATGGCGGACGATATTCCGCTGATGAAATGGCTTTCCGAGCATATCTGGCCCGCGGAGAAGCTGCATCTGGGACGCGAATTCGTTTACGACGGCACCCGGCTCGCCTGCTCGGAAATGCTGAAGGGCGGAACCACCACCTTCAACGACATGTATTTCTTCCCCGATGCCGCGGCCAAAGCCGTTCTGGAATCCGGAATGCGCGCAGCGCTCGGCATGGTGGTGATGGATTTTGCGACGCCCTATGCCAGCGACTGCGACGATTATATCGGCAAGGGCCTGGAAGCCCGGGACGAATTCGGCGCGAATCCGAATCTTTCCTTCTTTTTCGCACCGCATGCCCCCTACACGGTCGGAGACAGATCCTTCTCGAAAATCCTGACTTATTCCGGGGAACTGGATCTTCCGGTCCACATCCATCTGAGCGAGACGCAGGACGAGGTGAGGGAAAGCCTGGCGCAGCACAACCTGAGCCCCGTCTCGCGCCTCGCCCGGCTCGGCCTGCTGGGGCCGAATCTCATCGCGGTGCACATGGTTCATGCGAGTCCGGCGGAGATCGGGATGCTGGCTGCGCAGGGCTGCCATGTCGCGCACTGCCCGGGTTCCAACATGAAGCTTGCCAGCGGTTTCGCGCCTGTCACGGAAATGATCGATGCGGGAATCAATGTCGGACTGGGAACGGACGGGGCGGCGAGCAACAACCGCTCCGACATGTTCGCAGAGATGCGCCTTGCAGCGCTGCTTGCCAAGGGACAAAGCGGAAAGGCGGAATCCCTTCCGGCAGCTTTCGCGCTCAGGATGGCGACGTTGAACGGCGCAAGGGCGCTCGGGATGGATCACGAAATCGGCTCGCTTCTCCCTGGAAAGCTGGCCGATATGGTCGCGGTCGAAATGAGCGGGTGCGAACTCTCTCCGATCTACGATCCGGTTTCCCATCTTGTCTACTGCGCGGGACGGGAACATGTCAGCCATGTCTGGGTGGGCGGCGAGATCAGGGTTGACGAAGGGGACTTCGTCTCGCTGGAGGAGGCTGCGCTGACATCGAAGGCTGCCTGGTGGAAGGAAAGAATTGCATCTGTTAGAGGAAATTGAAATGAACGTGGATCAGATCGAGATCGAGAAATTCAGCCATAATGCGCATCACTGGTGGGACAGGAACGGGGAATTCAAGCCGCTCCACGACATCAATCCGCTGCGCCTCGATTACATCGACAGGAACGCTTCCCTTTCTGGGAAGACGGTTCTGGATGTGGGCTGCGGGGGGGGTATACTTTCGGAAGCGATGGCAGAAAGAGGCGCGAAGGTGACGGGAATCGACATGAGCGAAAAGGCGCTCAATGTCGCGAAACTGCATCTTTTCGAAAGCGCACTGGAAGTCGAATATCTGAGGGCCCCCGCCGAGGATTTCGCGAAGGAGCGCCCCGGCCATTACGATATCGTGACCTGCATGGAAATGCTCGAACATGTTCCCGATCCGCAGGGGATCGTTGCAGCCTGTGCCGAACTGGTGAAGCCCGGAGGGCACCTTTTCTTCTCGACCCTCAACCGCAATTCCAAGTCCTATCTTTATGCGGTACTGGGCGCGGAATACCTGCTCAACCTGCTTCCCAGGGGAACGCACGACTATGCCAAATTCATCAAGCCTTCGGAACTTGCCCATTTCTGCAGAAATGCCCATCTGGAAGTCGAGGATCTCGTCGGAATGAAATATGATCCCTTCAACAAGACCTATTCCCT
>JAJZQY010000105.1 GCA_021806605.1 Pseudomonadota bacterium
GCTTCGACGACAAACGTATGCAGTGCTTCGTCCAGATTCATGGCGTCGTCCTCAGTGGGTGGTGATGAGCATGGGATCGCCGAAGAATCCGGCCAGATCGGAGAGTTCGAGGGCTTCCTGAACCGCGGCGCTGTGCCCGGTAAACGCGAGCTGCATGTTGCGCACGATGGATTCCAGCTTGAGCGCCATCATGAGCTGGATGCCGGAAGCATCGATTTCGGTGACGCCGGACAGGTCGATTTCTAGATCAGCTCCGTCGATGCAGGCCGGCAGCAGCACTTCCTTCAGCTCCATGGCCCTGGAAATGGTCATTTCCCCTTCGACGACGATTTGCTGTCTTGCATTCTTCATGATGTTTTCTCCTGGATTCAGGCTGCGACCAGCTTGGATACGGCAGCCAGCATCTGATCGGGTTTGAAAGGCTTCACCACCCAGGCTTTGGCGCCTGCGGCCTGGCCTGCCTGCTTCATGCTTTCCCCGGCTTCGGTGGTGAGCATGATGACCGGCGTGAATTTGTAGGCCGGCAGCTTCTTGGCTTCCTTGACGAAGGTGATGCCGTCCATGTTGGGCATGTTCACGTCGCTGACGATGAGATTGATTTTCTGCCCGTCGAGCTTGGAAAGCGCATCCTTCCCGTCGCAGGCCTCGATCACGCTGTACCCTGCCCCTTTCAGCGCGATGCTGACCACCTGGCGCAGGGAAGCTGAATCGTCGACTATTAGTATGGTTGCCATGATTTCTCCTCAAAAAAATGTGATTTCGTCTTCGGCGGATTGGTTGACCTCGCCGCCATGATTCGCCTGTTCTTCGGTGGTGGCGTAGCTGCTCTCCAGGGCCTCGAGAACAGACTGGACGTCGGGTGGCTGCAGGCGACCGCATTCCGCAAATGCCGCCTCGCTTTCCCTCAGCTTTTCCGGGAAGGATGCGATGCTGTCCCTGACATGCGAGAGGATCTGGCTGACCCTGTCCTGGAACTGCAGCTGAACCATGGATTCGGCGATTTCAATCTTGATGCCTTCGCTGGCTCTGCGCAGGATGCACGCCGATTCCGAAAGGCTGTCGGTAGCCCCCCTGAAATCCCCGAGCACGGACCGGATGGCTTCTTCCGACGCCCCCACCGAGGATGCTTCCAGCTCCGCCGACTCTTCCGCCGAAGCGAATGCCTTGGCGATGGCATGGCTGATCGATTCGATCATCGCCGTGATCTGCTTTCCGCTCTCGCCGGATTTGTTGGACAGTTTCCTGACTTCGTCGGCCACCACGGCAAATCCCCTTCCCGCTTCCCCCGCCCTCGCCGCCTCGATGGCGGCGTTGAGGGCAAGCAGATTGGTCTGGTCGGCGATGTCGGCCACCGTCGCAGCCATCGATTTGAGCTGGTCGATGTACTGAACCAGATTGCCGACTTCGCCGAGGAGCTCTTCCTTGTTCTTCAGGGCGGCCTGGAGCGATGCGATCACCGAATTCAGGCTCGCCTCGCTCCTCTCGAACACCGCCACCAGCCCGCCTTCCGCGGAACCGGCAGACGCGCTCGATGCCATCACGGCATCTTCGAGCTTTTCGACGGTTCCGGAGAATCTGCCGGTGAGCTCGACCACAGCCTGTTCGGTCTGGCTCCTGCCGGTTTCGATCTGCCTCTCCCATACCGGAAGAAGGGAGTCGCCCAAGGCGCCAAGCCCTGCGAGGTATGCCCTGGCATCTTCGCGAAAGGCCGCTTTCATGTCCTTCTCGCGGGAAGCGAGCAGCCTGGACAGCTCGCTCCGCCTTGCCTTCTCGCGCCAGGCCACCGCAGCGACCGCGCTCGTGATCACGCCCAGGGCAAGCGCGATGCCCTGCCACGAAAATGCCCCCATGTACAGCACGCCGCCCGCGCCTGCAGCTGCAGGCAGAACGGGAACCCAGCTTGTCGCATCTCCCTTCATCGGTTCTCCTCTTTTTCGTTGCGGCAGCCCCGGATCACTTCGAGAACTTTGCCGAAATCCCTGCTCTTGTCGAAAACATGATCGGCCCCCATGGCGAGGCACCTGCTTCGATAGGGCGCCTGCGCGTGGCTTGAGAAAACCACCATGCTCGATGCCGAGCTTTTGCCGGCCACCGCCCTGAGCACATCCAGTCCGCTGCCCCGCAAGAGCTTCAGATCCAGCACCACGACGTCGGGGTGCTGCTCCAGAATTCCCGGAATCGCTTCCTCCGCCGAATCGGACTCGCACACCCGGATGCCGGCATCGATTTCGCGAATGCCGTCTTTCAGCCGCTCCCTGACCAGGAGAGAATCCTCAACCAGATAAACCATCATGTTCTTGCCAATGTTTTTGTCTGCACCGAGATGAGTGAATGATGCAGTTTTCGGCAACGGGAAAACATCAGCGGGCGCTGAATCTTGGCCTAGGAATGCCGCGAGGGCGGTAGGAATTTTCCGACTGGATTGTCAGAAATCGGGGCGTGTTAACGCCCTAATCGAGCTGGCCCGAATCGACGAGGCCATGGCGGATGCCGTATTTGACCAGGGAAGCCATGTTGTCGACTGCCATCTTCTGCATGATGTGGGTCTTATGGGTGCTCACCGTCTTGACGCTCA
>JAJZQY010000038.1 GCA_021806605.1 Pseudomonadota bacterium
TCGGGACGAGCGTCCCGGCGTGATGTTCGCCGACATGGAACTCGTCGGGATTCCCCACAGGATCGTGGTGGGAGAGCGCGGACTCGCGGAAGGACAGGTCGAATACCAGGGAAGGCGGGATGCCGCAGCGCGCGGCATCCCGCTCGCGGATGCCGTGAAATTCATGAAAGAAAGGCTATGCGCGCCCTGATCCTCCTGCTGGCGGCCTTCGCCTCGAATGCCTTCGCCGCAGGCCAGGCGGGCGAAGTCCTGTCGGCGAGCGTGAGGGCGGTATTGCAGCAGTCGGTGAGCGACATGTCGAGCCCGCACATGGTCTTCAGCACGGAGGAGGAAGGCATAGCCTGGCTTTCAGAGATGTCGAAGCGGCTGGAAAAGCGCATGCCGGACAGCGCAAGCCGCATCGACTTCCTGAAGACGGTGCAGTACGAAGCGAGCCGGGCGGGGCTCGATCCCCAGCTCGTGCTCGCCCTGATCCAGGTCGAGAGCAATTTCAACAAGTATGCCGTATCCAGCGTCGGCGCGAGAGGCTACATGCAGGTGATGCCCTTCTGGGTTTCGGAAATCGGCACCAGGGATCAGGACCTTTTCCAGCTGCGAACCAATCTGCGCTACGGCTGCACCATTTTGCGCTACTACCTCGATGTCGAAAGAGGGGACCTTTTCAGGGCGCTCGGAAGATACAACGGCAGCCTGGGGCAGCCCGATTATCCCCAGAGAGTGGCGAGCGCCTGGAGAGGCCCCTGGGCCTACCGCCAGCATTTTGCGCAGGCGCGCTGATTGCCCCGGAATTCGGGATTGTCCGTGCCCGGAATCGGCGTTTATCCCGACCCGATTGATCTGTAGCATGGTTTCCTCACGGGAGGAATGGAAATGAATCAGACATTCGAAACGGTTGGGCAGTCCAGGCAAATCGAGCGCATCGTGAGCGGCGTTGAAACCAGCGACGGCGCGGGGGTCAGGCTGACCCGGCTGATGGGCCAGGAGTTGCAGAAGCGGCTCGATCCTTTCCTGATGCTGGACAGCTTCGGCAGCGACAACCCCGACGACTATATCGCGGGCTTTCCCGACCATCCGCATCGCGGCTTCGAAACCATAACCTACATGCTCGCCGGGCGCATGCGCCACAGGGACAGCGCAGGCCACGAAGGGTTGCTCGAAAGCGGCGGGGTGCAGTGGATGACCGCAGGCCGCGGCGTGATCCACTCCGAAATACCCGAGCAGCAGGACGGGCTGATGGAAGGCTTCCAGCTCTGGCTCAACCTGCCTTCGCACAAGAAGATGATTCCTCCCTGGTATCGGGACATTCCCGGCCGGGAAATCCCTTCCTATGTCGCCCCCGATGGGGTTGCCGTGCGCGTGATCGCGGGAAGGAGCAACGGCGTTTCCGGCGCGGTTTCGCGCGAGGATACCGAACCCCTGTATCTCGACATCGACCTTCCGGGGGAAAGCGCATTTCATGCGATTCTCCCCGCCACCCACAACGCCTTCGTCTGCGTTTATCGGGGAGAGATCGAGATGGGCGGAAAAAAGCTGGCGGAAAAGCGCCTGGCCGTCCTCTCCAGCGAAGGAGATGGTGCGATCCTGAAGGCAGCGAGCCCCGCCAGGGCGATCCTGGTCGCGGGCAGGCCGCTCAATGAGCCCATCGTGCAGTACGGCCCCTTCGTGATGAATACCCGGGAAGAGATCTATCAGGCGCTCAGCGACTTTCGGGAAGGGCATCTCGCCGGCTGAATTCTTTCTGCAGCAATGCCGAGAACGCATGATCTGAAAGCGGTTTCGCGATCAGGTATCCCTGGAATTCGTGGCAGCCCTGATGGCTCAGGAAGTCGAATTGCGCCTGGTTTTCCACGCCTTCCGCCACGACCCGCTTGCCCAGGCTATTGCCGAGCGAAATCGCTGCGCGGGCGATCTTGGCGACTTCCTCCTCTCGCTCCACGCCGGTGACCAGCGAGCGGTCGATCTTGATGATGTCGAGCGGGAAGCGGCGCAGGTAGCTGAGCGAGGAATAGCCCGTGCCGAAATCGTCCATGGCGAGGGTCATGCCGAGCGTCTTGAGTTCGTGCAGGATGCGCAGGGTGCGTTCGCCGTCGCCCAGCAGAACGCTCTCCGTGATTTCCAGCTCGATGCAGCAGGGATCGAGCCCGGAAAGCTGCCTCTGGTTCTCGATGCGGTGCACGAGATCTTCCCCCAGGAAGAGTTTGGGGGACAGGTTCACCGCGATTTTCAATGGCGCTTCCAGCCTGGCGTTCCATCGCGCAGTGGCGGTGAAGGCTTTCTGCAGGACGAGCTCGGTCAGGGGAACGATCAATCCGGTTTCTTCGGCGATGGGAATGAAGCGCTCCGGCGAGATGCTTCCCCACTCCGAATTGTTCCAGCGTGCCAGCGCCTCGATGCCGACGATGCGCCTCAAGGCATCGACCTTCGGCTGGAAAAACACCTCGAATTCATCCTGCTCCAGCGCGATGCGCATGGCGTTCTCCAGGTACAGCCTTTCGTCAGCCACCTGGTTGAGTTCGCTGGTATAGAACTGGAAATTGTTGCGGCCCTTGGCCTTCGCGGCGTACATCGCTGCGTCCGCATGCTTGAGCAGGTTCATTGCATCGCCGCCGTCCTGGGGGAATATGGCCGTGCCGAGGCTCGCCCCGACCTGGAATTCCCGCCCGGAGAGCATGACCGGCCTGCCGATCTCGTTCAGAATGCGCCTCAGCAGGGAAACGATGGAGCCGATGCGGTAATGGTCGTTCAATACCAGCACGAATTCGTCGCCGCCCTGCCTCACCACCACGTCGCTCGTGCGCAGGCAGTTGCGCAGCCTGGAGGCGACTTCCACCAGCAGGCTGTCTCCTGCGGCATGGCCCAGGCTGTCGTTGATGAACTTGAAGTTGTCGAGATCGACGAAGACCACCGCGAGAAAATAGCCCAGGCGTCCGGCATGGGCGATGCTCTGCTCCAGCATCTGGTGCAGCAGGTTGCGGTTGAGCAGGCCGGTGAGCATGTCGTAGTTGGCCTGCCGTTCGAGCAGGGTCTGGTGGAGTTTGTGCTCGGTGATGTCGTGCACGGTGCCTTCGTAGCAGACGAATTCCCCGCTGACATTGCGCACCACATGCGCGTTTTCTGAGATCCAGATCTTGCTGCCGTCGCGCCGGTATACCTCGGACTCGAAATTGACCACTTCCCCTTGCAGCTGCATCTGATGCCTGAATTCGTTGCGGCGGTTTTCATCGACATAGAGCTGGCGTCCGATGTCGGAAAGGGCGTGGATCAGTTCCTCGTGCGTGGCATAGCCGTAGATTCTCGCGAGAGCGGGATTGGCGGCAAGATAATGGCCGTCCATGGACGTCTGGAAGATGCCTATCGAAACGTTCTCCACCAGATTGCGGTAGTAGTGCTCGGCGTTTTGCAGCGCATGCAGCATTTCCTTGTTTGCGCTCTCGTCCTCGACGAATCCTTCGATCACGGGCTTGCCGTGTTCGTCGAGAACGCCTATCCCGCGTTCGTGAACCCATTTGACCTGCCCATGGCTGGTGAGGATGCGGTAGTGAACCGAAAAGCGCTGCCCGGTCGATACCGCAAGGTCGATGTCCTGGCGCACCCGCAGCCTGTCTTCGGGGTGGGTGATTTCTTCGTAGGAGACATGCGCATTTCCGATCAGATCTTCCGGCGCATATCCGGTCAAATCGATGCAGCCCTGGCTGACGAAAAGCATGGTCCAGTTGGCATCCTGCCTGCAGCGATAGACCATGCCTTCGAGATTGTTCACCAGCGTATCCAGTATCCGGGAAGGGTCGACCGGTATTGCGGAATTCAGGCTGAGTCTGTTGCGCATGGCTTGCCAATGGAGTTGAGTCAATGTGAAACAAGCAATAATGGTGCCCGCAAAATCCGGTGGGTTGCGGTGCAGGATGCGCCTGGAATGCATCAATTCGGGGCGCGGCATGCCCGATCGGGGTGCCGGGGAGAGCGGAGCGCGGCCTGCTCAGGGTTTTCCCAGCACGGCTTTCAGGGAAAGATTCAGCTCGTTTTCGATGATGCCGGAAAGCTTGCTGTGAGGCATGAAGGGAAGCGGGGTGGCGGGATCGAAAACGGTCATGCGGTAGATTTCGGAGAGGAGGATGTTTCCGGCATCCCTGCCGAGAACCCAGCCCCCGTAAGATTCTTTCGCGATGCCGTGAAGCGACAGATCGACGAGAATGGATTCGACCGCATCCAGATCGAGTCTGAGCATGCTGTGCAGGCTGTCCGCTTCCAGCGCATTGCCGGATTGATGCGCTGAATGGAGCGCTTCCAGTATCCTGAGGGTGTCGTGGAAACGTTTCCCGGGGAAGGTCTCGAGATTCCAGGAGGCCTGTTCGTAAAGCGGCAGGGAAGCGGTGAAGAGCGCGCCGGAGAGCATGATCAGCCATGAAAGGTAGATCCAGAGCAGAAAGACCGGGATGCTGGCGAATGCGCCGTAGACGAGCTTGTAGGTGGTGAAGTGCGTGATGTACCAGCCGAAGCCGATTTTCATCAGTTCGAAGGCGATGCCCGCGAGCGCTCCGCCCAGAAAGGCGTGGTGCTTCGGCACGGCGGTGTTCGGGACGATGAGGTAGAGCAGGCTCATGGCCAGTATGGTGAGCAGGGCCGGGACGATCTTCAGGAAAAGGATGCCGAGCGAGAACTGGACGGAGCGGCCGAGCAGCCAGGAAGTGATCGAGAGGCTGCCGCCGATCAGGATCGGGCCGATCGTGAGCATTCCCCAGTAGATGAGAATCCTGTGAATCAGGGTGCGCTTTCTGGAGACGCGCCAGATCGTGTTGAAGACATGGTCTATGGTGAGCATGAGGGTGAGGGCGGTTAACACCAGGAAGACGACGCCCAGCGTGGTCAGCCTGGCGGCATTTTCGGTGAACTGGCCCATGTAGAAGGTGAGGATTCTGGCCGAAGACTCGGGAACCAGATTGGAGAAAACGAAGGCCTTGACATGGGCTGTCATGGTCGAGAATACCGGGAAGGCCGAAACCAGCGTCAGGGCGATGGTGACGATCGGCACCAGGGACAGCAGCGTCGTGAACGTGAGGCTGCCCGCCGCCTGAAGGCAGCGTTCCTCGTTGAAGCGCGCTGCGAACAATCGCGCGAAGGCGGCGGTCTTTTTGATGTCCATGAAGGCATGCGGTTACGGGCTTCCTATATAATAGCGATGAATCCATATCGGGTGTCGAAAATGAAAGAAATTCTCGTCCTGTTTTACAGTCGCGACCGTTCGGTGCGGGAAATGGCCCATCTCATCGCGAGAGGAGTGGAAAGCGTGCCGAACGTGACGGCGAGGCTCAGAACCGTGCCCGAGGTGTCCGGGGTGTGCGAGTCGGTCGAAAGCGAGATTCCGGATGAGGGGGCGCCCTATGCCGGACTTTCCGACCTGGAGTCGTGCGCCGGGCTCGCGCTGGGTTCGCCTTCCTATTTCGGCAACATGGCTGCCCCGATGAAGCACTTCTGGGACGGCACCACGCCGCTCTGGATCAGGGGCGCGCTGGCGGGCAAGCCGGCAGCGCTGTTCACTGCGAGCGGCACCCAGCATGGCGGGCAGGAATCGACATTGATTTCGATGATGGTGCCGCTGCTTCATCACGGCATGATGATTCTGGGATTGCCCTATTCCGAACCCGAGCTCGCTGCAACGGCCTCCGGCGGGACGCCTTACGGCGCAAGCCGCGTGTCTGGCATCCAGAACGACAGGGAGCTCTCCGTGGAGGAGCGCAAGCTCTGTCTTGCGCTCGGCAGGCGCCTTGCCTCGACTGCGCTCAAGCTTTCCGACTAGCCATGGGCATCCATAGGCTGAATCCCGGGGAGCTCAGGCTTTCCATCGATCCGGGATCGCTCGGGTTTTCGGACACTTCCGAGCTGGCCGGAAAGGCGCTGCCCTGGATTGGTCAGGAAAGGGCTGAAAAAGCAGCGCGTTTCGGCCTCTCCCTGCCCCATTCCGACTACAACCTTTTCGTTCTCGGGGAGGCCGGAAGCGGACGCTATTCGCTGATGAAGCAGCTGCTCCAGGACGAGGCCAAAAAAAGGCCGGCTGCGCCCGACCTGTGCTTTTTCCACAATTTCGATGCGCCGGAGCGGCCCCTCCATCTTTGGCTCGACGCCGGCAGGGGGCGGGAGCTGAAGCAGGTTCTCGGCGAATTCGTCGAAGCCCTGCAGAAGGAAGTGCCCCGCGCGCTATCGAGCCAGCCTTTCAAGCTTGCCAGCGACAGGATACTGAAAAGATACAAGCAGAAGGAGGCCGCGGCCTACAGGAAGCTGTCCGAATTCGCGGAGCAGCGCCATTTTGCCCTGAAGCGCGAGGAAGGGCGCCTCGTGTTCACCGTGCTCGACGAAAAGGGTCAGGTCATGCTCGAGGAGGCCGTCCTTGCGCTGCCCTCGGGCAGGCGGCAGGAGCTCGACCTTGCCGAGGAATCGCTGCGGAAGGAAATACAGGCATTTCTGGAGGCGATGCATCCGGAAGAGAAGGTCATGAACGAGGCGCTGCATGATCTCAGGATCGATACGGCAAGGCCGGTCATCGTCAGGGAAGTCGAAAAGCTGAGGCGGGCGGAGAAATGGATGAAGGATCCGGGCAGGTTCTCCGGGTTTGCCGAAAAGCTGGTTGCGAACCTGCTCGACAACCTGTCTCTTTTCGACGAAGCTGCCGACAGGGAAGAGCGCGAAGAATGGCTCTCGTGCTGCAAGCTCAACATTCTGGTCGACAATTCCGATGCGGCGGGCGCGCCCGTCCTGGTCGAGGACAATCCCCAGTTCCGCACGCTTTTCGGCAGCATCGATTACCAGGTCGAAAACGACGTGCTCGTCACCGACTTCACCCGCATCCGGGCGGGAAGCCTGTTCAGGGCGAATGGCGGCTTTCTGATGCTGCATGTCGACGATCTGCTCAGGGATCCCTGGATGTGGGAAAAGCTGAGGCGCTTCCTGAGAAGCGGCCTGGCGCATATCGAGGAGCCGGGGATGGCTTATACGGCGATTTCGGCGGTATCGATCGAGCCCGAGCCGGTCGAACTGAAAGTCAGGATCGTCCTGATCGGCTCGCGCGAGCAGTATTACGAACTGGAGGAAAGCGACCCCGACTTCATGCGCCATTTCAGGGTGAAGGTCGATTTCGCCGAGGGCATACCGGGAAATTCGAAGACGCATTGGGCCGCGTCCGTCCTGATATCCAGCGTCGCCTGCGAGCATGGGCTGCCGCATTTCTCGAACGCCGCCGCAGCGCTCCTTCTGGAGGATGCGCACCGGAGAATGGGCGACCGGGAAATGCTGAGCGCAAGATTCTTTCAGCTCGAGATGCTGGTGCTCGAAAGCGCCGCCCTTTGTCTCGCGCGGGGCGGGAAGCAGGCCGAGGCTGCCGACGTCGAAGAGGCGCTCGAGATACGCAGGGCGCGGCACAATTATCCCGAAGAGGAGCTCAGGGACGCGGTGGCCAGGGGGGAGCTGGTGATCGACCTGGGCGGCAGGCGCATCGGGCAGGTCAACGGACTCACTTTCATCGATCTCGGGGACTACCGCTTCGGCTTTCCGGTGAGGGTCACCGCCAATGCCATTTCCGGCAGGGGAGGCGTGCTCAATATCGAGCGGGAGGTGGAGCTCTCCGGCCCCAACCACGACAAGGGGGTTTTCATCCTCGAATCCTATCTGGGGTCGATCTTCTCCCATATCTCGCCCCTCAGCCTGAACGCGTCCCTGGTGTTCGAGCAGGAATACGGGGGCGTGGAGGGGGATTCCGCTTCCCTGGCAGAATTGCTCGCCCTGCTTTCAAGCCTTTCCGGATGCCCCCTGTCGCAGGCGATCGCCGTGACCGGCGCAATCGACCTGCACGGGGAAGTCATGCCCGTGGGCGGCATCAACGAGAAAATCGAGGGCTTCTTCGGGCTTTGCGAGGCTTTTGGACTGGATGGCACGCAAGGGGTCGTCATCCCGTCGCGCAACAGGCGGCATCTGATGCTTTCCAGGCGCGTGCTCGATGCAGTGGAGCGCGGCGAATTCCACCTCCATGCCATAGATCATGCCGTGGAGGGCATGGCTTTGCTTGGCGGACTCGATGCGGGAGAGATCGATTCTTCCGGGAATTATCCGCCGGATACGATGCTGGGCCTTGCGCAGAAGAAGCTGCACGACTACCGCAGGCGCTACCTCGCCTCGATCGGGCGAGGCTAGGGCCTGTTAACACCTGTCCGCATCGCACCTGAGAAGTGTTAAAGGCCCTAGTTCACCTTGATCGGGATGTAGATCGAACTGCTGCCGCGCTTGATCAGCAGCGCGACTGTCTGTCCCCTCGGAACCCTGGAGAGCAGGTCGTTGAACTGGTCGACGCTGGTGATGTCGGTGTGATTCATCGCCAGGATGATGTCGTCTTCCGCGAGCAGAGACTGCATGAGCGCGCCGCGCACCTTGACGATCAGGATGCCATGGTCGACGCCCGCCGCGCTCTTCTGGTCAGCGCCGAGATTCTTCAGCCCGAGGCCGATCCTGTCTATGGAAAGCCTCTGCGGTTGTTCGGCAGCGGGGGAAGTGCTCGATGAGAGTTCTCCCACCGTCACGCTGAGATCCTGTTCGGAGCCGTCCCGCCAGATCTTGACCGATGCTTTCGTCCCCGGTTTTGTCGCGCCGACCAGCGCAGGCAGCTCGGTAGAGCTTTCGACTGCCTTGCCGTTAAATCCGATGATCACGTCCCCGGAGCGGATTCCAGCGCGGTCCGCAGGGCCGCCCTTTTCGACCGAGGCGACGAGCGCGCCGTTCGCGTCCTTCATGCCGAAGGACTTGGCGAGATCCTGGTTCAGCTCCTGGATTTCCACGCCGATTTTGCCGCGGCTGACCTTGCCGTTCTCGCGCAGCTGGTTGCTGATACTCATGGCGACATCAATCGGGATCGCGAAGGAAAGGCCCATGTAGCCCCCGGTGCGGCTGTAGATCTGCGAGTTGATGCCGACCACTTCGCCTTTCATGTTGAAAAGCGGCCCCCCGGAATTTCCGGGATTGATGGGGACGTCGGTCTGGATGAAGGGAACGTAATTCTCGTCAGGCAAGCTTCTTCCCTTGGCGCTGACGATTCCGGAAGTGACGCTGTTGTCGAAGCCGAAGGGGGAGCCTATGGCGAGCACCCATTCGCCCACTTTCAGCGTCGAAGGATCGCCGATCGGAACGATGGGCAGGTCTTTCGCCCTGATCTTGATCAGGGCGATGTCGGCGCGCTTGTCCGAGCCGATCACCTTCGCCCTGAATTCGCGCTTGTCGGTGAGCTTGACGGTGACTTCGTCGCTGTCGTCGATCACATGGGCATTCGTCAGGATGTAACCGTCGTGGCTGATGATGAAGCCGGAACCCAGCGATTTCGAGGCATAGTCATGCGGCGCCTGGGGCTGATTCGGCATGAAGCGGTGGAAGAAATCGTAGAAAGGGTCGCTGTCCTGGGAGTCCTGCGAGGAGGGATCGGCGTCGGAGTCGTGCACGATCTTGGTAGAACTGATGTTGACGACTGCCGGGCCCTCCTTGGCGACGAGCGAAGAGAAATCGGGCAAGGTCACCAGCGGCGCAGGCGCGCTTTGCACGCCTTGCGGCGCGTGATCGGGTGCGGCCTGCTTTCCCGGAGTGCATCCGATCACGGCAAGCGGTAGGGCGAGGCAAGCCAGCATTTTCATGAAAGACATCCAATTCTCCGTGCTATCGTCAAGTTCGAAACTTAATGACAACAAACATGTCAGGAAGTTTAAAATGATCTATTCTAATCCACCTTGAGCGCTATGCGAATCTCCATCGTCGCCGCAATGGCAAAAAACCGCGTCATAGGATGCAACAATGCGCTGCCCTGGCATTTGCCAGAAGACCTGAAGCATTTCAGGCAACTGACCATGGGGCATCCCATCCTGATGGGAAGAAGAACCTTCGAATCGATTGGGAAGCCCTTGCCCGGAAGAACTTCTATCGTCATCTCGCGGAACGGGGATTTCGATTTTCACGGCGTGAAGGCCGCCTCTTCGATTCCGGAGGCGATTGCCCTGTGCGGCGATAGCGAAGAAATATTCTTCATCGGCGGAGGCGAGCTTTACCGGCAGGCCATCGGCCTTGCGAACCGGATCTATCTCACCGAAATCCAGAGCGAATTCGAAGGGGATGCCTATTTCCCTGAAATCGATGCCGGGAAATGGCGCGAAATTTCGCGCGAGAAGCGCGCTTCGGAGAGCGGGATGGCGTTTGATTTCGCGGTCTACGACAGAATCTGAGCCTTTGCATCCTTGGATAAAATCAGCCGGGCATGCCCCTTCGTTTCCGAAAACATTAAAATATTTTTCATGAAAAAGTGTCTTAATGCGGAGTAACCTTGTCCTTAGTATATGTATTCGGATTGTATCGATTTCATGTAAATCTTGATGCGGGCAGGGGATGCAGGAACAGGCGCAAAAACAAAATTCCGGAGGATGCAAATTCTCCGACATGAACCTGAAGGTGGGCGAGAAGCTGCAAATGGCTCCGCCACCCGCTCTGGGGGAAGAGAAGCATTTGGTGAGGTTGGTGGGTTATCGCGAGAATGTCAGCGTGATGACCACCCTTCCCATACGCGGCGTGCTACCGCTGCCCTTGCGCGAAGGCGACGAGCTCACGCTCAGCGTTTTTTCGGGAATTCACGCATTCTGGTTCACGAGCGTCGTCCTGAAAATTTGCAAAATGCCTTTCGATTACCTGCATCTTTCCTACCCCGAAGTGGTCGGCGGCGTGATGACGATCAGGAAGGCGCTGAGAATCCAGACCAAGATCGCCGCTTCCGTGACCGAACCCATTTCCCACGAGTCCAAGCCTTGCGTGGTGTCGAACTTGAGCATTGACGGCGTTCAGGCACTTTCTCCCCACGAGCTGGGCGAACCCGGAAAAGTGCTGAACCTGACTTTCCACATCAACCCGCTGGGCGTCGAGTCCTCCATCGAGGCTTCTGTCGTGATCCGTTCCATGAATGCGGCCAAGGGGGAAAGCAAATTCTTTTCTCACGGAATGCAATTCCTGGACATCGATGCGAAGTCCAAACTGGCGATAGGAAGCTTCCTGCATCAGCAGATGATCGAGGGGGGGAAGCTGCTTTAGGAGGCGCGCCGTTTTTCCACAGGGAAAACCAAGCAAATGCTGGCAGACAACTTGTTTCTGGGGCGTCAGCCGATTCTGGACAGGGACCGGAATCTGGTGGCTTTCGAACTTCTTTTCCGTTCCAGCCTGGAAAACAGTTTTGGAACTTCGGACGGTTTTATCGCTTCGACCACCGTCATCACTCATGTATTCAATGAACTCGGCGTCGACCAGGCCTTGGGCGACTGCCAGGGGTTCATCAATGTCGATGAAGCGCTGTTGATGAGCGACGTCATCGAATTCGTGCCCAAATCCCAGGTCGTTCTGGAAATACTGGAGACGGTTCCGCTCAATTCGGACGTGATAGCGCGCTGCAGGCATCTGAAATCGCTGGGATTCACGCTTGCTCTTGACGATCTGACAGAGTGCTGCGGCGATACCGAATCCGTAATGGAGCACATAGACATCGTCAAGATCGACATTTCTGCCGTGGATTCGGCAGCACTCGGTCAACTTGTCGTCAAGCTCCGGAAATGGCCGGTGAAGCTGCTCGCTGAAAAGGTGGAGACTTTCGAGGAATTCAGCGCCTGCCTCGAACACGGATTCCATTTGTTCCAGGGCTACCATTTCGCCAAACCGCAAATCATCACCGGGAAGCGGCTTTCCCATTCGGAAATGGTGCTGGTGAGGCTGCTGGAGAAGCTGAACGGGGACGCCGACATCCGCGAGATCGAGAGCATCCTGAAGGAGGATCCGCTGCTCAGCTACAATCTCCTCAGGATCGTCAATTCGGCAGCGATCTGCGCAAGGGAGAAAGTCGCCTCCGTCAATCGCGCAGTCGCTCTGCTCGGACGCCGGCAGCTTCAGAGGTGGGCGCAGCTTCTGCTTTACACGAGTTCTGGCGCGCCCTATCCGAATCCGCTTCTCCAGCTCGCAGCCACGCGCGGCAAGATCATGGAACTGCTCTCCCCGAAAACATGCGGCCCTGATTCCGAGGAGAATGCCTTCATGACCGGGATCATGTCCCTTCTCGATGCCTTGCTCGGAATGCCCTTCGATGAGATCCTCGCCCTGATCGAAATCGATCAGGAAGTGAAGGCGGCGCTCACCGGACATGACGGCGTGCTGGGCAGCCTGCTGCGCCTTGTCAAAACCATGGAAGGAAATGAGGACCCGCATGCCGGAGACGCACTCGGACCCTTCCCGGAGGTGACCCTGCACGAACTGAACGTCGCGCAATCCGCAGCCCT
>JAJZQY010000039.1 GCA_021806605.1 Pseudomonadota bacterium
TTCCTGCCCGGGGCGATTTCGGCATGCCCGGCGATGTCGCAGCCAGGATGCCTTTCGAAAATGGCGAGCGTCAATGCCTTCAGCGCAGCGTACTGTTCCGCGGCGAAGGGGACGAAATCCGTCCCTTCGAGCTCGATCCCTATCGAAAAATCGTTGCATTTCTCACGCCCCCGCCAACTGGAGACGCCGGCATGCCAGGCCCGCTTCGCGGTCGGCACGAACTGGAAGATCCGCCCTTCCCGGTTCACGAAGAAATGGCTCGAAACCTTGAGGCCGGCAATCCCCCGGTAATAGGGATGGGCCGACTCGACGAGGGTATTGGTGAAAAGCTCGATCACCCCCTTGCCGCCGAATTCCCCGGGGGGAAGACTGATGCTGTGGATGACGACGAGATCGATTGCGCATCCTTGCGGGCGTTCGTCGCAATTGGGAGAAGGGATGAATGTTGCGCCATCCAGCATGCCGTCGTCGCCTAGCCGCATCACTTGATTCCCAGCCTTTCCATGCGATAGCGTAGCGCCCTGAAGGTCACGCCCAGAAGCTTGGCCGCCTGCGTGCGGTTGAAGCGGGTTTTCTCCAGCGCTTCCAGAATGGCTTCCTTCTCCATCCTGTCGAGATAGTCCTGCAGCGGCAGCTCCCCTGCCGGGAGAGCAGTCTCCGAACTGTCGGGTTCGAGCTGGAGATCCGCCAGGGTGATCAGCCTGTCCGAGCAAAGAGCGGCCGCGCGCTCGAGGACATTCTCGAGTTCGCGGACGTTTCCGGGGAAATCGTACCGGGAAAGGGCGTCCATGGCCTCGGGGCCGATTTCGCACGGCGCATCCTCCCCGTTGATGCGGGAGAGGATGGCGCGGGCGAGCAGCGGCACGTCCTCGCGCATTTCCCTGAGCGGGGGCATCTTCAGCGCGATGACGTTGAGGCGGTAATAGAGATCGTGGCGCAGCCTCCCCTTTTCGACGCATTCGGCAAGGCTCTGGTGGGTAGCCGAGATGATGCGCACGTTCACCGCCTCCTCCTGGGATGCGCCCAGCCTTCTCACCTTTTTTTCCTGGATGGCGCGCAGCAGCTTGACCTGCATGGGAAGCGGAAGATCCGCCACTTCGTCGAGAAAAAGGGTGCCGCCATCCGCCGCCTGGAAGAAGCCTGCCTGGTCCTGGTCCGCCCCGGTGAATGCGCCGCGCCTGTAGCCGAAGAATTCGCTTTCCATGAGATTCTCGGGTATCGCCCCGCAATTGACCGCGACGAAGGGCCTGTCGCGTCTGGCGCTCTTATCGTGGATCAGCCTCGCGGCGAGCTCCTTGCCGCTTCCGGACTCCCCCCTGATGTAGACCGGGGCCTGGCTGCGCGCAAGCTTTCCGATCATCTCCCGCACCTGCATCATGGCGGGAGAATTGCCGAGCAGCCCGCCGGACTCGGAAGAAGCCGCTCCGGGCAGGGTCAGCGCCGAATTGACGAGCACGCGCAGCTGGTCCAGCGAGACGGGTTTGGCCATGTAGTCGAAGGCCCCCATCTTGAGGGCGGCGATCGCATTGTCGAGGCTGCCGTGCGCGGTGATGACCGCAACGGGAAGGGATGGATGGTGTCTCCCGATGTATTCGACCAGCTCCAGCCCTTCGCCGTCCGGCAGGCGCATGTCGGTCAGGCAAAGATCGAAATGATGCCTGCCGAGCGCTTCGATCGCCCCCCTGACGTCCCTGGCGCAAAAGGATTCCAGCCCCATCCTCAGCAGGGCGAGATCGAGGAGTTCGAGAATGTCCGGCTCGTCGTCCACGACCAGCACGCGCTTCATGCCTTCCTTACGCTTGATCACCGTCAGCTCCCCTGCATTCGATCCTGAAGTGGCCGCCCGGACCATCGCCGACATAATCCAGCGTGGCGCCGTTCGCAGCAGAAATTTCCCGCGCGATATAAAGCCCCAGCCCGGTCCCCCCTTCGGAAGTGGTGAAAAAGGGCTCGAACAACTCGGCCTGCAAGGACTCGGCAACGCCCGGCCCGTCGTCCATGATATCGACATTCACCCTGTCCGGCCGGCTTCCCCGGCCGATGCGGATGCGGATGCTCTCCTCCTGCTTTTGGGAATGGCGCCAGGCATTTCGGGAAAGGTTCCACATCACCTGATTCAGGTGGCTCCTGTCGAATACCAGCTTTTGCGAGGAGTTCAGCTCAAGAGCGAAGGATTCGCGCGGCACCTTGTGGATCCGGCAGAACTGGTCGAGAAAATCCGGAAAGAAGCTCTCCGGGCTGAAGATTTCGGCATTGGCCCTGTCCTTGCGGTTGAAGCGCAAAATATCCTGAACCATGCCGTCGAGCCGCTTCGAGTTTTCCAGGATGATGCTGAGCAGCCTGGATTGCACGGGCTCCGCCGCCGCATCCTCGGCAAGCAGCTCGGCTGCATAGGTGATGGAGGCGAGGGGGTTCCTGATTTCGTGCGCGATGTTGGCCGTGAGCCGACCCAGGGCGGCAAGCTTGATCTGCCTCGCCTGATTCTGGATCCGGCTCCAGTCCTCCAGGAAAATGACCGAACAGCCGCCGTCGACGGAGGCGAACCTGACCCGGATCCGCCTCCCGCTTCCCGCCGTCGCAAGCCGATCCTCACGGCCATTGTCGGCTCTGGCATGCCAGAGCCTGGCGATCTGGGGCACTTCCCTGTCGAGGCTTGCCTCCAGGAGCGCTGCCCCATTTACGGCCAGCAGGCTTTCCGCCTGGAGATTCCAGCTCAGTATCTTGCCCGACTCGTCCACGACGAGGATGCCGTCCTGCAGTTCCTGGATCACCCTGTGGTTGATTTTCTCCATGCTGGCAAGGTCGGCGCCGCGCCGCCTGGCTAGCTCCACGTTTTCGCGGCTCGACTGGGCGAGCACCCGCATCAGTCCCCCCATCACGAAATAGCCGGTGGAGAGCATGCCCGCCAGCACATAATGGGAGGTCGCGGACTGGAAATAAAGCAGGTCGTAGGTATGTTCGAGCAATATCGCAATGCAGGCCAGGGATGCGAAGAACAGCATCATCTTCCCCTGGCGGATGAGTCCGGATGCGGCCAGGGAAACCAGCAGCAGGAGTCCGAGACCGCTCTGTATGCCGCCGCTCGCATGCATCAATATCACGATGAAAACGATGTCGAGACAGACCTGGAGGGCCAACTGGGCGTTGAAATCGGGCTTGCGCCATGCGATCGGCAGTATGAATGCCAGCCCCACCGCCAGATAGGCGGCGCTCCCATACAGAAAGAGCCTGGGGTCGAAAGTCCCGAAGTCGAACTCCCCGCCCAGGAAAAACGTCGCGACAAGGAATAGTCCGCCCAGTATGATGCGATAGATGTTAAAATAATGCAGCAGACGCCACAGCAGATCGTCGTGGGTCGTTTCCGCCTCGGGGGCGAGGATGTGGCTGACCAGGTTCATCGCGCATGCAGTTGGCGATGTTCATCGCAGCAGAAAAAGCGCCCCCCTGTGGCGACGCTTTCATTTGCAGGCTGATGGACGCCGCAATGGGCGCACTTGACCATGTCTTCAGACTTCGGAGCCGACCGCTTCGGTGCGCGATGCCTGAACAGGGAATGGACGACAAGGAATACGACAGCCAGCAGGATGATTTTAGCCATCCGGCGAACATAACAAAGCGGGACAGAAAAGGCAAGGCGGCCCTGTCCTGGAAATATTTTCAGTTTCTGGCGAAACCATTATGATGTTTTCAGAGTCCTGAAATGATCAAGGTACAGAGCTTCAGAAGCTGGTGGCGCTCATTGAGCATCCAGTTCCGGATGCATCTGCTGATACAAACCTGCCTGCTCGTCATCATGCTTCTCGCGCAGCGGTGGATTCTCGGCCATTTCGAAGACCAGATCCTGCAATCGACCGAAAGCCGTGCCGTAGTAACTGCCGACGGCGTGATCAATGGCATGAACATGCTGATGCTGACCGGAAAAATCCAGGATCCGGCCAACCGCATGCTGTTCATCCGAAAGATGGGAAGCTCGTCAGGCATATCCAGCCTCAGGATCATCCGCGCGGACCAGGTCAAAAGGCAGTTCGGCCCGGGGCTTCCTGAAGAGCAGGCGAAAGACGCCATCGATCGCAAGGTGCTCGAAACCGGCCGAACCTATTTCGGCAAGGTCGATCTCGCCCAGCCCTCCCCTTCCCTGAGAGTCGTCGTTCCATTCATCGTCAGCACCAATTTCAGGGGAACCAACTGCCTGATGTGCCATCATGTCGAAGTCGGCAGCGTCAACGGCGCAGCCAGCATCGTCGTCGACCTGTCGAAGGAAAAAACCCGGATCGAAGAAATAAACGCCTTTCTATGGGCGGGTCAGATCGGACTCCAGGGCGCACTCTTCATCGTTATCGGGCTGCTGCTTAGATCCTTCACTGCGCCCGTCAAGGCGCTGCAGCAGGTCATGAGCGCGATGCAGGCGGACGGCGATCTCTCGCGCCGCGTCGGGGTCGACAGAAGCGATGAAATCGGCCAGATTGCCGGCGCATTCAACTCGCTCGCAGGCACCCTGGAAGAAAGCGTCAGGCAAGTCCACGACTATGCCCACAGCCTTGAAGAAAGCGAGGAGCGATTCAGGCAAATTGCCGAGAATATCAAGCAGGTTTTCTGGATGAGCGACGACAAAAGACAGAAACTGCTGTATGTCAGCCCGGCTTTCGAGGAAATCTGGGGCATCCCCCATGACAGCCTCGACTCGCCCGACTCGCTGCTGGAAACCATCCATCCGGAAGACCGGGCGAAAGTGGCAGCAGCGCTTTCGGACTTGGGGCAGGGCAACAGCGACATCACTTACCGCATCGTGAGGCCGGATGGGCAAACCCGCTGGATACGGGATCGGGCCTTTCCAGTCAGGGACGAGCAAGGCAGCCTCATCCGCATCACCGGCATCGCCGAGGACATCTCGGCCCAGAAGCAGGCCGAGGAGCAATTGAGGCTCTCGGCACAGGTTTTCGTGAACAGCCAGGAGGCGATCATGATCACCGACAGCATGAACAACATCATCAAGATCAACCAGGCCTTCACGGATATCACGGGTTATTCGGAAGCGGAAGTCGTCGGGAAAAATCCGCGCATGCTGAAATCCGGCAGGCACGAGCCCGACTTCTACCGGGCGCTGTGGCAAACCCTGCTTTCCACCGGAAACTGGCACGGCGAAATCTGGGACAGGCGAAAGAACGGCGAGATTTACCCCAAATGGGTAACCATCAACAGCGTCAGGAACGAGCAGGGAGAAATCACCAATTTCATCGCGCTCTTTTCCGACATCACCGAACGCAAAGCCTCTTTCGAAAGAATTCAGCGCCTGGCCCATTATGACACGCTGACCAACTTGCCCAACCGGTCGCTGCTCAACGAACGGCTCGAATCGGCCATCGCCGGAGCCAAGCGAAACAATTTCAGGATCGGCATCCTGTTCCTCGATCTCGACCGCTTCAAGAATGTCAACGATTCCCTCGGCCATTTCGCCGGAGATCTTCTGCTGCAGACCGTGGCCAATCGGCTCAAGCGCTGCGTGCGCGACATGGATACCGTCGCTCGCCTGGGCGGGGACGAATTCGTGGTCGTTCTGAATGGGATCAAGGAAGCAGCCGATGCCGCCCATGTCGCGCAAAAGATCCTCGAAACCCTTTCCGAACCGGTCATGATCGAGAATCAGGAAATCGTCACCACGCCCAGCATCGGGATCAGCATCTACCCGGACGACGGTCAGAATCACACGTCGCTGATCAAGAACGCCGACGCTGCGATGTACCATGCCAAGGATCTCGGACGGGGCAATTTCCAGTTCTTCACGCAAAACATGAACGAGAAGGCTTTCAAGCAGCTCTCCTTCGAAAGCGAGCTGAAGCTGGCGTTGAAGCGAGGAGAACTGTTTCTCGAATACCAGCCGCAAATCGACATCAGGAGCGGCAGGCTCGTCGGGATGGAAGCGTTGCTGCGCTGGTATCATCCCGGCAGAGGGCTTGTCCCCCCTGCCGTTTTCATCCCCATTGCGGAAGAATGCGGCGCCATCGCCGCGATGGGAGAATGGGTGATCCGGGGAGCCTGCATCCAGAACAGCATCTGGCATACGGCAGGGTTGCCTGTGGTGCCTGTCGCCGTCAATCTTTCCGCAGTCCAGTTCCGGCAAAAGGACATCATCGATGTGATCGGGCGCATCCTGAAGGAAACCGGGCTCCCCCCATCGCTTCTCGAACTCGAAATGACGGAAAGCATCCTCATGGAAGATGCCGATGCGACCATCGGGACGCTGCGCGCCATCAAGGAAATGGGATTGCGCCTGTCAATCGACGACTTCGGGACAGGCTATTCGAGCCTTTCCTACCTCAAGCGCTTTCCGATCGACAAGCTGAAGATAGACCAGTCCTTCGTGCGGGACATCGCAACCAACCAGGATGACGCCGCGATCATCAGGACCATCATCACCATGGGGCACAGCCTGCGTCTCCAGGTGATCGCAGAAGGCGTTGAAACTCTCGATCAATTGGCTTTCCTGAAGGAAGAGGGATGCGACGAGGCGCAAGGGTATCATTTCGGCAGGCCCATGCCCGCAAGCCAATTCGAGGCGCTTCTGGGCAAAAAAGCCGGGCCTCGACTGCTATAATGTAGCCCCGAACCAGACAGGCAGAGCCATGCGCCCAGACAACAGAGCCCCCGACCAGATCCGATCCCTCAAATTCACCCGAAGCTACATCAGGCATGCCGAAGGCTCTGTCCTGGTCGAATCCGGCGATACCCGCGTAATCTGCACCGCCTCTGTAGAGGAAGGCGTCCCGGCCTTTCTCAGGGGAAAGAACCAGGGCTGGCTGACTGCCGAATACGGCATGCTGCCGCGCTCCACCGGCAGCCGCATGCAGCGCGAAGCCGTATCGGGCAAGCAGTCCGGGAGAACCCATGAAATCCAGAGGCTGATCGGCAGGAGCCTGCGCGCGGTAACCAGTCTCGAGCGCCTGGGCGAGCGCACCGTCAAGATCGACTGCGACGTGATCCAGGCCGACGGCGGAACCCGCACCGCCAGCATCAGCGGCGCTTTCGTCGCGCTCTACGATGCCCTGGAGAGCCTCGTGAAAAGCGGCAAAATTTCCGAATTCCCGATCACGGATTTCGTCGCAGCGATTTCCGTCGGCATCCATCAGGGAAAACCCGTGCTCGACCTCGATTACCTCGAAGACTCGGCATGCGACACCGACATGAACGTCGTGATGACCGGAAATGGGAGCCTCGTCGAAGTCCAGGGCACTGCCGAAGGGGTGCCTTTCAACAGGGCCGAGCTCGACGAAATGCTCGATCTGGCTGAGATCGGGATCGGGCAGATCATCGCCCTGCAGAAGAAAGCCCTGGGTCTTTGAATCGCCTTTCCTTCTCCGTGCTGCGCATCCTCTCGGATTGCCGGTTTCATTCCGGAGAAGACATGGCGCAGGCTCTGGGCGTATCGAGAGCCAGCATCTGCAACGCGGCAAAATCGATGGCCGCCTCCCACCTCTCGATCGACAGGGTCAGAGGCCGCGGCTACAGGCTGAACCGGCCCTTCGAATGGCTCGACCGGGACGCCGTGATGGCGCTGACCGGGAAGGCGGGCCGCTTCGACATCGAGATTCGCGACAGCGTCGACTCGACCAATTCGGCGCTCCTGCGCGAGAACGGCCCGCACGGCAAAGTGCTCGCCGCCGAAATGCAGACCATGGGCCGGGGCAGGATGGGCAGATCCTGGCTCAGCGAGCCGGGAGGGTCGCTGACCTTTTCGCTCGCCTGGAAATTCGACAGGGGAGCGGGCTTCCTGTCGGGACTCAGCCTCGCCGTCGGCATTGCGCTGGCGCGCGCAATGGCATCCTGCGGCATCGCGGGCATCCGCCTCAAATGGCCCAACGACGCGCTCTACCAATTCCAGAAGGTCGCGGGAATTCTGATCGAAGTGAAGGGCGACATGCTGGGCCCCACCCTTGCCGTGATCGGGATAGGGATCAACTTCAGGCTCTCGGGAGCGCTCAGGGAAAACATCGACCAGGCGGTGACCGGCATCGACGCCATCCCCGGGGAGAGTCCCGGGCGCAACCGGCTGCTCGCCGCCATCCTTGCAGAGCTCTCCGGCATTCTGGAAACGTTCGAAGAAAAGGGATTCGACGCTTTCAGGAATGAATGGAATGACCTCCATGCCTGCCACATGAAGCAGGCAAAGCTGAAACTTCCCTCGGGAAAAACCGAGGAAGGAAGGGTCGTCGGGGTCAGCGAAAAGGGAGAGATCCTGATCGAGTCGAGCCGGGGCAGGCTCGCCTTCGCATCCGGAGAAGTCAGCCTCAGGGGAATATCGTGAATCTTCTCGCAATCGATTCTGGAAACAGCAGGATCAAATGGGGACTTCGCGGCCCCGGGGGCTGGATCGTCAGGGGAGCGTCGGACCAGGCCGGAATCGAGGAGCTTGCGCTCGCCTGGAAAAGCCTGCAGCCTGCTTCGGTGATCGGGTCCAATGTGGCCGGAAAAGCCATTCAGGATCGCATCGAGGCCATGCTCCCGGGGTCCGCTTTCACCTGGATCGAGGCGCAGCGGTCCCAATGCGGCGTCCTGAACGGCTACACTGTTCCCGGGCAGCTCGGCCCGGACCGCTGGGCCGCCCTGATCGGAGCGAGGAAGCTCCTTGCCATGGGCGGCCTCGTCGTCAGCCTGGGCACGGCATTGACGGTCGACATTCTCGACCGCGACGGAAAATTCGCAGGAGGCATCATCGCGCCGGGGCTGCAAGCCATGCTGGATGCGCTGAAAAGAAGCACCCGGCTGGATCCGTCGGCAGGGCATTTCGCCTTTCCTCCGAAGAACACGGATGATGCGGTATTGAGTGGCGCGGTCCTCTCCCTCGCGGGGACCATAGATAAAATTTCCAGGCTCCGGGGCAACCCCGAATGCCTTCTGAACGGAGGGGATGCCGAACTCGTCCTCCCCCACCTGGAAACAAGGGCGAGAATCGTCGACAATCTGGTGCTCGAAGGATTGGTTCTGATATCGGGAGAGAAGGGATGAAGTGGCTTTTCTTTTTGTTGCTCCTGGCGAATCTGGCCCTTGCCGCATGGGGTGAATTCGGCAGGCGGACTGCGCCCAGCCCGCTCACCCGCCAGGAAATCCATCCGGACAGGATCAGACTTGCCCAGCCGGCTTCCGTTCCTGCCCCCGCTCCGGCTCCCGTACCAGCTTCCGCTCCGGCACCAGCTTCCGCACCGGCGCCCGCACCTGCCATGTCCTGCTACAGATGGGGCGCCTTCTCCGGGGATGCGCTCGACAAGGCGAGGCGCGCGCTGCACAGCCTATCGCCTTCGGTCGCGTTCACCGAACGAAGCCTTGCGAAGGCCGGCATGCTGGGCTTCTGGGCCTATCTGCCGCCTGCGAAATCGAAGCAGGAGGCCCTGGAAAACATCAGGAAGCTCGATGCCAAGGGAATCCGGGACCATTTCCTGATCCAGGAAACCGGAAAATGGCAGTATGCGGTTTCCCTCGGCATTTTCCACACGGAAGACGCCGCGAAGCGATATGCGGCATCGGTGCGCGCGAAGGGTGTCAAGTCGGCAGTTTCGGCAAGGCGGGACGGCGGCGAAGTCGAATTCCTGATCGCAAATCTATCCGAATCTGCCGCATCCGGCCTGGGCGGGCTCGACTTCCCGATAACCCGGATCGAGCCGGTAGCTTGTCAAGCGATCAGGGAAACAGCTTCCCCGGATTGAGAATCCCGTTCGGGTCGAAAACGGCCTTGATGCGCTTCATCAGATCCATCGTCACGGCGTCGATCTCCCTGGAAACGTAGGGCATCTTCTCCCTCCCTACCCCGTGCTCGCCGGAGAGCGTGCCATCCATGGCGAGCACCAGATCGAAAATTTCGCCGAGGCAGGATTCCGCCCGCCCCATTTCCGGGCCGTTGTCCGGGTCCACCAGCAGGTTGACGTGGATGTTGCCGTTTCCGGCATGGCCGAAATTGACATTGGCAAGGCCGTATTCCGAGCTCAATGCTTCCAGCCCCCTGAGAAGCTCGGGAAGGCGGGAGACCGGAACCACGATATCTTCGTTGATCTTTTTCGGCGCGATGTCCCGCAGCAGCGGAGACAGCGCCCGCCTCGCCGACCACAGGGCTTGCGCATCGGAAACCCGTTCGGCATCGATCATTCCGGAATTGCCGCATGCTGCCAGTATCGCAGAACAGTATTCCGGGATTTCGGAAGGCGCCCCATCCACTTCAATCATCAGCATCGCTTTCGAATTCTCGGGAAGCATGCCCGGATGGCGAGAGCGGATCAGGTTAAGGGAACCTTCGTCCAGGAATTCCAGCGCCGAAGGGGTCACGGACTGGCTCATGATGGCGATGATCGCATCCGCGCAGCTTTCCGCATCCCGGTAATGGGCGGCAATGCCGCCCGTCGCCTGGGGAAGCGGCGTGAGCTTCAGGGTCGCCTCGGTGATGACCGCAAGCGTCCCTTCCGAGCCGATGAGAAGACGCGTCAGATCGTAGCCCACCACCCCCTTGGTCGTGTAGCATCCCGCCCTGATCGCATCGCCCTTCCCGGTGACGGCCCTGAGTCCCAGAACATGATCCCGGGTCGTGCCGTATTTGACGGCATGCGGCCCTCCCGCGCCTGTCGCAAGATTGCCGCCGATGCTGCAATAGGCGGAACTCGATGGGTCAGGCGGCCAGAAAAAGCCGTGCGGTTTCGCAGCCTCCTGGACTTCCTGGTTGAGCACGCCGGGCTCCGCCACGATCACGCGGTTTTTCGCATCGACTGCCAGGATCTTCCTCATGCGCTCCAGGGACAACGCCACGCCTCCCCGCTCGGGGATGCTCCCTCCGGCAGTGCCGGTGCCGCGACCCCTGGGGGTTACGGGAATGCCGTATTCGTTGCAAAGCAGGATCAGTTCGCGTATTTCCTCTGCATCCAGCGGGAAAACGACCGCATCCGGCAGGAAAATCTTCCGCGAATTGTCGTAGGAATAGGCATAGCGATCGACGACATCGAGGTAGCACCTCTCCGCCGGAAAAAGGGACTTCAACCTGGCGAGAAAGGGCTCCGGCAGGCTAGACACTCAGAACCAGTTCCTGGGCGAGGCGGTAATGCTTCTCGGCATCAAGCGGATTCTGCATCATCTCGGCGAGCCTCGCCTGGGTCAGATGCGCGGCAGCACTGGGATGGACCGAGAGGCTCGCATCGAGATAGCTTTTCGCCTTCCCCCACAATTTCTGATGCATGCAGAGCCTGCCCAGGGTCAGAAGCAGCACGGCGTCGTCGTCGTGCTGCCTGAGCCAGGCTTCGGCACGTTCTATCCGCCTCACGGTATCCGGCTCTGGACATTCGGCATAGACCGCGACGAGGTGCGAATTCCACTGGTTGTCGAGACTGTCCTCGACGATCTTCTGCGCAAGCCCGCATTCGCCGAACGAAATGAAAGTCTGGGCTGCAACCGATGCGACCTTGGCATCCTTTTTCTCGGATTCCGGCATTTTCTGCCAGTAGGCGAGGAATCTGTCCTTGCCGTCTGCCACCTTGCGCTTCAGTTTCTCTATCCTGGCATGACGCTTCAATTGTTCGGAATAGGCTGCTTCGAAGGCATTCCGGGTATCGAGCTGAGCTGCAAGATCGAGCACCGCATCCCAGTCCCCGAGATGCTGCTGCGCCTTCAGTT